>NZ_JADMKU010000050.1 GCF_018219815.1 Thalassovita aquimarina
GTGAAGCGCAAGCTGAACTCGGGCGACGTGATCGATGCCTTGAGCGACCTGTTCATCATGCGGGGTGTGCCAGCCTATGAGCTACCCCCCGAAAATCGGACGCTGACGTAAGCTACGATTTGCTGTCTGCTGATCTTCGACTAGAAGGAGATCAGAGATGTCGAAACGGAAGCAGCATTCGCCTGAGTTCAAGGCGAAGGTGGCGCTTGAAGCGCTGAAGGGTGAGCAGACAGTGGCCGAGCTGGCGAGCCGGTTCGGGATTCATCCGACGATGATCCACGCCTGGAAGCGGGCGCTGCTGGAAGGCGCATCCGGCGTGTTCGAACGTGGTGGCAAGAAAGCCCCCGAGATTGACGAGGAGCAGGTCAAGGAGCTGCACGCCAAGATCGGGGAGCTGGCTGTGGCCAACGATTTTTTGTCCAGAAAGCTCAAGCTGTGGGCCGGAAAGTGAGGCGGGAGATGATCGAGCCAGCCAATCCGGATCTGCCCATCCACTGCCCGGCAGGCGATTGCGAAGCAATCTGCCGAAAGGGGCAAGCAGTGCCGACTGCTGTCGATCTCGCGGTCATCGTTCTACTACCGGCCGAAGGGCGAGACGGCGCTGAACCTCGCGCTCATGCGCCAAATTGATGAACAATTCCTTGAGACACCGTTCTTCGGGGTGCGGCAGATGACATGGCACTTGCGCAACGAGGGACACCTGATCAACGAAAAGCGCATCCGCCGGCTGATGCAGTTGATGAGCCTGATGCCGACCCGTCGACCGGCAGTGCATTGCGCAGCAATGTCACGAGAGGGAACCAGAAGCCCAGCACCAGCAAGGCGGCAAAGGGGTATAAAACCTATCCCTACCTGCTCAGGGGACTGCGCGTGGATCGGCCCGGCCAGGTCTGGGCCGCAGACATCACCTATCTGCCGATGCGGCGCGGGTTCTTGTATCTGGTGGCGATCATGGATTGGCACACGCGCAAGGTTTTGGCCTGGCGCATCTCGAACACGCTGGAAGCCTCGTTCTGCGTCGAGGCGCTGAACGAGGCCATCCATAAGTTCGGCCCGCCAGAAATCATGAACACCGACCAAGGCAGCCAATTCACTTCGTTTGTCTGGACCGACAAGTTACGGCGCTCAGGCGTGCGCATCTCCATGGATGGCAAAGGCCGGTTCCTCGACAATATCTTCGTCGAACGGCTCTGGCGGAGCCTGAAATACGAGTGCGTCTACCTGCACGCCTGGGAGACCGGATCGGAGGCAAAGGCGGGCGTCGGGAAATGGATCGATTTCTACAACCGCAAGCGCCCTCATTCCGCCCTTGGCGGCAGACCGCCAGCCGTGGTCTATTGGCTGAGAAAAGAAGAAATTCAACCCGATCAGCAGGAGCAAAAAGTAGCTTAAATTACGCTGGAAACTGTCCAAGGTTTGGGGAGTAGCTCACATGTTCACGACTACCTCGACATCTCCGATCCCTTTCTAACTAGCGCACTGGCTACTACTGAGTTTCTGGGTTTCCGGGTTTTCGGTTGCCGCAGAGCGCAATTTGGATTGTATTTGCGGTTAGTGAAACCATCGAAAGTAGACTTTCATGCACAGGCATCACAAGAAGGCGCTTCTCAAGCTCCTGAGTTGTGCGAAGGATGAGGATTTTCTCCAACTTCTCTGGGCGACGAACATTCTTCAGACTCAAAATGCCGAACATGGGTTGCGCTTTCTTGACAGAAACACGGTCCCACCGGAGGCAATAGGCGCGGAGGTCCCGAATCCAGCCGCCATCTACAAATGGGAGATCGAAACGCTCGCCAACGAGGTCCTCACTACGCAAAAGAAGAGGGGGCCTCAGGTCAAGTGGTTGTATAACAACCACTATGGAAATGCTCTCGCCTGCGCCGGGCGGCTGCGAAAACTCGAGAACAAGGAACTTAAACTCGGAGGATTTAAAAAAGACATTTGGCTGGAGCTCGCGCGGATCGCCAACCGGCAGTTCCCATGGCAGGTAGGCTCCGACAACCTGTCCAATATCTACCGGCATGTCTTCGTCTACGGTCAGGGAAAATGCGCCGAACAGTTTGAACAGCGATATGGCGTGAGCATTGCGGATTTTACTAGGGTCAGGACTCATAGCCAATAGATGACGGTTGCAGCGAGCGCGATTGCGGAGAGGAAGACCTTCGGGCA
>NZ_JADMKU010000051.1 GCF_018219815.1 Thalassovita aquimarina
TGTCAGAGGATTTCGCGGATGCGGCGGATAGCTTCGAGGATGTTGTCGGTGCTGTTGGCGTAGGAAAAGCGCAGGTAGCCTTCGCCCCAGGCCCCGAAGGAGGTGCCGGCGACGGTGGCGACGCCCGCCTCGTCGAGGAACCGGTCCTGCGCCTGTTTCGAGGTCATGCCGGTGCCTCCGATATTGGGGAAGGCATAGAAGGCGCCGGCCGCATCGGCGCAGCGCACGCCGGGCAGGCTGTTGAGTTCGCGCACGATCACCTGGCGGCGTTCGTTGAACTGGGCGACCATGTCATGCACGGCATCCTGCGGCCCGTTCAGCGCGGCGATGCCCGCGTATTGGGTGGCGGCGTTGACGCAGGAATGATCGTTGATGCACAGCCGCGTCACCGGGTCGACCATGCTTTCGGGCCAGACCGCGTAACCCAGCCGCCAGCCGGTCATCGCATAGGTCTTCGACCAGCCGTCCAGCATGATCAGCCGGTCGCGGATTTCGGGGTAATTGAGCAGCGACACGTGTTCGCGCCCGCCATAGAGCATCTGGGAATAGATCTCGTCCGACATCAGCGCGACATGAGGATGATCCAGCAAGCCCTTGACCAGCTTGTCGATTTCCACCTTCGGGGTCACCCCGCCGGTGGGGTTGGCGGGGCTGTTGATGATGATCAGCCGGGTCCGCTCGGTGATCTGGGACAGCACCGCCTCGGCGGAAAAGGCGAAACCGTTCTTTTCCTCCAGCGCGATCGGCACCGGGGTGGCGCCGGAGTACTTGATGACGCTTTCGTAGATCGGGAAACCGGGATTGGGATACATGATTTCCACCCCGGGCTGGCCGAACATCAGCACGGCGAAGAACATCGTGGGCTTGCCGCCGGGCACCACGACGACGTTGTCGGGATTGACCTCCGCCCCGTGGCGGCGGTGCAGGTCGGCGGCCACCGCTTCGCGCAGCGCCGGGATGCCGTTGGCGGGCGTGTATCCGTGCTGGCCGTCGCGCAGCGCCTGGATGCCGGCCTCGACGATATGGTCGGGGGTGCGGAAATCGGGCTGGCCGATGCCGAGGTTGATGATATCGCGCCCCTGCGCCGCCAGGGCCTGGGCGCGGGCCAGCACGACGAAGGCGGATTCGGTGCCGAGCCGGGCGATGCTGTCGGCGAATTTCAGGTCTGCTGTCATTTGGTCGTCTTCCCGTTATAGGCGGTCATCCAGCCAAGCCCGTCCCCGGTGCTGGCCCCGCGCGGTTTGTATTCGGCGCCGATCGGGCCGGTAAAGCCCATGTCGCGGATCGCGGCGATCAGGTTGGGGTAATGCAGCTCGCCGCCATCGGGTTCGCCCCGGTCGGGCACGGCGGCGATCTGGATATGGCCGATCAGATGCATGTGGCGGCGCAGCCGTTCGGTCAGGTCGCCCTGCATGATCTGGGTGTGATAGCAATCGAACATCAGTTTCAGGTTGCCGCGCCCCAGGTCCTCGATCAACGCCGCGCCCGGTTCGACCAGCGACAGGTGATATCCCGGCACGTCGCGCTGGTTGATCGGTTCGATCAGCACGGTCATGCCGCGCGCCGCCGCAGCGTCGCAGGCATAGGTGAGGTTCGCGCGATAGGTCGCCTCGGCCCCTGCGCCGCCATCGGTCTTGCCTGCCATGACATGGACATTCGCGGCGCCGATTTCTGCGCCATAGGCGATGGCCTGGTCGATCGCCGCGCGCGCCTCGGCCTCGCGGCCGGGCAGGGCGGCCAGGCCGAAATCGCCCGCCGGCACATCGCCGGGCACGGTGTTCAGCCCCAGCATCCGCAGTCCGGTTTCCGCCAGCGCCGCCTTCACCTCGGCTGCTGGCGTGTCATAGGGGAAATGGCATTCCACGGCGTTGAAACCGGCCTCGGCAGCGGCATGGATGCGCGCGACCATCGGCCGGTCGGTGAACAGGAATCCCAGATTGGCGGAAAACATTGGC
>NZ_JADMKU010000052.1 GCF_018219815.1 Thalassovita aquimarina
GCAATCCTGCCTTTGCCGCATCTTTCCCCGGAAATGGCGGAAATGCACCTGGCCATGATGCGCGGTGAGTTGGCGGCAGTCGAAATGAACCTGTCGATCGCACTTTCGAACGGGCAATGGCTGAACGTGGGGACGCGGTTCGAACGCCCGCCGCTGCAATGGCCCTGGCTGTCAACGCTGACCTTCAGCTTGACCGCAGCGATGATCCTGATTGCGATGTTCTGGTTTCTTCTGACCCGGCTCACCGGGCCGTTGCGGCGCTTGTCGCAGGCTGCCGACGGGCTTGGCCGTGGCGAAGAGGCGGTGACGCTGCCGGCTGTCGGGCCGTCGGAAGTGCGCGACCTGACGGCAACGTTCAACCGGATGCAGGAACGGCTGACGCGCTTCGTGGCCGACCGGACCCGGGTTTTGGCCGCGCTTGGTCACGACCTGCGCTCGCCGCTGACTGCAATGCGTGTGCGGGCCGAAATGGTCGATGAGGATGAAACCCGCGAAAGCCTGATCGCCTCGATCGAGGAAATGCAGGGCATGGTCGAGGCGACGCTGGCCTTCGCGCGGGGGCTGGCGACATCCGAGACCTCCGAAACCGTGGACCTGAAGGTGTTTCTGGCGCAGTTGCGCAAGGACATGCTCGACGGGTTCGAACTGGATGACGGCGCACCGGTCTATCTGCGCCTGCGTCCCAACGCGATGCGCCGGGCATTGCGCAATGTCATCGAGAACGCGGAGCGATATGGCGGCGGAGCACGAGTTTCCTTTGGTCAGGATGGCGAAAACGTTGTCGTTCAGGTGATCGACCAAGGGCCTGGTATTCCTGACGAAGAACTGGAGCGGGTGTTCGAACCGTATTTCCGGCTCGAGAAGTCCCGTTCTCTTGAAACCGGGGGGCACGGGCTCGGCCTTGCAACTGCCCGGACGATCCTGCGAGGCCATGGCGGCGACATCGCACTGGCGAACCGGCCCGAAGGCGGGCTTGTCGCAACCTTAACCATTCCAATGGACTCTGACTCGAACGCAACTGAAAGGAACATGACATGAAACGCATAATTTCCCTGATCGTTTTCGGCCTCCCGGCGCTGACCGCGACGGCGGCCCTGGCGGATGTCGATGGTGACTGGCACGGTCGCTATGGCCACATGATGTGGGGCGGCGGTTACGGCATTTTCGGTGGTCTGATGATGTTGCTTTTCTGGGCCGTCATCATCGTGGGGATCGTGTTTGCCGTGCGCTGGTTGTCCGAGGGGCAAAAGGACGGTTCGCGCAACGACGCGATGGAAATCCTGCGCCAGCGCCTTGCGAAGGGCGAGATCGACGAAGACGAATACGCACGGCGCAAGAAAGCATTGGAAGACTGACTTCCGGTGCGCCGGACCCTGCTGCCCGTCTCGATGCGGTGGCAGGCCCGGCTGACCTTTACCAACTGGCGCTGGGTGGCTTCGTCGCTCCGCGCCCGGTCGGATCGCACTGCTTGGCTGCCGTTACAAACCGATACAAAATTCACGGCCTTGTCAGGTCCCGCTCCATTGACCTTCCAGCGCTGGAACCGTGCTTAAGCATTCTGATGAATGCAGCCCCTTGAACGGGGACGGGATCGCAAAAAGGGACAGGAAAGACGAAGCATATGAACAAGACAGCCTTTGCCATCGCCGCAATCATCTTCCTGGGCGGCGCAGGGTACGTGTGGAATGCATCCCGACCGGCTCCAGGCCCGCAGGGGGGCAGCATGACATCGACCGATAAGCGGGGCGTGCAAAACGGCGCAGCTATCGTTCAGGTCGCCTTGCCGGCGGAATTTTCATCCGATGCGCAGATCGGCAAACGGGCTTTCGAAGCCAAATGTGCAACTTGCCATGGGGTGAATGCGGCTGGCCAGAATGGCGTTGCGCCGCCGCTGGTACACAAGATCTATGA
>NZ_JADMKU010000053.1 GCF_018219815.1 Thalassovita aquimarina
AAAAACGGCGCGGGATTTCCGCGCCGTTTCTTTTTGCCGGGGTGGTCCCGCTCAGATGTGGATCACCCGGTCGAAGGCGTCGAGCACGCTTTCGTGCATCATCTCGCTCAGCGTCGGGTGCGGGAAGACGGTGTTCATCAGGTCTTCCTCGGTGGTTTCCAGCTGCCGGCCCACCACGTAGCCCTGGATCAGCTCGGTCACCTCGGCGCCGACCATGTGGGCGCCCAGAAGCTCGCCGGTCTTGGCGTCGAACACGGTCTTCACCATCCCCTCGGCCTCGCCCAGGGCGATCGCCTTGCCGTTGCCGATGAAGGGGAAGCGGCCGACCTTGACGTCGTAGCCCAGTTCCTTCGCCTTCGCCTCGGTATAACCGACGCTGGCCACCTGTGGCTGGCAGTAGGTGCAGCCGGCGATGCTTTCGGGCTGCACCGGGTGGGCATGCTTGCCGGCGATCAGTTCGGCCACCATCACGCCTTCGTGGCTGGCCTTGTGCGCCAGCCAGGGCGCGCCGGCGATGTCGCCGATGGCATAGAGCCCGTCGACCCCGGTGCGGCAGAATTCATCGGTGATGACATGGGTGCGGTCGATCTTCACGCCCAGGCCTTCCAGGCCCAGCCCCTCGACATTGCCGACGATGCCGACGGCGGAAATCACCGTGTCGAACTCGTGCTTCTCGACCTTGCCGCCGGTTTCGATATGCGCGGTGACCTTGCCCTTGGCGCGGTCGAGCTGCTTGACCATGGATTTTTCCATGATCGTCATGCCCTGCTTGACGAATTGCTTCTTGGCGAATTTCGAGATCTCCTCGTCCTCCACCGGCAGCACCCGGTCCATCACCTCGACCACGGTCGTGTCGGCACCCAGCGTGTTGTAGAAGCTGGCGAACTCGATGCCGATCGCGCCCGACCCGATCACCAGCAGCTTTTTCGGCATCCTGGGCGGCTGCAGCGCGTGCTTGTAGGTCCAGACCAGGTCGCCATCGGCCTCCAGCCCGGGCAGTTCGCGCGCCCGCGCGCCGGTGGCCAGGATGATGTTCTTCGCGCTGAGCTCCTCGGTGCCCGCGTCGGTCTTGACGCTGACCTTGCCCTTGGCGGGCAGCGTCGCCGCGCCCATGAACACGGTGACCTTGTTCTTCTTCAGCAATCCCTTGACGCCCGCCGACAGCTGCTTCGCGACGCCGCGCGACCGCTTCACTACCGCGTCGAGGTCATAGCCGATGCCCTCGGCGCTCAGCCCGAATTCCTTGGCCCGGTGCATCAGGTGGAACACTTCCGACGACCGCAGCAGCGCCTTGGTCGGAATGCAGCCCCAGTTCAGGCAGATGCCGCCCAGGTGTTCGCGTTCCACCACCGCGACCTTCAGCCCCAGCTGCGCGGCCCGGATCGCGGCAACATACCCACCGGGACCAGCCCCGATCACGACGACATCAAA
>NZ_JADMKU010000054.1 GCF_018219815.1 Thalassovita aquimarina
TGACCTGCCACTGAACTTTCAACCAGTCGGAACCGGAGCCCTTTGGATTGATACGCCGATTGGCGCAGGTGGAGCAACCGACAGCCGCGCGGAGCTTTCAGATCGCGCAGCGTGGCTGTCGGTTGCGGTGAACAGGCGCTCGGCGAACGCCTTGGGCGTCTGATAGCCAAGCGCCGAATGGGGTCGCTCCTCGTTGTAATCTGCCGCCCATACCCGGATCACGGCGCGGGCATGGGCCATGTTGCGGAACATGGTCTCGTTGAGGAGTTCGTCGCGCATGCGGCCGTTGAAGCTTTCCACGAAGCCGTTCTGCATCGGTTTGCCGGGCGCGATGTAATGCCATTCGATGCCTTGCTCGGCGGCAAAGGTTAAGATCGCGTTACTGGTAAGTTCGGTGCCGTTGTCCGAGACGATCATGCCGGGCTTTCCGCGCCGTTCGATCAGGGCTGCCAGTTCCCGCGCGACACGCCGCCCCGAAATCGATGTGTCCGGGATCGCCGCCAGGCATTCCCTCGTCACGTCATCGACCACGTTCAGGATCCGGAAGCGCCGGCCACAGGCAAGCTGATCATGCACGAAGTCCAGAGACCAGCGGGCATTGGGCTGCGCCTCGACCAGGATCGGTGCCCGGCTGCCAATGGCTTTGCGCCTGGCCCGGCGTTTGCGCACCGCCAGCCCTTCCTCGCGGTAGAGCCGGTAGACACGATTGATCCCTGATGGCTCGCCCTCCCGGCGCAGCAGCACGAACAGCCGCCGGTATCCGAACCGGCGCCGCTCATTGGCCAGCTCGCGCAACCGCTGGCGCAGCTTCGTCTCTGCCGGCCTGGCAGACCGGTAGCGGATCATCTTGCGATCCGCACCGACAATCTTGCAGGCCCGCCGTTCCGACAGGCCCATCTTGGCCCGCAGATGCGCGACGGCGGCACGCTTCACCGCGGGCCTCACCACTTTTTTGACAAGAGCTCCTTCATCGCCGCCGCGTCGAGCATTTGCTCGGCCAGCAGCTTCTTCAGCTTGGCGTTCTCGTCTTCCAGCGCTTTGAGGCGTTTGGCGTCGGAAACCGTCATGCCGCCATACTTGGCTTTCCAGGCATAGAAGGTGCCCTCCGACATCCCATGCTTGCGGCACAGATCGGCGCACTTCGCGCCCACCTCATGCTCCGTCAGGATGCCGATGATCTGCTCTTCACTGTATCTCGTTCGTTTCATTGTCCGTCCTCATGTTGGGGCGGACTCTAGTTCCAAATGGTGGAAAAATCCCGTGGCAGGTCA
>NZ_JADMKU010000055.1 GCF_018219815.1 Thalassovita aquimarina
AAAAGGGCCGCCCATTGGGCGGCCCTTCGGTATTCAGATCAGCGAGTGGATCACGCGATGATTTTCGACACGACGCCCGAACCGACGGTGCGGCCGCCTTCACGGATGGCGAAGCGCAGGCCTTCTTCCATCGCGATCGGGGCGATCAGTTCGGCGGTGAACTTCAGGTTGTCGCCCGGCATCACCATCTCGGTGCCCTCGGGCAGTTCAACCGTGCCGGTCACGTCGGTGGTCCGGAAGTAGAACTGCGGACGGTAGTTCGCGAAGAACGGGGTGTGACGGCCGCCTTCGTCCTTGGTCAGGATGTAGACCTCGGCTTCGAACTTGGTGTGCGGGTTAACCGAACCCGGCTTACACAGAACCTGGCCACGCTCGACCGCTTCACGGTCGATGCCGCGCAGCAGGGCGCCGATGTTGTCGCCGGCTTCGCCGCGGTCCAGCAGCTTGCGGAACATTTCGACACCGGTACAGGTGGTTTTCTGGGTGTCCTTGATGCCGACGATTTCGATTTCGTCGCCAACGTTGATCACGCCACGTTCGACACGGCCGGTCACAACGGTACCGCGGCCCGAGATCGAGAACACGTCTTCGATCGGCATCAGGAACGGCTGGTCGACGGCACGTTCCGGGGTCGGAATGTATTCGTCAACGGCCGCCATCAGTTCGCGGATCTTGTTTTCGCCGATTTCCGGATCACGGCCTTCCAGCGCGGCCAGGGCCGAACCTGCGATGATCGGAATCTCGTCGCCCGGGTAGTCGTATTCGCTCAGCAGTTCGCGAACTTCCATTTCCACCAGCTCGAGCAGTTCCTCGTCGTCGACCTGGTCGACCTTGTTGAGGAACACCACCAGCGCCGGGATGCCGACCTGGCGGCCCAGCAGGATGTGTTCGCGGGTCTGCGGCATCGGGCCGTCAGCCGCGTTCACAACCAGGATGCCGCCGTCCATCTGCGCCGCACCGGTGATCATGTTCTTCACGTAGTCGGCGTGGCCGGGGCAGTCGACGTGCGCGTAGTGACGGGCATCGGTCTCGTATTCCACGTGCGCGGTCGAGATGGTGATGCCGCGGGCTTTTTCTTCCGGCGCGCCGTCGATCTGGTCGTAGTCCTTGAAGTCACCGAAATACTTGGTGATCGCTGCGGTCAGCGTCGTCTTGCCGTGGTCAACGTGGCCGATCGTGCCGATGTTGACGTGAGGTTTACTACGCTCAAACTTTTCCTTTGCCAT
>NZ_JADMKU010000056.1 GCF_018219815.1 Thalassovita aquimarina
AAAAATCTTGGGAAATCCGAAGACGGCTGGACTATGAGGATGCGCATGACCGAACTACCCCATATCCTCGTGGTGGATGACCACCGCGAAATCCGGGACGCGGTGACGCGTTATCTCGAAAAGAACGGCATGCGCGCCACCTCGGCCAAGGATGCGGTGGAGATGGACGGCAAGCTTGCCACCGGGCATTACGACCTCATCGTGCTGGACGTGATGATGCCGGGTGAAGACGGGCTCTCGGTCTGCCGCAGGTTGTTGCCGGGCAAGGGAATCCCGATCCTCATGTTGACAGCCCTTGGCGAGGAAACCGACCGCATCGTGGGGCTGGAAATCGGGGCCGACGATTACCTGTCCAAGCCGTTCAATCCGCGCGAACTGCTGGCGCGGATCAAGGCTATCCTGCGCCGGGCGGATCGGGCGGAAACCCATGCCGGCACGTTTTCCGGCCGGCGGGTGTCCTTCGCGCACTTGGTGCTGGATACCGATCGCCGCGTTCTGGTCGATGAAAACGAGCACGAGACCGACCTGACGACGGCGGAATTCAAGCTGCTGACGGTTCTTCTGGAACGAGCGCGGTTCGTCCTGAGCCGTGATCAGCTGCTTGATCTGACCACCGGCCGGTCGGCCACTCTCTTCGACCGGTCGATCGACAATCAGATCAGCAGGTTGCGTCGCAAGGTGGAGAAGGACCCTTCGAAGCCACGTATTATCACCACGGTGCGGGGCGGTGGGTATTGCCTGGCCGCCGATGTCGGCGACCCGGGATGATGCGACGGCTTGTCGACAGTCTTCGTGGGCAGCTTGTGTTGCTCATCCTCGCGGCCCTGGCGGCTGCGCAGGCGATCAGCCTGTGGCTGTTCGTCGATGAACGCAGCCTGGCGATCCGCGCCGCATTGGGATTCGAAGCGGCCGGGCGCGCCGCCAACGTGGCTCGGCTCATCGAGGAAGCGCCATCGGATCTGCATGCCTCCATCCTCAGGGCCGCGAATTCGCCGCTGGTTCGCTTCGACCTTTCTGCGGAACCCTCTGTCGATCACGAAAACCATGCCAATGCCGGTGCAGTAAAGGCACGGGTGCGGACACTTCTGGGCGACAGCTACAGCCGCGACATCAGGGTCGAACTGCACGAGGTGGAGGG
>NZ_JADMKU010000057.1 GCF_018219815.1 Thalassovita aquimarina
TCATGCGGTTTTCGATCAGGTCGTCGACCACCGACGGATCGGCCAGGGTCGAGGTGTCGCCCAGGCTGCCATAGTCGTTTTCGGCGATCTTGCGCAGGATGCGGCGCATGATCTTGCCCGACCGGGTCTTCGGCAGGCCCGGGGCCCACTGGATCAGGTCGGGGCTGGCGATCGGGCCGATTTCGGTCCGCACCCAGGTCCGCAGGTCCTTGCGCAGATCCTCGGTCGGTTCCACGTCGTTCATCAGCGTGACATAGCAATAGATGCCCTGGCCCTTGACCTCGTGCGGGTAGCCGACCACGGCGGCCTCGGCCACCTTGGGATGCGCGACCAGCGCGCTTTCGACTTCCGCCGTGCCCATCCGGTGGCCCGACACGTTGATCACGTCGTCGACCCGGCCGGTGATCCAGTAATCGCCGTCCGCGTCGCGGCGGCAGCCGTCGCCGGCGAAGTAGTAGCCCTTGTAATCGGCGAAATAGGTCTTTTCGAACCGTTCGTGATCGCCCCAGACGGTGCGCATCTGGCCCGGCCATGAATCGGCGATGCACAGCACGCCCTCGACCCCGTTGCCGTCGATTTCCTGCCCCGTATGCGGATCCAGCACCACCGGCTTGACGCCGAAGAACGGCTTCATCGCGGCGCCCGGCTTGGTGTCATGCGCGCCCGGCAGCGGCGTCATCATGTGGCCGCCGGTTTCGGTCTGCCACCAGGTGTCGACGATCGGGCAGCGTCCCTTGCCGACATTGTCGTTGTACCAAGCCCAGGCTTCGGGGTTGATCGGTTCGCCCACGGTGCCCAGCAGTTTCAGGTCGCTCAGGTCATAGCGGTTCACCCATTCCACGCCCTGGCCCATCAGCGCGCGGATCGCGGTGGGGGCGGTGTAGAACTGGTTCACCTTGTGCTTTTCGCAGACCGCCCAGAACCGGCCGGCATCGGGCCAAGTCGGCACGCCTTCGAACATCAGCGTGGTGGCGCCATTGGCCAGCGGGCCATAGACGATATAGCTGTGCCCGGTGACCCAGCCCACATCGGCGGTACACCAGTAGATGTCGCCGTCGTGGTAATCGAAGGTGATTTCATG
>NZ_JADMKU010000058.1 GCF_018219815.1 Thalassovita aquimarina
CCCGAGCGCATCGGCGCCTGCCTGGCCGATGTGCCGAATTTCTACTGCATCGGGCTGAACTACGCCAAACACGCGGCCGAGGCCGGTCTTGCCCTGCCGTCGGAACCGATCCTGTTCAACAAGGCGACCAGCGCCCTGTCGGGTCCCAACGACCCGGTCATCATCCCGCGCGGATCGGAGAAAAGCGACTGGGAGGTCGAGCTGGGCGTGGTGATCGGCAAATCCGCGCTTTACGTTTCCGAAGAGGACGCGCTGGATTACGTCGCCGGATATTGCACCATCAACGACATGTCCGAACGCAGTTTCCAGATGGATCGCGGCGGCCAATGGATCAAGGGCAAATCCGCCCCCACCTTCGGCCCCACCGGTCCGTATCTGGTCACCGCCGACGAGGTTCCCGACCCGCAGGCGCTGAACCTGGGGCTGAAACTGAACGGCGAGGTCATGCAGGATTCCAACACCTCGGACATGGTGTTCACGGTGCGCCAGATCATTGCCAACCTCACCCAGTTCATGGAACTGCGTCCCGGCGACATCATCGCAACCGGCACGCCCGAAGGCGTCGGCATGGGGATGAAACCGCCGCGCTACCTGCGCCCCGGCGACGTCATGGAAGTGGAAATCGAAGGGCTGGGCAGCCAGCGCCAGGAAACC
>NZ_JADMKU010000059.1 GCF_018219815.1 Thalassovita aquimarina
GCGCCTGCGGAATACGGTCCGCACAAAACGCTCTACAACCGCTGGAAGCGATGGAGCGACAAGGGTGTCTTCGGCCGTATGATGGCGGGCTTGGCCGCCGAGCACGGCGAAGAGAAGACCGTGATGATCGACGCGACCTACCTCAAGGCCCACCGGACAGCGACCAGCATGGGCGTGAAAAAGGGGGGCGTGGACGCCTGATCGGGCGGACCAAAGGCGGCATGAACACCAAGCTGCACGCCATCTGCGATAGCCAGGGTCGCCCGCTTGACCTCTTCGTCACCGCTGGACAGGTCAGCGACTACATCGGCGCACGGGCATTGCTGGGCGGCCTGCCAAAGGTCGAATGGCTGCTCGGGGACCGGGGCTATGACGCAGACTGGTTCAGAGAAGCGTTGAAAGACAAAGGGATACGCGCCTGCATCCCGGGCCGTAAACAGCGCAAGACGACCGTGAAATACGACAAGCGCCGCTACAAACGGCGCAACCGGATCGAGATCATGTTCGGCAGGCTCAAGGATTGGCGACGGGTTGCCACCCGATACGACAGGTGCCCGAAGGTCTTCCTCTCCGCAATCGCGCTCGCTGCAACCGTCATCTATTGGCTATGAGTCCTGACCCTA
>NZ_JADMKU010000005.1 GCF_018219815.1 Thalassovita aquimarina
TCCACCACGAGGATATGGGGTAGTTCGGTCATGCGCATCCTCATAGTCCAGCCGTCTTCGGATTTCCCAAGATTTTTTGTCGCGAAATGTATCAAGCGCCAAGTTGGCGACAGACGATTACACAGTTGCGAAAACACGCCATGGCGCGTCGTCGCCACATGCTTACATGTATGGCATCGAAACCGAAGAGCGAGGTCAGGCACGATCAAAGAAGATTTTTTGCCGGTCGCCCTGAATTCAGTAACCGCCCTTGACGAAGCCGATCACTGGGGGAGTTCAACTTCCCGCCGCCCTCGGACAGTTTACACCGCCTGTACGGAAACACACCAGTCTGCGATTGCCAAACAGGTCGTTGCGAGGTGGTCCTCGATGCCGAGGCCGGTGACCTTCTTGCGCGGCTTCAGATCGTGATCGCCATCTTCCAGCCAACATAGCTGCACCTGAGGCGACAGTTCGTAACCTTCGACCTCTTCGAGCTTGCCGAACCGGTCCCGGGTGCCCTGACAAATAAGGGTGCGGCAGGACATTTCGGCCAGATGCTGCCCGCGCATGGTGTCCGGCTTGTTCGGCGCGTGGAAGGGGAAGCCGAGGCAGACGAGGCCTGCAATCCGCCCCTGCTTGCAGAGGTCATCGGCGATCATACTGGCGATCCTGCCCCCCATGCTCTTCCCCCCGATGATCAGCGGGCCGTCGCAGGTGAGCGCGTCAATAGCCGCGAGGTATTCGGGCACGATCCTTTCGGCCTTCGGCTGCGGCTGTTTGGGTCCGCCCGTGCGGCGACCGGCCATGTAGGCGAATTCGAACCGTGCGACCCGTAGGCCATGGGCAGCGAGACCTTCGGCGACCGTCGTCATCCAAGGGGTATCCATCGGCGCACCGGCGCCATGGGCCAGGAGCACGGTCGTACGCCCCGGTTCATCACCGTTCAGGAGGAAATCCGGTCCGGCCATCACGCTTGCTCCAGATAGAGGAAAGGCGCCCATCGGGCGCCCTGTTTGTAGAAAATCACGTTGTTCCGCCGGACCTTGAGCACGTTTCCGCGCCAACTTGATCGCGATTTGCTACTCAGTGGGTCCACACACCCCGGCGGTTGGTTGCGAAGTTTTCGCCATAGCCGCCCGCGCGCACATTCGGTTTGCGCTTGTGGGGTTCGATCACGACCGCGTCCAGCCCATGTTCGCGGGCGTATTCCAGCGCCGCATCCTTGCTGTCGAATTTCAGCCTGACCTGAGTTTGGGTATCTGCGCTGGACGTCCAGCCCATCAGCGGGTCGATGTCCCGCGCTTCGGCCGGTTCGTAATCCAGAACCCATTGACGGGTCTTGGCCATGCCCGATTGCATGGCGTTGCGGGCGGGTTGGTAAATACGTGCGCGCATCCGCGACTCCTCTGCTTTGCCGTCTTATCCTGAATACGACGCATTTTTGCAAGAGCGGGAACCAAAGCAGGGCCGGGAAAAACCGCACCTCGCGTGCCTGGTTGCATCTTCAGAGGGAGCAAAGAAAACAGCGTTGGCTGCCAGAAGAACCACGGGGAGTGAGGGGTAGGTATGTCGCGGTCCAGCCGGCAGCCAAGCATGCCTCTTATTTTCAAATGATACAGCTCAAAGACACCTTTTGGCAATACCGCGCAACATTGTTTCAATTGCCGCCGCCACCCGGCAACTTTCCCAAGGCCGTCAATATATACGTCCTTGACATCTCCTCCCCGCGGACAGGTTGGGAACCGGCAATTCTGCCGGATCAGGCGAAATGGGGTTGAAAGAGAACAAAAAGCGATCAAATTGGTCTGCAACCACCGGAGAGTCCCATGCCCTATGCCCATTCCGACAAAACGGCACCGATGATGCACGCCCCCGCCCCGGACGTGAAAAACCGCGACAAGCTGGAAGGCGGCAAGCGCTTCGTGATGAAGACGGATTTCGACCCGGCCGGCGACCAGCCCACCGCGATCGCCGAACTGTCCGAGGGCGTCGTGAACGGCGAACACGATCAGGTGCTGCTGGGCGCCACCGGCACCGGCAAGACCTTCACCATGGCCAAGGTGATCGAGCAAACGCAGCGGCCCGCCATCATCCTGGCCCCGAACAAGACGCTGGCGGCCCAGCTCTACGGCGAATTCAAGGGCTTCTTCCCCGACAACGCGGTGGAATATTTCGTGTCCTACTACGACTACTACCAGCCCGAGGCCTATGTCGCGCGTTCGGACACCTATATCGAGAAGGAAAGCCAGATCAACGAACAGATCGACCGGATGCGCCACTCGGCCACCCGGGCGCTCTTGGAACGCGACGACGTGATCATCGTCGCCTCGGTCAGCTGCATCTACGGTATCGGGTCGGTGGAAACCTACGGCGCGATGACTCAGGACCTGATCGCGGGCAACGAATATGACCAACGCCAGATCATCGCCGATCTGGTCGCCCAGCAATACCGCCGCAATGACGCAGCGTTCCAGCGCGGATCGTTCCGGGTGCGCGGCGACGTGTTGGAAATCTGGCCCGCCCACCTTGAGGACCGGGCCTGGAAACTCAGCTTCTTCGGCGAAGAGCTGGAAGCGATCACCGAATTCGATCCTTTGACGGGGGAAAAGACCGACACGTTCGACCGCATCCGGGTCTACGCCAATTCGCACTACGTGACGCCGAAACCGACGATGCAACAGGCCATCCAGGGCATCAAGAAGGAACTGCGCCAGCGGCTCGATCAGCTGGTCGGCGAAGGCAAGCTGCTGGAAGCGCAGCGGCTGGAACAGCGCACCAATTTCGATCTGGAAATGCTGGAGGCGACCGGCGTCTGCAACGGGATCGAGAATTATTCGCGCTACCTGACGGGCCGCGCCCCGGGCGAACCGCCGCCCACCCTGTTCGAATTCATCCCCGACCACGCCATCGTCTTCGCCGATGAATCCCATGTCAGCGTGCCGCAGATCGGCGGCATGTATAAAGGCGACTTCCGGCGCAAGATGACGCTGGCCGAACACGGATTCCGGCTGCCGTCCTGCATGGATAACCGCCCGCTGAAGTTCGAGGAATGGGACGCGATGCGGCCGCAATCGGTCTTCGTCTCGGCCACCCCCGCCGCGTGGGAACTGGAACAGACCGGCGGCGTGTTCACCGAACAGGTGATCCGCCCGACCGGCCTGTTGGACCCCGAGGTGGAAATCCGCCCCGTCGAAATGCAGGTGGACGATCTGCTGGACGAGGTGCGCAAGGTTTCCGCCAACGGGTTCCGCACGCTGGTCACCACGCTGACCAAGCGGATGGCCGAGGACCTGACCGAATACATGCACGAACAGGGCATCCGCGTGCGCTACATGCACAGCGACATCGACACGATCGAGCGGATCGAGATCCTGCGCGACCTGCGTCTGGGGGCCTTCGACGTGCTGATCGGCATCAACCTGCTGCGCGAGGGTCTCGACATTCCCGAATGCGGGCTGGTGGCCATTCTGGACGCCGACAAGGAAGGCTTCCTGCGTTCGGAAACCTCGCTGATCCAGACCATCGGCCGCGCCGCGCGGAATGCCGAGGGCCGGGTCATCATGTATGCCGACCGGATCACCGGGTCGATGGAACGGGCGCTGGCGGAAACCGAACGGCGCCGGGTGAAACAGATCGCTTATAACGAGGAACACGGCATCACCCCCGCGACGGTGAAGAAGAATGTCGAGGATATCCTCGCCGGGCTCTACAAGGGCGATACCGATCAGAGCCGCGTCACCGCCAAGGTCGACAAGCCGCTGCACGGCGCCAACCTGGAGGCGCATCTGGACGGGCTGCGCACCGAGATGCGCAAGGCCGCCGAAAACCTGGAATTCGAGGAAGCCGCAAGGCTGCGCGACGAGATCAAGCGGCTGGAAGCGGTCGACTTGGCGGTGTCCGACGACCCGCTGGCGCGGCAATCGGTCATCGAGGACGCGGTGGAAGCCGCCGGCGCCGCGCGTGGGCGCTCAACGGCGGGACGGCCGGGGCAAAGGGGTGGTGTGAAGAAGCGCTCCAAGCGTTAGATTTCAATACGGCCCTGTTCCCCGGGACGAAATGCATCAGCCTTATTCCTCCAAACGAAATCAATCCAGGCGTTCGCATTCAGCACCCTTGCCGACCGAACTATGATTTCGACCGCATCCTCCGCGGAAACGCCTTGATACGAAAAGCCCAAATCTGGGAGATATTTATATCCCTCGTCAGTCTTTTGACCCTGCACCACATTTGCCCCAGAGGTTCCACGCAACATCTGGACGTCGCCATACTCCGAAAAAAGAGTTTCCAGTGCCAGACGCACCATTGCGTCCCAAGTTGCTTTATCTGGCGACTTGCCCCGGAAAGAACCTGCCATCAATTTTGCATGTCTTAGTGGAGGGATAGAACCAGCTCCGAAGACTTCGACTTTTCTGCCATTCTTTTCAGACATCGATGGAACAGCTTCTTCGGCAGCATTAATACTCTCCAACATATCAAGCACCTTGGTGAACGCTGTTGTTGCTGTATCCACAAGTGGCTCAGCGTAGCGCTGAAGTCGTAAAAAATCGTGTTCTGTTATTTCAATAGTTGGCATTTCCCTTGCTCCATAATTTCATATTTATGGTTATAAATTATCAATAATGGAGTCAATATGAATTTATGGAAATGTTTTTGCTAAGCCGTAGAGTGAGCTTTCCACCCACCATCCCTTCCTACACCCTACTCCAATCGTTGGGCTGTAAATCCACCCGACCTCTCAACTAGAATCCCTCACGCACCGTTCACGCACCTCCCCCAATCCCAAGCCGCGCCATCGCCGGGCGGCGATGCGGCGATCCGGTACTTGCGATATGGCAGTTTATCCCTACGTCCCGCAGACCCTCCAAACGATGCGCCAACCTCACCCAATCGCCGTGCCGTCTCGCCGCAGGAGAGCCGATCTATGCGCAGCGCACCTACGGTGCGACGGGCGGCCCGGCGATGGCGCAGCGCAAGAGACGGCGACGGGTTCCACATCAATGCCCGCGCGAGGTGAGCGTGCCGGCCCAATGCCCCGCCTGCCTGCCGGATCACGAAACACGCACTCCCCTTGCCCGACTCACCCGATCGGGGGCAGACTGGCGCATCACTCGACAAAGGCGCGCTGGTCGCGCCGCCCAAGGCCCGCGGCCGGGGCGCCCCCTGAACCGGAGGACGCCATGTCACTTTCTGCCCGTCTCGAACATCATCTGCAGGCCAGCGGCCTGCCCTTCGAAATACTGACCCACCGCTACGCCGCCACCGCGCTGGAAAACGCCTTAATGGCCCATGTGCCCGGCGATCACCTGGCCAAATCGGTGCTGATCCACAAGGAGGACGGTCCGATGCTGGCGGTGCTGCCGGCCAATCATCAGCTCGACCTGTCGCGGCTGCAGTCGATGATCCACCACCCCATCGGCCTGGCCCCGGAAAGCGAACTGGAAGACCTGTTCGACGATTGCAGCCCCGGCGCCGCACCGCCGGTTGGCGCGGCTTACGACCTGGACACCATCGTCGACAACAGCCTGTCGGGGCTCGACAAGGTCTGGTTCGAAGCCGGCGATCACCGAACCCTGATCGAAATGAAAGGCCGCGATTTCGACAAGCTGATGCAGGATGCAGAACACGGTTCGATCTGCGTGCACTAGCACGCCGCGACCGGTCTGTCGGGGACGGCGGGCCGCCGGGCCCGAGGCGGCGCAGTGCCCCCGCTCGACAGCGGCGGCGTCGCCCGCTACCCTTTATCCATGTCCCGCCTGCTGATCCTGCTTGGCCTCGTCCTGATCCTGCTCGGCCTGTTCTGGGGGCCGCTGACGCGGCTTGGCCTTGGGCGGCTGCCGGGCGACATCGTGATCGAGCGGGAAAACTTCCGGCTCTGTATACCGGTCACCAGCGCGGTACTGGTGTCGGTCGCGCTGTCCCTCCTGCTGGGCCTGATCCGCCTGTTCCTGGGCCGTTGACCATGGTCGGAGACGCGCGGAAATGGTCGCGGAAGGTCACCGAAACCAGCCATGCGCTAGACCTCGAAAAAGGTGTCTTCACCTGGGACGATCCGAAACGCATCGCGGCGTCGCTGAAACGCGCGGCCGAGGAAAGCCCCCGGCGCAAGGGCACGGTGCTGCAATCGGCGATGTCCATACTGAACTTCTACATCAACCGGGCCGGCCGCGATCTCGACCCGGAACGCAGAAAGATCCTGGAACAGGCCAAGACGGAGCTGCGCGCGTTGTGCCGGGAGCGTCCGGACTAGCCTTGTGCGCAGCGCCCGGTTTCACACGAAGGGCACCAGCGGCACACCGCAGCCGGCCAGCACAAGAAACCCACCCAACAAGATCAGCCGCATCCGTTATTCCCCGGTCACGCTCAGCCCCAACAGGCGCCAGGCCTGTATGCCGCCGCGATAATAGGAGATATGATCGGCTGGGAAGCCCGCTTCGATCATGTTGCGGATCGCGGTGGGCGACTGGCCGCACCAGTTGCCATTACAGAACAGGGCCACCCGTTTCGGGGCTTCGCAGACATAACCGTCGAAATCCACTTCGCAGCCCAGATCGCCGAGGCGGTCGATCACCTGCGTATAGGGCACGTTGATCGCGCCCGGAATCGACCCTCCGGCGAACCATTCCGGTGTGCGGCTGTCCATCACCACGACCTCGGGGTCCTGCAGCATTTCCATCAGTTCCAGTTCGCCGATGGTGGTGACGCCTGGGGCGGGCGTCATCGGCTGAATGCAGAACGGCGGACACGGGCGCGAGGTGCGCGCCCAGTCGCCGGTCAGCTGGTTGGCATTGTCCGGAATGCGGCGGATCTCGGCCTCGCCCCCCGGCACGGGCACCGTGACCGACGGGACCTCCTTGCCGATATTCACCGGACGATCTTCCGCCCAGGCCATGACCGGCAGCAACAACAGTACGCTCAACAGTTTCGTCATCCCATCCTCCTTGTCCCCTGCGGCAGGGGCGCAATTGAAATCATCGCCGCGCTCGGGCATAATTTAATCAGAAGGTAACATGTGCGGCGGTCAGGAAAAGGTGAAAACACCCCCCCGCCGAACGGATCGAGGCAGAGAAATGAAACGCATCCTTTGGGCCGCATGTCTTGCGGCGATGTTCGCCCCGCTGGGCATCGACAGCGCGCAAGCCGGGCCGATCGACCGCGCCTGCATGGCGTCGCCACGGCAACAGAAAAGCTGGGCACTGTGCCGCTGCATCCAGCATGTGGCGAACCAGACGCTCAGCCGCTCGGATCAGCGCCGCGCCGCCAAGTTTTTCCGCGACCCGCACAAGGCGCAGGAAGTCCGCCAATCCGACAGCCGATCCAATGAACGGTTCTGGCTGCGCTACAAGGAATTCGGCGCCACCGCCGCGGCCATCTGCAGCTGACCCGTTTCACAGCTTGGTTGCCAGAACAATCCGGCTGCGCCATGATCGCGCGGAACGGGGGGAAAGTGATGCGTAAGTTCCTGGTCATACTGGATGACAGCCGCGAATGCCTGAACGCGATGCGGTTCGCGGCGATGCGCGCGGCGAAGACCGGCGGCGGAGTGCAAATCCTGTCGGTGATCGCGCCCGAGGAATTCAATCACTGGATCGGCGTCGGCGACATCATGCGCGAAGAAGCGCGCGAACGGATCGAGGTCCACTACGAGGTCTTCGCTAAATGGATGCGCGACCGACAGGGCATCAACCCCGAATTGGTGATCCGGGAAGGTGAAGCGGTCACCGAAATCCTGAGCCAGATCGCGGAGAATCCCGAAATCGGTGTGCTGGTTCTCGGCGCAGGCACCGACAAGAAGGGGCCGGGGCCGCTGGTCACCCAGCTGAGCCGCAGCGCGGGCACCTTGCCGGTGCCGATCACCATCGTGCCGGGCGACCTGTCCAAGGAACGGCTGGAGGCGATCACCTGAGGGGAAATACCCTCCGCGCCCGCCGCCAGATACATTTAGAATCATTCCAAACCTTGACACATGGCCATGCGAGGCGCATATCCTGAGTTAATCAGAAAGGTGTTCCCGCGATGTTTATTCAAACCGAATCCACGCCGAATCCGGCCACTTTGAAATTCCTGCCCGGGCAGGCCGTGCTTGGCACCGGCACTGCTGATTTCCCTTCGGCGGAAACGGCGGGCGCATCGCCGCTGGCGCAACGGATTTTCGCCGTCAACGGCGTGACCGGCGTTTTCTTCGGCGGCGATTTCGTGACCGTCACCAAGTCCGAAGATGTCGAGTGGGATCATATCAAACCCGGCATCCTGGGCGCGATCATGGAGCATTTCCAATCCGGTCAGCCGGTGATGGCGGGCGATAGCGAAGCCGCCTCAGGCCATGCCGATCACGACGGCCCTGATTCCGAGATCGTCGGCCAGATCAAGGAACTCCTGGATACACGCGTGCGCCCCGCCGTGGCGCAGGATGGTGGCGACATCACCTTCCACGGCTTCGACCGCGGCGTCGTTTACCTGCATATGCAGGGCGCCTGCGCCGGCTGCCCGTCCTCGACCCTGACGCTGAAGATGGGGATCGAAAACCTGCTGCGCCACTACATCCCCGAAGTGACCGAGGTACGCCCCGTTGCCGTCTGAACCACTGATCCTGGGCTTTGACACATCGGCCGCGCATTGCGCGGCCGCTTTGCTGTCGGGCGACCGGGTAATCGCGGCGCGGGCCGAAGACATGGGCCGGGGACAGGCGGAACGGCTGTTTCCCCTGCTGGAACAGGTGCTGGCCGAAGGCGGCGTGAACTGGGCCGATCTGGACGCCATCGGCGTCGGCGTGGGACCGGGCAATTTCACCGGCATCCGCATTTCTGTTTCCGCCGCGCGCGGGCTGGCGCTGGCGCTGGACATCCCGGCGATCGGCGTGAACAGCTTCGAGGCCATTGCACTGGATCTCGATCATGTCGCGATCCCCGCTGTGCCCGGTCCGCGCGGCCAAGCCTATCTCGCGCCGGAAGGGCAAGCGCCTTATCTCGCATCGAGCGATGAGCTTTTGGAAATCATGCAAGACGTCCCGTTAGCGACGCCCGATACAGACAAACTGGCCCCGAATATCGCGAAAATAGCCCAATCCCGCCTTTCCGATCCCAACCCTCTCCCCCCTGCCCCGCTCTACATCAAGGCCGCCGACGCTGCGCCGCCGCGCGACCCGGCACCGGTGATCCTGCCCGATGACGCCTGAGGCGCTGGCCCGTCTGCACCGCGCGGCCTTCACCACGCAGCGCCCGTGGTCGGAAGCGGAATTCCGCGATCTCCTGGCCTCGCCCCACGTTTTTCTGGTCGAGACCGATCACGCCTTTGCCCTGGGCCGGGTGATTGCGGGCGAGGCCGAGTTGTTGACGCTTGCCACCGACCCGGCGTATCAGCGGCAGGGACAGGGGCGCATGGTGCTGCAGCTCTACCATGACGAAGCTCTGCGCAGGCGGGCGGAGACGTTTTTCCTCGAAGTGGCGGAAAACAACCTGCCGGCCATCGCCCTTTACCGGGCAAACGGCTATGCCAAGACGGCAGAACGGCCGAATTATTATCGGCAAACCGACGGATCCCGGGTCGCGGCATGGATCATGACGCGAGGTCATCCGTGAATTGACCGTCGAGTAAAAGATTTTCGCCTGTTTGATATTGACGCTTTCTCGGCGCTGCGTCCTAAATCCGTCCGGACAGATCAAATCTGCTCTTGTGCGGCCGTCTTTTCACGCAGCTGCAAATAAAAAATCTATGGGAGAATATTATGAGTCTCATGCAGAATCTCTTTGGCGCAGCCGCGGCCGTCGCACTGAGCGCCGGCGCCGTCCTTGCCGAACCGGCCCTGATTTTCGACCTCGGCGGAAAGTTCGACAAGTCCTTCAACGAGGCCGCTTTTTCCGGTGCCTCCCGCTGGGCCGAGGAAACCGGCGGCAGCTTCCGTGAGATCGAACTGCAATCCGAAGCACAGCGGGAACAGGCACTTCGCCGCTTCGCCGAAGCCGGATCCAATCCGATCGTGATGACCGGCTTTGCCTTCGGCAACGTTCTGTCCGAAGTGGCTCCCGATTATCCGGACACCAAATTCGCCATCATCGACATGGTGGTGGATCAGCCGAATGTACGCTCGGTCGTGTTCAACGAACATGAAGGGTCCTACCTGGTCGGCATGATGGCCGCGCTGGCATCGAAATCGGGCACCGTCGGCTTCATCGGGGGCATGGATATCCCGCTGATCCGCAAATTCGCCTGCGGTTACGTGCAGGGCGTGAAGGCGGTGAACCCCGATGCCAAGGTGATCCAGAACATGACCGGCACCACTCCCGCCGCCTGGAACGACCCGGTGAAGGGATCGGAACTGACCAAGGCGCAGATTTCCCAGGGTGCCGACGTGGTCTATGCCGCAGCCGGCGGCACCGGCGTTGGCGTGCTGCAGACCGCCGCGGACGAAGACATCCTGTCGATCGGTGTCGACAGCAACCAGAACTACATGCACCCGGGCAAGGTCCTGACCTCGATGATGAAGCGCGTTGACAACGCGGTTTACGACGCGCTGAAAGCGGGCGTCGACATGGAAACCGGCTTCAACGTAATGGGCGTGGCCAACGGCGGCATCGACTATGCGCTCGACGAACACAACACGTCGCTGGTGTCGGATGACATGAAATCGGCAGTGGACGGGGCCAAGGCGCAGATCGCCAACGGCGCCCTGACCGTGCATGATTACATGGCCGACAACACTTGTCCGATGTAATCCACCATCAGGTGAAAATTTAACGACAACAGGGGCCGTGCCAAGGCGGTGCGGCCCTTACCGATAGGGGGATTTCGCATGACGCAGGCGATTGAAACCTTCTTCGCGGCCTGGGGCGACCCGGATGCGGGGACGCGGGCGGAGGCGTTGCGAGGCGCGCTTTCAGATCCGTTCTATTATGCCGACCCGCGTACGCCGGAAACGATCACCGGGGCCGATGCGCTGATCGCCTATGTCGCGATGTATACTCAATACGCCCCCGGAGCGACGGCCCGGGTTGCTGCTCTCAGTGAAACCAAAGGCCACTACCGCGCCACCATCGCCTTCGAAATGGCCGACGGCACAACGCAATACGGACAATACATGATCGATCTGAATGACGACGGCAAAGCGGCCCGTCTGATCGGCTTCGCGGGACTGGGGGAGCCTGAATGACCTCACCGGCAATCGAACTGAAAGGCATTTCCAAGGCGTTCGGGCCGGTTCAGGCCAACAAGGACATATCGATCGCGGTGCAGCCGGGGACCATCCATGGCATCATCGGCGAAAACGGCGCTGGCAAATCGACGCTGATGTCGATCCTCTATGGATTCTACAAAGCCGATGCCGGCGAGATTTTCATCAAGGGGCAGAAAACCGCCATCCCCGACAGCCAGGCCGCCATCGCCGCCGGGATCGGCATGGTGTTCCAGCATTTCAAGCTGGTGCAGAATTTCACCGTTCTGGAAAACATCGTGCTGGGGGCCGAAGATGGGGCGCTGTTGCGCCCTTCTCTGGGCAAGGCGCGGCGCGAATTGCGGCGGCTGGAACAGGAATACGAACTGCATGTCGATCCCGACGCGCTGATCGAAAACCTTTCCGTCGGCCATCAGCAGCGGGTGGAGATTCTCAAGGCGCTCTATCGTCAGGCCAATATCCTGATCCTTGACGAACCGACCGGGGTCCTGACCCCGACCGAGGCCGATCAGCTGTTCCGCATCCTTGCCCGGCTGCGAGAAGAGGGCAAGACTATCATCCTGATCACCCACAAGCTGCGCGAGATCATGGACATCACCGACACGGTTTCGGTGATGCGGCGCGGGGAAATGACCGCGACGGTCAAAACCGCCGAAACCAGCCCCGAGCAACTGGCCGAACTGATGGTCGGGCGCAAGGTTCTGCTCAGGGTCGAGAAAGCCCCGGCACGACCGGGCAAGACGGTGCTGGAGGTGGAAGACCTGCAGGTGACCGACGACAGCGGCGTGGAACGCCTAAAGGGCATATCGCTGAACATCCGCGCCGGCGAAATCCTCGGCATTGCCGGGGTCGCCGGCAACGGCCAGTCGGAATTGCTGGAAGTGCTGGGCGGTGTGAGCGCCGCCCAAGGCACGATCCGGGTGAACGGTGCGGAAATCGACCTGACCGGCAAGCATTCGGACGGTCAATCGCGCCGTGCCCGCGGCATCGCCCATGTGCCGGAGGATCGCCAGAGCGAAGGGCTTATCATGGACTTCCAGGCCTGGGAAAACGTCGGCTTTGGTTATCACCACGATCCTGCCTATCAGAAGAACGCGTTGTTCATGGACAACGCGGCGCTGCGCGCCGACACCGCGCGCAAGATGGAAAAGTTCGATGTGCGCCCGCCAGATCCGTCATTGCCGGCGAAGAACTTTTCCGGCGGCAATCAGCAGAAAATCGTGGTGGCGCGGGAAATCGAGTGCAATCCCGACCTGCTGCTGGTGGGTCAGCCCACTCGCGGCGTCGATATCGGCGCCATCGAATTCATCCACAAACAGATCATCGCCCTGCGCGACGAGGGCAAGGCGATCCTGCTGGTCAGCGTCGAACTGGACGAGATCATGAGCCTGTCGGACCGCATCGCGGTGATGTTCGACGGCATGATCATGGGCGAACGCCTGCCCGAAGACACCAATGCGCAGGAACTGGGCCTGTTGATGGCGGGCGTGGCAAATGGGGGGGCTGCCTGATGGACATCATGCCGAAATGGGCCGACGTGGTGCTGATCCCGCTGATTTCACTGATCCTCGCCGCGATCCTGTCGGCGCTGGTGATCCTTGGGATCGGCGAAGACCCGGTGGCGGCGGTCAAACTGATGGTGACCGGCGCGTTGGGATCGACCTATGGCTGGGGCTATACGCTTTATTACGCCACCAACTTCATGTTCACCGGCCTGGCGGTGGCGGTGGCGTTTCATGCCAGCATGTTCAATATCGGCGGCGAAGGTCAGGCGATGCTGGGCGGGCTGGGCGTCGCGCTGATCTGCCTGTTCGTACCCTGGCCGCACTGGTCCATCGCCATTCTCGGCGCGATCGCGGCCTCGGCCCTGTTCGGCGCCGCTTGGGCGGCGATCCCGGCCTACCTTCAGGCCCGGCGCGGCAGCCATATCGTGATCACCACCATCATGTTCAATTTCATCGCCGCGGCGCTGCTGAACTACGTCCTGGTCAACCTGCTGCGCCCCAAGGGCGCGATGGACCCGGCCACGGCGAAATTCCCCGCCGCCACCAACCTGCCGACGCTGCATGAACTGCTGGCTCCGTTCGGCATCAGCTTTTCCAAATCGGCCCCCGCCAATATCAGCCTGATCGTCGCGGTGCTGGCCTGTTTCGGGGTCTGGGCGCTGATCTGGCGGACACGGCTGGGCTATGAAATCCGTGCTTTCGGCAAATCCGAAAGCGGTGCGCGCTATGCCGGTATTTCGCCGTTCAAGATCACCATGCTGGCGATGCTGATTTCCGGTGGTCTGGCCGGGATGATGGCGATCAACAACGTGATGGGCGAAGCCGAACGGCTGGTGCTGAACGCGGTCGAGGGCGCCGGTTTCATCGGCATCGCGGTGTCGCTGATGGGGCGCAATCACCCGTTCGGGGTGTTCCTCGCGGCGATCTTGTTCGGCTTCCTTTATCAGGGCGGGGCGGAACTGGCCTTGTGGACCAATATCCCGCGCGAACTGATCGTGGTGATCCAGGCGCTGGTGATCCTGTTTACCGGGGCATTGGACAACATGGTGCGGATACCTTTGGAACGGATGTTCCTGGCGCTGCGCAAGACGGAGGGTTGAGCGATGGATTATCTTACGCTTTTGCAGGTTCTCGATTCAACCGTTCGCCTTGCCACCCCGCTGCTGCTGGCCTGCCTTGCCGGTCTGTTCAGCGAGCGCGCGGGCATCTTCGATATCGGGCTGGAAGGCAAGATGCTTCTTGCCGCCTTCTTTTCGGCCGCAGTGGCCTATCTGACCGGATCGGTCTGGCTGGGCCTCTTGGCCGGGATCGGCAGTTCGATGGTGCTAGCGGGGCTGCACGGGCTGGCGTCGATTACCTTCCGGGGCAATCAGCTGATTTCGGGGGTGGCGATCAATTTCCTCGCCGCCGGGATGACGGTGTTGATCGCGCAGGACTGGTTCAAGCAGGGTGGCCGCACACCGTCGCTGATCGGGGGCGCGCGGTTCGAACCGATCACCTTGCCGCTGGCCGACACGCTGCACCCGGTGCCGGTGATCGGGCCGCTTTACCATGACCTGATCTCTGGCCACACGATCCTGGTCTATGTCGCCTTCCTCTGCGTGCCGGCGACTTGGTGGGTGCTGTACCGGACCCGTTTCGGGCTGCGGCTGCGCGCGGTGGGGGAAAACCCGGCCGCGGTCGATACCGCGGGCGTGTCGGTGGTGGGACTGCGCTATGCGGCGGTGGCGATCTGCGGCATCCTGTGCGGCATCGCCGGGGCCTATCTGGCCACCGCGCTGCAGGCGGGCTTCGTCAAGGACATGACGGCGGGACGCGGTTACATCGCGCTGGCGGCGTTGATCTTTGCCAAGTGGCGGCCGTGGTACGCGCTGTCGTCGACCCTGCTGTTCGGCCTGCTGCAGGCCGTCGCCCTGCGGTATCAGAACATCGATCTGGGCGGGGTGGTGATCCCGGTGCAGGTGATGGACGCGCTGCCCTATATCCTGACCGTGGTGATCCTCGCCGGTTTCGTCGGCAAGGCGATCCCGCCGCGCGCCGGCGGCGAACCCTATGTGAAGGAACGCTAGAGACCCGCAGTATTCCATTCTGCTATGCTGTGTCACAAATCTGATATGCCCTTCGGGGCACACCGGACCGTTGATACAGGATATTGCGGCGCAGCACGCTTGATTACGTAGCGGGCGTCGAGCTAGGAACGGGCATGAATATCTACCTGCCCATCGCCGAAGTTTCGGTCAATGCCTTCCTGCTTTTGGGGCTGGGCGGCATCGTGGGCATCCTGTCGGGCATTTTCGGCGTCGGCGGTGGGTTCCTGATCACGCCGCTGCTGTTTTTCATCGGCATCCCGCCCACCGTGGCGGTGGCGACCTCGGCCAACCAGATCGTGGCCTCGTCGGTGTCCGGCCTGTTGGCGCATCTGAAACGCAAGACCGTCGATCTGAAAATGGGGTACGTGCTGCTGGCCGGGGGGCTGGTGGGGTCGGCGTTCGGGGTGGTGATCTTCAACTATCTCAGATCCCTGGGGCAAGTCGATCTGCTGGTTCGGCTTTGCTATGTCGTGTTCCTGGGCATCATCGGCGGGTTGATGTTCATCGAAAGCCTTCGCGCCATCCAGCGCGCCCGCAAAGCGGGCGGCGTGGTGCCGAAAAAACGCAAGCAGCGCAACTGGGTCCACGCCCTGCCCTTCAAGATGCGGTTCCGCGCCTCGGGGCTTTACATATCGTCGATCCCGCCGCTTCTGGTGGGATTCGCCGTCGGGTTGCTGGCCGCCGTGATGGGGGTGGGCGGCGGCTTCATCATGGTGCCGGCGATGATCTATATCCTAGGCATGCCGACCAAGGTGGTTGTAGGCACCTCGTTGTTCCAGATCATATTCGTCGCAGGGTTCACCACGCTCTTGCACGCGATCACCAACCACACGGTGGACCTGCCGCTGGCGTTGTTCCTGCTGATCGGCGGCGTTGTCGGGGCGCAGGTCGGAACCGGGATCGGGGTGAAGCTGCGGGCCGAAATGCTGCGGGTTCTGCTGGCGCTCCTGGTGTTGGCTGTCTGCGGCAAGATCGCGCTGGAACTCTTGATCGAACCGAACGAGATCTATTCTCTGGCCAAGGTGGAGGACGTGGAATGATCCGTTTCCTGCTCCTCCTTTTCATCTCCGTGATCCCGCTGCAGGCCATTGCGGAAGAAGAAATCGTGCTTGGCCTGTCGCAGAGCGAAGTGGCGATCACCGCGCGTTTCGACGGGTCCGACATGCTGATCTTCGGCGCGATCAAGCGCGAAACGCCGATCCCCGAGGTCCCGCTTGAGGTCATCATCGCCATCGAGGGGCCTTCGGCGCCGATCACGGTGCGGCGCAAGGACCGCCGCTTCGGCATCTGGGTCAATACCGCCGAACTGCAGGTCGAAAGCGCCCCGGCCTTTTATGCTGTCGCCTCCAGCGGGCCGCTGGACCAGGTGCTGGACCGGATCGAAAACGAACGCTACGACATCACCGTGGACCGTGCCATCCAAACGGTCAGCCGCACGGTGGAATTCGGCAACACTCAGGACTTTACCAAGGCACTGATCCGTATCCAGAAGGAAAACGGCAGTTACCAGCAATTGGAAAACGCGGTGGCCGTCGACCAGCAGACGCTGTTCCGGACCTCGATCGCGCTGCCGTCGAACCTGACCGAAGGCGATTACAGGGCACGGATTTTCCTGACCCGCAGCGGCAGCGTGGTTTCGCATTTCGAAACCGTCATCGATGTGCACAAGGTGGGCCTGGAACGGTTCCTCTACAATCTGGCGCATGAACAAGCACCGGTTTACGGGCTGCTGTCGATCATCATCGCGGTGCTGGCGGGCTGGGGCGCCTCGACGGCGTTTCGGCTGATCCGCAACGGGTAGCTCAAACCGGGTCTTGGCCTGCCTGTCGCAGACTGCTCAGCCGCGCCCGATAAAGGGCATCTTGGTCGCCATGAGCGTCATGAACTGCACGTTCGCCTCGGGCCCCAGTTCGGTCATCTGAAGCACCGCCTTGGAGACATCCTCGACCGCCATCGTCGGAGGCGGGTTGTCCGGGTTCTTGGCGATGATGCCTTCCAGCAACTCGGTCCGCGCATTGCCGATATCGCTCTGGCCGCAGGCGATGTCGTAGGCGCGCCCGTCCAAGGACAGCGTCTTGGTCAGCCCGGTGATCGCGTGCTTGGTCGTGGTATAGGTGACCGATCCTTCGCGCGGCACATGGGCGCTGATCGACCCGTTGTTGATGATCCGCCCGCCCTGGGGATTTTGCGCCCGCATCCGGGCGAAAGCCGCGCGGGCGCACAGGAACATCCCGTCGAGGTTCACCGACCGCACCTGCCGCCATTCCTCGACGCTGATTTCGTCGATCGGCGCGGCGGACCCGAACATGCCCGCATTGTTGAACAGCACGTCCAGACGCCCGGCCTGATCGACGAAACTGTCGAAGGCGGCCTCGACGCTGTCGGGGTCGGTCACGTCGCAGGGCAGGATGACGGCATTTTCATTGCCACCCGCTACCTATTCCAACGCCCCGCGCCGCCGCGCCAGCAACCCGACGCGCCAGCCCCGATCCAGAAACAGCCGTGCGCAGGCGGCGCCGATCCCGGCGCTGGCGCCGGTGATGACGATGGTTTTCATGCCTCTCCCTCCTCCAGTTGCAGGGCCAGCGGCGCCGGGGCCACTTTCAGGTCATCGACCCTGAGCGGCCCGCTGGGCTTCGACAGCCGCGCCCGCACCACCCAGTGCAGCCGTTCCTCGGCCCGGGTGATGGCAACATAGGCCAGACGTTTCCACAAGGGCTGCCCGGCCTCGACCCGACCCATCCGCGATGCGGCGTAAAGATCGGGGGCGAATACCTGCACGTCGCGCCATTGCGACCCCTGCGCCTTGTGGATCGTCACCGCGGCGCCATGCAGGAACACCGCGCCCATGCGGGCGGCGAAGGGGATGAAGGGTTCTTCCTCGTCCGGTTTTTCGATCTTCACGATCGAGGCGGCGGAAACCTGCGGGTCCTCGGCCCCCATCACGTGCAACCGGGAAAATCCCGATTTGCGCCCCCGGCCCAGATAGATGACCTGCGCCCCCTTGATCAGGCCGCGCGCTTCCAGGTCGAGCCGTTTCTTGCGGTGCTTCAGCGGCAATTCGATACCGTCGCAGATCAGCGGTTCGCCCACCAGCAATTCGTCCTCGGGCGCCTCATAGACGTTCCGGAACGCGTTGATCAGCCGGATGCGCGTGGCGTTGCGCCAGACCAGAACCGGGGAACGGGCCATCAGGTCGACCTCCACCCGCTGCGCCCAGACGACGCGTTCGTCCTTGCGCGCGGTCTGTTCGACCAGCCGTTCGAAATCCTCGAACCCGACCTCGGGGTCGGCCAGCGCATGGGCAAGATCGAGGATCGGGTTGTCGGCCTCCTGCCGGTGAATGCGGTGCAGGTTCAACACCGCCGGTTCCGGCATCGTGTCGAACACCATCTTGCCCGATTGCCCGACCGGGGCCAGCTGCGCCGGGTCGCCGAACAGGATCAGGGTGGGGAAGATTTCCTTCAGGTCCGCGAACTGCTTGTCATCAAGCATCGAGGATTCATCGACAAACCCGATATCGAGCGGATCGTCGCGCCGTTTCCAGCCGGTGATGAAATCGCTGCCCCGCAACCCCGCCGTCGCCAAAGCGCCGGGGATCGATTTGTGCAGCTGGTAAAAGCCGGAAGCGCGCTCCAGCGCCTCGTCGGTCAGCCCCTCGATTTCGGGTTTTTCGCCGTTGCCCGCCAGCCATTCGGCGATCTTTTCGTATTCCGGGTCGTAGACAGGCGTGTAGAGGATGCGGTGGATGGTGGTGGCGGGCACGCGGCGGTTCCGCAAAACGCTCGCCGCCTTGTTGGTCGGCGCCAGGATCGCCAACGTGCGCCGGTCCTTGCGCTTGCGGCCTTCGTAGTCGCCCGACACCACGTCGACGCCCGCCGCTTCCAATGCCTTGTAAAGCTCCGCCAGCAGCAACGTCTTGCCCGATCCGGCCTTGCCGGTGACGGCCAGAACCCGTGTCTTGCCCTCCTGCGGCGGTGTCAGGGTTCCGTCTTGCAGATCGACACCAACCGAACGCAGCGCCTCGGCGATACGGTCATAGGCTTCGGCCTGATCATGGGAAAATTGCAGCGCTGGAACAGTCATGGCGTGACCCTATATCGGGGCCACGCAAAGGGCTAGGCATGAAAGGCGAAACCGCGGCGCCCAAGACGCCGCGGTTCGATGCTTTCGGTCTGAAAAGACGGGATTACTTCTTGCCCGCTTCCAGCACGTCCTCGAAGGTGCGCAACCCGGTTTTCGGGGCCTGAACCAGCACCGCCATGTTGCCGGGCTTGTGTTCGTTGCGCAGCATCTTCAGGTGCGCATCGGGGATTTCCGCCCACGGGAAAACCTCGGACATGCAGGGATCGATCCGGCGTTCGATCATCAGCTTGTTCGCCGCCGACGCCTGCTTGAGATGCGCGAAATGCGATCCCTGCAGACGCTTCTGATGCATCCACATATAACGGACGTCAAAGGTACAGTTGAACCCCGAGGTACCGGCGCAGATCACGACCATGCCGCCTTTTTTCACCACCAGGGTCGATACCGGGAACGTCGCTTCGCCGGGATGTTCGAACACCATGTCGACGCTCACGCCCTTGCCCAGGATATCCCAGATCGCCTTGCCGAATTTGCGCGCCTCTTTCAGCCATGCATTGTATTCGGGTGTGTTCACCGTGGGCAGCTGCCCCCAGCAATCGAAATCCTTGCGGTTGATCACGCCCTTGGCGCCCAGGGACATCACGAAATCGCGCTTGTCCTCGTCCGAGATCACCCCGATCGCGTTGGCGCCGGCGGCATTGGCCAGTTGGATCGCGAAGGATCCCAGCCCACCCGAGGCCCCCCAGACCAGAACGTTCTGGCCCGGCTTCAGTTCGTGCGGGTGATGGCCGAACAGCATCCGGTAGGCGGTGGCCAGCGTCAGCGTGTAACAGGCGCTTTCTTCCCAGGTCAGGTGCTTGGGACGGCGCATCAGCTGCTGTGCCTGTACCCGGGTGAACTGCGAAAACGACCCATCATAGGTTTCATAGCCCCAGATCCGCTGGGTCGGCGAAAACATCGGGTCGCCGCCGTTGCATTCCTCGTCGTCGCCGTCGTCCTGGTTGCAGTGGATCACGACTTCGTCGCCCACTTTCCAGGTCTTCACCTTGTCGCCAACGGCCCAGACGATGCCGGACGCGTCGGACCCTGCGACGTGATAGGGATGCTTGTGCGAATCGAAGGGCGAAATCGGAACGCCGAGCCCGGCCCAGACGCCGTTGTAGTTCACGCCCGCCGCCATCACGAGGACCAGCACTTCGTGGCTGTCGATTTTCCAGGTATCGACGACCTCGACCTGGAAAGATTTGTCCGGTTCGCCGTGACGGTCCTGACGGATCGCCCAAGCGTACATTTTTTTCGGCACATAGCCCAGCGGGGGCATTTCACCGATCTCGTAAAGGTCCTTTTCAGGCGCGTCGTAGGGGGCGATCCCCGTTTCGGTATCCAGAGCCATCCTTGCCTCCATTTATAGGTCATGCCGCGATGCAGAATCGCGCTATCTGCCCTGAGAGATAAAGATGGCCGCGCAACAATGCAATCCACATTAGGATGATTTTGTAATTTTATGACCTCGCAGGCGCAGAAAAATCCGAGCTCTCTGTGCTGCAGGAGCGAAAAAGATGCTCTACCGAAGCCGCATAGTAGCGCAAATGCGGCATTTCCCGCTCTGCCGGGATGATCGTTTCGCCTTCCATCCGGATCAGATTGCGCTGTTGCAGCAGCGTCAGGGCTTGCTCCACCGCCAGCCCAGCATTGTCGCGGGACCAGTAAACCGTTGCACGATCGATCCCCGCCACCAGTTTCTTCATCCGCAGTTCCAGCGCCACCCGGTCCATTGCGCCTTCGCTCAGCAGAAGATGCGCGATGACCGGCACCGGCAGCACCGGTATTTCCGCCGCGATCCGGCGCATCATTTCGTCTGCCAGCGCCTGAACATCGCCGTCGAACCCGGAAAGCGACAACGGCTGCCCGAAACTCACACCGGCGTATCCATAGCGCCGCCTGCGCCCCGCCTGCCCCATCCGGATCACTTTCAGCACCCCGGCCAGAACCGACCGCAGCGGCACCCGAAACCGGCGCTCTGATTTCCGGGCGGCGGCAAGCAACGTGGTATCTTCCAGAACGTGATCGTAATTCAGCGCCACCGGCAAAAAAATCACATCGCGGCCATCGGGGTCGTGCGCTTCCACGATATACTTCAGAATACCCAGTTTAGGTGCCGACAAGCGACCGGTCTGGCTTAGCCCGCCTTCGGGGAAAACCGCCTGCGTGACCCCTGCGCGGGTCGCCAGGTAGATGTATTTCGCCAGTATTTCACGATAGAGAGGATTGCCATCCCGACGCCGGATGAAATAGGCGCCCAAGGCGCGGATCAGCCGACTAAGCGGCCAGACACGCGCCCATTCGCCCACTGCGTAGCTCAGCGCACCGCGCGGCGCGGCCAGATAGGTCAGCAGAACATAATCCATATTGCTGCGATGGTTCATCACCAGAACCACCGTCGCTTCGGTGTCGAGCTTTTCGATCCGTTCGCCGTCCAGGTTGATCACCCGGATGGAATAGAAACTCCGGGACAGCCAACGCGCCAACCGCGCGGCAAAACTGAAGTAGGTCCAGACGCTGAACGCCGGCACGATTTCACGCGCATAGCGCCGGGCATGTTCGAATGCGACGTTTTCCGGGATGCCTTCGCTAGCGGCGTGATCGGTGATCGCCCGACCGATATCGGGATCGTAGATCAGGCGCTGGATCATGTCATAGCGCCGGGCCAGCTTGAACGGTTCGATCGGCCGGGTAAGCCGCGTGTTCAGCCGCGCCACCAGCCGTTCCATCCGCTTTCGGAAGAACCAGCGCACCGACGGGAACAGGAAATGCGACGCGAAGGTAACCGCGGCAAATGCAATCAGCAGCACAAGAGCCCAAAGCGGCATTTCAACTGTGGTGGTCATGCCGCCAGCATGGCCCGGTTTTCCGGTGCGGTAAATCGCGAGGCGCAATAATTCGGAAATGCCGCACTGCGGCGAATTGACAGCGCCATAAAATTCCAAGTATCAACGGCCGAACGAAAGATTATTGCCCACCCTGATTCACGAGGTTGCCATGACCGAGACGCACAAAGACCGCCCGTGGCTGTTCCGCACCTATGCGGGCCATTCGACCGCCAAAGCCTCGAACGCGCTTTACCGTTCGAACCTGTCCAAGGGGCAGACCGGTCTTTCGGTGGCCTTCGACCTGCCGACCCAGACCGGCTATGACAGCGATCATGTTCTGGCCAAGGGCGAAGTCGGCAAGGTCGGTGTGCCGGTCTGCCACCTGGGCGACATGCGGGCGCTGTTCGACGAAATCCCGCTGGAACAGATGAACACCTCGATGACGATCAACGCCACGGCGCCTTGGCTGCTGTCGCTTTACATCGCGGTGGCCGAGGAACAGGGCGCGGATGTCAGCAAACTACAGGGCACGGTGCAGAACGACCTGATCAAGGAATACCTGTCGCGCGGCACCTATATCTGTCCGCCGAAACCGTCGCTGAAGATGATCGCGGACGTGGCCGAATATTGCTATTCGAACGTGCCGAAATGGAACCCGATGAACGTCTGTTCCTACCACCTGCAGGAAGCGGGCGCGACGCCGGAACAGGAACTGGCCTTCGCGCTGGCCACCGCGCAGGCGGTGCTGGACGAATTGCGCCCGCGCGTTCCGGCCGAGGATTTCCCGGCCATGGTCGGCCGCATCAGTTTCTTCGTGAACGCGGGCATCCGTTTCGTCACCGAGATGTGCAAGATGCGCGCCTTCGTCGACCTGTGGGACGAGATCTGTGAAAAACGCTATGGCGTCGACAACCCGAAATTCCGCCGCTTCCGCTATGGGGTGCAGGTCAACTCTCTGGGCCTGACCGAACAGCAGCCGGAAAACAACGTCTACCGCATCCTGATCGAAATGCTGGCGGTGACGCTGTCGAAGAAGGCCCGCGCCCGCGCCGTGCAACTGCCCGCGTGGAACGAGGCCTTGGGCCTGCCGCGCCCGTGGGATCAGCAATGGTCGCTCAGGATGCAGCAGATCATGGCCTATGAAACCGACCTGCTGGAATACGAGGACCTGTTCGACGGCAACCCGGCGGTCGACGCCAAGGTCGAGGCGCTGAAGGACGGCGCGCGGCACGAATTGGCCAATCTCGACGGCATGGGCGGGGCGGTGGCCTCGATCGAATACATGAAGGGGCGGCTGGTCGAATCCAACGCCGAGCGGCTGAACCGGATCGAGAAGAACGACACCATCGTGGTCGGCGTGAACAAGTGGACAGAGGGCGAAGCATCGCCGCTGATGACCGGCGACGGCGGCATCATGACCGTCGATCCGGCGGTCGAGGCCGAACAGATCGAACGTCTGAACGGCTGGAAGTCCGAACGCGATCAGGCGGCGGTCGACAAGGCGCTGGCCGATCTGCGCGCCGCGGCGACCGCAGGCGACAACATCATGCCCGCATCGATCGAAGCGGCCAGGGCCGGGGTGACGACCGGTGAATGGGCGGCGCAAATGCGCGCGGTTTACGGCGAATATCGCGGTCCGACCGGCGTGTCGAAATCGGTCAGCAACAAGACCGAGGGCCTGGAAGATATCCGCGAAGCGATCGATGCGGTCAGCGACAAGCTGGGCCGGCGGCTGAAATTCCTGGTCGGCAAGCCGGGTCTCGACGGCCACTCCAACGGCGCCGAACAGATCGCCTTCCGCGCTCGCGACTGCGGCATGGACATCGATTACGAAGGCATCCGGCTGACGCCCGAGGAACTGGTCAAGGCGGCGCAGGAAAGCCGGGCGCATGTGGTCGGCTTGTCGATCCTGTCGGGATCGCACATGCCGCTGGTCGAGGACCTGATGGATCGGATGCGCGCCGCCGGTCTGGGTCATGTGCCCGTCATCGTCGGCGGTATCATTCCCGACAACGATGCGGTGCGGTTGCGGGAAATGGGCGTTGCCAAGGTCTACACGCCGAAGGATTTCGAACTGAACGCGATCATGAAGGACATCGTGACGCTGGTCGACCCGAAGGCCGTGGCGGCGGAATAATCCACGGCTTGCCGCACCGTTCGGCGGTGCGGCAAGCCCTGCGATCAGCCACGATGCCGGGCGCCGCTAGGCCTCGACCAGGTCATAGTGCCGGATCGTTCTGGATTCCACGAGGTCGGCCTCGGCAGGGTCGACATGCGGGTTTGCGTAATCGTCGCCCACGAACGCCTTCAGCGCGTCCAGACTTTCCCAAATCATCACGAAACTGAATTCCCTGGGGCTTTCGGGGCGCGGCGCGCCAGGCAGAACGCTGACGATCCCCTTGGTGCTTTTCATCAATGGTATGGCCGTTTCGTTGAAGAACTTGCCGAATTCCTCTTCCTTGCCGGGTCGGGTGACGACCTGAAAAATGCGCATAATCATCTGCGATCCCTCCGGTGAATGCCGTTGATATGGGGAAAGATAACACAGATCGCGCCGCCCCCGGTCCCGGCACCGTTCCGACCGGCCCGAAGAGATCGCATGACCGCCCCCTGCGGCGCTTGCCCGACTCACCCGTCCGGGCCTACCCTGTTGACCTGAAAAGGAGGGGAGATCATGAACCACCTTGCCATGAAAGCCCGCGTCACCGGAAATGTACAGGGCGTCGCCTTCCGCGCCTGGACGCAATCACGCGCCAAGACCCTGGGCCTGTCCGGATGGGTTCGCAACAACAACGATGACGGATCTGTCAGTGCCCTGTTCGACGGCGACGAAAACGCCGTGCACCGCATGATCGATGACTTGTGGGACGGGCCCGGTGCGGCCTCGGTCATCGATGTCCAGACCGAAGCGACCCGGCACGATGATACGCTTTCGGGCTTTCACATCCGGCCTTGATATCTGACCGTGGCGGGCCGCCCCGCCACGGAACGTTCATTTCGCCGCCGCCGCCAGCTTGTCGAGCATTTCCAATGCCGCATCCCCCGTCTTCGACAGCAGGTCGGAGGCCGCCAGAGATGCCTTTGCCGCCGCATCGATCACGCCTTGCGCATCGGCGGCCCCATCGGGGCTGCACAGCGCATTCGCGTAGGAGGCTTCGGTCAGGATCTGAACCCGCCGCATATGATCGGCAGCATCCTGCAGCGCGATGGACGCCGTCTGTGCGATCGCCAGCGCCAGCCCGGCGCCGGCGAGTTTGTCCGGGTCGTCCGCAACCAGTTGCCGCAATTCCTCGGCCGCCCGCAGCGCCTGAGAATTCAGAATCGTATTGTCGTCGGGCGACGCCCCCTCAGTCGATGTCGGATCGCTCATTTCATTGCCCTTTTGCATCCGTAACGACAACCGCGAGAAACGCCTCCGCCAGGGTTTGTCCCGCCTGCTGCCGCGCAACCGCATTTTCAAACCCCAGCCCCATGGCATGCGCCCAGACCTGCTGCTGCGCGCCCAGCGCCGTTGCCGGCGCGGTTCCCAGGGCCATCAGGGCGGATTGCGTCACCGCGTCGGTGATCTTGCCGTTCACATTGGTTGGCCATGCCATCAGGACGGTCTTCCTTCCATCAGGTGTTTGACTGCACTGGACACAACCGCCTGCAGCAATGTCGCCCCGGCCTGCTGACTGGCGACCGCGTTTTCCATCAGGATGCCCGAAGAATGTGCGGCCGACTGGTACATAGACCCCATGGCCATCGACGGCGCTTCGGACAGGATCTTGACGTTGGACTGCGTCACGGCGTCGGTAATCTGATCGTTCACGGAGGTTGGAAATGCCATTACTTCTTACCTTTCATCGAATCTTGCTCCGAATTCGTTCCCCCAAGCAGGAACGAGACACCCAGGGTCGTCGCCGCCTGAGAAATGATCGCGTTCTGCTGCTGCGTGCTCACCGCATTGGCGAACAGGAGGCCGGTGGAATGGGACAGCGTCTAGTAGATTGACCCCATCGCCATCGCCGGCGCATCCGCCAGCACTTTGACATCCGAGTACTTACCGGCATCGGGAGCCTGTGACGGAGCGTCGGTTTCTTTTCTTGTTTCCGCATCGGCCTTGTCGGGCATGAATAATTCCCCCGTCGAAATGTAAATTCAGGAACCGGAAAGTATGGACTGACACAATTGAGACAGCTTCTCCTGCTGCGCCATTTGCGCCTGTTGCTGGCGTTCGGTGGCCGCCAGCATCATTTCTGAAATGTCGCGCGCGAAATCCAATTGAGCTTTGATTACTTCGGAAATGTCTGAATGATCTGTTTGCGGCACGCGGGGCCTCCTAGATTGCGCCCTCGACGTCCCCACACTACAACACCAGGGGAAATTGCGTATTGAAATTTCGCCACAATTTGAAATGCCATCCACGGTTTCCTCCACGTCCCTTTTGAGCCTTTGTTGTCATGACCTGACGACTTCCTCATTGTAGTCCGGAAAGAGCGAGGTATCCGAATGAGCTTGAACATACGCCCCCTGAAAGCCGAGGACGAAACGGAATGGCGGCGGCTGTGGTCCGCCTATCTGGTATTTTACGAAAGCAGCCTGCCCGAAGAGGTTCACAAGACCACTTTCGCCCGGCTGGTCGATCCCGAACGGACACAGCAGCAAGCGCTGCTGGCCGAGCTTGATGGCAAAGCCGTCGGTCTGGTTCACTATATCTATCACGCGCACAACTGGCGGGTGGAGGATGTCTGTTACCTGCAGGACCTCTATGCCGATCCGGAGGTTCGCGGCCAGGGCATCGGCCGGGCGCTGATCGAAGCGGTCTACAAAGCCGCGGATGAAAACGGCACCCCCACGGTTTACTGGCTGACACAGGACTTCAACCATAACGCCCGTCAGCTCTATGATCGGATCGGCACCCTCACGCCCTTCATCAAGTACCAGCGCTAGGACACCCCATGACCATTCATATCGGCGCAAAACCCGGAGAGATCGCTGAAACCGTGCTGCTGCCCGGCGATCCGTATCGAGCCAAATGGGCGGCGGAAACCTTTCTCGACGACCCCAGGCTGGTGAACGAAGTGCGCGGGATGCTGGGATACACCGGCAGCTACAAGGGTAACCCGGTGACCATCCACGGGTCGGGCATGGGGATGCCGTCACTGTCGATCTACGCCAATGAACTGATCCGCGATTACGGCGCGAAAACCCTTATCCGTATCGGGTCCTGCGGCGGCATGCAGGACAAGGTGAAACTGCGCGACGTGATCCTGGCGATGACCGCCTCGTCGATCTCGACGCCATCGACCGGCATTTTCAGGGAACTGAACTTCGCCCCTTCGGCCGACTGGTCGCTGCTGAAGGCCGCCGCCGGCGCGGCCGAGGCCAAGGGCGTCGCTACGCATGTCGGCGGCATCTATTCGGCCGATGTCTTCTACGATGAACGGCCCGACCTGAACGAACAGATGATCCGCCATGGCATCCTTGGCGTCGAGATGGAAGCCGCCGAGCTTTACAATCTCGCCCTGCGTTACGGGGTGCGGGCGCTGGCCGTGCTGACCGTGTCCGACCACCTGATCAGCCACGAAGCCTTGCCTTCGGAAGATCGCGAGAAATCTTTCGGCGACATGGTGGAAATCGCGCTAGAGGCGGCTTTCGCGTAACGCCGCCGCCAGCCGCGCCAGCGGGGTCCGCACCGGCTGGCGCAGCTGCATGATCAGCGCCTTTCCGGTGGCGACCGGTTGATCGAAGGGCGCCACCAGCCTGCCCTCGCGCAGATCGCGCTCGATCAGGCAGCGGTGCCCCATCAACACGCCCGCCCCGTTGACCGCTTCCTGCACCGCCAGCGCGTAAAGCGAAAACACCGGCCCGCGCAGGGTCGGGGCCTCTGCCCCGGCAGCCTGCTGCAACCAAAGTGGCCAGTCCCCCGCCCAGGCGCTGTCGGACAGGCAATTCAGCCTGGCCAGATCGGCAACTTCGGCCAGACAGCCCGCCAGGGCGGGCGCGCAGACCGGCAGGATCACGTCATCGGCAATCTGCTCGCCCTCCGCCGGGTCGCCGAAGAACAGCGTCATGTCGAAGGGGTCGCGCTCCAGGTTGGGCGGCTGCTCCATCGCCGTGACCGATATTTCCAGATCCGGCAGCGCCCGCCGCAGCCCCGGCAGGCGCGGCGACAGCCACAGTTGCGCCACTGCCGGCAAGGCCGCGATATGCAACCGGTTGGGGCTGGCCACCGCGCGCAACTCCTGCACCATGGCAGCGACCTGATCGAAGGCGCGGGTCGCCAACGGCAGCACCTGCCGGCCCATGTCGTTCAGCACCACCCCCTGCGCCTGCCGGTCAAACAGGGCGACCCCCGCCCAGTCCTCCAGCGCCTTGACCTGCTGCGCCACCGCGCCGGGGGTGACGCACAATTCGTCGGCGGCGCGGGAAAATCCGCCAAGCCTTGCTGCGGCTTCAAAGGCGCGCAGGGCGTTCAGGGGCGGCCCCGAGGGGCGTGGAGGATGGACGGACATGGCGAAGACCTAGTTTTTCTAGGCCAAGAATATATGAAAACTGATTTGCGCAAAGTCCCCCGCCGCGATTTTCTGAGCGAAACGCCACTCAGGAATCGAACCAATGCCCCATCTCACGAAACGCAACTGGGTCCCGCCGCAGGCTGAAACCCTTGTACAGCGCATCGCCAACGACACCGCGGTCAGGGCAAGCGCCGGTCTGGCCGCCCGTCTGGAAACCCTTGCCGAAACCAACCGGCAAATCCACGAACGCGACTGCTTCAACCTCAACCCCGCGACCAACGTGATGAATCCGCGCGCCGAGGCCTTGCTGGCCTCGGGGCTAGGCACCCGTCCGTCGCTTGGTTACCCCGGCGACAAGTACGAAATGGGGCTGGAAGCGATCGAGGAAATCGAGGTGATCGCGGCCGAACTTTGCGCGGGAATCTTCGGTGCCAAATATGCCGAAATCCGGGTGCCGTCGGGCGCGATCGCCAACCTTTACGGCTTCATGGCGCTGGCCAAACCGGGCGATGCGATCATCACTCCGCCCGCCAGCATCGGCGGCCATGTCACCCATCACGCGGCGGGCTGCGCCGGGCTTTACGGGTTGCAAAGCCACGCCGCCCCAGTCGATGCCGACGGCTACAGCGTCGATCTTGACGGGCTGGCAGCGCTGACCGAACGGGTCCGGCCCCGGATCATCACCATCGGCGGCAGCCTGAACCTGTTCCCCCATCCGGTCGCCGATATCCGCGCCATCGCCGACAAGGTCGGCGCGCATGTGTTGTTCGACGCGGCGCATCAATGCGGCATCATCGCGGGCCAAGCCTGGCCCAGCCCGCTTGACCAGGGCGCGCACCTGATGACGATGAGCACTTACAAATCGCTCGGCGGCCCGCCTTCCGGGCTGATCGTCAGCAACGATGCGGATATCGCTGAGCGGCTCGACGCCATCGCCTTCCCCGGCATGACCGCCAATTTCGACGCCGCCAAATCCGCCGCTCTGGCGATGACCATGCTGGACTGGCGCGATCACGGCACCGGATATGCCCGGTCGATGATCGACACCGCCCGGGCGCTGGCCCGCGCGCTTGGCGATCAGGGCCTGCCGGTCTTTGCCGCCGACAAGGGCGCAACCACGTCGCATCAATTCGCGCTGGAAGCGGCCGGGTTCGGCGGCGGTCAGGCGGCCTCGAAAAAACTGCGCAAGGCGGGATTCCTGGCCTGCGGCATCGGGTTGCCCATCGCCGAGGTGGACGGCGACCTGAACGGGCTGCGCATCGGCACGCCGGAACTTGTCCGCTGGGGCATGACGCCCGAGCACATGCCGGAACTGGCCAGATTGATCACGACCGCGCTGCATTCGAACGCGCCCGAAAACCTTGCCGCCGAGGTCGCCGCGTGGCGCAAGATTTTCAACCGGCTTCACTACATCCACGACAGCTGATAGGTCCCCTATCCTCTCCGAAACATCCAAGGTGTTCGGAACAGAACCAAGGCTGCCGGCCGACGCGATTTTCCCGGCAACCTTGATCCGGTGATGCCTTGGAAACCGGCCGCAGCGTTGGCGAACATTTGACCGCGCTGTCGGCGGCTTCGTTACGCCACTGCCAGATGCGGTCATCATGTGTCTCGCGCCTCTATTGGAAAATGTCCTCTCCGCTGTCCCCGAAAATTGCGCCGCCGACATGCCTGTCTTGGCCACGCCCCAAGTTTCATCTGACCCCGCTTGGGGCGCAGGGAAGATGTCGTATTCTGGCGCCGAAATTTGCGCCTTGTCCATTTTTTAAGTCGAAAACTTGATCCATATCAATGCGCCCGAAGAAGCCTTGTAAAACAGGTATGCAAACAGCCTATTGTTGCATTGGGGAAACATTCTTTTTTTGAAATGCTTTGCGGATGACGCGCTGCGCTTTTCCGCTTGAAGGGTCGCTAGGGACCAAATACCTTCCCGGGCAGTAATGCGCTTAACGAACAATCATACCGAATTTGCACAAAATTTCGGGAAAATAATCTAAAAAATGGATCGGCATAGGACAGCTGATCTCACGCCTATCAGAATGGAGGCTTATTGTGACTTTAATCCGGCCTATCGCGGCAGTCGTTTCCTTGACTGCGGGTCTCATGGCATCAACTGCAATCAATGCGGGAACGATCGAAGGCTTCACCGGCCCGTTCGGTTTCGGCTTCGTTCTTGCCGATGAAGATGAGGGCGTCGTCGACCCCGGCATCTTCGCCGTCACCGGGGACATCAACAACGACGACTTCGTCGGCAACGAATTTTCCCCCAGCGGCGTGCTGAACTGTCTCCGTTCCAGCCAGCCCGGCGCTGGCTGCGCCGAAGGCCCCGGCACCGGCAACCGCTTCAAGACCTTCATGACCGGTAACGGGGCGCTGGACCTCGTTTTCTCGACTGCGGACAGCAGCGGGATTACCGAGTATTTCAACTACGGTAAAACCTCCAACACGACGGGCGCTCGGATCCAGAGCTTCCAGCTTCAGCTCGGCACCGGCACCGGCGACGATTTCGTGGCGATGGACCCGTCCAATCCCGCGTCCGCGGTGCTGTTCGACAACCTGGTCACGCTGAGCGAAGCGAACGCCATCGACTGGCCGTTCCTGGTCGGCACCGAAGGACAGGCGCCGCTGCAGCGGTCCTGGTTCCCCGACGGATTGTTCGGCGACGGCGGACAGGAAGGCGATATCGGCTTTTTCAGCCCCGAACGCGCCGGTTTCGAACTGACGTCGAACACCGACCTCACCGTTCTGAGCGGCGCGAACCTGACCAACGCAGACCATTTAGACTTGTTCGGCGATTCCCTGCTGGCGCGCACGATGCTTCCCGACGGGATGTTCTGGGACGAAGTGGTGGCCGACACCACGGATGAAGACGCCCTGATCGCCTGGTACGACCATCGCGCCAACGGCGGGGCCGGCAACTGGGTTTGGGGGTCGATGAATGCCGATGCCACCGACCTTGCTGCCCGGCTGGCCGATCTGGCCGACGTTCTGGGTGTCACAGTTGCCGACCTGTCCTATGCGAGCGGTGACGAAATTCCCGCCAATATCGCGGCGCTGATGGAAGCGGGGGACGTGTTCGAGGTTCTGCCGATCGAAGACCTTTCGAACGTCAACCTGAACTTCAACCTGGATGTCGGCGATATTGCCCTGGGCGAATTCACCCTGCGCATCGTACCGACCTTCGCACCGATCGTCGAAGTCAGCGCGACCGACTTCCAGTTTGGCATGGCCGCCACACTTGATGCCGCCAACGTGCCGTTCCTCAATGCCGATCCCGGCTATCTGGGCGCGCTCGCCGCAATCGAGGCGCTGCCGACCGCTGCCGAACAGCAGCTCGCCTTGGAAAGCGTCGGCTACAGCTTCCTGGGGGCCTATAGCGGCCTTGCCTATTCCTTCGGGTCCGAATCCATCGCCGCGCTGAACGGCGGCGAACTGGGACAAGGCGCGAACGAGCAACCCTCCAGGGGGGCCGGCAACTGGAGCGTCGGCGATGGCACCCGCGCCTTCGTCAAGATCGGCGGCACATCGGCAGATTACGACCGCACCGCGAACAATGCCGGTTTCTCCACCTCGAGCTTCAGCTTCCATGGCGGTTTCGAACGCGCGCTCAATGAAAACGTCACTGCGGGCCTGATGTTCGGCGCCCAGCAGGGCGAGGCCAGCATCATGGCCGGGCGCGGATCGCTGGATGCAGAGGCCTATACCATTGCCGGCTTCACCCGGTTCAATGTCGGCGGTGTTCGCGTTCAGGCGGCAGCCGGATATCAGGACCTGTCCTACGATTCGACGCGCAACATCACTTTCGGCACGGTCAACCAGACGGCCACCGGAAGCACCAATGGCGAAACCGTGTTCGCATCGCTCGGGGCTGACTGGATGATGCAGAAGGGTGCAATGTCCTTCGGTCCGATGGCATCGGCCGAGTATTACAAGATCTCGGTTGATGGCTTCAGCGAAACCGGTGCCGGGCTCTACAACCTCGATATCGGCGCACAGGATGCAGAGGTCACCGTCGCGCGCCTCGGCCTTCGCGGCGAAACCCAAGGCGCCACCAAGAACGGCGGCAACTTCAAGGCCTTCGGCTACGCGGCATGGGCTGCCCGGAGCGGCGACGACATGACCGTGTCGACCAGCTTCTCGGGAAGCAACCTGCCGACCTTCGCCGCCCCCGTTGACGGGTTGGACGATAACTGGCTGGACCTCGGCGCGGGAGTGTCCTGGACGCTTTCGAACCAGAGCGGGAAAACCACGCGCGTCGGTCTCGGCTACAACGGGGCGCTGTCCTCGGGTTACGAAGAGCATCGCGGCAACCTGTTCGTCGAAATGGTGTTCTGAGCTACAGAAGCAAAAGAAGACCTGAAACATTCAGCGGCGCGGACAGTCCTTGTCCGCGCCGCTTTTCTGTCAGCCCTGTCGGCGCCCGACCTTTGACGGATTAGCCGCCGCGTGGGCGAAGCCGTCCCGTTTCGGCGTGCCCTTACCGTCCGTGCGTCCTGTCGTATCCGTTTGTCCCCGGCTGCGACCAGCCCTGCAATGCCCCTTCTTCGGGGGCGAAAACTTCCACCAGAAGCGGATAGCAGGCGGCCTCGTCGCTGGAATGCTCCGAGGAACAATCGCCGCCGGGACAGGCGGACAGGGCCCCCAGCAGGTCGATCTCGGCAAAGAACTCGAGGTAATCGCCCGGACGCACCGGGCTGGCCTTCATGAAATACTGCCCGGTATCGCGGGTGAACCCGGTGCACATGAAGACGTTGAGGACGTCGTGCACATGCGGTTCGGCCTCGGCCAAGGTCATACCCGTCGCATCGGCCAATGCCCGTGTCAGGTTGGAATGACAGCAATGGTGATACTGCCCGCCCGACAGCAAGTTATGGGTGTAGGGATCGCAGCGGGTGCCGATCACGTCATGCACCGACCCGCCATAGCCGTCGATCCCGTACCAGCCAAGCGTGTCTTCGGTGATCGTCGCCATCGGTCGCAGAAACGGGAAGGCCGACCACATCCGTTCGCCGGTGCTCAGATGGGTGCCGTGCAACGCCCGCGTCTTGCCGGAATAGAACCGTTCCGACAGGTCATGCGCATTCCACAGGTTCAGGTCGCCAACCTGCGGCCCTTCGACCGAGGAAACGCGGAAAAACTGCCCTGCCGCCACCCTGAATGCCATCGCCTCGCGTGGCGGCACCAGCACCTCGTCGACCTTCCGCGCGCCTTCGCGGGCGCCCCGGTACAGCGCCAGATCCACCTTGGGCAAGGTGTCATTGGGATAGCAGATCACCGGCGCGACAGCGCGGCGGGTTTCGGCATCGGCGGGAATATCGGTCATGTCACACCTGCGGTTTCAAAGGGATGGCGGCGGGGTTTCCGCATGACAATCCTTGGGCGGCTTGCCGTCCGAAGTAAAGCGCTCCACACCGCAAACCATGCAACGGTAACAGCTTTGCCCTTCGCGGTCGTGACGCCGGTCGGCGCGCCATTTACAATGGCGCGTGCGACGGTTCGACAGGATCATGACCAGGATGAAGGCCAGCAACAGACCAAGGATAGGCATGGCCCTGCTTCGCAAATTCCGGCGCCGAAGAAAAGCTCAGACGGCCCGCCCCGCGGCGCGCCCGGAAAAGATGCAGCCGCCCAGAAAGCTGCCTTCCAGGGCGTTGTAACCGTGATAGCCGCCACCACCGAAGCCCGCGACCTCCCCGGCGGCGAACAGCCCGTCAAAGGGCGAACCGTCCGGGCGCAGCACCTGGCCGTTGATATCGGTATGCAATCCGCCCAGCGATTTCCGGGACAGGATGTTCAGCCGCACCGCGATCAGCGGCCCGTTGCCGGGATCGAGGATCTTGTGCGGCTTGGCGGTGCGGATCAGACGATCGCCACGATAGGCACGGGCCTGCCGGATGGCGATGATCTGCGCATCCTTGGCGAACTCGTTGTCGATCTGGGCATCGCGCGCCTCGATCTGCGCCGCGATCCGGGCGAGGTCGACAGGCGCGTCAGGCGTCAGCCGGTTCATGCCCGCAACCAGATCGCTCAGGGTATCGGCGACGACGAAATCCTCGCCATGTGTCTTGAACGCCTCGACCGGGGCGGGCGCGCCCTTGCCCGCCAGCCGCGCCCGGATCACCGCCGACCACTTGCCCGCCGTCAGATCCGGATTCTGTTCGCTGCCCGACAGCGCGAATTCCTTTTCGATGATCTTCTGGGTCAGGATGAACCAGCTGTGGTCATGTCCGGTCGACAGGATGCGCTTCAGCGTCGCCAGCGTGTCGAAACCGGGCAGGCAGGGGGCCTCCATCCGCTGCCCCAGAGCATCGAACCAGACCGAACTGGGCCCGGGCAGAATACGGATGCCGTGATTGGGCCATATCGGATCCCAGTTCGCCAGCCCTTCGGTGTAATGCCACATCCGGTCTTCGTTGATCGCCCCGGCCCCGGCGGCCTTGGCGATCTGTTGCATCCGTCCGTCGACATAGTCCGGCACCCCGGCCACCATCCGATCGGGGGCGGGTCCCAGACGGTCGGTGGGCCAGTTGGCGCGCACCATGGCGTGATTGCTGCCGATCCCGCCCGAGGTCACGATCACCGCCCCGGCGCGCTGTTCGAACCTTCCGGTCACGTCGCGATTGGTCGACTGCCCGCGTGCTGCCGTATCCGCGCGCAAAACCTCGCCGGCGACCCCGGCCACCGCGCCGTTTGCCACGATCAGGTCGGTCACCCGGTGACGGAAACCGAAGCTGAGCCGCCCGTCGTCCGCCGCTGCCCGCACCAGCCGTTCGAACGGCGCGACCACCCCAGGCCCGGTGCCCCACGTGATATGGAAACGCGGCACCGAATTGCCATGACCGTCGGCCAGCGATCCGCCCCGTTCGGCCCAGCCGACCACCGGGAACCAGCGCATGCCGAGACTTTTCAGCCAAGGCCGCATCTCGCCCGCCGCGAAATCGACATAGGCCTCGGCCACCCTGCGGGGGTTGGCATCCTCGGGCCGGTCGAAGCCGGCGCTGCCCATCCAGTCCGGCGCCCACGACGATGACATCGACCATGGCGTATCCTCCCGCCGTCAGGCTAAGCGGGACGGGGGTTTCCGCAAACCCGGACCTCGCGTAAAGAAAAAGCGCGCCCTCGGAGGGACGCGCCTTTTGCTCTTGCCGTGCGGGCGGCCTCAGGCCGCTGCGGCGTATTCGTAATATTCCACGAAATCTTCGTCGCTGCCGTTCACGGCTTCTTCCGGGATGTAGTAGGCATAGGCCTGTTCCAGGGCTTCCAGCGCTTCGCGGGACCGTGCTTCTTGGGTTTGTGCGGTATCGGACATCATTGCCTCGGTTCTCTGACGTTCCCCCCGTGACGCTGAAATTAAACATTGTGCGGAAAATGACATCTACCATTCGCGCCGTGCCGCCATGCAGCATTTGCAGGTTTGACGGGGTGACCGATGACCGGGAAAAGAAAAAGGCCCGCGTCGTGGCGGGCCCTTTCAAAGCACTGGATTTGCGCCCGGTCAGACCGTGCGGTTCACCAGCATGCGCTTGATCTCGGCAATCGCCTTGGCCGGGTTCAGACCTTTCGGGCAGGTCTTGGCGCAGTTCATGATGGTGTGGCAGCGATACAGCTTGAACGGATCTTCCAGATCGTCCAGCCGTTCGCCGGTGGCTTCATCGCGCGAGTCGATGATCCAGCGATAGGCGTGCAGAAGCGCTGCCGGCCCAAGATACTTGTCGCCGTTCCACCAGTAGCTCGGGCAGGAGGTCGAGCAGCTGGCGCACATCACGCATTCATAGAGGCCGTCGAGTTTCTTGCGGTCCTCGATCGACTGCTTCCATTCCTTGGCGGGCCGGTTGGTCTTGGTTTCCAGCCACGGCATGATCGACGCGTGCTGCGCATAGAAGTGGGTCAGGTCGGGGATCAGGTCCTTGACCACCGGCATGTGCGGCAGCGGGTAGATCTTGACCGTGTCCGACTTGACCTCGTCCATGCCGTAGATACAGGCCAGCGTGTTGATGCCGTCGATATTCATCGCGCAGGACCCGCAGATGCCTTCGCGGCAGGACCGCCGGAAGGTCAGGGTCGGATCGATCTCGTTCTTGATCTTGATCAGCGCGTCCAGGATCATCGGGCCGCATTTGTCCATGTCGACGAAATAGGTGTCGACCCGGGGGTTTTCGCCGTCATCGGGATTCCAGCGATAGATCTGGAACTTGCGCACGTTCGTCGCGCCCTCGGGTTTGGGCCAGGTCTTCCCGGTACGGACGCGGGAATTCTTGGGGAGCGTCAGTTGGACCATTGTCGCTTCTCCTACTTCTGCGGACGACGCCGCCGTTAATCGCTCAGTCGGCCCGCATCGCGGACAAACAGTGTATTTCCTTCGCCTTCGAACCGGGGCGCATACCCGGCGGATGTGATCCGCCCGATCAGGTCGCCGCCCCACTCCGCGGCATGTTCGGTTTCGATCAGGATGGCATCGGGCATGTCAGCCTCGCCCGCCTGATCGAGCCACGGGCCGAGAACCGAATCCTCGAACCCTTCGACGTCGATCTTGATGACACAGACATCATAGTCGTCCGCGCCCTTCATATAGGGGGCCAGCGGCCGGACCGGCACGCACACGGTGCCGTCGGCCTTGCCCTTGCCGACACCGCGCAGCGATGCCTGACCGTAATTTCCGGCGCTCAGCATCAGCTTGGCCTCGCCTTCCTCGGCACCAAGAGCACAGCCTTCGATCCGCACCACGTCGCCAAGGCCGTTGCGGCGCACGTTTTCGCCCAGCCGCCCCAGCATCACCGGGTTGGGTTCGAAAGCGATCACCCGCGATCCCGCACCGGCGGCGCGCGCCAGCGGCACCGCGAAGGCGCCGCAGTTGCCGCCGATATCCAGCACCAGCGCCCGCTTTCCCCTCACGATGTCGGTCAGAGCTTGCAGCGATTGCGCCTCGGGCGGTTCACCGTTCAGCCAGATGCACTGTTCGGTGAAATTGTCCCGCGGATTGACCAGCAGCTCCACCCCCGCGAAGCTGACCGCGGTTTGCGGCAGCAGCGGCCGCAGGTGGCGCCGGACCTTGGGTCCGGCGACCTGAAAGGCCTTGCGCAGGTGTTTTTGCTGCTGCCGGTCCATCGCCGCCCCTTAGAAGGTCCGCGCTTTCGGCGCGATCTTCTCCAGCGAGATGCCGCCTTCGTCTTCGGTGCTCAGCGGATCGAGGATCACCGGACGATAGCTGAGATCGACCTTGTTGCCCTCGACGCGGGACACGGTGTGGATCCGCCAGTTCTTGTCGTCGCGATCCGGGTAATCCTCGTGCGCGTGGGCGCCGCGGGATTCCTTGCGCGCCTCGGCTCCGACGATGGTGGCCAGCGCGTTCGGCATCAGGTTGGCCAGTTCCAGCGTTTCCATCAGGTCGCTGTTCCAGACCAGCGACCGGTCGGTCACTTTCAGATCGTCCATCTTGGCGGCAACCGCAGTCATCTTTTCGACCCCTTCCTTCAGGGTCTTGTCGGTGCGGAACACCGCCGCGTCCGACTGCATTGTGCGCTGCATTTCCAGCCGCAGTTCCGCGGTCGGGATGCCGCCATTGGCGTTGCGCAGACCGTCGAACCGCTCAAAGGCCTTGTCGATCGACGCCTGGTTCAGAACCGGGTTCGGCGCGTTCGGGTCAACCACCTGACCGGCGCGGATCGAGGCCGCGCGGCCGAACACCACAAGGTCGATCAGCGAGTTCGAGCCCAGACGGTTGGCGCCGTGCACCGAGGCGCAGCCGGCTTCGCCCGCAGCCATCAGGCCGGGCACGACGGCGGTGGGATTGTCCGCGGTCGGGTTCAGAACCTCGCCCCAGTAATTGGTCGGGATACCGCCCATGTTGTAGTGCACGGTGGGCAGGACCGGGATCGGTTCCTTGGTAACGTCGACACCGGCGAAGATCTTGGCACTTTCCGAAATGCCCGGCAGACGTTCGGCCAGCGCTTCGGCGGGCAAGTGCGACAGGTTCAGGTGGATGTGATCGCCATGTTCGCCGACGCCGCGGCCTTCACGGATTTCCATCGTCATCGAGCGCGACACGTAATCGCGCGGCGCCAGGTCCTTGTACTGGGGCGCATAGCGCTCCATGAACCGTTCGCCTTCGGAGTTGGTCAGGTAACCGCCTTCGCCGCGGGCGCCCTCGGTGATCAGGCAGCCGGACCCGTAGATGCCGGTCGGGTGGAATTGAACGAATTCCATGTCCTGCAGCGCCAGCCCGGCACGTGCCACCATGCCGCCGCCGTCACCGGTGCAGGTATGCGCCGAGGTAGCCGAGAAGAAGGCCCGGCCGTACCCGCCGGTCGCCAGCACCACCATCTTGGCGTTGAACACGTGGAAGGTGCCGTCGTCGAGTTTCCAGCACACCACGCCCTGGCACTGACCGTCATCGGACATGATCAGGTCGATGGCGAAATATTCGATGTAGAATTCGGCGTTGTTCTTCAGCGACTGGCCGTACAGCGTGTGCAGGATCGCGTGGCCGGTCCGGTCGGCGGCGGCGCAGGTGCGCTGCACCGGTGGGCCTTCACCGAATTCGGTAGTGTGGCCGCCGAAGGGACGCTGGTAGATCTTGCCCTCTTCGGTGCGCGAAAACGGCACGCCGTAATGTTCCAGTTCGTAAACCGCCTTGGGCGCTTCGCGCGCGAGGTATTCCATCGCGTCGGTATCGCCAAGCCAGTCCGACCCCTTGACGGTGTCGTACATGTGCCATTGCCAGTTGTCCGGGCCCATGTTGCTGAGCGAGGCGGCGATGCCGCCTTGTGCCGCCACGGTGTGCGACCGGGTCGGGAAAACCTTGGTCACACAAGCTGTGCGCAGCCCCTGTTCGGCCATGCCCAGCGTGGCCCGCAGACCCGCGCCGCCGGCGCCGACGACAACCACGTCATATTCGTGCGTTTCGTATTTGTATGCAGCCATTTTCCTAATTCCTTCAGAGCGCGATCTTGGCCAGGGCGAACAGACCGAAGCCGGTCACCACGTAGGACAGGCCGATCACGAACATCACCAGCAACTTGCGCGTGGTACCTTGCGCATAGTCTTCGATCATCATCTGCGCGCCTTTCGCGAAGTGGCGCAGGCCGACCAGCAGGACCAGAGCGGTCAGAACCGCGGTGAACGGGCGCGAAAAGATCGCCTGCACTTCCTCGTGAGAAGACCCGAGCGCGCGGCCGAAGATGAAGATGAAAAGCGGGACGATACAGGCCAGACCGACGGCGCTGACGGTCATGTACCAGTGGTGTTCGGTCCCGGTATGGGAAGCGCCTTTGCCCTCGGCGCGTTTACGGGCGGTCAGGTAACGCATGGCTCGGCTCCGGTTATACGATGATGAGGGTCAGGACGGTCAGCGCGACCGATCCGATCAGGCAGGCCCAGCCCAGCTTTTCAGCGGTGGGGATGTCCAGCCCGTGACCGGCGTCAAAATAAAGGTGACGCAGGCCCGCGAGGTAGTGATACCACAGCCCCAGCACCGACAGGGTCATGACCAGGTCGCCGAACCACGAGGTCATCACGGCATCAGCCAGGGCATAGTATTCAGCGCTCGTCGCCGCGGCCAGCAACCACCACACAACCAGAACCGCGCTGACGATCAGGGCGTTTCCGGTAATTCGCGTCAGAATGGACGTGATTGCAGTCAGCTGGGGGCGATAGATTTGGATGTGCGGGGAAAGCGGGCGCTCGGCCTTTTTCACATCAGCCATATCAGATCCTTTCAGGGTTCCCTTACTTAGCCTCTTTCTTACTGTTTTTTTTGCCCGTGTCACGCGCAACGGGGGTAGCGATTGCGCTAAACCCCGCAGAAAAGAGGGAAAATTTTACCTTTGTGATCACGGCGAAACCCGGCGTGATCACAAATATATCTTATCGAAATAATCGGGTTTTTCCTCGATTCCGCGACGGGCGAAGCATCGCCGCACATTACGATTTCCTGCCGTGATGAGCCGCACATGGCGCGGCTTGGCACGGCACTTGACCGGAATTGCGGCGGCACGGGCTGCTCCGCTTCCGCCTTGGGCGCCCCGAGAGCGTGATCACGCTATCGGCGGCACCGTCACGCCCGCCTGAAATGGAAATCGGCCCGCACCGGAAGGTGGGGCCGATCATAAGAGAAATCAGGCAGGCCAGCTTGAAGGCCGGTCACATCGGCATCAAAGCCCAGTAATCGATATCCAGCAGAACCTCGGGCAGGTATTTGCCGTCCTCGCCCTTCAGCCGGAACGGTTCCCCCCCGCTGGTGGCGACCAGGCGCAGGCGGATGGCGCCGACGCCGGGCGCGGATGTCTCTGCCTTGTCCAGAACTTCGGACCACGCCTTCACCGTCAGGCCGCTGAAACAGGGGTTGGCATGGGCACCGCCGTTTAGACCAACGATCATCTGCGCGTTGGCCAGCCCGTTGAACGACAGCGCACGGGCCATCGAAATCACGTGACCACCATAGATCAACCGCTGCCCATCGGGACGGAAAGTGGCGTCGAAATGCACCTTGGCGGTGTTCTGCCACAGGCGGGTCGCCATCATGTGTTCGGCTTCCTCGATGGTGACGCCGTCGACATGGTCGATCTTTTCGCCCACTTCGTAATCGCCCCAGCGATGCGGTTCGCCGGCCAGGGTGAAATCGTAGTTTGAGAAATCCAGCCCTTCGGGGATCACCAGTTCCTCGACCGGGATCACCTTCTTCAGCTCGGGGATCACCGTTTCCGGCGCCGGCGCATCAAGGTCGCGTTTGCGCACCATCACCCAGCGGGCGTAATCCAGCACCACCTCGCCCAGTTGGTTCATGCCGCGGGTGCGGACATAGACGACGCCCGACTTGCCGTTGGAATTCTGCTTCAGCCCGATCACCTCGGACACCGAACGCAGCGTGTCGCCGGGATAAACCGGCTGCAGCCACTTGCCCTCGGCATATCCAAGATTGGCAACCGCGTTCAGCGACACGTCCGGCACCGTCTTGCCGAACACCACGTGGAAGGCGGCCAGATCGTCCAGTGGGCTTTCGGCCAGACCGCAATCGCGGGCGAATTCATCCGAGGAATACAGCGCGTGACGGGCCGGATAGAGCGCATGATAGAGCGCCCGTTCTCCTTCGCCCACGGTACGCGGCACCGCGTGGGCGATCACATCGCCCAGCTTGTAGTCTTCGAAAAAGCGGCCCGGATTGGTCTTCGCCATCACAGTTCTCCAAGTTTCAGTTCGGGATGGTATTCGCCGGGCGCATCCTTGGTCACCGCCTGACCGCAGCGCATGACGCCATTGGCGGCATCGAAGGCATAGGTCGGGTCACCGTGCAATTCCCAGCCCTTGTTCAGGGCCTCGGTCACCTTGTGGCAGAAGGCCGAGGTGTCGTCAGCGGTCAGAAAACGATAAATCTTCATGGGTCTCATCCAAACGGGTTATAGCCAAGCCAGGTGTGGATCATGGCGATCGCGCCGAACACCACCACGGTTCCGACCGCAGCGCCGATTTCCTTGCCGGTGGAAAATTCGGTCGGTTTCTTCCACTCCGGCTCCATGCTGTTGATCTGAATGACCGAAAGGACCGCCCAGATCAGCATGCCGCCGAACAGGATGAAGGACGGCACGTCGCCGTTCACCAGCAGGTGCCCCAGGGCCCAAGCCTTGACCCCGGCCAGCTGCGGATGGCGGATCCTGGCGGTGAGGCGGGTTTTCATCCCCGAGGCGGCGAAAAGGTAGATCGACAGCAGCATCAGCAGGTTGTTGATCCCGGCCAGTATAGGGGTGCGGCCCCAGTACACCGCGCCGTCTGCGGTGCGGTATCCGACCACCATCAGCACCAGCGACAGCAGCAACAGCAAGGCGATCGGCCCCTTGGCCTTTTCGCCCCAGGAGGCGCGCAGTTCGGGCGCCAGTCGTTTGAACAAATGCGCGCCCGACCACAGCAGCACGCCCAGAATAAGCCAGATCATGGAGACCTCCGTTCCATTTGGTTCTCTGGGCGCTAATGTGCCTTATTTGGCCAGTTCGGCAATAGCTGCGGCCTTGGCGAGGGTCTTTTTCGCGGTTTCGACATGCAGGTTTTCGACGATCTTGCCGTCGACCACCGCAACGCCCTGCCCTGCCGCTTCGACCTCTTCCAGCGCTGCGATCTGGCGCTTGGCAAGGTCAATCTCGGCCTCGGACGGCGCGAAGGCGGCGTTGGTCACCTCGACCTGCGCCGGGTGGATCAGCGTCTTGCCGTCGAAACCCAGGTCACGGCCCTGATCGCATTCTACCTTCAGCCCCTCGTCATCCTTGAACTGGTTGTAGACACCGTCGATCGCCACCACGCCATGCGCCCGCGCCGCCATCAGGATCGTCTGCAGCGCCATCTGCATCGGCAAACGGTCGGCGCGGAACCGGCAGTTCAGTTCCTTGGCCAGATCGTTGGTGCCCGCGACGAAACCCGCCAGTTGCGGATGGGCGGCGATTTCCAGCGCGTTCATGATCCCCAACGGGGTTTCCATCATCGCCCAGATCGGTTTGCCGTTGCCCAGCAGATCGGCCAGCGCCTGCACATCGGCGGCACTGTCCACCTTGGGTAGCAGGAAAGCGTCGGCATCGGCGTCGCGCAGCGCTTCGACATCGCCCTTGCCCCATTCGGTATCAAGCCCGTTGATCCGGATGATCTTGGCCCGGCTGCCGTAACCGCCCTGATCCAGCGCCGCCTTCAGCGTGGCGCGCGCTTCGACCTTGGCGTCGGGGGTCACCGCGTCTTCGAGATCGAAGATGATCGCATCCACCGGCAAGCCCCGCGCCTTGTCCAGCGCCCGGTCCTTGGACCCGGGAATATAAAGAACCGAACGATACGGGCGGGCGGTCATGTCCATTTTCATCTCCTCGCAACAATCTTGCGCGGAATTGGGCATTTTTTACCAAAAACTTCAAGCAGATTTTTGCCGCATCGCAGAAATACGTAACGGCGCTGCGGCGCGGGACGTCACGTTAACCACGTCTTCAGCGCCGGACCGGCAGGCTTTGCGCACCGGATCAGGCCAAATTGAAAGGGGATGACGATGACAACCAAGGTCTTCACGCTCGCCTTCGCCGCGCTGGTGCTGGCGGGCGCGGCGCAAGCGCAAACCGCCAACCGCTGCGCGCCCCGCGATCAGGTGATCGCGCAATTGGCGGACCGCTACGGCGAAACCCGGCAATCCATCGGACTGGGATCGAACAACCGGGTGATCGAGATTTTCGCCTCGACCGACACCGGCACCTGGACCATCCTCGCCACCCTGCCGACCGGCTTGAGCTGCCTGCTGGCCAGCGGTCAGGCCTATCAGAAACGGGCCGAGGCGCGGTCCGCCCAGGGCACTCGAATCTGAGGGCGCAACGCGCGCACCGACTTGGCCTCAGAAGATCGGCCCGTTCACGTCACCCCATCCCAGATCAGTTTCGCCCCGGTCAGGATCAGCAACACGTAGGTCAGGCTGAAAAACGCACGCTCCGGGATGCGATAATGCAGCCGCACCCCGATCCACGCGCCAAGCAGCGCGAAGGGCGCCAGCACAAGATCGGCCATGAAGGTCTGCACCGAAAAGATTCCCAGCAGGAAATAGGGCACGAACTTGGCCAGGTTGACCGCCCAGAAGGTCAGAACGGTGGTCGCCTGATAGGGCGTTTTGCCCAGGCCCCGCGACAGCAGGTAAACCGCCGCCGGTGGCCCGCCCGCATGGCTGATGAAGCTGGTGAAACCCGCCACCGCCCCGGCGATCGTCCCGCCCCAGACCGGCATCGCCCGCTTGGGCGCGCCGATCAGTTTCAGCCTCAGCGCCAGTTGCCACGCCACGAAAGCCACCGCGATGCCGCCGATCAGGATACGGAACACGTCAGCGTCCACAGATTGATACAGCCATCCGCCCGCAACGATCCCCGGCACCGATCCGACGATCAGCACGCGGGCCTCGGGCCAGCTCCACTTTTTCCAGTAGGGACGCAGGGTCGACACGTCGATCAGCATCAACAGCGGCAGCATGATGCCGATGGCCTGTCCCGGTTCCATCACGACGGCCAGAATCGCCGCCGAGGCGAACGCCGCCCCCGACCCGAAACCGCCCTTGGAAATACCGGCGAACACCACGGCAGCGGCAGCAATCGCCAAAGTGGCCAAGTCCAACTGCATTTCCCAAATCCCCGCTGTTCGCGCTATCGCTCCTGATTTATCTGCAAAAATCGTCATATGACAGTCACAAAAATCCCGTCGCCGCATCGTAGCGCCCTTGCGTGAATGATCGTAAGGGTCTACCCCATGCGCGATTTCTCAACGGACCGGAGATAAATTCCATGGCCAGACCCAAGATTGCCCTCATCGGCGCAGGACAGATCGGTGGCACCCTTGCCCACCTCGCAGCCCTGAAAGAACTCGGTGACGTCGTTCTGTTCGACATCGCCGAAGGCACCCCCGAAGGCAAAGCGCTCGATATCGCCGAGTCGGGCCCCTCGGAAGGGTTTGACGCCTCGCTGAAGGGCACTCAGGATTACGCCGACATCGCGGGCGCAGACGTCTGCATCGTGACTGCCGGCGTGCCTCGCAAGCCCGGCATGAGCCGCGACGACCTGCTGGGCATCAACCTGAAAGTGATGAAGTCGGTCGGCGAAGGCATCGCCGCCAACGCTCCCGACGCGTTCGTGATCTGCATCACCAACCCGCTCGACGCGATGGTGTGGGCACTGCAGCAGTTCTCGGGCCTGCCCGCGAACAAGGTCTGCGGCATGGCTGGCGTGCTGGATTCGGCCCGCTTCCGCCACTTCCTGGCCGAGGAATTCAAGGTGTCGATGAAAGACGTCACCGCCTTCGTTCTGGGCGGCCACGGCGACACCATGGTTCCCTCGGTACGCTATTCGACCGTCGCCGGCATCCCGCTGCCCGACCTGGTCGAAATGGGCTGGACCACCCAGGACAAGCTGGACGCCATCGTGCAGCGCACCCGTGACGGCGGCGCCGAAATCGTCGGCCTGCTGAAAACCGGTTCGGCCTTCTATGCGCCCGCCACCGCAGCGATCGAAATGGCCGAAGCGTACCTGAAGGACCAGAAGCGCGTCCTGCCCTGCGCCGCCTATTGCGACGGTGAAATCGGCGTCAAGGACATGTATGTCGGCGTGCCGACCGTGATCGGTGCCGGCGGCATCGAAAAGGTCGTCGACATCAAGCTGAACAAGGAAGAACAGGTCATGTTCGACAAGTCGGTCGACGCCGTGAAAGGCCTGGTCGCCGCTTGTAAGGAAATCGATCCGTCGCTGGCATAAGCGTCAGATCATCAGCAAGACATTTCGAAAGGGTCCGGTTCGCCGGTCCCTTTTGTCGTTTGCGGCCTTCAGTTCAGGGTTTCACCAACGCCAGATGGGTCACCCTCTGCATTTCGGCCAGATAGTCCGCTTCCGGCCAGCCGTTTTCCAACACGCAATGGGCCCATCCGTCCATGTTCAGCAGCGTGAAATAGAGATCCGTCGCCCGCGCCTCGGATAGATGATCCAGCAAGACGCCATCGGATTTGAGCGCACGGACCGCCGCCGCGCAGCCTTCCTTCATCGCGCGAATGCGATCCTCCCAGGCCGACTTGGCCTCTTCATCGCTGCCCCCCATTCGCATCAACGACTGTTTCAGCGGGTAGATCGCAGGGAAGAATTCCAGCATGGCCCGGGTGTAGGCCGTGAGGCGGCTGCGTCCGTCCGGTGCGGCACGGCTGGGGGCCAGCCGGTCGTCGATATCCAACTGGTCGCCGAAATGCAGAATCGCAGCGATCAGCATTTCGGACCGATTGGAGAAATGGGCATAGACCGTTTGCCGGGTGACCCCTGCCGCCTTGGCCACATCGATCATCCGCAAGGGCGACCCCTCGGGGGCCAGTAACAAAGAAAGGACCGTATCCAGAAGGAGATGGCGGGTTTTTTCTCGTTTATTTGACATGATGTAAGATTTTAACTTGACACAGTGTAAGATTTTAAGTCGTCTAAACAGAAATCTTACACCGTGTCAAAGAAAGTTCTTGCCATGACAAAATTCATAAAGCCCTTCCTCTTTCTGTCCGCGGCCGTCCTGATGCTGGTTGGCCTAATGCTCAGCTTCGCGCCGGATATGATGTATTCCAGTTCGGGGCATTCCCTGCCCGATATGACCCTTCTGCGTTCCGATCTGCGCTCGGGCGGGATGGTCCTGCTGGTGTCCGGCCTATTTGTGCTCTGGTCCGCGCTGCGCGGCCGCCACATCGAACTTGCGCTTTTGCTGTCCGCCCTGGCCTATTTGGGTTACGGGCTGGGCCGCTTTGTCAGCATCGGTTTTGACGGGGCGCCGGACGCGACGCTCGCCACAGTCACCGCCATTGAATGGGCGTTGGGGCTGGCCGCGCTCGCCCTCTTGTGGCGGGGAAAAAGCACGGGGGCCGGCACGCCTATGGCGACAAACCAAGCCCGCATTTAAAAGCAACACAGGCGGGCCTCATCCGGATGATGAGGCCCGACTTTTTCACGCGAACCGTCAGCGCAATCCGCTACCCCTCTTTGTAAAACGCGACCCGCAGGCGCGGGCAACCATCATCGATAAACGTGAATGGGCCGCGTTTCTTGCTTCAGCGGCAAAAAACTTAACCTGATAATCTTCGTTTTTTGAATAAATTTGGCGCTCCGCGAATCACTGCAAACACTATCTGCGCGTTTGTGATCACGCTTTTTGCGCGTGTGATCACAAATTGCAGAAATCTTCATCAAAACCCGTCCGCGCCTAAAAAAACGATTAAACATCGCGTTGGCCTGTGTCAGACCGAACCCAATCGTAGCAAGACGGGACAGTTTCATGAACATTCATGAGTATCAGGCGAAAGCACTGCTTCGCGAATACGGCGCCCCGGTATCGGAAGGACGTGTCGTCCTGAAGGCCGAAGACGCAAAAACCGCCGCCGGTGAACTCGACGGCCCGCTTTGGGTGGTCAAGGCACAGATCCACGCAGGCGGCCGCGGCAAGGGGTCCTTCAAGGAAGCCGACGCCGGCGAAAAGGGCGGCGTGCGCCTGGCCAAGTCGGTGGAAGAAGCCGCCGAGGAAGCCAAGAAGATGCTGGGCCGCACCCTCGTCACGCATCAGACCGGCCCGGCGGGCAAGCAGGTCAACCGGATCTACATCGAAGACGGGTCCGGCATCGAACGCGAACTGTACCTGGCGCTGCTGGTCGATCGCGTTACCAGCCGGATTTCCTTCGTCTGCTCGACCGAGGGCGGCATGGACATCGAGGAAGTCGCGGCTTCGACCCCCGAAAAGATCCTCAGCTTCTCGGTCGACCCGGCCACCGGCTACATGCCGTTCCACGGCCGCCGCATCGCCTTCTCGCTGGGTCTGGCCGGCGCGCAGGTCAAGCAATGCGTCAAGCTGATGGGTCAGCTCTACCAGGCCTTCGTCGAGAAGGACATGGAAATGCTGGAAATCAACCCGCTGATCGTGACCGACGAAGGCAACCTCAAGGTGCTGGACGCCAAGCTGGGTTTTGACGGCAACGCGGTTTACCGCCACGCCGACATCGCCGCACTGCGCGACGAAACCGAGGAAGATCCGAAGGAACTGCAGGCGTCGAAATACGACCTGAACTACATCGCTCTGGACGGTGAGATCGGCTGCATGGTGAACGGTGCGGGCCTGGCGATGGCCACCATGGACATCATCAAGCTCTACGGCGCGGAACCGGCCAACTTCCTCGACGTGGGCGGCGGCGCCACCAAGGAAAAGGTCACCGAGGCGTTCAAGATCATCACCTCGGACCCGAACGTCAAAGGCATCCTGGTCAACATCTTCGGCGGCATCATGCGCTGCGACGTCATCGCCGAAGGCGTGGTCGCCGCGGTGAAGGAAGTCGGCCTGCAGGTCCCGCTGGTCGTCCGTCTGGAAGGCACCAACGTGGAAGCCGGCAAGGAAATCATCAACACCTCTGGTCTGAACGTGATCGCCGCTGACAACCTCAGCGACGGCGCCGAGAAGATCGTGAAAGCGGTGAAGGGGTGAAGGTATGAACCGGCAGGTTCTGATGGTGGCATCGGTGTTGGCCGCGGCGCAAAGCGCCGGGGCTGATACCTATACAACGTCGGCCTGCCCGGGTTATCTCGATCCTATATGCCGATCCTGTGCTGAGGAGATCACCAGGACAGTTCTGGAGAAAGGTGAAAACGTCACCCAGGTCACTCTGGGCGATCCGAGTTTCGTCGGTCTCAAAGCCGTCTTAAGTGAAACAGTCGAGGATCGGAGAGTCATCTTTCCGAATGCAAGTGCAACCACTGAAAGAGGTAATGTCGCTGCCCATGCGGAATGCTCGGTCGACGCATCTCAGGCACATCACTTGACCTACATGCGCGTTTGGTTCCGGCACACCCCGGGCGCATCCGTTCACCCGAAACTGACGGATGATGAACGTGAATACTTCAAGAAGGTGACATTTGGGTCGGAAACGCCCGTGATCTCCACCTTCATCGGAAAACCATTGCCCAGTATGGGCTTAAAATAGGGAGAACGCCAAAATGGCAGTCCTCGTAGACGAAAACACCAAGGTGATCTGTCAGGGCCTGACCGGCTCGCAAGGCACCTTCCACACCGAACAGGCGATCGCTTACGGCACCAAGATGGTCGGCGGCGTGACCCCCGGCAAGGGCGGCCAGGAACACCTGGGCCTGCCGGTCTTCAACTCGGTGCACGAAGCCAAGGCCAAGACCGAAGCCAACGCATCCGTCATCTATGTTCCCCCGCCCTTCGCGGCCGACTCGATCCTCGAAGCGATCGACGCGGAAATGGAACTGATCGTCTGCATCACCGAAGGCATCCCGGTGCTGGACATGATGAAGGTGAAGCGCGCGCTGGAAGACAGCAAATCGCGCCTGATCGGGCCGAACTGCCCCGGCGTCATCACCCCCGGCGCTTGCAAGATCGGCATCATGCCCGGCCACATCCACAAGCGCGGGTCGGTCGGCGTCGTGTCGCGTTCCGGCACCCTGACCTATGAGGCGGTCAAGCAGACCTCCGACATCGGCCTGGGCCAGTCCTCGGCGGTGGGTATCGGCGGCGATCCGATCAAGGGCACCGAACATATCGACGTGCTGGACATGTTCCTGGACGACGACGAAACCCAGTCGATCATCATGATCGGTGAAATCGGCGGTTCGGCAGAAGAAGAAGCGGCCGAGTTCCTGAAGGAACAGAAGAAGAAGGGCCGCTGGAAGCCTTGCGCGGGCTTCATCGCCGGGCGCACCGCACCTCCGGGCCGCCGCATGGGCCACGCAGGCGCCATCGTCGCCGGCGGCAAGGGCGGTGCGGAAGACAAGATCGAGGCGATGAAATCCGCCGGTATCGTTGTCGCCGACAGCCCCGCCACCCTAGGCGAAGCCGTGCAGAAGGCGATTGAGATCGGCTGAGGCCGGTGAGACGGCCCGGTCCTTCGGGTCCGGGCCATCCGAGGGGCGCGGGGCGGCCCCGGATCCTTTGGACAGCCGCCCAGAAACATAAGGACGACCGCAATGCGCGAGACAGCCATCACAGCCAGACACGCGGAGGCCACCTCATGACGCTGGTCTCGCACGCGCATGGGTTCGTCTATCTCAAGACGGGCAAGACCGCCGGGACCTCGGCCGAGGTGGCGCTGGAACCACTCTGCATGCCTGCGGGCCATGTGCCCAGCCATACCACCGACATGCTGACGTCAGAGCAGGGGATTGTGGGCGCCCGCGGCGCCCTTGCCACCGGCACACGGCCGACCTGGTACAACCACATGACCGCCGCCGAAGTGCGCGACCTCTTAGGCGCGGCCTGGGACCGCTATGCGCGGGTGGCTTGCATCCGTAATCCCTTCGATAAGATGCTGTCGGCCTTCTTCTTCTTCCAGCGCGACGCCCGTCAGGCCCCGAAGGCCGAGCAGATCGCGCGGTTCCGCGACTTTGCCGGGCGGACCTGCGCCAACCCCGACCAGGCCGCGCAACGCGACTACCGCATCTGCCATATCGGCGACGACCTGGTGCTGACGGACGTACTGCGCTTCGAGCACCTGGCCGAGGACCTGGCCCGCTTCGCGGCCTGCATCAAGGCTCCAGCCCCGCAGGACATTCCCCGGCTTAAAACCCAGCACCGCGACGATGACAGCCGTTCCCTGGCCGAGTGGTACGACGATGCCACCGCCGCCGCGGTGCGCCGTGCTTTCGCCTGGATGTTCACCCTTGGCGGTTACGCGCTGGACCCGGAAGACACGACCCGCACAGGAGGGGCGATATGACCCGCGACACGGACAGAACCCGCGTAAATACACCCCGCCCCATGCCCCGCGCGAAATGCGGGCAGTGCGTCAGCGCGCCCGCAATCAAATATCCGTCGGGCAGTGCGGCCCCTTAAGGCTGATACACCGGATCACAATCGACAACGCCCAAAATGCATACGGTCCCAACCCACAATAGGTGAACCCATGACCGAACAATCACCCAACGATATCTTCCACGCCTCCAGCTTCATGCAGGGGCAGAACGCGGAATACCTCGAACAGCTTTACGCCCGCTACGCCAGCGATCCCAACGCGGTGGACGAGGCGTGGCAGGAATTCTTCCGCCAGCTGGGCGACGCGGAAATGGACGTGAAGGCCGAAGCGCAGGGCCCGTCCTGGGCGCGCGCCGACTGGCCGCCGACCCCCAATGACGATCTGACCGCCGCGCTGGACGGGCAATGGCCCGCCGCCCCGGTCAAGGAAGCCAAGGACGCAGGCCAGAAGATCGCCGCCAAGGCCGCCGAAAAGGGACTCGAGATTTCCGACGAGCAGGTCAAGCGCGCGGTGCTGGATTCGATCCGGGCACTGATGCTGATCCGCGCCTACCGGATCCGCGGCCACCTGGTGGCCGACCTGGACCCGCTGGGCATGCAGGACCAGACCCCGCATCCCGAACTCGACCCAGCCTCCTACGGTTTCACCGATGCCGACATGGACCGGCCGATCTTCATCGATAACGTGCTGGGCCTGCAGATCGCATCGCTGCGCCAGATCATGGATATCGTGAAACGCACCTATTGCGGCACTTTCGCGCTGCAATACATGCACATCTCGGATCCCGAACAGGCCGGTTGGCTGAAGGAACGGATCGAAGGCTTCGACAAGGAAATCACCTTCACCCGCGAAGGCCGCAAGGCGATCCTGAACAAGCTGGTCGAGGCGGAAGGTTTCGAGAAGTTCCTGCATGTGAAATACATGGGCACCAAGCGGTTCGGCCTCGACGGCGGCGAAGCGCTGATCCCGGCGATGGAACAGATCATCAAGCGCGGCGGCAACCTCGGCGCCAAGGAAATCGTCATCGGCATGCCGCACCGCGGCCGCCTGTCGGTTCTGGCGAACGTGCTGGAAAAACCCTATCGCGCCATTTTCAACGAATTCCAGGGCGGCAGCTTCAAGCCCGAGGACGTGGACGGATCGGGCGACGTGAAATACCACCTCGGCGCCTCGTCGGACCGTGAATTCGACAACAACAAGGTGCACCTGTCGCTGACCGCCAACCCCTCGCACCTCGAAGCGGTGAACCCGGTGGTTCTGGGCAAGGCCCGCGCCAAGACCGATCAGAACAACGACCCCGAACGCCACACGGTGATCCCTGTGCTGCTGCACGGCGATGCGGCCTTTGCCGGCCAGGGCGTCGTGGCGGAATGTTTCGGCCTGTCGGGCCTGCGCGGCCACAAGACCGGCGGCACCATCCATATCGTGGTGAACAACCAGATCGGGTTCACCACCGCGCCGCATTTCTCGCGCTCCTCGCCCTACCCGACCGATATCGCGCTGATGGTGGAAGCGCCGATCTTCCACGTCAACGGCGACGACCCCGAAGCGGTGGTGCACGCCGCCAAGGTGGCGACCGAATTCCGCCAAAAATTCCACAAGGACGTGGTCATCGACATCTTCTGTTATCGCCGCTTCGGCCATAACGAGGGCGATGAACCGATGTTCACCAACCCGCTGATGTACAACCAGATCAAGCGGCACAAGACCACGCTGCAGCTTTATACCGAGCGTCTGGTCAAGGACGGGCTGATCCCGGAAGGTGAAATCGAGGACATGAAGGCCGCGTTCCAGTCGCACCTGAACGAAGAGTTCGAGGCCGGCAAGGAATACAAGCCGAACAAGGCCGACTGGCTCGATGGCCGCTGGTCGCACCTGGACAAGCAGGAACGCGACAAATACCAGCGCGGCCAGACCGCGATTTCCGAGGAAACCATGAAACAGGTCGGCGAGGCGCTGACCCGCGCTCCCGATGGTTTCCCGCTGCATAAAACCGTCGGCCGTCTTCTCGACACCAAGAAGAAGATGTTCGAAACCGGCACCGGTTTTGACTGGGCGACCGGCGAGGCGCTGGCCTTCGGGTCGCTGCTCACCGAAGGCTATCCGGTCCGCCTGGCGGGCCAGGATTCGACCCGCGGCACCTTCTCACAGCGCCATTCGGGCCTGGTGAACCAGGAAACCGAGGAACGTTACTACCCGCTCAACCACATCCGCGAAGGGCAGGCCCGCTACGAGGTCATCGACTCGATGCTGTCGGAATACGCGGTGCTGGGCTTCGAATACGGCTATTCGCTGGCCGAACCCAACGCGCTGACCATGTGGGAAGCGCAGTTCGGCGATTTCGCCAACGGCGCGCAGATCATGTTCGACCAGTTCATCAGCTCCGGCGAAGCCAAGTGGCTGCGCATGTCCGGCCTGGTCTGCCTGCTGCCGCACGGTTTCGAAGGCCAGGGGCCGGAACACAGCTCGGCCCGCCTGGAACGGTTCCTGACCATGTGCGGCGGTGACAACTGGATCGTGGCCAACTGCAGCACGCCGGCGAACTACTTCCACATCCTGCGCCGCCAGTTGCACCGGACCTATCGCAAACCGCTGATCCTGATGACGCCGAAATCGTTGCTGCGTCACAAGATGTGCATTTCCGACGCCGAGGATTTCCTGACCGGATCGTCGTTCCACCGGGTGCTGTGGGATGACGCCGAAAAGGGCCATTCGGATCTGAAACTGGTGGCAGACGACAAGATCAAACGCGTCGTGCTGTGTTCGGGCAAGGTCTATTACGACCTGTTGGAAGAACGCGACGCGCGCGGTCTGGATGACGTTTACCTGATGCGGGTCGAACAGTTCTATCCGTTCCCGGCCATGACCATGGTGAAGGAACTGGACCGTTTCAAGAACGCCGAAATGGTCTGGTGTCAGGAAGAACCGAAAAACCAGGGGGCCTGGTCCTTCATCGAACCCAATATCGAATGGGTTCTGACCCGGATCGGCGCCAAGCATACCCGCCCGACCTATGCCGGCCGGCCCGCCTCGGCCTCGCCCGCAACCGGTCTGGCAAGCCAGCACAAAGCCCAACAACAACAGCTCGTCAACGACGCGCTGACCATCGAAGGAAAATAACCGATGACGACCGAAGTACGTGTCCCCACCCTCGGCGAATCCGTTACCGAAGCGACGGTTGCCACCTGGTTCAAGAAACCGGGCGATGCTGTTGCCGCCGACGAAATGCTGTGTGAACTGGAAACCGACAAGGTGACCGTCGAAGTCCCCAGCCCCGCCGCCGGCACCCTGGCCGAAATCGTCGCCGCCGAAGGGGCCACCGTGGGCGTTGACGCCCTGCTGGCAAACATCACCGAAGGCGCCGCCGCCCCGGCCCCCGCACCTGCGGCGAAGGCCGAGGCTGCCCCCGCCGCCGCCGCCGCCAAACCGGTCGACGTGATGGTGCCATCGCTTGGTGAATCGGTGACCGAAGCGACCGTTTCGACCTGGTTCAAGAAGGTCGGCGACACCGTTGCGCAGGACGAAATGCTGTGCGAGCTGGAAACCGACAAGGTATCGGTCGAAGTTCCCAGCCCCGCCGCCGGCGTCCTGGCCGAAATCGTGGCCGGTGAAGGCACCACCGTCGACGCATCCGCCAAGCTGGCGGTGATCTCCTCCGGCGCCAGCGCGGCTGTCGCAGCCGCCCCCGCCGCAGAAGCCGCGCCCGCCGCGGCCCCGGCCGCAGGCAAGGACGTCGAGGACGCGCCCTCGGCCAAGAAGGCGATGGCAGAAGCGGGCATCGCGCGCGACGCCGTGACCGGCACCGGCAAGGACGGTCGGGTGATGAAGCAGGACGTGGCCAAGGCCGTCGCCGCCGCGGCGGCTGCCCCCGCCGCCACCGCGCCCGCGGCCCCGGCCGCGATGCCGCGCGGCCCGGTCAGCGCCGATGACGCCGCGCGCGAGGAACGGGTCAAGATGACCCGCCTGCGCCAGACCATCGCCCGCCGCCTGAAGGACGCGCAGAACACCGCCGCGATCCTGACCACCTATAACGAGGTGGACATGACCGAATGCATGGCGCTGCGAAAGGAATACAAGGACCTGTTCGAGAAGAAGCACGGCGTCCGCCTGGGCTTCATGTCCTTCTTCACCAAGGCCTGCTGCCACGCGCTGAAGGAGGTTCCCGAGGTCAACGCCGAAATCGACGGCACCGACATCGTCTACAAGAACTTCGTCCACATGGGCATCGCCGCGGGCACCCCGCAGGGGCTTGTCGTTCCGGTGATCCGCGACGCCGACCAGATGTCCTTTGCCGAGATCGAGAAGGCGATCGCCGAGAAGGGCAAGCGCGCCCGCGACGGCAAGCTTTCCATGGCCGAAATGCAGGGCGGCACCTTCACCATCTCCAACGGCGGCGTCTACGGGTCGCTGATGTCCTCGCCGATCCTGAACCCGCCGCAGTCGGGTATCCTCGGCATGCACAAGATCCAGGACCGCCCGATGGTCATCAACGGCGAAATCAAGATCCGCCCGATGATGTACCTGGCGCTTTCCTACGATCACCGCATCGTCGACGGCAAGGGCGCAGTGACCTTCCTCGTGCGCGTCAAGGAAGCGCTGGAAGACCCGCGCCGCCTGCTGATGGATCTGTAAGCCGTTGCCGGACTGAAGCCCAGGCTACGGAAAACGCGGGTGGGCGGGCTTCGGCCCGCCTTGCTCCGATGTGAATGAGGAAATCAGGTTCAACCATGCGGAAAGGTCGAAACCGAGCAATCCTTTGGGCGACAACCTTGATCATTTCTCAGGTTGCTTTCCTCACGTATAGCGTATTGACTTTAAAGGCAGAGCAGCCGGTTCTGCCTGCATTGATGATAATGTTCCCATTGCTTGCACCAATCGCAATCACTGGCCTTTTCTTATCGCGAATCGCGTACGTTCCAGAACGCGCCCATACCCTTGGCAAGATCATATATTCATTCGGATTTGGGGTTCTGGGGTATAACATTCTGTTGCATTTTCTCTCGGACGGCCAAACCTTTGGATCAGGCCTGCTGCTGGATCCATCAACGGTGCTTGCTGTACTTTTTCTTGTAATTCATTGGATCGTCTGCCGTGGGTTGCCGGATGGATCCGCCAGAAGGGCAGGTTGAGATGTCTCCTGAAAAAACCGCCCTCGTCTCCTGCATGCGCAACGAAGGTCTCTTCGTGCTGGAATGGATCGCCTATCACAAGGGGCTGGGCTTCGACGCGATCCTGATCGTCAGCAACGACAACACCGACGGCTCTGACGCGCTGCTCGACCGCTTGGCCGCTCTCGGTCAGATCACCCATATCCGCCAGACCGTGCCCGCAGGCGCCAGCCCGCAGGATCACGGCATGGACCTGGCGCTGGCATGGCTGCGCGCGCAAAGCTTCACCTGGTGCCTGCATATCGACAGCGACGAATTCCTGCGGATCGATCTGGGCCGCGGCACCATCGACGACCTGCTCGGACAACTCGGCCGCGCCGACGTGATCCCGATCTGCTGGCGCACCTTCGGCGACAGCGGCCTGACCGACTGGACCCCCGGCGATTCCGTTCTGCAACGCTTCACTCGTTCCGAACCCGCTCCCGAACCGGGGGTGACGAAATCCAAATGCCTGTTCCGCGTTGCCAGCTTCGCGCGCGCCACCGATCACAACCCGCTCGATCCGCTGGTCGAGGACCCGGTTGTCCTCACCCCGGACGCAGAACCGCTGTCGAACCGGAGCCTGCAGCAAAAGAAATCTTCCCGCTTCCGTCCGCATGACGTGGCCTGCCGCGCGCGCAACGCCCGGATCAACCACTACGCGGTAAAGTCACAGGACCTGTTCCTGATGAAGAACGACCGTGGCGATGGTCAGGGCAAACGGGGCGACACCAAATACCACATAGGGTCCAACTGGCACCGCCGCGCCAACCGTAACGATGTCGAAGACCGCGCCATCCTGCGCCACTGGCCCGACACCGAACGCCGGCTCAAGGCGCTGCGCGGCGACCCGCAAACCGCCGCGGCCGAACGCGCCTGCCAGGACTGGTTCAGTGATCGCCGCGCCGCGCTCCTGACCCCCGGGCAGCGCCGCGCCTGGACCAGGAAGGCCTCATGACTTCTTCTTTTCGAAAATATCCTCGGGGGGAGGCCCGCCAGGGCCGTGGGGGGCAGACAGCCCCCCGTCCCGCCCGTACAACTGAAACACCGATCTCAAGACCTGACGGAGACACCCAATGGCACAATATGACGTAATCGTAATCGGCGCCGGTCCCGGCGGCTACGTGGCCGCGATCCGCTGCGCCCAGCTGGGCTTGAAAACCGCCTGTGTCGAAGGCCGCGGCACCCTCGGCGGCACCTGCCTGAACGTGGGCTGCATCCCGTCCAAGGCGCTGCTGCACGCGTCGCACCAGTTGCACGAGGCGGAACACAATTTCGAAAAGATGGGGCTGAAGGGCGCCGCGCCCAAGGTCGACTGGAAACAGATGCTGGCCTACAAGGACGACGTGGTCGCGGGCAACACCAAGGGCATCGAATTCCTGTTCAAGAAGAACAAGGTCGACTGGATCAAGGGCTGGGCCTCGATCCCTGCCGCCGGCAAGGTGCAGGTCGGCGACGAAACCCACGAGGCCAAGAACATCATCGTCGCCACCGGGTCCGAAGCCTCCTCGATCCCGGGCGTGGAAATCGACGAAAAGGTCGTTGTCAGCTCCACCGGCGCACTGGAACTGCCGAAGGTGCCGAAGAAACTGGTGGTGATCGGCGCCGGTGTGATCGGGCTGGAACTGGGATCGGTCTATGCCCGGCTCGGCTCCGAGGTCACCGTGGTCGAATTCCTCGACCAGATCACCCCGGGCATGGACGCCGAGGTGCAGAAAACCTTCCAGCGCATGCTGAAGAAGCAGGGGCTGAAATTCGTCATGGGGGCCGCCGTTCAGAAGGTCGACGCGACCAAGACCAAGGCCAAGGTCAGCTACAAGCTGCGCAAGGACGATAGCGAGGCCACGCTCGACGCCGACGTGGTGCTGGTCGCCACCGGCCGCAAGCCGTTCACCGACGGCCTCGGGCTCGACGCGCTCGGCGTTGAAACCTCGCCGCGCGGTCAGATCCAGACCGATGGCCACTGGCGCACCAACGTTCCCGGCATCTACGCCATCGGCGATGCCATCGACGGTCCGATGCTGGCCCACAAGGCCGAGGACGAAGGCATGGCCTGCGCCGAGGTCATCGCCGGCAAGGCGGGCCACGTGAATTACGACGTTATCCCCGGCGTGATCTATACCGCGCCCGAAGTCGCCAGCGTCGGCAAGACCGAACAGCAACTGAAGGAAGAAGGCCGCGCCTACAAGATCGGCAAGTTCCCCTTCATGGGCAACGCCCGCGCCAAGGCCGTGTTCCAGGGCGAAGGGTTCGTGAAACTGCTGGCGGATGCCGAAACCGACCGCGTGCTGGGATGCCACATCATCGGCCCGTCGGCGGGCGACCTGATCCACGAGATTTGCGTGGCGATGGAATTCGGCGCCTCGGCCGAGGACGTGGCGCTGACCTGCCATGCCCACCCGACCTTCTCGGAAGCGGTGCGCGAAGCGGCGCTGGCCTGCGGCGACGGCGCGATCCACGTCTGATCGTTTCGCAGTTGAGATCACCAAGGCCACCCTCCCGGGTGGCCTTTTTCGTTTTGCGCCTGCCAAAACCGCACCCGCAAAGCGCTACAGAGGGCAGCCCCCGACCGCGGGTGGGAGCCCCAACGTCATTGCTTGCCACTTTATCGCACCGCCACTTCCTTCGTTTCAGTATCGCGCGAACATCACCGAAGCGCCTGCCCTTATGGGCAGTCGGGCGCTGCCCGGCGGCGCCGGGCGCCGCTGTTTCGAGCTCGGGGCTGTCCGAATGGCAGTGCAGGCTCGGGTGAACGATCGGAGATTTCACTCTTGCAGCGCATCGGAATTTTCCCATTCTACCAGAAAAGGAATTTTTCATGCCGCATATTCTGCTGAAGTCGAACCGCAATTACCGGCTGATCTTCTCGGCCAGCGCCGTGTCCAACCTCGGCGACGGGGTATCCAGCGTCGCCCTGCCCTGGCTTGCCACGCTGCTGACCCGCGACCCGCTGCTGATCGCAACGGTCGCGACGGCGCAGCGTCTGCCCTGGTTCCTGTTCGCCCTGCCCGCCGGTGTCTGGACCGACCGTGCCGATCGCAGGCAATTGATGCTGCGCGCGGATATTGTCCGGCTGGCACTGACGCTTTGTATCGTCGGCATGGTTCTGTCCACCACCGCCCTGCCGCTGCCCGAAGACAGCGGTCCGGGGATGATCCTGACGCTCGCGGCACTGTCATTCCTGCTCGGCTCCGCCGAAGTGATCCGCGACAACGCCGCCCAGACCGTTCTGCCCAGCGTCGTTGCCCACGACGATCTGGAACGGGCCAATGGTCAGATGTGGAGCGCCGAACAAGTGGCCAGCCAATTCATCGGCCCGCCGCTTGCCGGGGTGCTGATTGCCGCCGGGATCGCGCTGCCCTTCGGGCTCGACGCGGCCACCTTCGCGCTATCGGCGGGATTGATCTGGCTGGTCGCCTTGCCGCCGTCGCGGCCCCGTACCGGGCTGCGGTTCTGGCCGGCGCTTCTGGAAGGGCTGGGCTGGATGCGCCGGAATCGGGACATCCTGCGGCTGGCGCTGATGCTGGCCGCGATCAACGCGGTCTTCATCGGCGCGATGACCATTCTGGTGCTTTACGCGCAGGAGGTTCTGGGGCTTTCTGCGGCGGGGTATGGCCTGCTGCTGACCTGCGGCGCGGCGGGCGGGGTGCTGGGCGGCTTGACCGCTCCGATGATCATCCGGCGGATCGGTATCCGGGCCAGCCTGCTGTTGGCGTTGTTTGCCTTCATGCTGCTGCAACTTCTCCTGGGCCTGTTCAGTTCGGTCGCCGTGACCGGGATCGCCCTGTTCCTCGAGGCAGCGGGCGGCATGTTGTGGAACGTGGTCACCGTCAGCTACCGCCAACGGCGCATTCCGGGCGAGCTTCTGGGCCGTGTCAATTCGGTCTACCGTTTCTTCGGCTGGGGGGCAATGCCCCTGGGCGCGCTTGGCGCCGGAGCGCTGGAACCGGGACTGGGACGGATCGCGGCGCTGCACGCGCCTTACCTCGTTGCGGCGGCGATCTGTTTCCTGTTGTTGTTTTACGGTAGCTTGAAACTGCGTTTCGACTGAGCCGGAAAGGGCATCGGGGGGCTGGATTTTCACCATTGCGCCCCCGACGCCTGCCCCGTCATTCGGGGAAGCCGATGAAGCGCGCCATTTCCGAAACCGGGCGGCGCCGTGATACCACCGCGTTGGCCGGGAATTCCTCGTCCGGCCAGCCGAGGGCTACGCAGGTCATGATCACCTGATCGTCGGGGATCTGCGCCACCTCGCGGACCACGGGCGATTGCATGATGCCCTGCCCGTTGATCACCGTTCCCAGCCCCCGGTCCCACGCCGCCAGCACCAGACCGAAGGTAACCGCGCCCAGATCGAAATGGGCGATGGTGCCGTGCATCTGCGCCGACTTGTCGAAGGTCACCACGATCGACACCGGCGCGTCGAACTGGCGGAACCCGCGCATCACCCAGTCCTGCCGCATCTCCTTGTCTTCGCGGGCGATCCCCATCGCGGCAAAGAGCTGCTTGGCGATTTCCACCTGCCGTTCCCGGTGGACGCCTTCATAGGTGCCGTGATCGGGAATTTCCCGCTGTGGCGGTACCCCGGCCAGCATCTTTTCCGAATTGCCCTGCCGCACGCGTTCCAGCGGTTCGCCGGTCAGCACATGAAAGTGCCACGGCTGCGTGTTCATCGACGACGGCGCGCGGCTGGCCAGCGCGATGATTTCCTCCAGAAGCTCACGCGGCACCGGATCGGGTTTGTACCCGCGAATGCTGCGCCGCCCCTTCATGGCCTGTTCCAGTTCCATCCTGTCCTCCCTGTCGCCTTCTGCGCGGGCGAGGGTTGGACAATCGCGGGGCCGGGTCAACGCAAGACGCGGCGTCACGAGGCGACACAATGGCCCGGCTCGTGGCCCTTGGGGGAATCTGCGCCGCGCCTCAGAGACTTAAAAGGGGACGGCCCTCACCACATCGTCTGCGCGGCGCGCCCGGCCCAGTCGCGGTCGTAACTGTCGCCGTCGAAATCGCCTTCGGTCATCGCCGACAGGATCTGCCCCACCGTCGGCAGGTCGGCGCTTTCGTCTTCGCCCGACCACAGGCGCGACCGCAGGATCGCGCGGCCGCATTGGGTGTAGATTTCCTGAATCCGGATCACGATCACCGAACGCGGGGCCTTGCCGTCGCGGTCGAACCTCGCGATCAGACCGGCATCCGCCGTCACCCGCGCTTCGCCATTGACCCGCACGGCGTTGGACGATCCCGGCACCAGGAACATCAGCGCGATGCGCGGGTCGCGCACGATATTGCGCAGGGTGTCGATCCGGTTGTTGCCGCGCCAGTCGGGCAGCGCCAGCGTAAGTTCGTCGAGTTCCAGGACCACCGGGCCGTCGTCGCCGCGCGGGCTGCCATCAGCCCCTTCGAGCCCCACGGTCGAGATCACGCAGAACCGCGACGCCATGATCCAGCGCCGGTATTCCGGCGTCATCCGCCGCGCCACCTTTTTCAGCGACGCCTCGCCCGGTTCGCCATACAGCGCCTCGAGCGCGTCGATATCCTCAATCCACTGCATCCGGATCGAACCCCGCCTCCCTCATCAATGCGTCGGAGGCGGTTTCCACCTCCTCCTGCAGCCGCGCCATAAACTCCTCGCGCACCAATCCCTGCGGGATCGCCGGCAGGAATTCCACCACCGCCAGCCCCGGCTTGCGATAGATTCCGGTGCGTTTCCAGAACACGCCGACATTGGTCGCCGTCGGCACGCAATCCTGGCCCAGTTCCTCGGACAGGATCGCGGTGCCGACCTTGTAGGGTTTGAACGCGCCGGCGGCGACGCGGGTGCCTTGCGGATAGATCACCAGCTGGCCGGGTCGCTGCGTGCCCTTGGCCACATCCCTGACCATCTTCTTGATCGCCGCGCCACGCTTGCCGCGATCGACCGGTATACAGCCGATGCGATAGGCGTATTGGCCGATCACGGGGGTCCAGAGCAATTCACGCTTCATGATGAATTTCGCCGCCGGCAGCGCGTTGAAGATCAGGATGATGTCGAAGAACGACTGGTGCTTAGCCGCCACCATCACTTCGCCGGTGGGTATTTCGCCGCGGATTTCGCCACGCAGGCCCACCATCCAGCGCGCCGTCCACAGCACCCATCGGCAGTAGAGCTTGGCCGCGAACCGGGCGCCATGATGGGTGAGAAGTGCTGCGGGGAAGAACACAACCCCCATGATCCCCATCATCGCATACATCTGGATCACGAAGACCAGACTGTGCAGCCATTGCCAGGCATGGGCAATTCTCTGGGCCATCAGGGCAACTCCCTCAGTTTGCGGCGCGCCGCGGCACGGGTGGCGGCAAAGGCGACACCGGCGGCGACGACCGGGATCAGCAGCGGCCAAAACCAAGCGCCCCCCTGAAAGCCCAGACCGGTCAGGAACCCACCCTCCTGCTGCGCGGCGGGCAGCAGGGTGATGGCAACGAGGCCCGCAATCATGCCCACAACCGCACCGGTGAAGCCGCGCAGGGTGAAGCGGCGCACGAAGGCGCCCGCGATATAGCTGTCTTGCGCGCCGACCAGCCGCAGCACCGAAATCACCTGCCCGTTGGCCGACAGCGCCGCCTGCGCCGCCAGCGTGATCATCGCCGCCATCGCGCCGCCGATCAGCAGGAAGGCGGTCCAGCCCAAGAGCCGCAGCCGCGACGCGGCCCGCACCAGCGGTTCGCGCCAGCGGGTGTGATCGTCCAGAACCGCGCCGGGCACCTCGGCTGCGAGCCGCAGCCGCAGTCCGGCGGCGTCGTAACCCTGTGCGGTCTCGTCGATCTCGATCAGTTGCGGGATCGGCAAGGTGTCCAGCGGCAGGTCGGGACCGAAGAACGGCTCCAGCAGCGCGCGCTGTTCTTCTTCGCTCAGCGCCTTCGCGGTGGCCACGCCCGGCGTGGTTTCCAGCACCCGCAGCGCCGCAGCCACCTGCGCATCCATCTGATCGGCCGGCGCGGAAATCCGCAGCGTCGATGAGCGCGCCAAGTCGTTGCTCCAGCGATCGGCCAGCCGCCCGGACGCCAGCGACAGAGCCAGCGCGAACACCGCCAGGAACGCCATCGCGGCGGCGCTGAACGTGGTCAGGTTGGCAGTGAAACCGCTGGGCGGCACCACCCGGTCGGCCTGCGCATCGCCGACGACAAGCGAAGTGAACCGCGCCATGATCTTCATAGGTCCGCCCCCGCCAGCTGCACTCGCCGGTTCGCGATCCTGAGAACCCGTGCGGACACCTGCCCCTTGGCGGCGCGGATCAGGTTCAGGTCGTGCGTGGCGACCATGATCGTCTTGCCCATCCGGTTCAGTTCGACCAGCAGCTGCAGCAGCCGCTGCGACATGTCCCAGTCGATGTTGCCGGTCGGTTCATCTGCCAGCACCACGTCGGGCGACATGATCACCGCGCGGGCCAGCGCGGCGCGCTGCCGTTCGCCGCCCGACAGTTCCGGCGGCAACGCCTCGGCGCGGGATTTCAGCCCGACCCATGCCATCAGTTCCTTCAGATTGGCCAGTTCGTCGATATTGTCGCGCCCCGACACGGTCAGCGGCAGGGCGATGTTTTCGTGCAGCGGCAGGTGGTCGAGGAACTGGCAATCCTGATGCACCACCCCGATCCGGCGGCGGTTGAGCGCGATCTCGTCCCGGTCCATCAGCCGCACGTCACGGTCGAACAGACGCACGTGGCCGGCGGTCGGCAACAAAGCGCCGTAGCACAGTTTCATGAAGGTGGTTTTGCCAGCGCCGGAGGGTCCGGTCAGGAAATGGAACGACCCGGGCGACAATTTTAGGGAAATGTCGCTCAGCAGTTCGCCACCGCCGTAACTATACGCCACGTTTTCTAACTCGATCACCGCTGCCCCCATTGAACGCTGCCTTTTTCTGCACGACACGAGGTCCAGATGCAATGCAGCAAAGCTCTGTTAAGCTTTGCACTTTTCGACACCCATGTTCCGCCATATAGTCAGCCCCGACAAGGCACCCCGGGGAGCGGGGTAAAAGGGGGCGAAATGCGGCTTATATGCCCGAATTGCGGGGCACAATACGAAGTGCCCGATAGCGTGATCCCTGAGACGGGACGCGACGTGCAATGTTCCAATTGCGGCCATACCTGGTTCCAGCACCATCCCGACGATGCCGCGGCGGCACCCGACGATCTGGAGCTGCCCGAAACCGATCTTGCCGGTACGGACGCGCAAGGCATGCCCCCGGAACCCGACCACGAACACGAAACGGCCCCGGAACCTGAACCGGCCGCCGAGGCACCGCAACGGCGGCAGCTCGACCCCTCCATCGCCGAGGTTCTGCGCGAAGAGGCCGAGCGCGAAGCGCGTGCGCGCGAAGCAGAACGCGGCGCGGGATTGGAAAGCCAGCCCGACCTGGGCCTGGCCGAACCCGAGGACGAATCTTCCCGCCGGGCGCGGCAGGCCCGCGAACGTATGGCGCGGATGAAGGGCGAACCCGAGGTTGCCGCCCCCGAAACGCAAGCCGAACCCGGGGACGAGGCCGCTTCGCGCCGCGACCTGCTGCCCGACATCGATGAAATCAATTCCTCGCTGCGCGCAGCGTCCGACCGCCGCCCGGCCGAGGCGGACGATTACGACACCCCCGTCGGCACGCCCGAACTCATCGCGAAAAAAGGCAGCGGTTTCCGCAACGGTTTCCTGTTGGCGCTGCTGATCGCGGCGGCGTTCTGGGCGCTTTATGTCTATGCCGATCCGATCGCGGCGAAGGTCCCGGCGCTGAAACCTGTGCTGGGAAGCTATGTCGCTGTCATCGACCAGGCGCGCGGCGCGCTGGATGCCCAGGTCAAGGCGCTGCTGATCAAGCTGGACGCGATGGGGGCCGAAGCAACCACCTGAGGCGCCCCCTCAAAGCTTTTCGAACAGCGCCGTCAGCCTGTCGGCCTCGTCCTGCGTGCCATAGGGCGTGTTGACCATGAACATGCCCGACCCGATCATCCGGTGCCCCTCGCGCGCAGGTCCGAACCGCACTTCGTGGCGCAGCGCGCCGGGCAGGTTCTGCGCCTCCAGCGCCGACAGCATCTGCTGATGCGCCCCGCCCGTCAGGATCGGATACCACAGCGCGATCACGCCCACGTTCCATTTGCGGTGCAGCTTGGCGATGAAGCCCGGCAGCGCGTAGTAATCGCTTTTCAGTTCGTAGCTGGGATCGATCAGGACCAGCCCGCGCCGGGGCTCGGGCGGGGTCTGGGCCATCAACATCTTGAAACCGTCCTGCTTCATACAGCGCGCGCCGGTGCCCTGCATGGCCCGTTCCAGCGCCTCGAATTCGCGCGGATGCAGTTCGGCCAGCGTGATCCGGTCCTGCGGCCTTAGCAGCTGCGCCGCCAAGAGCGGCGATCCGGGGTAGCTGCGCAGGCCATGCGCCGCCCGGACCTTCGCCAGCGCTTCGCTATAGGGATGATCCGCACCGAACCATCCCATGGCCTCGACCGCGTCGATTCCCGCCGCCGCCTCGCCGGTCTTCACCGCCTCGGCCGCGTCAAGCGCATAGAGCCCGCGCCCGGCATGGGTTTCGAAGTAGCTCAGCGGCTTGTCCTTCGCGGTCATGTATTGCAGCATCCGGGCCAGCAGCGCGTGCTTCTGCACATCCGCCAGGTTTCCGGCGTGATAGATATGTTGATAGGACAGCATGTCGGGACCTTCCTTTGCGCTGCTGATAAGACCTGCGGCGGGGGCAAGGCAATCGCGCTTTGACCGCAAACCGGGCGGGCTTGGCAAAAAGGCGCTGATTTCGGCCCCATCGGCCTTTTCCATTTCGCCCCCTGCCCCTATAACAACATCTGCTTCCCGCTCGGAGAATCGCGGAAGCAACGAGGGGATAAACACCGAAGGGCAGCATCTGCATGGCATTCATCGACAAACTGCCAGGCCTGTTTTCGTCAGACATGGCGATCGACCTGGGCACGGCAAACACGCTGGTTTACGTCAAGGGCCGGGGCGTCATCCTCAGCGAACCGTCGGTGGTCGCCTATCATGTCAAGGATGGCGTCAAGAAGGTGCTGGCAGTGGGCGAGGACGCCAAGCTGATGTTGGGCCGGACGCCCGGATCGATCGAGGCGATCCGGCCGATGCGCGACGGCGTGATCGCCGATTTCGACGTCGCCGAGGAAATGATCAAGCACTTCATCCGCAAGGTGCACCGCCGGTCGACCTTTTCGAAACCCAAAATCATCGTCTGTGTGCCCCACGGTGCGACCCCGGTCGAAAAGCGCGCCATCCGCCAGTCGGTGCTGTCGGCCGGTGCCCGCCGCGCCGGGCTGATCGCCGAACCGATCGCTGCCGCGATCGGCGCCGGCATGCCGATCACCGACCCGACCGGGTCGATGGTCGTCGATATCGGCGGCGGCACCACCGAGGTGGCCGTGCTGTCGCTGGGCGACATCGTCTATGCCCGCTCGGTCCGCGTCGGCGGCGACCGGATGGACGAGGCGATCATCAACTACCTGCGCCGCAACCAGAACCTTCTGGTCGGCGAAAGCACCGCCGAACGGATCAAGACCACCATCGGCACCGCCCGGATGCCCGATGACGGGCGCGGCGCGTCGATGCAGATCCGCGGCCGCGACCTGCTGAACGGGGTGCCGAAGGAAACCGAGATCAGCCAGGCCCAGGTGGCCGAGGCCCTGTCCGAACCGGTGCAGCAGATCTGCGAAGCGGTGATGACCGCGCTGGAAGCGACCCCGCCCGACCTGGCCGCCGATATCGTCGACCGGGGCGTGATGCTGACCGGTGGCGGCGCTTTGCTGGGCGATCTCGACCTGGCGCTGCGTGAATCGACCGGACTGTCGGTGTCGATCGCGGACGAGAGCCTCAACTGCGTGGCACTGGGCACCGGCAAGGCGCTGGAATACGAAAAGCAACTGCGTCACGCGATTGACTACGACAGCTGACGCCCCCACCTTTTCCTGAAAAGGGGAAAGCTTGGCGAAAGACAGATCACAGGGCGAAGACTATCTCGGCCCCCTGAAGCGGTTGCTGACAGGGCTGCTGGTCCTGTGCCTGATCGGGGTGTTCCTGGTCTGGCGCATCGACAGCCCGCGGGTGGAACGGTTCCGCGCGCAGGTGATCGACAAGGTGGTGCCCAGCTTCGACTGGGCGATGGCGCCGGTCACCGGCGCGGTGAACCTGATCCGCGATTTCCAGTCCTATCAGCGCATCGTCGACCAGAACCGCGAATTGCGCCGTGAATTGCAACAGATGAAGGCCTGGAAAGAGGCCGCGCTGCAGCTGGAACAGGAAAACGCGCGGCTGCTGGATCTGAACAACGTGCGTCTGGACCCGCGGCTGACCTATGTCACCGGCGTGGTGCTGGCGGACAGCGGATCGCCGTTCCGGCAATCGGTGCTACTGAACGTGGGCGCGCGCGACGGAATCGTCGACGGCTGGGCCACGATGGACGGGATCGGGTTGGTGGGCCGGATTTCCGGCGTTGGCCAGACCACGTCGCGGGTGATACTGCTGACCGATACCTCAAGCCGCATCCCGGTGACGATCCAGCCCTCGGACCAGCAGGCGATGATCATGGGCGACAATACCGCCGCGCCGCCGATCACCTTCCTCGAAGACCCCGATCTGGTACGCCCCGGCGACCGGGTAGTGTCATCGGGAGACGGCGGAGTGTTCCCGTCGGGGCTGCTTGTAGGTCAGGTCGCGAAGGATCCCGACGGGCGCATGCGCGTGCGCCTGGCCGCAGATTACGAACGGTTGGAATTCCTGCGGGTTCTGCGCAACCCGGGAACCGAGGCGATCACCGAAACCGGCGCCCTGATCATCCCCGAAGGCGCGCCGCTGGCCACCGCCGGAGCCGGCCTGCAGGATGAAGATGTCACGCTGGAGGGCGCCAGCGATGAGTGAGGCGCTGACCACGCGGCGATGGGGAATGCGGCTGGCCTACGTCTTGCTGGCGTTGGCGATCATTTTCTTTCAGCTCCTGCCGCTGGAAACCACGCCGCGGCGCTGGACCGGACCGGATCTGCTGATCCTGATCACCTTCGCCTGGGCCGTACGCCGCCCCGATTACCTGCCCGCCTTTCTGGTCGCCTCCAACTTCCTGCTCGGCGATTTTCTGTTCCAGCGTCCTCCCGGCCTGCTGGCGGCGCTGACCGTGCTGGCCGTCGAAGCGCTGAAAAGGCGATCGCGCAGCCTGCGAGACCAGACCTTCCTCGTGGAATGGCTGACGGTTTCGGTGATGCTGATCGTGCTGATGCTGAGCGACCGCATGGTGCTGGCCGTTCTGCTGATCCCGCAATCGCCGATGGGGCTGACGCTGGTGCAACTGATCATGACGATCATCGCCTATCCGCTGGTCGCTGCAGTGTCGCATTCGCTGTTCGGGGTGCGCCGGATCGCCGCCAATGACGCCGAAGCGTTGAGGGCCGGGCTATGAAGCGTTCCACCCGCGAAAGCGCCGACAGCGCGCGCAGGATCAGCCGCCGCGCCCTTCTTCTGGGCGGCGCGCAGATCGGTTTCGGCGGTTTGCTGGCGCTCAGGATGCGCTATCTGCAAGTCGATCAGGCCGATGAATTCCGCCTGCTGGCGGAGGAAAACCGGATCAATATCCGCCTGATCGCACCGGCGCGCGGCGAAATCTTCGACCGTCACGGCGCGGTCATCGCCAAGAACGAACCCAGCTACCGGCTGACCATGGTGCGCGAAGATGCCGGCGACGTGGACGAGGTGATCCGCCGCCTGTCGGCGCTGGTCGAACTGGAGGAAGAGGACCTCAACCGCGCATTGGTCGAAATGAAGCGCAGCGCGCCGTTCCTGCCGGTGACCATCGCCGACCGCGTGAGCTGGGAAGCGATCAGCCGCGTCGCGGTCAACGCCCCGGCCCTGCCCGGGATCACGCCCGAGGTCGGCCTGTCGCGGCATTACCCGCTGGGCCGGGATTTCGCCCACGTCACCGGCTATGTTGGCCCGGTGTCCGATTACGACCTGTCCAAGATCGACGACCCCGACCAGTTGCTGCGCATTCCCCGGTTCCAGATCGGCAAGGTCGGGATCGAGGCCAAGCTGGAAGACCAGTTGCGCGGCAAGGCCGGTGCCAAGCGGATCGAAGTCAACGCGGCGGGCCGGGAAATGCGCGAATTGAGCCGGCGCGAAGGCCAGCCCGGCACCAACCTGCAACTGACCCTCGATCACCGGTTGCAGAATTACGTTCAGGCCCGGCTGGGTCAGGAAAGCGCCGCCGTGGTCATTCTGGATTGCGAAAGCGGCGATATCCTGGCCTGCGCTTCGGCGCCGTCCTTCGACCCGAACCTTTTTGTGCGCGGCATTTCGGTGGCCGATTACAAGGCGCTGACCGAAAACCCCTATCGGCCGCTCGCCAACAAGACGGTTCAGGGGCTGTACCCGCCCGGGTCGACCTTCAAGATGGTGACCGCGCTGGCGGCGCTGGATGCCGGGGTGATCACGCCGGAAGAAACCGTTTACTGCCCCGGCCATGTCGAAATTTCCAATCGGCGCTTCCATTGCTGGAAACGCGTCGGTCACGGCCATGTCGACCTGGAAACCTCGCTCAGGGAAAGCTGCGACGTCTATTATTACGACATCGCCATGCGGGTCGGGATCGAAAAAATCTCGGCCATTGCGCAGCAGTTGGGGCTGGGGCAACGCTTCGACATCCCGATGTCGGCGGTGGCGCGAGGCCGCGCGCCCACCAAGGCGTGGAAACAGGAAACCTACGATCAGCAATGGCTGGTCGGCGACACCGCCAATGCCGCGATCGGGCAGGGCTTCGTGCTGGCCTCGCCTTTGCAGCTGGCGGTGATGAGCGCCCGCTTGGCGACCGGACGCGCGGTAGAACCGCGACTGATCAAGACCATCGACGGGATCGAGCAACCAATTCGCGGCGGAGATCCGCTGAATGTCGGCAACGGGCTGCTGCGGGACGTGCGCAAGGCGATGTACGAGGTATCGAACAACCGCCGCGGCACCGCCTATCGCTCGCGCATCATCGAAGACGCCTTCCGCATGGCCGGCAAGACCGGCACCAGCCAGGTCCGCAACATCACCGCAGCCGAACGCGCCCGCGGTGTAACCCGCAACAAGGACCTGCCCTGGGAACGTCGCGACCACGCCCTGTTCGTGAACTTCGCCCCCTTCCGCGATCCGAAATTCGCGGTCGCGGTGGTGGTGGAACATGGTGGCGGCGGATCGACGGCGGCGGCCCCGATCGCGCGCGACGTTACGCTGCAGGCGCTCTATGACGGCGATCCGCCCCTGGAAGCCTATCCCAAAGCCGACCGGTCCCGGGTCAAGGCGCAGCAGGAAAGGCTGCGCCGCGAGCGGCACGAGATCCTCGACAACGGGCGGGACCGCGCATGAGCTATCTTGAATATACCGTCAAGAGCGTCCCGACGGGCCTGCGCAAACTGCTGTATCTCAACTGGCCGCTGGCGTTGCTGCTGACGGCGGTGGCAGGCTTCGGTTTCCTGATGCTCTATTCGGTGGCGGGCGGGTCCTTCACGCCCTGGGCCGAACCGCAGATGAAACGCTTTGCTCTCGGCATGGTGGTGATGGTGATCATCGGGATGGTGCCGATCTGGTTTTGGCGCAACGTGGCCGGGGTCGCCTATCTGGGATCACTGTTGCTGCTGATCTTCGTGGAACTGTTCGGATCCGTCGGCATGGGGGCGCAACGCTGGATCGACCTTGGCTTCATGCGGCTGCAGCCTTCGGAACTGGCCAAGATCACGCTGGTGATGCTGCTGGCGGCCTATTACGACTGGCTGCCGGTAAAACGGGTGTCGCGGCCGGTCTGGGTCGTGGTGCCGGTGGTTCTGATCATGCTGCCCACCTTCCTGGTGCTGAAACAGCCCGATCTGGGCACCTCGCTGCTGCTGGTCTTCGCCGGGGCGTCGATGATGTTCTTTGCCGGCGTGCATTGGGGCTATTTCGCCGCCGTGATCGGCATGGCGGTGGGATTGGTCACCGCCGTGTTCCAATCCCGTGGCACCGCCTGGCAGCTGTTGAAGGATTACCAGTACAGGAGGATCGATACTTTCCTCGATCCATCGAGCGATCCGCTGGGCGCGGGATATCATATCACCCAGTCCAAGATCGCGCTTGGCTCGGGCGGCTGGGCCGGACGCGGTTTCATGCAGGGAACGCAGTCGCGGCTGAACTTCCTGCCTGAAAAACATACCGATTTCATCTTCACCACCCTGGCCGAGGAATTCGGCTTCCTTGGCGCCTTTTCGCTGCTGACGCTGTACCTGCTAATCATCGTCTTCTGCATTTCTTCGGCGCTGTCGAACAAGGACCGGTTTTCGTCGCTGCTGACGCTGGGCATCGCGGTGACCTTCTTCCTGTTCTTTTCCGTCAACATGTCGATGGTGATGGGAATGGCGCCGGTGGTGGGGGTGCCGCTGCCGCTGGTCAGCTATGGCGGGTCGGCGATGCTTGTGCTTCTGGCCGCTTTCGGGTTGGTTCAGAGCGCGCATATTCACAGACCGAGGTAAAAGATGACCGTCAACGTCCTGTTCGCCCATGACGAAACCCAGTGGGACATCTACAAGGACCCGCTGGACAAGGCGATCCGGGCGGCCGGGGTCGACGCCGTACTGTCGCGCGATATGCCGCCCGAAGAGGTGGATTACATCGTCTATGCGCCGTCCAGCTGGCTGCAGGATTTCACCCCCTACAGCCGCGCCAAGGCGGTGCTGAACCTCTGGGCCGGGGTCGAGGCGATCACCGGCAACGAAACGCTGAAGATCCCGCTGGCACGGATGGTCGATTTCGGGTTGCGGCAGGGCATGATGGAATGGGTAACCGGCCATGTGCTGCGCCACCACCTGGACATCGATTTCAACCTGCGCCACCAGGACGGCGACTGGCTGCCCAAGGTACCGCCCCTGGCGCGCGACCGGCGGGTGACTGTGCTGGGGCTGGGCGAGCTGGGCAGCGCCTGTGCGCAGGCTCTGGCCGGGCTCGGCTTCCCGGTCAGCGGCTGGAGCCGCAGCCCGAAACGGATCGACGGCATCGCCTGCCATCATGGCGAAGACGGACTGAAAGAGGCGCTGGAAAAGGCCGATATCCTGGTGCTGCTGCTGCCCTTCACCGCGGCCACGGAAAACGTGCTGAATGCCGAAAGCATCGGCTGGATGCCCGAGGGCGCGATGGTGATCAATCCCGGCCGCGGCCAGCTGATCGATGACGAGGCGTTGCTGAACGCGCTTGGCACCGGGCAGATCGGTCATGCGACGCTCGATGTGTTCCGGGTCGAACCGCTGCCCGCCGATCACCGCTACTGGGGTCACCCCAGCGTCACGGTGACGCCGCACATCGCTTCGGAAACCCGGCCCGACACCGCCTCGGAAGTGATCGCCGAAAACATCCGCCGCGGCGAGGCGGGGGAACCCTTCCTGCACCTGGTCGACCGCGAACTGGGCTATTGAGGCGCCTCCGCCCTGACGGGCGGCGTCGCGAGGTGCGCCGCAAGGTGCGGCGATGTCGAACAGCACGAACCGTTACCTCGATCAGCCAGATTTTCTGAATCCTTCCAATGCGCCGCGTCAGGCATGCAAATCCCAAACGTCAGGCATTTCTAGCCCATTGTCGGCTATGCGGGACGAAGCGGCCATTTGCTCAAGTTGACCCAATGTCTGCTTTCCCCATTCGCACAGCACGAGGTTGCGAGGCAGTATTTTAAAATGCCGCCACTATTTCAGCCATTGCCGATACTGAGGTTGATGAAGCATCCCGCAAGGACGGCAGCAAGCCAATGGGTCCTCGCAATCGAGCCAGGCTCTCCTCAGGGATGTCCAGTTGGCGAAGAGATTCTCGTCGCAGGTCATGGGCGCGGCGGCTTCCCAGACTTCCAATAAAGCGCGCTGATGTTTTGAGTGCAGTGCATAACAGCCAGGGTTTCCAGTCGTGGTCATGAAATAATGTCAGGAACGCGGAATGGGCATCAAACATGTCCAGTTCATGTACAGTGTCGGGGGTTGTCAGGTGCGTTGGTGCGGTGCTCGCCAGATGGCCAATCGCAGCAAGGTCTTCGGTGTCGGGTGAAAGCAGTTGCACGTCATAGCACATTGCGTGGCCAATCTGCTCTATGGACCGAAAAATCGCGCCGCGCCCTGCCTGCACCAAACGATGACATGGGGCGTAGATGAAGATCCGCGACAATTCTGCCTGTGTGTCATCCTGCCCGTGAAACGTCAGCGTCACCGTCTGGTGTGCGGCGAAGCGGGCGGCGGTCTGTACGATCGCCTCTGTGTCCGTTGGGGGGTCAATCAGAACGGTCAGGGCACCGCCACAGGGCAGTTTCAGGTCCGCATAGGGGAACCCCCATCACCATATCGGATCAGTTTCTTGCGCTTTGACTGCAGAGCTTCTACTGCGTGATGCTGAATGTCGCGGTCAATACACCCATTTTACAGGTAGCCTGTCATCTGACCCGTTCCCTCCACAAGCGCAAGCGAGCCCAATTCTCGGGCGGCCCCGCCCTCGATTGCCAGAGGTGTGATCAAAGCAAAGGGTCGAGATGCTTGTGCAAGCTCAGCCCCCTTTACAATGGTGTCTGACGCGTGCTCAGCGTAGATGAGATCGCTAGGCGGTTGCGTCTTCATTGACCACATCAGCGAAGGATTTGAAGAATTTGGCCGCCAGCTTTTTCGCGGTGCTTTGGATCAGGCGGCTGCCCAGTTGGGCCAGCTTTCCGCCGATGTCAGCCTTTGCCTCATAGCGCAGGATCGTCGTGTCTGGCCCGTCGGCTGTGAGCGTTACATCTGCTCCGCCCTTAGCGTGTCCAGCCGCACCGCCATTACCCTGCCCGGTCAGCGAAAACGCATCCGGCGCGCCTGCGGTGTCAAGTTGCACGTCACCGCTGAACTTGGCCTTCACTGGCCCGACTTTCAGAACGACCTTTGCCTCTAGTTCGGTGTCTGAGTACTTGATCAACTCTTCACAGCCGGGAATGCATTGCTTGAGAACCTCAGGGTCGTTGAGCGCTGCGTAGACCTGCTCTTTTGGTGCGTTGATGACGATTTCGTCTGCCAGTTCCATGGGATGTCCTTTTTAGCAACAGGGAAATTTGATGGTGGCCAGATGGTCGGCCTGTTCGGGCGTGAGCGCGAATTTTCGGCGCAGACGTGCGGCGATCTTTCGAATGGCTTTCATGTGATTTCCTCCAGCTTGCCTGCCTTGAGCGCGGCAAAGGCCTCGGGTGTGTCCACATCCGTATTGAAGCCAGGTGAGGCCAATGCGTGAAACTGGGCATGTTCAGGGTGAGCGCGGGTGAACTTTTTACAGCCCGGTGATCTGGGGTCCGCAAGAAGCCGTGCGCGCAAGTTTGTGGGAACCACGATCGGATTGCCGCGTTGCTGATCAACCGCCGGAATGGAGATACGCGAAGTGTCTGCTGCCGCATATGCCGCAAGCAAGTCGCGGATATCATGGGCTATCAAAAGCAGTTGGCCCCCCAGACCGATCAGAACTTTATCCGCATCGCCTGCCGCACGCAGCCCGCAAGCGACCGACGTGCGCTGACCCTGGGCATAGTTCGCGTTGAAAACCGTCTTGACGCCACTGCCTGCGAGTGCGGCCTCAACCTCCGTCGCCTGATGTCCCGTAACCACCACCACGCGCCCAGCGGTCGCAGCGCTGTAGGTATCAATCATATGCCGGATCATCAGGATGTCACTCACTGGCAGGAGCAGTTTGTTCCGCTCTCCCATGCGACGCGAAAGCCCTGCGGCCAGTATGATTGCGGTGACATCAGGCATCGGTCTGCTTCACCGCCGCGCGTCGGTCCTGGACCAGTTGCGCCAATATGGACAGGGCGATTTCCTCAGGCGTTACCGCGCCCAAATCAAGGCCAGCCGGGGCCTGAATTCGGTCGATAGCGGATTGTTCAAATCCGGCGGTGGCAAGTTTTTCGGCGAGTGAGGCGTACTTTCTGCGGCTTCCGACGAAGGCCACATAGGTCGTTTGTACGCTCAGCGCGGCCTTCAGGGCTTCAAGATCGCCTTGTCCTTGAGTGGCAACAACGACAAAGCACGGCTGGTGCGGCTTGTCCTGCCCCGGGGTCGAAGACACCGACCAGTGAAACTGTGGGGCAAGTGCACTGAGCGCCTGCGCAACGGGCGATGCGCCCATGACAACGAGTTGAGGTGACGGCAAGCAGGGTTCGATGAAGATGTCTACCGTACCGCGCGAGGGGCAGCCGTTGCGGGCAAATCGCGTGCCGTCTACTTTGTCGCCAGCAACCACGCCCTTTTCGGCCAGCAAGTCCTCAGGTGCAACGGACACAAGTTGCGGGGTGCCGTTTTGCAACGCCTGTAGGGCGGCGCGTTTGACTGCGCCACGGGTGCAGCCGCCGCCGAGCCAGCCTTGCAGAATTGTCCCATCTGCGCTGAGCAGAGCCTTGGCACCCGGTTTGGCCGCTGTGGACCCGGCCGTGCGCACGATGGTGGCAAAGGCAAAGGGTTCGTCCTTGTCGCGCAGCGCCTGCGCGGCTTCGGCCAGATCGGTTGAGAGGATTTCAGACGGGGTCATACTCTGTCCAGCTCTTGTTCGAGTGACGCAAGATCACCCAGGGTGTTCGCCGCTTTGAACGCATCCAGATACGGCAAGGCCGCTGCCATACCTTCAGCCACGGGTGCGTAGTCAGCCCAACCCTTTAACGGGTTCAGCCAGATCACCTTACAGCCACGTTTGCGTAGCTTTTCCAAAGCAGCAGCGATCATCTCGGGCGCTTCGGTGTCGTAGCCGTCCGAAAGGATCAGCACGACGCTACGCCCATCGACAAAGCGTTTGGCATAGGTATCGGCAAAACGCATCAGCGACGGGCCAATCTTTGACCCCCCGCCAAACCCATCGGCCATCAGTGACATCCGGCCAATCGCGCGCATCGCGTCCTTGTCGCGCAGCGCCTCTGTGATGCGTACAAGGCGGGTGTGGAACAGATAGGCATCCGCCGCCGTATCAGCCCGCATCAGGCCAGCGAGGAAGGCCAGAAAAACCCGGCTGTAGACGGACATGGATCCGGAGACATCACAAAGCGCTACGATCTTGCGCGTCCGGTCCAGGCGCTTCTTTCGCAGCAGGCGCAGCGGCTCCCCGCCGGTGGCGAGGCTGTTGCGAATGATCCTGCGGAAATGCAGCCTGTCGCCTTTGCGCGCGGCAATGCGACGGCGAGATCGCTTGTCGCGCAAAGCGGCCCCGATGCGGCGCGCGACGTCCTCGGCCTCGGCAATTTCTTCGGGCCGGACAAGGTCGCGCAGGTCGCGCCGGTTGAGGTTGCGTTGTTCGGTGGCGATTAACTTTCCGGTCCCATCGCTGTCCGCCTCCCCGTCATGGTCGTCAGGGGCAGTGGTCGATCCGGAGGCACCTGCGTCTTCACCTTTGGCATCCCGTGATGAATGAACGTCAACGCTGACGGACGTTGATGGAGTCGGGATCACTTTCTGCCTCACCCGGCCCATGTCCATCCAGTAGCTGTCGAATAGATCGTCAAACCGTTCTGCTTCCTCCTTGCAGCCAGTGCAGACGGCGCGGAGCGCGCGGCGGCTTTCATCGGGACGGACGGCATCTACCTCACTCAAGACTGTCATCGCCAGATCGGCTTCTGCCACGCCAAGACGCAGCCCATTGTCGCGCAAATGAGCAATAAACCCAGCGACACGCGCGGCTGGCCCGGGGTCACGTCCGGCAAATTTCGTCACACGGCTCATGCGGCCTTGCCTGCGATGCGCCCCGACACCTCTGGCGTGATCTGAGCCTGATCGCTTTGGGTTTTCAGCATCGTCGTCAGCGTCGATTGCAGTACCGCCGGGTTGTCGGTCAAATCGGCGATGCCGAGGCCCATCAACGCTGCGGCAAAATCCAGCATCTCTGCCACGCCGGGGGTTTTCTCTAGGTCTTCCTCGCGCAGCTTTTGCACAAAACCCACGATCTGATCGGCCAGCCGCGTCTCGACGTCGGGACAGCGGGCCCTGAGGATTGCCAGTTCGGTTGCCCGGTCCGGGTATTCCACGTAGGTATAAAGGCAGCGGCGGCGCAATGCGTCAGACAGATCCCGGGTGCCGTTGGACGTCAGGATCACGATTGGCCGTGTTGTGGCCTTGATAGTGCCAAGCTCGGGGATGGAGACCTGAAAATCGGAAAGGATCTCCAGAAGGTAGGCCTCAAATTCTTCATCGGCGCGGTCGATTTCATCGATCAGCAACACCGGTGGTTTGTCTTGGATAATGGCAGCCAGCAATGGGCGTTCCAGCAGGAAGTCGCGCGAAAAAATCCGGTCTTCGACAGCCTTGCCCGTTTCGCCACCTTCCGCCGCCGCGCGGATGCTCAGAAGCTGACGTTGGTAGTTCCATTCATAAATCGCCTGCGCGGCATCGAGACCCTCGTAACATTGAAGCCGGATCAACTGGGTGTCTTTGACGGCTGACAACGTGCGCGCAATTTCTGTCTTGCCGACGCCAGCTGCGCCTTCAAGCAACAATGGGCGGCCGAGCGACAGGGCAAGTTGTAGTGCCACAGCCAGATCGTCTGAGGCAACATAGCCTTCGCCCGCAAGGGCCGTTTTCAAGTCTGTCCAAGTCATGGGGGGCTCCGTAGGGCGGGGAGAATCCCGCCCTATCATTGGGATCAATCGTGCAGGCCCAGCTCATTGGCTGTGCGCCAAATCCGCCAGTGGTCATGCGGCATGTTGGTATGCCGGTTGCCAAACGGGCGGAACGCATCCTGCACCGCGTTGGAGAAACATGGCACGCCGCCGACGTGCGGACTTTCGCCCACGCCCTTCGCCCCAATGGGGTGATGCGGGCTTGGTGTCACGGTGAAGTCTGTTTCGTAGTTCGGAACTTCCCACGCGGTCGGCAGGAAGAAGTCCATCAGCGTACCCGTCTTCACGTTGCCCATGTCGTCGTAGGCAATCTCTTGTCCCAATGCGACGGCAAGCGCTTCGGTGAGGCCGCCATGCACCTGTCCTTCGATGATCATAGGATTGATGCGAGTCCCGCAGTCATCCAGCGCATAGAAGCGGCGGATTTCCGGCACGCCGGTATCAACGTCGATGTCCATCACGCAGACATATGCTCCGAACGGATAGGTCATGTTGGGCGGGTCGTAGTAACTGACCGCTTCCAGACCTGGCTCGATCCCCGGGATGGCTTGGTTGTAGGCAGCGAAGGCGATTTCCTTCATCGTCTTGAACTTCTCAGGCGCGCCTTTGACCACGAAGCGATCCACATCGAACTCCACGTCGTTGTCATGGACTTCGAGCAGGTAGGCCGCGATCATTTGTGCTTTGGCGCGGATTTTACGCCCTGCCATTGCTGTCGCAGCACCCGCAACAGGGGTGGAACGCGACCCGTAGGTGCCAAGGCCATAGGGTGCCGTGTCGGTATCGCCTTCCTCGATCGTGATGCTGTCGGCAGGCAGGCCAATCTCAGAGGCGAGAATCTGCGCGAAGGTTGTCGCATGGCCCTGACCTTGCGAAATAGTCCCAAGTCGCGCAATCGCAGACCCGGTCGGGTGGATGCGGATTTCGCAGCTGTCGAACATGCCAAGCCCGAGGATGTCGCAGTTCTTCACCGGGCCAGCGCCCACGATTTCAGTGAAGAAACTAAGCCCGATCCCCATCAACTTGCGGGTTTTCCCTGCCTTGAAGTCTTCGACACGTTGCGCCTGTTCGGCCCTTAGCCCGTCATAATCGACGGTCTTCAGCGCCTTGTCCCAAGCGGTGTGGTAGTCGCCGCTGTCATATTCCCAGCCGAGGGCCGCTGTGTACGGAAACTGTTCCTTCTTGATAAAGTTGATCCGCCGCAGCTCTGCCGCGTCCATGTTCAACTCAATCGCAAGCACTTCGATCATGCGTTCGATGAAATACACAGCCTCGGTCACGCGGAACGAACAGCGATAGCTGACACCGCCTGGGGCCTTGTTGGTGTAGACGCCATCGACCTCCAGATAGGCGGTCGGGATGTCGTAGGACCCGGTGCAGATGTTCATGAACCCGGCCGGGAACTTGGTCGGGTCCGCGCAGGCGTCAAATCCGCCGTGGTCGGCAGTGACGTGGCAGTGCAGCCCGGTGATCTTGCCGTCCTTGGTGGCGCTGATCTTGCCGGTCATATGATAATCCCGCGCAAAGGCAGTGGTCATCAGATTGTCCATCCGGTCTTCGATCCACTTCACAGGCTTGCCCGTGACGATGGACGCCACGACCGAACAGACGTAGCCCGGATAAGCGCCGACCTTGTTGCCGAACCCACCGCCAATATCGGGCGAGATCACACGGATGTTGTGCTCTTCGATGCCGGAAATCAGGCTGACGACTGTGCGGATCGCATGCGGCGCCTGGAACGTGCCCCAAAGCGTCAGCTTGCCGTTGACCTTATCCATCGACGCCACACAGCCGCATGTTTCGAGCGGGCATGGATGAGTGCGATGATAGTACATGGACTCTTCGGCCACGACCTCTGCATTCGCAATGACCTCTTCGGTGGGGTCTTTGTCGCCTGCCTCCCATGTGAAAATGTGGTTGGGGTGCTTGCGCGGCCCGTGTGCGCCATCAGGGATGGCCCCATCTTCGCCAACCAAGTCTTCGCGCAGAACCACATCGGATTTCAGCGCTTCGAACGGGTCAACGATCACGGGAAGTTCTTCGTACTCAACCTCGACCAACTCGATGCCGTCGGCGGCGGCATAGCGATCTTCGGCCACGACGAAGGCCACTTCCTGACCCTGAAACAGCGCCTTGCCATCTGCCAGCACCATCTGTTTGTCGCCAGCCAGCGTCGGCATCCAGTGCAGGCCCAGCGGCTCCAGATCGGCGGCGGTCAGAACGGCCAGAACGCCCGGCACTTCCAACGCGGCAGCCGTGTCGATATTCTTAATCCGCGCATGCGCATAAGGCGAGCGGACAAAGTCGCCAAACAGCATGCCGTCCAGCTTGATGTCATCGACGTAGTTGCCTTTGCCTTGGGTAAACCGGGCATCTTCCACCCGCTTGCGCGAGCAGCCCATACCCTTGAGGTTGTCGACCCGTTCTTCGCGTGTGATTTCGTCCTTCATTCCGCGGCCTCCTTGGCTGCATTCATTTCAGCCGCGGCGGCCTGAATGGATTTCACAATGTTCTGATAACCGGTGCAGCGGCACAGGTTACCCGCCATACCAAAGCGGATTTCTTCCTCGGTCGGATTCGGGTTCTCTTCCAGCAATTTCGTGGCGCGGGTGATCATCCCAGGCGTGCAATAGCCGCACTGTAGGCCGTGATGCTCTTTGAACGCGGTCTGCAGCGGGTGCAGATCATCAGGGCCGCCGATGCCTTCGATTGTTGTCACCTCGGCCCCATTGGCCTGAGCGACAAACATCGTGCAGGATTTCACGGACTTGCCGTTGATGGTGACAGTGCAGGCCCCGCAATGGGATGTTTCGCATCCAATGTGCGGCCCGGTGATGTTCAGCCGCTCGCGCAGCGTATAGATCAACAGTTCGCGCGGTTCGGCCAGGAATTCTTCGTCCTTGCCGTTCACGTTCAGCTTGATGTGCATTTTCTTTGACATGGTGTGTTTCTCCTACGCCCGCGACCAGGCGCGCTCGATAGCGCGGCGCAGGATGACGCCAGCCACATGGTTCTTGAATGCGACGGGGCCGCGGTTGTCCTCGGTCGGGTCGATATCACCCAGCATCGCAGCCACTGCCGCATCAACTGCGGCGGCATCCACCGATGTGCCCACCAGCGCGTTGCTGGCGTCCTCGGAATAAACCGGCGTGTCGCTGAGGTTTGTCATCGCAATGGAAGCGCTGGCGCAATTGCCACCGTCCTTGACGATCTGCACTGCGGCAGCAGCAGTCGCATAGTCCCCGATCTTGCGCTTTTGCTTTTCGTAGGCGTAGCCACCCTTGGGCGCGGGGATGGTGACGGCGGTCAGTACTTCTTCATCCTCGCGTGCGGTCATATAGGCGGCCTCGTAAAACTCCCGCGCGGGGATATCACGCTCGCCATCCGGCCCGACCACGGTGAACATCGCATCAAGGCATTGCATCAGCCCCGGCATGTCATTGCCCGGATCGCCATTGGCGACGTTGCCACCGACGGTGCCCATGTAACGGACCTGAGGATCAGCGATTTGCAGGGCGGCCTCGCGCAGGATCGGGGCGGCATCCGCCAGACCAGCGTGGTCGATGATATCGGCCTGCGTGACCATTGCGCCGATCCGAATGGTGTCGGCGCTGACGTCAATATCCGACATACCGCCGACATCCTGCAGGTCGATCAAATGGGGCACATCGGCCATGCGTAGTTTCATCATGGGGATCAAGCTGTGCCCGCCCGCCATGACGCGTGCGTCGTCGCCATGCTCCTCAAGAACAGCCAATACTCCGGCCATGTCCTGAGGACGGTGATATTCAAATGCCGCTGGAATCATCGGCTCTCCTCCCTAAAGCGAATGTTCAGTATTGGAGAAAGACTGCATACAGCGGCATGCGCAGGCATCAGAAATTCAATGAAACACAGGTCTTTTGCACGAAATGCGCGCGCTCACGCACCAATTGCGCCGCCCTGCGACGCAAGCACATCTTGAACCACCTTCAGTTTGGAACGGCTCACGGGTGCGGGCGGCAGATCGCCCCCATCGAACAGACAGCGCCCCTTGTCTTTGGTCCGTTCAAAACGGGAGACACGGGCAGGGTTGACCATGTAGCTGCGATGCGTTTGCAAAAATCCCATCGGCAAGAGGCGCTCGGAGGCCACGGTGATAGGCCAGACACAGAACAGCCGTTCGTGCTTGGTATAGATCTGCGTGTAATGCCCATCGGCACGTACGAACATCACGTCCCTTGCCCTGACAAAGACCTTGCTGCCGTCCGCTTCGCAGGGGATCTGTAGATCCGCCTTCAGTTCCGGTGTGGGCTGAGCTTCCTGACGCTCCTCTTCTGATCCGGGCGCGACCAGATAAGTCACGCTCACCCAGAGACACGCCCCGAAGATCACGAAACTGAAGAAGATCACACCAAGCGCCAAGGTTTCATTGCTCATGGAGGGGCCAAATTCGGCAACGTTGGGCTCTTGCACAAAATTGGTTTCTGCAATCGCCAGAAAGTGCACGGAGCACACCGCAACCGCAAAGCAAATCGTCCCGAGCACGATGTTGCGGTTCGTGCGTTTTCCATAGGCGATCCAGAAGGCAAGAATGCACAGTCCAATGGCCACAAAGGAAGAATAGACAACACCCGACGTCGCGTAGACGGTGCGGCACAACTCCAAACCGGCCATGCCAATGTAGTGCATGACCAGAACGCCTGTCCCGACAATGCCGCCCGCAAGCGAAATGATGAACGGTGTGCGGTCAGCGAAATGCAAAAGGATCAGGGCCGCGCCAACAAGAAGGATCGCAGACAGAGCCGACACCAGCGTGATCGCTGCATCATAGTAGAACAGAATCGGCAGCTTCAAACCCAGCATGGCCACAAAATGCATCGCCCAGATCCCGCCTCCCAAAGCGACGGCGGCAAGCGCGATCGAAGCCTTTTTCTGAAACATCGGTTTCTCTGACAGATCGCGGGTCAGCGAAAGACCGGTGAACCCAGCGACAAGCGCGACGACGCAGGACATCACGATCAGGAAACTGCTATGGTTGACGGTCAGAAATTCCATGATGCAGAGGATGACCAAGACTCAAGCGTTTTGCAAACAATGCTGTTTGCACGGCTTCCATTGTTTGCCTTGGAACGCGGTCAGAGACTGCCACAATCCTAAATGACCCAAATCCCTTCGGCAAAGGAACCAAAGCTGCAAAAACCTAAATGCAATGTTCGAATAGAAGACATACAGGCGCTTTGCAGCATCGGTCAATTTTGGGCTCATAGCGGACATTTTCCGCAAGCGCATCATGGCATATTCGGGTCAGTTTTTGACGAGAAGATTAAAGTCATCTGACATTCCACAGGCGCGCGCTCAGCGCAGGATCGGCGGCTTGTCCGGGTCCGATCCGGGCGCTGTCCGGCCCAGTTCCTGCACCTCTTCGGGCTGCGGCAGATCGAAGCGAAGCCCCCATTGCGCCAGTTTCGCCGCCAGCGGATCGCTGGCGCGCACGAAGCTCACATCCAGCGCCCCGGCCTCGATGCCCGAAAAGGTCAGCGCCTCGGACACCGCCTTGGCCAGCGCGTCCTCGGCGCCCGGCACCGCGTCGACGAAGGCCAGCAGGTGATTGCGCGCCCCGCCCTCGTAGGTCGCCGCCGCCAGGTAGGCCAAATGCGCCAGCCCGGTCGCGGTGACCAGTTTCGCGTCAATCGCCGCCAGCATCTCCTCGGGCAATCCCGAGGGCCGGCCGATTTCCTCAATCCGCGCCTCGGCCTCGTCCGGCGCGTGGCCCAGCGTTTCGGACAGCCAGGTCACCGCCTCGGGCGGGATCAGGATCGACGATGGCGCGATTTCGAGGTTGACGCCCAGTCCGATGCCCTGCCCGGCCAGCAACCCGGCGATCACCCGCCCCGACAGCGCCGCGTAAGGCGCCGGGCCACCGACGAATTGCGCCAGCCGGTCTTCGCGGTCGAATACCAGCACGAAGGAATGATCGGACAGCTCGAACAGTTCCGGCGACACGTTTTCGTCTACCGGTTCCTCGCTCAGCAACAGGAACAATTCGCTGTCGGCCAAGCGCTCGTAGAACCGCAGGCGCGCGGCCTCGTTACCTTCATTCTCCGCCATCGCCGCATGGGCGGCATCCAGTGCAGTCAGCTCTGTCATCGCTTTTCCCTCCGGGTTGCCCTGCGGTATCGCGCACCCCATCTATGGGCAAGACCAAACCGCAGCAAGAAGGGCCGCCGCCGAGGAAAACCGCATGGAGCTGACAAAGGAAATCGCCGCCTGCCGGCTTTGCGCCGATCGTTTCGCGGCCACCGCGACCAGTCATGCGCCACGCCCGGTGCCGTGGTTCCGCCCCTCGGCGCGAATTCTGATCGCGGGACAGGCGCCGGGAATGCGCGTGCATGACGCCCGAAAGCCGTTCTTCGACCGGTCCGGTGACCGGCTGCGCGACTGGATGGGGGTCAGTTCCGATGACTTCTATGATCTGGACCGGATCGCCTGTGTTCCCGCCGCCTTCTGCTTCCCCGGCTACAATGCGAAACGTTCCGACCTGCCGCCGCCGCCGATCTGCGCACATACTTGGCAGGACAGGGTGATGGCTGCGCTGCCGAAGCTGCGGCTCAGGATTCTCGTCGGCGCCTATGCCCATCGCAACCATCTGGGGGTGAAGACCAACCTGACCGAAACCGTGCGCAACTGGCGCGCCCATGCGCCGGGAGTGTTCGTGCTGCCTCACCCGTCGTGGCGCAACACCGGGTGGCTGCGCAAGAACCCCTGGTTCGAGACAGAATTGCTGCCGGAACTGAAACGGGCGGTCAGCACCGTGATGGCGACAACACCTTCCGGCAATCCGGCCAATCCTTAAGCCCTAAAACCCGCTGCCGCGTGCCCTGGTGGCTCAGAAGCCGAAATGTTCTGAACTGGCGAAGAAATTCGACCAATTTCGCAAGTCGCAACCTTGCTCACCCGCTCTAAATGGCCTAGTTCTCGCGCCAATTCACGGCCAAGGACATGGAGAGCTTATGTATCGCGTCTGGAACTTTCTGACCAACTACTCGCTACTGTTGATCTTTGGCGCGGTAACCGCCCTGATCTGGGCGAATGTCGACCCGCACAGCTATCATGAGATCGTCCACTTGAAGCTGTGGGAAGATGCCCCGATCGGAAGCCTGCATGACGGGCACCGGACGCTGACCCTGCACTACCTGATCAACGACGTGCTGATGGCCTTCTTCTTCGCCATCGCCGCCAAGGAAGTCTGGGAAGCGATCATCCTGAAGAACGGATCGCTGCGCGGCAAGAAGGCGGCGACACCGCTTTTCGCTACCGCCGGGGGCATGCTGGGCCCGATCGCGGTTTACCTGGGCATGGCCTTTTTCATCTGGCCCGACACCTATACCGACGTTCAAAACGGTTGGGCGATCCCGACCGCCACCGACATCGCCTTTTCCTACCTCGTCGGCCGGCTGGTCTTTGGCGCCGGCCACCCGGCGGTGCGGTTCCTGCTGCTGCTGGCGATCGCCGACGATGCGGCGGGGCTGATCATTCTGGCCATCTTTTACCCGTCGGGCGACCTGGCACCGCAATGGCTTTTGTTGTCACTGGGCGCGGCGATCGCGGTTTTCGTGCTGGCGAACTGGCTGCCGCGCTATCTGGACCGTGGCAACCAGGACCGCCCGGTATCGACATGGATGCGCGCGAAGGTCGGCTTCTGGCCCTATCTGATCGCCGGCGCGGCCAGCTGGTACGGGTTCCAGGAAGCGGGCATTCACCCTGCTCTGGGCCTGCTGCCGATCGTTCCCACCATTCCGCATGCCGACCGCGCCTTCGGGATCTTCAGCGAGGCGGAACAGTACCTGACCGACCTGCTGAACCATATCGAACACGCGCTGAAACACCCGGTCGAGGTGATCTTGTTCTTCTTCGGCCTACTCAATGCCGGGGTGGAGTTTTCGTCGATTTCCGAACCGACCTGGCTGGTGCTTGGCGGGCTGCTGATCGGCAAACCGGTCGGCATCCTGATCTTCGGCATCCTCGGGGCGCATGTGCTGCGCCTTGGCCTGCCGCGGGGGATGCGCACGATCGACCTTCTGGTGATCGGCTGCGTCGCCGCGATCGGTTTCACCGTGTCGCTGTTCGTGGCCTCGGTCGCCTTCCCGGGTGGCGCGGTTCAGGACGCCGCGAAGATGGGCGCCTTGTTCAGCTTCGCCGCCGCCATCATTTCGGTGATCGCAGGCAAGGTTTGCCGAGTGAGCAAGCAAGAACTCTGAACCGAAAACGGAAACAATTCTGGGAAACCGGCGCCAAAAGGTGCCGGTTTTTCTATATTTGGCCTTAATTTTGCCTCCCCCCCCGTGGCATATCTATAGCTAAACCCGCGCCTAGACGTTAACGAACAAGTAACATTGTTTCGGAACAAGGCCCCAAGCGGGGATCGAGAGGAGAGCCGGAGCGAAATGCTCGAATTCGAGAATGTCAGCAAGTCCTTCTGGACCGGCACGCAGCGCAAGGTGATCCTTGACCGCGTGTCTTTCCGCGTGGAACTGGGACAATCGCTTGGCATTCTGGCCCCGAACGGCACCGGCAAGACCACTTTGATCAACATGATGGCCGGGCTTGAAAAACCCGACGAAGGCCAGATCCGCAGGGGCTGCCGGGTATCTTTCCCGCTGGGGTTCATGGGCGGCGTGATCAACAAGCATTCGGCGATGGAAAACAGCCGCTACATCGCCCGGCTTTACGGTCTCGATCCCGACTATGTCGAAGCGTTCTGCCGCTGGCTTTGCGGATTGGACGAATATTTCGACCAGCCGCTGGGCACATACAGCTCGGGGATGAAGGCGCGGTTTTCCTTTTCGTTGCTGCTGGCGCTGGATTTCGACATCTACCTGATCGACGAAGGCATGCCGGGTTCGACCGATGTCGAGTTCAACCGCAAAGCCGGTGACATCCTGCGCGACAGGCTGCGCACAACCACGGTTATCATCGTTTCGCACCAGCCCGCGACGCTGGAAAAATTTGCCCGTTCAGCCGCCGTTCTGTCGAATGGCAAGCTGCATATGTTTGACACCTTGGAAGAGGCGAAACAGCTCTATGACTACGAAACCCAAGGCTAAGAAATTCCGCATCCGGCGCAGCACCCACCCGGCCGGCGCCTCGGCCGAGTCGCGCCAGGACGGAGCGCCGCAGGAACCGCAATCCGACGCGGCCCCGCGCCCGGCCGCCCCCGGCCAGCCGACCCGCAGCTACCTCTCCGACGTCCGCTCCCGGTCGCAGGCCACCGCCGCGGCCCCGGTTCCGCGGCGCCCGCAGGCACAGGTTCCCGGCCGCCCGAAACGGCCCGAACGCGCGGCCGATGGCAAGACCATCGAGGGCCTGGTTTCCTCTGCCTTGGAAACCAGCGTCGATCAGGAAATCGATGCCATCCGAAACGAAGGCCTGACCGGGCAACAGCTGCGCATGGCCCGGCGCGTGGCGCAGAAGCGCGGGCTGGCCCCGACATCGGATTTCGATGCCGTCCGGTTGCTGCGCGCCAACGGGATCGATCCGTTCAAGCGTTCAACCATGCTGGAACTGGTCGTGCCGCAGGGAAACGACAACGAACAGCAGGCCAAGCCGCCGGCAAAACCCGCCAAGACCCAGCTGCCGCAAACGGTGCCGCCGCAGGGGCAGACCCTGCCGTCGACCGAGGTCAGCCCGGCCGAACGGCGCAATGCCGAGATCATGGATATCCAGAGGGACATCGAGCGGCGGCGGCGGCGCAAGCTGACGCTGCTCTTGACCCGGCTGGCTTTCTTCATCTTCCTGCCGACGCTCCTTGTCGGCTGGTACTACTACTTCGTCGCGACGCCGCTTTACGCCACCAAGTCGGAATTCCTGATCCTCGAAGCCGACGCCACCGGCGGATCGGCCCTGGGCGGGCTGTTGTCGGGCACCCAGTTCGCCACCAATCAGGACGCCATCGCGGTGCAAAGTTACCTGATGTCGCGCGATGCGATGAAACGGCTGGATCAGGACATGGGCTACAAGGCGCATTACACGCAGGACCATATCGACCCGATCAAGCGGCTGCCGCCGGATGCATCGGATGAAGCCGCCTACAAGATCTACAAGCGCAACGTGAAAATCGGCTATGACCCGACCGAGGGCGTCGTCCGGATGGAAGTGATCGCCGCCGATCCGCAGACCAGCGCCGCCTTTTCCGAACACCTGATTTCCTATGCCGAGGAACGGGTCGACGAACTGTCCCGCCGCAAGCGCGAAGACCAGATGCGCGAAGCCCGCGCCAGCCTGGAAATGGCCAAACAAGAACGCCGCGAAGCGCAGGAACGTCTGGTCAAGCTGCAGGAAGGAACGCTCTTGGATCCCGAGGGCGAAATGGCCAGCATCCGGGCGCTGATCAACAACGTGGAAATGCAACTGCAGGACAAGGATCTGCAATTGCAGACCCAGCTGAACAACGCCCGGCCGAACCGGTCGAAGGTGCAGGCGCTGGAAACCGAAACCCGGCTGCTGCGGGCGGAACTGGAAAAGCAGAAATCGCGCCTGAACGAAGCCGCAAACGGCGATACATCCCTGGCGGCCAAGGCGGCGCAGATCCAGATGGCGCAGGCCGATCTGGCCACGGCGGACCTGTTCCTGCAATCGGCGCTGCAAAACGAAAAGCAGACCGCTCTGGAGGCCAACCGCCAGGTGCGCTACCTGACAACCTCGGTACGCCCGGTGGCACCGGACGACGCCACCTATCCGCGCGCTTTCGAAAACACCATCTTGGCGTTTCTCGTGCTGTCGGGGGTGTACCTGATGGTGTCGCTCACTGCGTCTATCCTGCGCGAACAGGTTTCGTCCTGACCGCGCCCCCTGAACGCGCGGTCGCCTGCCCAATCGGCAGGCGGCTCCGCGCCTGCTGCCGTAAAAATCACCACCCGTTTGTTGTATTCCCGCCATATGCTGGGCATACAAGTCAGGTGCATTCGTAAATCCGAAGTGAGCCTTAACGTGTCCAAACCCAAATCCGACGTCACCCCCAACACCTGGGAATTCCTCCGCGACCCGATGATTACGCCCACCGGCTTCCGCGAATACGACGCGCGCTGGAAGTATCCCGATGAAATCAACCTGCCGGGGATGACGGCGCTCGGGCTCGGCATTGGCACCCAGATGCGCAAGCACGGGCTCGATCCGGTGATCGCAGTCGGCAACGATTACCGCGACTATTCGCTGGCGATCAAACAGGCGCTGGTGATCGGGCTGGTGCAGGCCGGCATCCGGGTTAAGGATATCGGCCCGTGCATCACGCCCATGGCCTATTTCAGCCAGTTCCACCTCGACGCGCCCGCGGTGGCGATGGTCACCGCCTCGCACAATCCGAACGGCTGGACCGGGGTGAAGATGGGCTTCCAGCGGCCGCTGACCCACGGGCCGGACGAAATGTCCGAATTGCGCGACATCGTGCTGGAAGGCCGCGGCGAACCGGCACCGGGCGGCTCATACGAAACCGTCGATGGTGTGTTCGGCGCATACATGGACGACCTGGTCGGCGATTTCAAAATGACCCGCAAGCTCAAGGTCGTCTGCGCCACCGGCAACGGCACCGCCTCGGCCTTCGCGCCGGCGCTCTTCGAACGGCTCGGTGTCGAGGTGGTCGAAAGCCATAACCGGCTCGATTACACCTTTCCCAATTACAATCCCAATCCCGAAGCGATGGAAATGCTGCACGACATGGCCGATAGCGTGAAGGCGTCGGGCGCCGATTTCGCGCTCGGCTTCGACGGCGATGGCGACCGCTGCGGCGTGGTCGACGACGAGGGCGAAGAGATCTTCGCCGACAAGATGGGCGTGATCATGGCCCGCGACCTGGCCAAGCTCTATCCCGGATCGACCTTCGTGGCGGACGTCAAATCGACCGGCCTGTTCGCCTCCGATCCCGAACTGCAGAAATACGACATCAAGGCCGATTACTGGAAAACCGGTCACAGCCACATGAAACGGCGGGTCCATGCCCTGGGCGCGCTGGCGGGGTTCGAAAAATCCGGCCACTATTTCCTCGCAGGCGATATCGGGCGGGGCTATGACGACGGCATGCGGGTGGCGGTGGAAATCTGCAAGCTGATGGACCGCAACCCGGACATGAAGATGTCCGACCTGCGCAAGGCACTGCCGAAAACCTGGTCGACGCCGACCATGTCGCCCTATTGCGCCGATACGGAAAAATACGCGGTGCTCGACCGGCTGGTGGAAAAGCTCGTCGCCAAGGCCGATGCCGGCGACATGTTCGCGGGCCAGCCGATCAAGGAGGTCGTCACCGTGAACGGCGCCCGGGTGATCCTGGAGGACGGATCCTGGGGGCTGGTGCGCGCCTCGTCGAACACCCCAAACTTGGTGGTGGTCTGCGAATCCAGCAACAGCGAAGCGGAAATGCGCGCCATCTTCGAAGAAATCGACGCGGTGATCAAAACCGAACCGCTGGTCGGCGACTACGACCAGAAGATCTAACCGCAGCCCCCGCGGCAGGACCGAACCGCGGCTTCTTCTTTTCGAAAATATCCCGGGGGTGAATGCGCGCCGCGCGCGAAGAGGGGGCGGCGCCCCCTGCCCCGCTAGCGGGGCAAGAACCGGTTCGGATCGAGCGCCGCGACAACCTCCCGCGTCACCTCCGGGCGGAGCCCCGCGATCAACGCCGCGGTCAGCCGCGACAATGCCGGGGCGGTCTGCACGCCATACCCGCCCTGTCCGGCGAGCCAGAAAAACCCTTCCGCCCGGGCATCGAAACCCGTCAGCGGGGTTCGGTCGGGGGCGAAGTTGCGCAACCCGGCCCAGCTGTGTTCGACCCGGGTGACGGGCACGGTCACCGCCTGTTCGAAACGGTGCAGCCCCTCGGCCAGCACCATGTCGTCGGCCCAGGCGTCCTGCGGCTCGACCGGGTCCTCGTCGGCCGGGCTGACCATCAGTTTGCCGGCCTCCGGCTTGGCATACCAGCGTTCCGTGACGCTGCCGAACAGCGGCCAGCGGCGCACGTCATGGCCCTCGGGCGCGGGCAGGATCGCCGCCGTTCGGCGCATCGGCTGTACACCGATGGGCGATGCCCCGGCCATTTCCGCCACCGCACCAGCCCAGGCCCCGGCGGCATTCACCACGATCGGCCCGGCGTAATCGGTGCCGTCCGCGGTGACCTGCCAGATGCCGCCGCTGCGCCGCATCGCCGTCACCGGCGCACCGGTGACGATCCGGCCGCCGCGCGTGGTGAACAGACGCTGATATCCCGACAGCATGCGGTCGACGTCGATATCCTGCGCGTCCCATTCGATGGCGGCCCGCGCGATACGTTCGGGACGCAGGATCGGCACCAGTTCCACCGCCTGCGCCGGGCTCAGCATCTCCATGCCGGTCGCCCCGGCGACATAGGCCTCCAGATCATCCACTTCGTCCTCTTCGGCTAGAAGCAATTCGCCGCGCGGCGACAGCAGCGAACTGTCAGCAACGCCTTCGGGGGCCTCCATGAACAGGGCCGATACCGCGTTCAGCGCCCGCAGCGTGGCGTTGCCGTAATTGCGGATGAAGATCGCCGCCGAACGCCCGGTCGAATGATAGCCGGTGCGCGGTTCCGCTTCGAGCAGCAGAACCGACATGTGTTCGGCCAGCATCGCGGCGGCGCTGACCCCGGCAATGCCGCCGCCGATGACGACCACATCCGCATGGGTCATGCCGCCAGCCCGCGCCCTTTCAGCAGCGCCTCGACCCCCGGCATCCGGCCCCGGAACGCGGTGTAGAGATCCTCGGCCTCCTTCGAGCCGCCGGTGGACAGGATATGGGCTTCCAGCGCCTTGGCTTTTGCCGGGTCGAACGGATCGCCCGCTTCCTCGAACGCCTCGAAGGCGTCGGCATCCATTACCTCGGACCACATGTAGCTGTAATAGCCCGAACTGTAGCCGTCGCCGGAAAACACATGAGCGAACTGCGGCGTGGCATGGCGCATGGCGATCTGTTTCGGCATACCGAGCCGCTCCAGAACCTCAGCCTGCATCGTCATCGGGTCGACCGGGGCCGCACCCTTGTGGAATTCCAGGTCCACGAGGGCGGAGGCCACATATTCCACCGTCTGGAATCCCTGATCGAAATTCGCCGCTCCCAGCACCTTGTCCAGCATCGCCTTGGGCATCGGTTCCCCGGTTTCGGCATGGGTGGCGAATTCTTCCAGCACCGCAGGGACTTCCAGCCAGTGTTCGTAAAGCTGGCTGGGCAATTCGACGAAATCGCGCGCGACGGAGGTGCCCGAGATGCTTTCATAGGTCACGTCGGACAGCATCTGGTGCAGTGCGTGTCCGAATTCGTGGAACAGGGTGCGCGCATCGTCATAGGACAGCAGCGCCGGGTCGGCCTTGGCGAAGTTGCAGACATTGATGACAACCGGGGCCTGCACTTTCGGGAACTTCGCCTGTGCCCGCATCGCCGAACACCAGGCACCCGAACGCTTCGACCCGCGCGCGAAGTAATCGCCGATGAACACCGCCACGTGCTTGCCGTTCCGGGTGACTTCCCAGCCGCGGCAGTCGGGGTGGTAAAGCGCCACGTCCAGCGGTTTGAATTCCAGCCCGAACAACCGGTTGGCGCAGGCAAAGGCGGCCTCGATCATCCGGTCGAGCTGCAGGTAGGGTTTCAGCGCCGCCTCGTCCAGATCGTGTTCCGCCTTGCGCCGCTTGGCGGCGTAGTAATGCCAGTCCCAGGCCTCCAGGCCGCCGTTGATCCCGTCCTTGTGCATCATCGCCTCAAGCACCTTGGCGTCTTCCTCTGCCCGCACCTTGGCCGGTTGCCAGACCGCCAGCAACAGCTCCTCCACCTTGTCGGGTGTCTTCGCCATTTCGGTTTCCAGCTTGTAGGCGGCGAAATTGTCGTAGCCCAGTAACTTGGCGCGTTCTTCGCGCAGCTTCAGGATTTCGGCGGCGATATCACGGTTGTCGTGATCGCCGCCATTGGCCCCGCGCGCCACGAAGGCCTTGTAGGCTTTTTCGCGCAAGTTCCGGCGCGGCGAAAACTGCAGGAACGGCGTGATGATCGATCGCGACGTGGTGACGATGGGACCTTCGACGCCCTTTTCCCTGCCCGCCGCGCGCATCGTGCCAACGACGAAATCGGGCAGCCCTTCAAGGTCCTCCTCGCCCACTTCCATGAACCATTCGCGCTCATCCGCCAGAAGGTTCTGGGTGAACTGGGTGCCCAAGGTGGCCAGCCGTCCCTTGATTTCGGCCATCCGCTTGTCGGCCTCGCCTTCCAGTGCAGCGCCAGCGCGGACGAAACCGCGATGGGTCAGCATCAGCACCCGCTGCTGTTCCTCGCTCAGCCCCAGGTCGTCCTTGCGCGCCCAGAGATCCGCCACCCGCTTGAACAGCGGCTTGTTCGACGAAATCGCCGCGAAATGCGCCGCCAGTTTCGGGGAAAAGTCGCGCTGCAGCTTTTCGCGTTCGGGGTTGCTGTCGGCCCCGGCGACGGTGAAGAAGACCGACAGCACCTTGTCCATCGCCTCACCCGCCGCTTCCAGCGCCTCGATGGTGTTGGCGAATGTCGGCGCCTCGGGATTGGCCGCGATGGCGTCGATTTCGGCGTTGTGCTGGGCCAGCGCGGTTTCGAAGGCGGGGGCGAAATCTTCGTCCTTGATGCGGTCGAAGGGGGCGATTTCAAACGGCGTGTCCCAATGGGACAGAAGCGGATTGGTCATGAACGGGTCTCCTTTGCAGGGCAAGGTAGGCCCGATGTTTTCCGACTTCCAGCCCCCTAATGCCCGCCGCAGACCGGGCAGTCGGGGCGCTTCTTCAACGCGATCTTTCGGGTCTCGCCCCACAGCGCGTCATAGATCAGCATCTCGCCACGCAGGGGGGCGCCGGCGCCGGTGATCAGCTTGATCGCCTCCACCGCCATGATCGCCCCAACCACGCCGGGCAAGGGCCCGATCACCCCTGCCTCGGCGCAGGACGGCGCGAGCCCGGGCGCGGGCGCTTCGGGGAAAATGCATTGGTAGCAGGGGCCGGATGTGGCGGGGTCGAAAACGCTGACCTGCCCTTCCCATTGCGACAGGGCACCGGAAATCAACGGCTTGCCCAGTTTCGCGGCCGCTGCGTTGGACAGATAGCGGGTGACGAAGTTATCGGTGCCGTCGAGGATCAGATCGTAATCGGCGAACAGGTCTTCCGCCATTTCCGCCTCCAGCCGCCGCTTGTAGGGACGCACTTCCACGAAGGGGTTCTGCGCCTCCATCGCGACCTTGGCGGAAAACACCTTGGCCATGCCGATATCGGTATCGCGGTGGATCACCTGCCGCTGCAGGTTGGAATTGTCGACCTCGTCATCGTCGATCACGCCGATGGTGCCGACACCCGATGCCGCCAGGTACAGCAAAGCGGGTGATCCCAACCCGCCGGCCCCGATCACCAGCACCTTGGCATTCTTCAGCTTCTTCTGCCCCGTCCCGCCGATTTCGCGCAGCACGATATGGCGGGCATAGCGATTGAGTTCTGTTTCGTTGAAGATGCCGGCGGGTTTTTCCGGTTCGGGTTCCGGCTGTGCCCGGTTGCGCGCCCAGCCCAACCCCTGACGATAAACCAGGGCCAGCGCGGCGAAGCCGCCCAGCAGCAGCCAGGGTGCGGCCGACCCGCCGGTGGATTGGCGCAGCCCGTGACCGTCGGGCAGCACCAGATGCAGCGCCACAACGGCCAGCCACAACAGCCCGATCATGCCGCCGCGCAGCGCGTATGGGGCCTTCAGCGCGGCGCCGATGCCCCAAATCGCCGCCGCCATGACGCTGATCAACAGCATCAGCTATGCCCGGTCGAACCGAACCCGCCTGCGCCGCGTTCGGTATCGCTCAGCCCCTCGACGACGGCGAATTGCGCCTGCACCACGGGCGCCACGATCATTTGCGCGATGCGATCACCATGAGAGACGTGGAAGGGTTGATTGCTGGCATTGTGCAGGATCACCCCCACCGGTCCGCGGTAATCGCTGTCGATGGTGCCGGGACTGTTGGGAATGGTGATCCCGTGTTTCAGCGCCAGGCCGGAACGGGGGCGAATCTGGACCTCGTACCCGTTGGGGATCTCGAAGCGCAGCCCGGTCTGGATCACCGCGCGGAACCCCGGCGCGATGGTCATGCCCTCTTCGCGGAAATCGGGGGCGAAATTGGCGCGGATATCGGCCCCGGCAGCACCGGGGGTTTCATAGCTTGGCAAGGGGACAGAACGGTCCGCCCCCTGATCCCAGATGACCGCTATCTGCACCATTTCACGTCTCCTCCAACTTGTCTGCGATCCGCATGGCCAGCCGTTTGGCGACCTCGGCCTTGTTCAGTCTCGGCCATTCCTCGATCCCGTCTTCGCGGATCAGGATGACGGCGTTTTCGGCCCCGCCCATGATCCCGGTTTCGGGGCGCACATCATTGGCCACGATCCAGTCGCACTGTTTGCGGGCGCGTTTCGCCGTGGCATGGGCGATGACATCGTCGGTTTCCGCCGCGAAACCAACGACAAGCCCCGGGCGACCGGTTTCCAACTGGCTGACGGTGGCAAGGATGTCGGGATTTTCGGCGAATTCCAGCACCGGCAATTGACCGTTCTGTTTCTTGATCTTCGACGCGGAGGAGGACGTGACGCGCCAATCCGCCACAGCCGCGGCGAACACCGCCGCGTCGACGGGCAGCGCGTCCTGTACCGCCGCCAGCATTTCGTTCGCGGTTTCCACCGGCACCACGGTGACACCGGCGGGCGGCGGCACGTCGGCCGGACCGGAGACGAAGACCACCTCGGCCCCGAGCGCGGCGAGCGCCGCCGCGATCGCGGTGCCCTGCGCGCCCGAGGACCGGTTGGCGATGTAACGCACCGGGTCGATCGGTTCGTGGGTCGGCCCCGAGGTCACCAGCACCCGCTTGCCGCTCAGCGGTCCGGCGGACAGCGCCCCGGCAATGGCATCGACGATCTGCATCGGTTCGACCATCCGGCCCGGCCCGTATTCGCCGCAGGCCATGTCGCCATTGTCCGGCCCCAGAACGGTGATGCCGTCCTGTCGCAGGGCCGCCAGGTTACGCTGCGTCGCCGGGTGCTGCCACATCCGCACATTCATCGCGGGCGCGATCATCACCGGCGTGTCGGTCGCCATCAGCAGGGTCGAGGCCATGTCATCGGCATGACCGCCCGCCATCTTCGCCATCAGGTCGGCGGTGGCCGGGACCACCACGACCAGATCGGCCACGCGCGACAGCTGGATATGGCCCATCTCGGCCTCGTCCGTCAGGTCGAACAGGTCGGTATAGGCCTTTTCCCCCGCCAGCGAAGACACGGTCAAGGGCGTGACGAATTCCTGCGCCGCGCGGGTCAGGACCGGGGTGACCGCCGCGCCGCGTTCGCGCAGCCGGCGGATCAGTTCCGGCACCTTGAAGGCCGCGATACCGCCGCCGACGATCAACAAAATGCGCTTTCCGCTCAGCATTTCATCCCCCCAAATCCCGTTTGTCCGGGACAGTATGCATGTCGCGGAAGAGAGACAAGAGCGGCTTAACGGAACGCAGCGCAAGGATCGGGACGATCCACGGAGGGTGCGTCGATCACCGCGTCGAAACTGCCTTCGGGATCGTTGCCATCCTCGGACTGTCCGATGGAGGAGAGAGCGAGGCCGGGCTGCAGCTGTTTCAGATAGGCGGGCACCGCCCAATCGGTCCGGGCATGGCCGTTGCCGGTGATCACCACCACCGGGCCGCCGGTTTCGGTCAGTGCCCGAAGCGTCGTGCGGGCGATTTCGGCGTCGCGCAGCCGCTGCAGCGCCACCATCTTCGGCAGCAGGTCTTCGGGCAGGGCATCGCAATGTGCTTTCCTTTGCAGGTCATGCCTTGCCTCAAGCTGATCGTCGGGCAATGGCCGGTCCAGCCCGTAGGACGCAGCGTCGGCCCCGAAGCTTTCCACGATGCCGGCCTCGAACGCCGCCCGCGCCGCATCGCGCGGCACCCCGGCGCCATAGATTGCGGCCTCCGGGGCGGCCTGCATGATCTGATAATACATGGAGAAATCGGGCCAGCCGCTGTTTTCCCAGTCAAGCGTGTCGGCCAGCGCCTCCCGATCGGCGCGCAGGTCATCGGTGATACGCCCCGCCTGGTCGGGGCTCAGCATTTCGAAGACAAGCGCTTTGGGGGCAACCGCTCGGGCCAGACGCGCCTGAGTTTCGTGATGTGCGGGATTGTCATGCACTTCGCCAAGAATGACGACGTCACGCCACCGCAGCAGGTCCTCGACAGGACCGGCGGGAGCCGTCCCCGGCAGCACCGATACCGCGGCCAGGGTCAATGCAAACAGCAAAGGTTTCTTCATAGAAGAAAGTCTTGCACCTCGCGGCTTTCCTGTTCCAGCCGTTTCTTCATCTTCGTCAGGGCCGCCGCTTCCAGCTGCCGCACCCGTTCCTTGCTCAGGCCAAGTTCGATCCCCAGCGATTCCAAGGTCCGTGGCGGTTCCTTCAGCTTGCGTTCGCGGATGATGAATTGCTCGCGTTCGTTCAGGCTGCCGATCGCGTCGACCAGCCATTGCCGCAGCGTCCGGATATCATGCTGATCCTCGATGATTTCGGCCGCGTCGGCGCCGTCGTCTTCCAGCGTGTCGATCCATTCGCGGCCTTCGTCCTCAGCGCTTTGCGTCGCGTTGAGGGAAAAGTCCGATCCCGCCAGGCGGCCTTCCATCATTTCGACATCACGCAGGGGCACGCCGACTTCCATCGAAATCGCCTGCCGCAACTGATGCCGGTCAAGCTCCTCGCCCCGAGACTGCGCTTCGCGCTCCAGCTGGGCCTGAACCCGGCGCATGTTGAAAAACAATGTTTTCTGCGACGAGGTCGACCCGGTACGCACCATCGACCAGTTGCGCATCACGTAATCCTGGATCGATGCCTTGATCCACCAGACGGCATAGGTGGAAAAGCGCACGCCGCGATCGGGGTCGAATTTGTCCGCCGCCTTCATCAGCCCCAGACCCGCTTCCTGGATCAGGTCATTCATCGGCGCGCCATAGCGCTTGAACTTCGATGCCATGGAAATCGCCAGCCGCATATAGGCATTGATCAGGCGGTGCAGCGCCTGTTCGTCCCGGTGATCCCGCCAAGCACAGGCCAGTTGCCGTTCAGTTTCCGCGTCCAGTAGCTCGGCCTTCATGGCCTTGCGGGACAGGGAGACGTCATTTGGTGCATCAAGTGCCATTCCAATTCCCCCACAAATCTATCGGGCGCTTTGGCGCCACGTCTTGTTTCATTACATGTGGGAATGATACGCACGGCAATATGCGCCAGATCACAATAAGGTGTGCGGAAAATGCAGAATAAACTGACCTTGGTGATTGGCGGGGCTGGGTCCGGAAAATCTTCCTGGGCGGAAAACTTCGTGTTTCAAAGCGGTTACGACAGAATCTACATCGCCACCGCACAGCCCTGGGATGACGAGATGCAGGCCAAGATTCAGGCCCATCAACGACAGCGCGGCCAAAATTGGCATACGGTCGAGGCGCCGATGGACGTCGCCGCCCCCCTGTCCGAGGCCCGTCCCGATCAGATCGTTCTGCTTGATTGCGCCACCATGTGGCTGTCCAATCACCTGCTGGCGGAGTCGGAACTGGCACAGGAAGAGGACCGTTTGATCGCCGCCCTGACCGCCTGCCGCGCCCCGATCGTGGTGGTCACGAACGAAGTCGGCATGTCGGTGGTGCCCGAAAACGCCCTTGCCCGTCTGTTCCGTGATGCGCAGGGCCGGGTGAACCGCCGGATTGCCGAAAAGGCCGATCTTGTCGTCGCGGTGATGGCCGGCCTGCCGCTGGCGCTGAAGGGACAATTGCCATGAGCCGGTTTTTCTGGGTCCGCCACGGCCCTACCCATGCCAAGACCATGGTCGGCTGGTCGGACCTGCCCGCCGACCTCAGCAACAGCGCGCAACTGGCCCGGCTTGATGCCGCCTTGCCGAGCGACGCGCTGGTGGTGTCCTCGGACCTGATCCGGGCCGTGGCAACCGCCGACGCCATCGCCGGCAACCGTTCACGGCTGCCGCACGATCCCGACCTGCGGGAAATCCATTTCGGCGACTGGGAACTGAAGCGGTTCGACGAAGTCGAGGACACCGCCCATATCCGGTCGTTCTGGGAAAACCCCGGCGATGTGCGCCCCCCCGGCGGCGAAAGCTGGCACGAAGTGACCGCGCGTGTCGATCGTGCCGTATCACGGCTGATCAACGACAATCCCGGCCGTGACATCGTCGCCGTCGCCCATTTCGGCGTGATCCTGACACAGTTGCAGCAAGCGCTGAAAATCGGCGCTTACGAAGCGTTTTCTCACCGGATCGACAACCTGTCCCTGACGGAATTGCACTGGGACGGGACGGGTTGGCAGGCCCGGAGATTCAATCAAAATTTGTGATTAATACGCGAACAAATATTTTATTTAGTGATATATTTTTAAAGGCTATTCTGGATCGAACCGCATTTATCGGAGATCACGGAATGTCCTATCAACTCTATATCGGTGACCAGAGCTTTTCCAGCTGGTCCTTGCGCGGCTGGCTGATGCTGGAAAAATTCGGCCTGCCCTATGAGACCCATCTTGCCGGGCTTTACAGCAGCACGTTTCAGCAGGACCTCGCCGGGCTGTCGCCGGCCCATCTGGTGCCGGTTCTGAAAACCCCCGAGGGCACGGTGATCGGCGAAACCCAGGCCATCGCGGAAGAACTGAACAGCCGCCATCCCGAATTGCAGATGTGGCCCGAAGACCCCGCCGCCCGCGCCTTCGCCCGCTGGATTTCGGCCGAAATGCATGCCGGTTTCGCCGTCCTGCGTGCCGAATGCCCGATGCAGCTTTTGCATCAATACGCGGGCTTCGCGGTGTCCGACACGCTGCGCGCCGATCTGGACCGGCTGGAACTACTGTGGACCAAGGCGCGCGAGGATTTCGGCGCCGAAGGCCCGTGGCTGTTCGGGCGCTATTCGCTGGCCGACTGTTTCTATGCGCCGGTTGCGGCGCGGATCGCCGGCTATGACCTGCCGGTCGGCGATGTTGCCAGCTACTATGTCGCCACCACCCTTGCCGATCCCGCGTTCCAAAGCTGGCGCGCGGCGGGGCTGGAGAAATCCTACGACCCGGTGCCCTACGCGATGGACCTTCCGACGAAGGTCTGGCCCGGCGCCTGAACAGGGTAAATCCGTATTAACCAATCCTAAAGCGCTGCCCCGTTACCGTTGATTTTCCGGTTCAAGGCGGGGGTTACATGGTTGCACGGGCCTACACGGTGGCGTTCGAAGGGGTTTCTGCCCGCCCGGTCGAGGTGCAATGCGCCGTCACGCCGGGGCTGCCCGCCTTCGCCATCGTCGGCCTGCCGGACAAGGCGGTGTCGGAAGCCCGCGACCGGGTGCGCAGCGCGCTCGGATCGCTGGCCATCGCGCTGCCGTCGAAGCGGATCACCATCAACCTGTCGCCCGCCGACCTGCCCAAGGAGGGCAGTCATTTCGACCTGCCGATCGCGCTGGCGCTGCTGGCGGCGCTGGAAATCATTCCCGCCGATGCCGCCGAAACCACCACCGCCTTGGGCGAACTGTCTCTGGACGGGACCCTGATCCCGGTGATCGGCGCCCTGCCCGCCGCGATGTCCGCGGCCGAGGAAGACAGAACGCTGTTGTGCCCCAAGGCGTCGGGCGCCGAGGCCGCGTGGGTCGGCGCCTGCCAGGTGATCGCGGCGCCGGGGCTGGCCGACGTTGTACGCCACTATACCGGGCAATCGCCCCTGACCCCGGCGCAACCGGGCGAGGTGGTGCCGGACCGGACCGGGCGTTGCCTGCGCGATGTGAAGGGACAGGAACGCGCCAAGCGGGCGCTGGAAATCGCCGCCGCCGGGATCGGGCAAGTCGATGCTGGCCGCGCGCATTCCCGGCATGCTGCCGCCGCTGACCGCCGCCGAGGCGCTGGAAACCTCGATGGTGCATTCTCTGGCCGGGCTGCTGGACGAGGGCGGGATTTCCCGGGTGCGCCCATTCCGCGAACCGCATCACACCGCGTCGATGGCGGCCATTGTCGGTGGCGGGCGCGGCGCGAAACCGGGGGAAATTTCGCTGGCCCACAACGGTGTTCTGTTCATGGACGAATTTCCCGAATTTCCCCGCACCGTCCTGGAAACCCTGCGCCAACCGATCGAGACCGGCACCGTCATGGTGTCGCGTGCCAATGCCCATGTGCAATACCCCTGCCGCTTCATGCTGGTCGCCGCCGCCAATCCGTGCAAATGCGGCCACCTGACCGACCCGGGACGCGCCTGCAACCGTGCCCCCAATTGCGGCGAGGATTACATGGGAAAGATCAGCGGCCCGCTCCTGGACCGGTTCGACCTGCGGATCGAGGTGCCCCCGGTCGCCTATACCGATCTCGACCTGCCGCCCTCGGGTGACAGTTCGGCGCAGGTGGCGGATCGCGTCGCCGCCACCCGGCAGCTGCAGGCCGACCGTTTCACGGATATCGAGGGCGTGACGCTCAATGCCGAGGCCGAGGGCGAACTTCTGGAACGCATCGCAACCCCGGATGCCGAGGGCAAGGACCTGCTGGGCAAGGTGGCCGAACGGTTCGGCCTATCCGCGCGCGGCTATCACCGGGTGCTGCGGGTGGCCCGCACCATCGCCGATCTCGAAGCGTCGGAAACCGTGCGGCGGCATCACGTGGCCGAGGCGATCAGCTACCGCATCCTGTCGCTGCAGGATGGGTGATCCTCGCGGCCATGCCGCCGTGGATCAACCGCGCTTGGCCTCGATCGCTTCCCAGATCTTCTGCGCCGTGTTGGTGCCGTCGAACCGTTCCAGTTCTTGGATACCGGTGGGCGAGGTCACGTTGATTTCGGTCAGGTAATCGCCGATCACGTCGATACCAACGAAAATCTGTCCCTTCTCACGCAAAAGCGGCCCGATCCGGGCGCAGATTTCCAGATCGCGCTCGGTCAGGCCGATCTTTTCAGGCCGGCCGCCGACATGCATGTTCGACCGCGTTTCGCCTTCCGCCGGAACCCGGTTGATCGCGCCCACCGGTTCACCGTCGACAAGGATCACCCGCTTGTCGCCGGCGCTGACATCGGGCAGGAATTTTTGCACGATCAGCGGTTCGCGGCTGAACCCGGTGAACATCTCGTGCAGAGAGGCCAGGTTGCGGTCGCTTTCGGTCAGCCGGAACACCCCTGCACCGCCATTACCGTAAAGCGGTTTGAGGATGATGTCGCCGTGCTTTTCCTTGAAGGCACGGATGGTAAACAGATCGCGCGCGATGGTGGTCGGCGGGGTCAGGTCGGGGAAATCCAGCACCAGCAGCTTTTCGGGATAGTTGCGCACCCAGAACGGATCGTTGACCACCATCGTGTGCGGGTGCACCCGCTCCAGCAGATGCGTGGTGGTGATGTAGAACATGTCGAAGGGCGGATCCTGACGCAGCCAGACCACGTCGAAATCGGACAGGTCGACCTCTTGTTCTTCCCCCAGGGAGAAATGATCTCCCTCGACCCGGCGCACCGTCAGCGGCCAGCCGCGCGCGATCACCCGTCCTTCCTGATAGGACAGGCAGTCGGGGGTGTAATAGAACAATTCATGTCCACGCGCCTGCGCTTCCTCGGCGATCCGGAAAGTGCTGTCTGCATTGATGTCGATCGGCCCGATCGGGTCCATCTGAAAAGCGATTTTCATCTTCATCCCTCGCGTCGATGTCGCCACTTACATGGCGCAACCATCCGCAAAGGGCAAATCAGAAATGCCCAAAAGCGTTTTCAAGGACCTCGATCGCGCCTGCGCCATCGACCAGGGCGACGTCGAAACGCAGGTCGGTCATCTGCGACAGTTCGCGATGGGCCAGGTATTCCTCGGCCGCCGAACGCTTGTCCCCGCTGCATCTGCGCCGGGGACAAGCGTTCGGCGGCACGGGCGAAGGACCGGCTTTTCTTCACTTCGACAAAGATAAATCCGTCGCCATCGGCAAAAATCAGATCCACCTCGCCGCTGCGCCCGCGCCAGCGCGTTTCTGCCAATACATATCCGCGCCGCAGGTAATCCGAAGCCACCTGGTCTTCGGCCGCCCGGCCCGAAAGACAGGCCACCTGCCCGCGCATCGCCTTTTGCGCAGACGGCGAAAAAGGCTCCCGTCCGTAATCTACCGCCATCTGAAACCCTTTCCTGTCAGCTGCGATCCAGCTTCAGGGCCATTTGATAGATCTTGCGCCGCGGCAGCCCGGTTTCAGCCGCCAGCCGGTCCGACGCATCGCGCACGCTGAGGTCCTGCAGCAACGTATGCAACATGACTTCTAGGTCAGATTCGCCAATATTCGGTAAACGCGGACGGTCCACCAGCACCACGATTTCACCCTTGAGGCTGCGTTCCCTGCAGGTTTCGGCCAATTCGCCGAGAGTGCCGCGCAACACCTCTTCGAACTTCTTGGTCAGTTCGCGGCAGACGGCCGCTTCGCGGTCGGGGCCCAGGACCTCGGCCGCATCGGCCAGCATCGCCGCGACCCGTTTCGGGGATTCGTAGAAGGCCAGCGTTCCCGGCACGTCCCGGACCGCTTCCAGCGCGCTGCGCCGCTGGCCCTTCGCATTGGGCAGGAAGCCCGCGAAGAAGAACCGGTCGGTGGGCAGCCCGGCCAGGGTCAGCGCGGTGATCACCGCCGAAGGCCCCGGCGCGCTGGTCACCGGATGGCCTGCCTCGCGCGCGGCGCGGGCCAGATCGAAACCGGGATCGGCGACCATCGGCGTGCCCGCTTCGGAGGCATAGGCCATCGATTTGCCCTCCTCCAGGAGCGTCAGCAGGCGCGGACGCATCTGGGCGCCGTTATGGTCGTGATAGGACAGCACCGGGCGGTCGCCCAAGGGCACGCCATGGATGTCCATCAGCTTGCGCAGGCTGCGGGTGTCCTCGGCCACCAGAACATCCGCGGAGGCCAGAATATCAAGCGCCCTGAGCGTGATATCGCGGGCGGTGCCGATCGGCGTCGCCAGCAGGTAGAGCCCGGGCGCAAGTTTTGTCTGTTGCAGATTCACCACTGGACCCTAACCTCACTGTGTTTATTATTCCCGGCAAAGACCCAAGGCGGTTTCACCGCCGGTCACCAAGGAGTCATTTCATTTATGTTCGCCGTTTTCAAAGCCGCCCGCAAGGCAATCGCCCAGCTTGCCGTTTTCCTGTCCGTAATCGTTCTTGCCGCATGTGAACCGACCGGGTTCGGCACCGGTCCCTCGATCAACACCTCGGCACCGGTGCCGGTGGCGCTGCTGGTGCCCAGCGGCAGCCAGAACAGCGGCGACGACCTGCTGGCGCAAAGCCTTGAAAACGCGGCCCGACTGGCGATCTCGGACCTCGACGGGGTCAATATCGACCTGCGGGTCTATGCGACCGCCGGCGAACCGGCGCAGGCCCGGGCGATGGCGATCAAAGCGGTAAATGACGGCGCCAAGATCATTCTCGGCCCGGTTTACGGTGAATCCGCCAACGCGGCGGCCGTCGCCGTTGCCTCGCGCGGGGTCAACGTGCTGTCCTTCTCCAACAACACCACCATCGCCGGCGGCAACCTGTTCATCCTCGGGCCGACCTTCCAGAACACCGCCGACCGGCTGGTGTCCTTTGCCGCCGCGCAGGGCAAGGGCCGTATCGTGGTCGCCCATGACAATGGCGTTGCCGGCCAACTGGGCCGCAATGCCGTCGAAAACGCGGCCATCCGCAGCGGTGCCACACTCGTCAACGCGGTGCCCTACGAACGGTCGCAGAAGGGCGTCATCGACGCGATCCCGGCGATCCGCGACGCGGTGCGCGGCGGGGCGGATTCGGTATTCCTGACCGCCCTGACCGAAGGCGCGCTGCCGCTGCTGACCCAGTTGCTGGACGAATCCGGCGTCGATCCCGAAACCACGCAATATATCGGCCTGACCCGCTGGGATATACCGCCGCAGACGCTGGAATTGCCCGGCGTTCAGGGCGGCTGGTTCGCACTGCCCGACCCGACCATGACCCAGCGCTTTTCCAGCCGCTACACCGCCGCCTTCGGCACCGCGCCGCATGCGATCGGCGGGCTGTCCTATGACGGCATCGCCGCCATCGGCGCGCTTGTCCAGTCCGGCCAGAGCGATGCGCTGACCGCAGGCGCCCTGACCCAGGGCGCCGGTTTCCAGGGCGTCAACGGCATTTTCCGCCTACTCGGCGACGGCACCAACGAACGCGGCCTCGCGGTCGCTCAAATCCAGAACAAGCGGGTGGTGGTGATCGATCCGGCCCCCCGCAGCTTCGCCGGAACCGGCTTCTAAACGAACAGAAGATCGTACATGCCCAACTTTCCAAATCCGCCGGACAGGATGATCTGTCCGGCGAACGCCATCTTCGATATCGACGCCGTGATGCAGCGGATCGCCGCCGCAGCAGCAAGCGCCGGCGACGAAGCCGCGATCCGCGCCGCCGTGATGCCGATCCTGATGGACGCGCGAAAAACCGGCATGAAACGCATCGCCGAGGCCTTCGGCGCCGATCCCTTTGCCGCCCGTCCCACCACCCGCGCCTATACCTGGCTGACCGACTGCATCGTCATCGCCACTTTGGACGTGGCGACGCGGCACATGCACCCGCGCCCCGACGGCGATGCCGAAGACCGGCTCAGCCTCGTCGCGGTCGGCGGCTACGGGCGTGGGGAAATGGCGCCCTATTCGGATGTGGACCTACTGTTCCTGACTCCGACCAAGATCACCGACTGGGCCGAGAAGGTGATCGAAAGCATGCTCTACCTGCTGTGGGACCTGCGGCTGAAGGTCGGCCATGCCTCGCGCACGGTCCGCGACTGCCTGAAGCTCGGGCGCGAGGATTTCACCATCCGCACCGCGCTCTTGGAGCACCGGTTCCTGGCCGGCGACGCGGCGCTGGCAGGCGAACTGGCGGCCCGGTTGTCTTCCGACCTGTTCCGCAATACCGCGCCGGAATTCATCGAGGCGAAGCTGGCCGAACGCGATCAGCGCCATGAACGCCAGGGCGGCCAGCGTTACGTGGTCGAACCCAACGTGAAGGAAGGCAAGGGCGGATTGCGCGACCTGCAATCGCTGTTCTGGATCGCGAAATACCTGCACAACGTGCAGAAAGTCGAAGACCTGGTGAAACTGGACGTTTTCACCGAGGAGGAATTCGAAACCTTCAAGGACGCCGAGGATTTCCTCTGGGCGGTGCGCTGCCATCTGCATCTGCTAACCAACCGCGCCTCGGACCAGTTGACCTTTGACCTGCAGGTCGAAGTCGCCGAACGAATGGGCTACGAGGACAAGGGCGGGCGCCGCGCGGTCGAGCATTTCATGCAGGACTATTTCCGCCACGCCACCGAAACCGGCGACCTGACCCGCATCTTCCTGACCAAGCTGGAAGCGATGCATGTCAAAAGCGAACCGCTGCTGGAACGCATTTTCCGCCGCACCCGGCGGGTCAAGAAGGGCTACAAGGTCGTCCATGGCCGCCTGGCGGTCGAGGACGAAGACGCCTTCCTGGCCGACAAGATGAACCTGCTGCGGGTGTTCGAAGAGGGCCTGCGCACCGGCATGCTGATCCATCCCGACGCGATGCGGCTGGTGAAGGCCAACCTGCACCTGATCGACGACGAGATGCGGGGCGACAAGGAAGCGCGCCGCATCTTCCTTGACCTGATGCTGAAACACGGCAACCCGGAACGGGCGCTGCGGCGGATGAACGAACTGGGTGTTCTGGCCGCCTTCATTCCCGAATTCGAACCGATCGTGGCGATGATGCAGTTCAACATGTACCACCATTACACGGTGGACGAACACACGATCCAATGCATCCGCAACCTGTCGGAAATCGAACATGGCGAGTTGGTGGAATCGCTGCCGCTGGTCAGCGGCATCCTGAAGGAAGGCGTCAACCGCAAGGTGATCTATGTCGCGCTGCTGCTGCACGACATCGGCAAGGGCCGGACCGAGGATCATTCGATCCTCGGCGCCCGGATCGCGCGCAAGGTCGCCCCCCGCCTGGGGCTGAACAAATCCGAATGCGAAACGGTGGAATGGCTGGTGCGCTATCACCTGCTGATGTCGGACATGGCGCAGAAACGCGATATTTCCGACCCGCGCACGGTGCGCGATTTCGCCAAGCTGGTGAAGACGCGCAAGCGGCTCGACCTGCTGACCGTGCTGACCGTCTGCGACATCCGCGGCGTCGGTCCCGGCACCTGGAACAACTGGAAAGCCGTGCTGCTGCGCCAGCTGCACCGCGACACCGCGGTGGCGTTGGAACACGGGCTTGAGGAGCTTAACCGTAAGACCCGCGGCGCTGAGGCGCGCAAGCTCCTGCGCGAAGCGCTGGATGGCTGGGACCCGGCGGCGCTTCGGGCCGAAACCGGGCGGCATTACCCGCCCTATTGGCAGGGGCTCGACACCAACACCCATGTGATCTTCGCCAACCTGCTGCGCGACATCCCCACCGACGAGGTGCGCATCGACCTGCACCCGGACGAAGACCGGGACGCCACCCGCGCCTGTTTCGCGCTGGTCGACCATCCGGGCATCTTTTCGCGCCTGGCCGGCGCGCTGGCGCTGGTCGGGGCCAATGTCGTCGACGCCCGCACCTATACGTCGAAGGACGGCTACGCGACCGCTGTGTTCTGGATCCAGGACGCCGACGGCCATCCGTTCGAGGAATCGCGCCTGCCGCGCCTGACCCAGATGATCCACAAGACCCTGCTGGGCGAAATCAAGACCTCCGAAGCGATGCGGTCCCGCGACAAGATCAAGAAACGCGAACGCGCCTTCCGGGTGCCGACCTCGATCACCTTCGACAATGAAGGATCGGATATCTACACCATCATTGAGGTCGATACCCGCGACCGGCCCGGCCTGCTGTTCGACCTGACCCGGACGCTGGCCGCCAACAACGTCTATATCGCCAGCGCGGTGATCGCAACCTATGGAGAACAGGTGGTGGACAGCTTCTATGTCAAGGACATGTTCGGGCTGAAGTTCCATTCCGAACCGCGCCGCAAGACGCTCGAAAAGAAACTCCGTGCCGCCATCGACAAAGGCGCGGAAAGGGCCAGATCGTGAAACCGATCCGTCTGGTATCCGGCTTCCTGACCGTGGGCATGTGGACCATGGCCAGCCGGATCTTGGGATTCGTCCGCGACGCGATGATCCTGAGCTTTCTCGGCACCGGCCCGGCCTATGAGGCCTATGTCGTGGCCTTCCGGCTGCCCAACATGTTCCGCCGCTTCTTTGCCGAAGGGGCGTTCAACATGGCCTTCATCCCGCAATATTCCAAGCGGCTGGCGGGCGAGGGCGAACAGGATGCCGACGCTTTCGCCAGCCAAGCCTTTGCCGGGCTGGCGTCGATCCTGATCCTGCTGACGCTGCTGGCGCAGCTGACCATGCCTTGGCTGATCTTCGGGCTGGCGTCGGGCTTTGCCGGACAGGACCAGTTTGACCTGGCGGTGGTGTTCGGGCGGATCGCCTTTCCCTACATCCTGTTCATATCGCTGGCCGCGCTGCTGTCGGGGGTGCTGAACGCCCATGGCCGGTTTGCCGCCGCTGCCGCAGCGCCTGTGCTGCTGAACATGCTGGTGATCGGGGCGATGACCCTGGCGGTGGTGTCCGGGTGGGATATCGCCTGGGCACTAATCTGGACGATCCCGGTCGCCGGGGTGGCACAGATGGTGCTGGTCTGGATCGCCGCCAAGCGGGCCGGGTTCATCCTGACCCCGATGCGGCCGCGCTGGTCGCCGGACATGCGCCGCCTGGTACGGGTCGCGGTGCCCGCCGCTCTGGCCGGGGGCGTGGTGCAGGTCAACCTGCTGGTGGGGCAGCAGGTGGCGAGCTACTTCGACCGCGCGGTGGGCTGGCTCTATACCGCCGACCGGCTGTACCAGCTGCCGCTGGGCGTGGTCGGCATCGCCATCGGCATCGTGCTGCTGCCCGATCTGTCGCGGCGGCTGAAGGAAAACGACGAGGAAGGATCGCGCGACGCGCTGAGCCGCGCCGCCGAAATATCGCTGTCCCTGACCATCCCCGCCGCCGTCGCGCTGATCGTCATCCCGCTGCCGCTGGTGTCGGTGCTGTTCGAACGCGGCAAGGCCACCGCCGATGACAGCGCCGCCATTGCGCAAGCGGTGGCGATCTACGGGCTGGGCTTGCCCGCCTTCGTGATGCAGAAAATCCTGCAACCGCTCTATTTCGCGCGCGAAGACACCCGCACACCGTTCCGGTACGCGCTTGTCGCCATGGTGGTGAATGCGGGTATCGCCATCGGGCTGGCCTTCTCCATCGGCTGGCTCGCCGCGGCCATCGCCACCACCGTTGCCGGCTGGGTGATGGTCGGACTGCTGTCGATGGGCGCACGCGGTTTCGGCGACGTGGCGCGGTTCGACGCGCGGTTCCACGCCCGGATCCTGCGTATCATCGCGGCCTCCCTGGCGATGGGCGCGCTGCTGTGGGCGGGCATCGTGCTGCTCACGCCGTTTCTCGGCATGGCCGGCATCCGCTACGCGGCGCTGGCCGTTCTGGTCGTCCTCGGCATCGTCGGCTATTTCGCCATCGGCCACCTCATCGGCGCCTTCCAGCTGGGCGAATTCAAACGCGCCATGCGCCGGGGCGGCAGATCGTGATCCTCAGCGGTGGCGCAGCCGGTCGCGCATGCGCCGCCAACCGCCCGGGATGACGAAGACCGACAGCGTGAAACCTGACACGAAACCGCCGATATCGGCGACCCAATCCGGCTGACTGCCGAACAGCAGCCCGAAAACCAACTGGATCCCCATCAGAAATCCGATCAGGGAAAACGCCCGTGTCTGCGTCTCGCCCAGCTGCCCCAGCCGCAGCCACAGCAGGTAAGTGAAGGCCCCGATCAGACCATAGGCGCCGGGAAACGCCCCGATCAGAGGAACCCGCGAATCCACCAGCAGCCCATAGGCCAGCGCCCCGGTCACGGCAGAAAGCACGAACACCGCCAGAACCGCCAACTGGCTGAACACCTCGCCGACCATCTTGCCCAGGGCCAGCACCATCACCCCGGCGAAAAGCGCCTGGGTGAAACTGACATGGATCAAGGCGTAGGACAGGAGCCGGATCACGTGTTCGGCCGGCCAGCGCCCATTCGCCACCATCCAATCGAAGATCTCGCCGGAAAACGCATAGCGCTGCACCGCCTCAAGCCGCCAGCCCACCGCGTCGGCACCGCCCAGGATGCCGCGCGCGCCCAGCTGGAGAACCGCCTCGATCCCGATGATCACCAGGAACAGTGCCGTCACGACGGGCGGCAGGGGATTCACGGGGCTCATATTGTCACTGCTCATCGGGCTCTCCTTGACGGGGCATTGGGGCATGGGTAAGCCAGCCGCACTGATAAATCCAGACGGAGATACACCCATGTCGGATGCGGTCCAAACGCAATCCACCCCGAACGCCGCTTTCACCCCGCGCGTGTTTTCGGGCATCCAGCCCTCAGGCAACCTGCACCTGGGCAACTATCTCGGCGCACTCAAGCGCTTTGCCGACGCCCAGGAACAGGGCATCGAATCGATCTACTGCATGGTCGACCTGCACGCGATCACCGTCTGGCAAGACCCCGCCGACCTGGCCCGCGCCACCCGCGAGCTTTGCGCCGGGTTCATCGCCGCCGGCGTCGATCCGGAAAAATCGATCCTGTTCAACCAGAGCCAGGTGCCCGAACACACCCAGATGGCGTGGATCTTCAACTGCGTCGCCCGGATGGGCTGGATGCAGCGTATGACTCAGTTCAAGGACAAGGCCGGCAAGAACGCGCAGAACGCCTCGCTGGGCCTGTTCGCCTACCCGGCGCTGATGGCCGCCGACATCCTGGTCTACCACGCCACCCACGTGCCCGTGGGCGAGGACCAGAAACAGCATCTTGAACTAACCCGCGACATCGCCACCAAGTTCAATCACGACTACGGCGTCGATTTCTTCCCCATCACCGAACCGGTGATCGAGGGCGCGGCGACCCGCGTGATGTCGTTCCGCGACGGCACCAAGAAGATGTCGAAATCGGACCCCTCGGACATGAGCCGGATCAACCTGACCGACGACGCCGACGCCATCGCCAAGAAGATCCGCAAGGCCAAGACCGATCCCGATCCGCTTCCCGACAGCCTCGAAGGGCTACAGGACCGCCCCGAGGCCATGAACCTCGTTAACATCTACGCGGCGCTTGCCGATCTGACACCCGAACAAGTGATCGCCGAACATGCCGGTCAGCAATTCGGCACGTTCAAGCCGTCGCTTGCCGATCTCGCCGTGGCCAAGCTGTCACCGATCTCGACCGAGATGTCTCGGTTGATGCAGGATCAGGGCGAAATCGACCGCATCCTCGGTCGTGGCGCCGAACGGGCGCGCGAAATCGCCACGCCGATCCTGCAGAAGACCTACGACATCGTCGGCATGATCCGGTCGTGATCCCTTCCCCCCGGGGCCTTCTTCTTTTCGAAAAATATCCTCGGGGGTGAATTGGCCGCAGGCCAAGAGTGGGCAGACCGCCCCCTCCGCCTCATCCGAATTTCACAAACAACCTGGCATAGGGTTTCTTCAGCCCCGCCACGGCGGCGCGGACCGCCTCCCGGTCGCCGGCGCGGGCGGCGTCCAGAACCGCTGCGACGGACGCCTCGAAGGCCTTGGACAGTTTCGCATAATCCGCATTCCCCGCCGCGTCCTTCGGCGGTCGCGCCAGAAGGTCCCCGGCCAGAAAGGACAAGACGGCCGCCCGTTCGCGCAGCAGGCCGAGCGTGTCCGCATCCAGCACCGACAGGTCCATTACCAGCACTTGTTCCATCGCCGCGTGATAGGCGTTCATCCGGTCCGAAAAGGTTTCGATCCCGTTGCGCGCATGCATCTCGCCCAGCAGGTCACGCACCCGTTCCAGCGTCTCGTGCGCCGCGGGCAGTTCCCCCGCCGCGACCTGTTCGCCGGCCCGCCGGATCGCCGCCGACACGGCCGACATCGTGTCCGACCATGCGGGATCCTCGGAAAACGTCGGCGGCGGCGTTTCGCCGTAGCGCCCGGCGAATGCGTCCCACGCTCCGGCGAAGGCCGTCATCGCTTTGGCCAAGGCCTCCGCCTGCCCGGTATTGGTCTGGAACAGCGCCGCGCGGTAGCGCGCGTAGGTTTCGCGATAGGTCGTTTTGAATTCACCGACCGGCCCGGCCAGGACCGGACCCGACAGGATCGTCCCCAGCATGACCGCCGCAATCACGTTCTTCATTTCAAACATCCTCAAGCGGCCCAAGGCGCTGCCCCCCATGTCCGATCGCGCGGCCGGGACCCCGGTTCAGATCAACCGCACCCGGGTGCCGATCTTCACCAATGCGTACAGGTCCGCGATCATCTCGTTATAAAGCCCGATACAGCCGTCCGAAGACCGCCGTCCGATCTTGCGCGTGTCATGCGTGCCATGGATCCGGTAATATTGCCAGCTGAGATAAAGCGCATGGGTGCCCAGCGGGTTCGTCGGCCCGGCCGGGATCACCCGCGGCAGGCTCGGGTCGCGTTCGCGCATCGACGGCGTCGGGGTCCATGTCGGCCCCTCCTTCTTGCCCACGACCTCGGTATAGCCCAGCTTGGTCAGCTCCTCGCTCATGGGAACCGATGTCGGGTAGATCCGGTACACCGATTCATCCGAGTTCCAGAAATGCAGCGCCCGCGATGCCGTGTCAGCGACGATCAATCCCCTGCCCAGATCGTCGAAATGATCGCGCCAGTCCACGCGCTTGAAGCTGGAAACATTGTGCCGGGTCGTCTGGACCGCCAAAGCCGGGCTGGCCAGTCCGGCCAGGCCCGCGGCAAGAATAGACCGGCGTGTGATCGTCGAAGTCATCGCTATCCCCTGTAGTCCTTTTCCGGGCCCAATTTGGACAGAATCATCGCGTTCGCAAATCACAATGAGGTGTGGCGCCAGCGAATCCGCGCCGCCATGTCCAGGGGCCTGTGCCTCGTCATTCTACGGTATGGACCTTCCCCGCACGCCACCCTAGGGTGCGCCACGAAGGAGATGACAATGGCACTTAGCAACACTATCCGCACGTATTTCAAAGGCACTTGGCATCAAGGCGATTACCCGGTGATCAACGCCGCGGATCATGGTGCCTGGCTCGGCAGCACCGTGTTCGACGGGGCGCGGTTCTTCGACGGGCTGACGCCGGATCTCGACGCCCATTGCGCGCGGGTGAACCGGTCGGCAAAGGCGCTGATGATCGAACCCACCGTCGCGGACGCGGACATGGTCGAGCTGGTACAGGAAGGCCTGCGCGGTTTCGACAAGGACACCGCCGTCTATATCCGTCCGATGTACTGGGCGATCAACGGCGACAGCACCGGCATCATGCCCGAGGGCGGCGAAACCGGCTTCGCGATCTCTCTCGAAGCAGTGCCGATGGCCCCCTCAGATGCCTCCACCACGCTGACCCGCACCCGGTTCCGCCGCCCGGTGCTGGAAAACGCCGTCTGCAATGCCAAGGCAGGCTGCCTGTACCCCAACAACGCCCGCATGATCGCCGAGGCGAAATCGAAGGGCTTCGGCAATGCCCTGGTTGCCGATGCGATGGGCAATGTCGCCGAAAGCGCCACCGCCAACGTCTTCATGGTCCGCGACGGCGAAGTGTTCACGCCGATCGCCAACGGCACCTTCCTGGCCGGGATCACCCGCGCGCGGCACATCAAGAACCTGCGCGAAGACGGCTACACCGTGCATGAAACCGTGCTGACCTTCGAAGATTTCGAACAAGCGGACGAAGTGTTCCTGTCGGGCAACATGTCCAAGGTCACCCCGGTTTCGGCCTTCGACGACACCCGCTATGAGCTTGGCCCGGTGGCCAAGCGCGCGCGTGAACTCTACTGGGACTGGGCGCATTCCGCCGCCTGAGATCTTCGGGAAACGCGACAGCCGGGCCTTGGCCCGGCTGAAGCAGGCAGTTGGCTAGAGTTCGTCCAGCAGCCCCCGCGCCGCCGCCTCGATCAGGTCCAGCGCTCCGTCGAAATCGCGGGTGTAATAGGGATCGGGCACCTCGGATACGCCCCAATCGGCATATTCCGCGAACAACCGCACCGGCGTGTCACTTCCTGCCGGGCGCAGCCGCTCGATATCGGACAGGTTGTCCCGGTCCATCGCCAGGATCAGGTCGAACCGGCCGAAATCGGCAGGGCTGAACTGCCGCGCCCTCAGGTCCGACAGGTCCACCTGCCGCGCGCTGGCGGCCTCCTGCATCGGACCGTAGGGCGGTTTTCCCCGGTGCCAGTCGGCGGTACCGGCGCTGTCCAGCGCCAGATCAGGCGCCAATGCCCGCATCACCCCCTCAGCGGCAGGCGAACGACAGATATTACCAAGGCAGACAAACAAGATACGGCTGGTCATGACAGGCTCCTTCACGGCACACTGTCTACGGCAAGGAGGCGAAATGAAAAAGATCGTTATTCTAACCGGGGCGGGCATTTCCGCCGAAAGCGGGCTGGGAACCTTCCGCGACGAAGGCGGGCTCTGGGCGCAGCACCGGATCGAGGACGTGGCGACCCCCGAAGGCTTCGCGCGCGATCCGCAGCTGGTGCATGATTTTTACAACGCGCGCCGCGGGCAGGCGGGCAGCGCCCGGCCCAACGCCGCCCACGCGGCGCTGGTGCGACTGGAATCCGAACACCCGGCCGAGGTGGTGATCGTCACCCAGAATGTCGACGGGCTGCACGAAGCGGCAGGGTCCAAAGCGGTGATCCACATGCACGGGCGGCTGTCCGCCGCGCTATGCGCGGCCTGCGAACACCGTTGGGACGCGCCCGAAGCGATGCGGCCCGACGATTCCTGTCCCGCCTGCGGCGCGGCGGACAGCCGGCCCGATATCGTCTGGTTCGGCGAAATGCCCTACCACATGAGCGCAATCTGGGACCACCTGCGCGAGGCCGACCTGTTCGCCGCTATCGGCACCTCGGGCGAAGTCTATCCGCGGCCGCCGCCTTCGTGCAGGACGCCGACCGCCACGGGGCGCATACGGTTGAACTCAACCTCGCCCCCTCCTCGGTGGTGTCGGTTTTTTCGGAAACCCGTTTCGGAAAGGCGACGGAAATCGTGCCGCAATGGGTCGATAACCTGCTGCGGGGCTGAAACGAAAACAGCCGGGCAGAAGCCCGGCTGTTCGCGATGACAAGAACGGCCGGTGGACCGGCCGCCAGATCAGTTCGACGGCTGGCCCATTTTCATCATACCGTGCATCGGCTTACGGTTCAGGTCGACCGGCACCTCGACGGTAACGTCGCCCGCCTTTTCGAATTTCAGGGTCAGGTTGACGATATCACCCTGTTCCAGGGCATCGTTCAGGCCAAGGAACATCACGTGCTTGCCGCCGCGCTGCATGGCGATCATGCCATCCTTGGGCAGATCGAAGCCCTCTTCCACATGCACCATCTTCATCACGCCGTTGGCGTCTTCCAGGTGGGTGTGCAGTTCGACACGCTCGGCCACGTCCGAGCTGACTGAAACCAGGTGATCGTCCTGGCCGGTGTGGTTGTGGATCATCATGAACGCGGCGCCCGAGTTCGACATCATCGAGGATGCGCGGGCATAGGGGTCTTCGACCATGATGCCTTCGGCGAAAGCGGGCAGGGCGAAAGCGGTGGCCGCAACGGCGGCGAAGAGTGCATTTTTGAACGACATGAGTCGGTCCTCTTTTCTGACGATTTGGATTTCTAAAGGTTGGATGAGGTCAGAAAAGAACGGGCGGCCCGCGCGCGATGGCCGGAACGGCGCCGCCGACGGGCATGGAACGGCCGGTGTCGATTCGCAACGTGATCGCCTGCCCCAAGGGACGCGTGAAATGGACAGGCGGTTGATCATGGAACGCGAAGATCGACAGCGCGCAATCCGGGCAGATATGCGGGCGCCCGACCGGTTGGCCGTCTTCGTCCACCAGCACCGATATCGGGCCGCTGCCGGCACACAGAACGATTTCGCCGGCGGCATTGGGCATACCGCGCGCGACCGCCATCGACTGACCGGTCAGGGTCAGCATCAATGCCAGCAAAAGGGCAACATATGGGCGCAACACGGATTTCATGCGAAACCGTATATAAGTCCGCCGCCTATAAAGGAAAAGCGACAAAAGGAAACAGCCCCGCCGGATACCGGCAGGGCTGCACAAATTCCAGAAATCGAGAAAGGATCAGGCCGACGCTTGCGCCTTGGCGATGTCTTTCTTGATCTTCAGCGCGTTGGCCGACAGTTCGACGTCCTTGGCCTTGGCCAGGAACGCGTCCAGCCCGCCACGGTGGTCCACCGAACGCAGAGCGGCGGCCGAGATCCGCAGCTTGAAGCCGCGGCCCAGGGTTTCCGACTGCAGGGTGACGTCGTTCAGGTTGGGCAGGAAGCGACGCTTGGTTCTGTTTTTGGCGTGGCTGACATTGTTGCCAGACATCGGGCCTTTACCGGTCAGTTCGCAGACACGCGACATGGGTCTATCCTCGTCTCATCAGCGGGGCGTTTCTGACCCCTACAACATAAACGGACGCCACGAATGGCGGCGTCCAGAATTCCGTTCGGGGTCATTAGGCGGAATCGGCAGGCACGTCAAGGCCCATCCCCGATTCAATCCGCCGTCCCGGGCTCACCGCGGCAAGGCTCCGATTTCCCGCAACAACCGGTCCGCCGCCCGTGTCGGGGTCGCCCGGCCCTCGGCCACATCCGCGCCGATCCGCACCAACGCATCACGCGCGATGCCCGTCTGCAACTGCGCCAACAGCGCCTGCTTGACCTCTTCCTCGAACCAGAACTGCGCCTGTGCCGCGCGGCGGGTGTCGAAATGCCCGTTCTCGCGCCGCCATTCGGTCAGCGCGGTCATTTCGCCCCAGGCCTTTTCCAGCCCGTCCCGCTGCAGCGCCGACACGGTCATCGCCTTGGGGAAGTCTTCGGGGTCATAGGCCCGCTTGCGCAGCAACCGCAGCGCGCCTGCGTAATCGGCGCAGGTGCGGATCGCGGTGGGCTTCAGATCGCCGTCGGCCTTGTTGACTAGGATGATGTCGGCGATTTCCATGATGCCGCGCTTGACGCCCTGCAATTCGTCGCCCCCCGCCGGTGCAAGCAACAGCACGAACAGGTCCGACATTTCCGCCACCATGGTTTCGGATTGCCCGACGCCAACGGTTTCGACCAGGATCACGTCGAAGCCTGCCGCTTCGCACAAGCTGACCGCTTCGCGGGTGCGCCGCGCCACGCCGCCCAGATGCGACCCGCTGGGCGAAGGCCGGATGAAAGCGTTGGGATCGCGGCTCAGCAGCTCCATCCGCGTCTTGTCGCCGAGGATCGACCCGCCGGAACGGGCCGAACTGGGATCGACCGCCAGAACCGCCACCCGCAGCCCCTTGCCCGTCAGCATCTTGCCGAAGCTTTCGATGAAGGTGGATTTGCCCACGCCGGGCGTGCCCGACAGCCCGATTCGGATTGCCTGCGCATCGGTTTTCCGGCTCAGCACTTCGATCAGTTCGGCGGCCTCGGCACGGTGATCGGCGCGGCTGCTTTCCACCAGGGTGATGGCGCGGGCCAATGCACGGCGATCACCGGCCACGATCTTGTCGCTGAGCTTTTCGATATCCATTGCGTCATCCCGTTTGTCCGGTGGCTTTCTGCCCTGCACAGCCCCGCCTGTCCAGACGGAGCCTGAAAAAGCGCTTCGATGATGCAGGCAGACATGGACCGGACCACGAACCGGGGCACGGGCACACCGGGACATGGGACCGGACGTCGATGCTTTACCCCGTCCCGTTCATCCCCGATAAGCAGGACATGACGACCCTGCCGATCCATTCCGCCCTGCCCGACCTTCTGACAGCCCTGCGCGACCGGTCCCGCGCCGTATTGCAAGCCCCGCCCGGCGCCGGCAAAACCACGGTCGTCCCCTTGGCGATGCTCGAGGCCGGCCTGACAAAGGGCAGAATCCTGATGCTGGAACCGCGCCGTCTGGCCGCGCGCGCCGCCGCCGAACGGATGGCGCAGACGCTGGGCGAAGCGGCGGGGCAGACCGTCGGCTACCGCGTGCGGGGCGAGGCGAAAGTGTCGAAATCCACAAGGATCGAGGTCGTCACCGAAGGTATCCTGACCCGGATGATCCAGTCCGACCCGGAGCTGTCCGGCATCGACGCGGTGATCTTCGACGAATTCCACGAACGGTCCCTGAATGCCGATCTCGGCCTCGCGCTCTGCCTCGAGATCGCCGAGGCGCTGCGCGACGATCTGATCCTGCTGGCGATGTCGGCGACGCTCGACGCCGAACCGGTGGCCGCCTTGATGGGCAACGTGCCGGTGATCACCAGCCAAGGCCGCGCCTATCCCGTCGACATCACCTGGCTCGACCGTCCGCTGCCCCCGAAAACGAGGCTGGAACAGCCTCTTGCCAGCCTCGTGGAACAGGCGGTTTCGGAAACGCAGGGCGGGGTTCTGGTCTTCCTGCCCGGCGAAGGCGAGATTCGCCGCACCGAGGCATTGCTGAAAGACCGGCTGCCGCCCGATTGCACGCTGCACCCGCTGTTCGGCGCGATGGAGTTTTCCAAGCAGCGTGCCGCCATCGAACCGGCGAAATCCGGCCGCAAGATCGTGCTGGCCACAACGATCGCCGAAACCTCGCTGACCATTCAGGACGTGCGCGTGGTGGTCGATGCCGGACGCGCCCGCCGCGCCCGCTTCGATCCCGGGTCGGGCATGTCGCGGCTGGTCACCGAAAAGGTCACCAAGGCCGAGGCGACGCAGCGCACGGGGCGCGCCGGGCGGGTGGCAGAAGGACGCTGTTACCGGCTCTGGACCAAGGGCGAAGAAGGCGGATTGCAGCCCTTCCCGCCGGCGGAAATCGAAACCGCCGACCTGGCCGGGCTCGCGCTGGAACTGGCGCTTTGGGGGGCGCAGCCCGGCGATCTGGCGCTGCTGACCCAACCCAATCCCGGCGCCTATGCCGAGGCGCAGGCGCTCTTGCGGATGCTGGGGGCGCTCGACGCGCAGAACCGGATCACCGGACATGGTCGCGCGCTGGCGGCGCTGCCGCTGCATCCGCGTCTGGCGCATATGCTGGCGATCGCAGGGCCTGACGCGGCAATGATGGCGGCGCTGCTGGCCGACCGCGATCCGCTGGCGCGTTCCGCCCCGGTGGACCTGTCGCTGCGGCTGGCGGCGCTACGCGACCTGCGCGGCTACAACGACCGCCATCCCTTCCCCGCCAATCGCGGCGCCGTCGAGCGGATCAAGACAGAAGCGAAGCGACTGGCGAAACAGGCCAAGCCCGCCCTCAAGGAGGGATTGAACGACGCCGAAATGGCGGCGCTGGCCTATCCCGACCGGGTCGGGTTGCGCCGCAAGGGCGACGCGGCGCGCTATGTGCTGTCGGGCGGCAAGGGCGCCGTCATGGAGGATCACGACCCATTGGCCGCGACCCGACTGATCGTGGCGACTGACCTTGACGGCAACCCGCGCGAGGCAAGGATCAGGCAAGCCATCCAGATCAGCGAAGGTGAACTGCGCGGGCTGTTCGCCGATCAGATCGGCTGGACCGACCTTTGCGAATGGTCGAAACGCGATCGTCGGGTGGTCGCCCGGCGGCAGGAACGATTCGGCGCGGTGGTGCTGGACGACCGGATCTGGAAGGACGCGCCCCCTGAGGCCATCGCGCGGGCGATGCTGGACGGGGTGCGCGATCTGGGGTTGGTGCCGTCGAACGCCGCCAAGCGCTTCATCGCCCGTGTCATGCTGGTATGCGACGACCAGAACGGCCTGCCCGACATGTCCGATGCCGCCTTGATGGACAGCCTTGAAGACTGGCTTCTGCCGCACCTTTCCGGGGTAAAAACCGCCGAGGGCTGGAAGAAGTTCGACATCCTGCCGGCACTGCGCGCGATGCTGGACTGGAACCAGATGCAGGCGCTGGACCGGGCGGCCCCGGCGCATTTCACCACGCCGCTGGGGCGGCAGATCCCGATCGACTATTCCGGAGAGACCCCGGAAATCAGCCTGCGCCTGCAGGAAATGTTCGGCCAGACCAGCCACCCGATGGTGGGCCGCACGCCGCTGCGCGTGACCCTGCTGTCGCCCGCCGGCAGGCCGGTACAGACCACCATGGACATTCCGGGCTTCTGGGCCACGTCCTATGCCGATGTGCGCAAGGACATGCGCGGGCGCTATCCGAAACATCCCTGGCCCGAGGACCCGACCCAGGCCGATCCGACCCTGCGCGCGAAACCGCGGCGGTAGCAGCAGCGCGAAGCCCGCGCTTTGCACTCGCGTTGCAAAACGGTTATAAACTGCCTTTAAAACCGGGGTCGCGCGCCTCCATAATCGTATTGAGCAGTCTTTTCCGATGACCAACCGCTTTGAAAATGCGCGGCCTGTCAAAGCCGCAACCTCCTCCGACCGCCCGCTTGCGGAACAGGTGGCGGCGCTTTGCGTGCGCGGCAAGGGTAAGGCGAAAGAGGTCCTGCTGATCACCTCGCGCGGGACCGGGCGCTGGATCATCCCCAAGGGCTGGCCGATGAAAGACAAGTCCGCCCCCCAGGCCGCCCAGCAGGAAGCCTGGGAAGAAGCCGGCGTGCTTTCGGGCAAGATATCCAAGGACCCGATCGGCAGCTTCCGATACGTGAAGAAAAACGATGACGGCAGCACGACGCCGGTCTGCGTGCAGGTGTACCTGCTCAAGGTGAACAGGCTGAAAAACGGCTACCCCGAGGCCCATCAACGCGAACGCCGCTGGGTTTCCCCCGCGACGGCGGCCAAGCTTGTCCGCGAAGACGAGCTCCGGGACCTGTTGCTGTCTTTGTAACGGTTCTGCGACGATTCCGTGACAATTTCCTTGATTTGAGTCCGGCCTGAGACTAGGGCGCCTCTTAGAGAGTGCTGGAGGACATCATGGCTGACCCGAACGCTGGCAAGGTATGGAAAACGCTCGACAAGGATCTTGGGCGGATTTCACAGTTCGAATACGCGGCGCAATACGTGTCGCGCCCGCTGGTTGCGCCGGGGATCGCGCTGGTTTTCATCGTTCTGGCGGGGCTGATTGCGGCACTGTTCTTCGGCGCGGGCGGGGGCACCCTGACCGTCGTCGCCGCAGCGATCTTCGGCGCCTACATGGCGCTGAATATCGGGGCCAACGATGTCGCCAACAACATGGGCCCGGCGGTCGGCGCAAATGCGCTGACCATGGGCGGCGCGATCTTCATCGCGGCGCTGTGCGAAAGCGCCGGGGCGCTGCTGGCGGGCGGCGACGTCGTGTCTACCATCGCCAAGGGCATCATCGACCCCTCGGGCATGGCCGAAGCAAGCGTTTTCGTGCTGGCGATGATGGCGGCGCTGATTTCCTCGGCGCTTTGGGTCAACCTGGCAACCTGGGTCGGCGCACCGGTTTCGACCACCCATTCGGTGGTGGGCGGTGTCATGGGGGCCGGCATCGCGGCGGCGGGGCTGAGTTCGGTCAACTGGCTGACGATGGGCAAGATCGCGGCCAGCTGGGTCATTTCGCCGGTGCTGGGCGGCGTGATCGCGGCGCTGTTCCTGGCCTTCATCAAGGCCCGCATCATCTATACCGAGGACAAGATCGCCTCGGCCCGCCGCTGGGTCCCGGTGCTGATCGGCATCATGGCCGCGGCCTTTGCCACCTACCTGGCACTGAAGGGGCTGAAGCACATCATCAAGATTGATCTGCTGACCGCGGTCGGCATCGGCGTCGCGGTCGGCGTGGTCCTTTATCTGGTTTCGATCCCGCTGATCCGCAAGCAATCGGAAGGGCTGGAAAACCGCAACAAGTCGCTGAAGGTGCTGTTCGGTCTGCCGCTGGTGCTGTCGGCGGCGCTGCTGTCCTTTGCCCACGGCGCCAATGACGTCGCCAACGCGGTCGGTCCGCTGGCGGCGATCGTGCATGTCACGAGCGTCGGCGATATCGCGTCGAAGGTCGCCATCCCCAGCTGGGTGATGATCATCGGCGCCTTCGGGATTTCCTTCGGCCTGTTCCTGTTCGGGCCGAAACTGATCCGCATGGTGGGCAGCCAGATCACCAAGCTGAACCCGATGCGCGCCTATTGCGTGTCGCTGGCCGCCGCGATCACCGTAATCGTGGCCAGCTGGCTGGGCCTGCCGGTCAGTTCCACCCATATCGCCGTCGGCGGCGTGTTCGGCGTCGGGTTCTTCCGCGAATGGCACACCGAACGGCGGTATCGCGCGAACAACGCGAAGAAGCCGACCGGCAAGGTGCTGGCCCCCGAGGAACGCCGCCGCCGCAAACTGGTGCGCCGGTCGCATTTCATGACCATCGTCGCGGCCTGGGTCATCACCGTACCCGCCGCCGCTGTGATGTCGGGCCTGATCTATTTCCTGATGAAGTCCTTCACCGGCTGACCCGCCTGCGACGATTCGTCGAACACAACAAAGAAAAAACCCCGCAGGAAACTGCGGGGTTTTCGTTTTCCGGTGCGAAGATCGTTCAGCGGCGACGGTCGCGGCGCGACGACATCGGCTGGAAAGCCACGCCGACATGGGCTTCGCAATAGGGCTTGCCCGCCTGCACCGGCAGACCGCAGAACCAGAAATCCTCGGTCGCGGGATCGCCCACCGGCCATTTGCAGGTCCGCTCGGTCAGTTCCAGCAGGCTCAGCTTCTTCGCCTTCTTCTCGACCTCGCTCACCTTGGCCAGGGCTTCGGGGCTGATTTCATTGGCCGAGGGCTGCGGCGGCAGCGGCTGACCGGCGGGAATGATCGCTTTGCGCGCCGGCATGACGGCCGGGCGCGCCGCGGCGGCCGGGGCCGCTGCGGGTTCGGCGGCCGGTTTCGCCTTGGGCTTGGCTTCCGCCTTGGGCTTGGCCGCGGCCGGCTTCGCCTTGGCTTCGGTTTTCGCCGTTTCCGACGACGCGCCGCCGCCGGTGGAACGGTTCGACAGGCCAAGCCGATGCACCTTGCCGATCACCGCGTTGCGGGTCACCCCGCCCAATTCCTTGGCGATCTGGCTGGCCGATTGCCCTTCGCCCCACATTTTTTTCAACAGTTCGACGCGTTCGTCGGTCCAGGACATGCCGGTTTCCTTAGCTAAAAAGCGGCCCCCCAAACGCGGGCCGCCCTCAAAATTCGAGATCAGCCCCTATTCTAATCATCAATGCCTGAGTTACAAGGCATCGAATCAGATCTGACACGGCACCGCCAGGGAGAATTCGGGCATGGAAATGGGCACACGGCGTTTTGGACACGTCAATTGGCTGGGGCTGTACACGCTTTCCGGGCGCGAAGTGCAACGCTTTCTCGCGGTCTGGACCCAGACCCTGCTGGCGCCGCTGATGACGGCAGCGCTATTCCTGATGATCTTTTCCATCGCCATCGGCAAGACACGCGGCGAGGTGATGGGGGTTGCCTTCACCACCTTCATCGCGCCCGGCATCCTGATGATGACGGTGATCCAGAACGCCTTTGCCAACACGTCGTCGTCGATCGTGATTTCCAAGGTGCAGGGCAATATCGTCGATACGCTGATGCCGCCCTTGTCGCCGCTGGAACTGGTTCTCGGCTATCTTGCCGGCGGGGTGGCGCGCGGCGTGGCGGTGGCGCTGGCGATCAGCCTCGGGCTGATCGTGTTCCTCGGCATCGTGCCGCAGCATCCGCTCTGGGCGCTGGCCTTCGTGGTGCTGGGATCGGCGCTGATGGGGGCGATCGGCATGGCCGCGGGCATCTACGCCAACAAGTTCGACCAGATGGCGGCGATCACCAATTTCATCGTCACGCCCTTGGCCTTCCTGTCGGGCACCTTCTATTCGGTCAGCGCCCTGCCGCCGGTGATCCGCGAACTGACCCATTTCAACCCGATCTTCTACCTGATCGACGGGGTGCGCTTTGGCGTGCTCGGCGTGTCCGACAGCAATCCCTGGCTGGCGCTCGGCATCGCCGGCGCCACCACGCTTGCGGTCAGCGCGTTCGCCTGGAACATGTTCCGCACCGGCTACCGGCTGAAGAACTGACCCCCGGCGGCCGCTCCCTGCGTGGCGCAGAGAGCACAATCCCGACGGCACCGCGCATTTTCCCTTTCGCAGCGGGGCGGAACCGGCTATTGCCAGCGCCATGTTCAAACGTGCCCATATCGCCGAGACCCGACGCCGACGCAGCCGCGCCTGACGTCCCGCACGCTTTTGAACCACCGCAATCGCGGCAAACCACCCCAAAATTGTTGACACCCGGTCCCCGTGATGCAACCTCGGGGCCTCTTATGGAACAAGGATAATACCATGATCCCGTCTGTCCTGCCGACCTATACCCGCGCGCCGCTTTCCTTCGTGAAGGGCGAAGGCTCCTGGCTGATCGAGGCGGACGGCCGACGCTTCCTGGACCTCGGCGCCGGGATCGCGGTGAATGCGCTCGGCCACGCCCACCCGGCGCTGGTGCAGGCGCTGAACGAACAGGCGGGCAAGCTGTGGCACGTGTCGAACCTCTACAACATCCCGCAGCAGCAGGCGCTGGCCGACAAGCTGGTGGAAAACACCTTCGCCGACACCGTCTTCTTCACCAATTCCGGCACCGAAAGCTGCGAACTGGCGGTCAAGATGGCGCGCAAGTACTGGTATGACAAAGGCCTGCCGGACAAGACCGACATCATCACCTTCGAGGGCTCTTTCCACGGCCGCTCCTCCGCCGGGATCGCCGCAGCGGGGTCGGAAAAGATGACCAAGGGCTTCGGCCCGATGCTGCCCGGCTTCATCCACCTGCCCTGGGACGACAAGGACGCGCTCGAGGCCGCGATCACCGATACCGTCGGCGCGATCCTGATCGAACCGGTACAGGGCGAAGGCGGCATCAGGCCGCTGCCCGACGCCAACCTGAAGGCGCTGCGCGCGCTGTGCGACGCCAACGGCATCCTCCTGATCCTTGACGAGGTGCAGTGCGGCATGGGCCGGACCGGCAAGCTCTTCGCCCATGAGTGGGCAGGCATCTCGCCCGACATCATGATGGTGGCCAAGGGCATCGGCGGCGGCTTCCCGCTGGGCGCGGTGCTGGCCACCGAAGACGCCGCCAGCGGCATGACAGCGGGCACCCACGGGTCGACCTATGGCGGCAACCCGCTGGCCTGCGCGGTGGGGGCCGCGGTGATGGATATCGTCGCCGATGCCGATTTCCTCGACGGCGTGCGCGCCCGCGCCGGCCTCATGCGGCAAAAACTCGAAGGCCTGGTCGCCGCGCACCCGGATGTCTTCGACTGCGTGCGCGGATCCGGCCTGATGCTGGGGCTGAAATGCAAGGTGACCAACATGGACGTGGTCAATGCCGGTTACGACAACCTGGTGATCACCGTTCCGGCCGCCGACAACGTGATCCGCCTGCTGCCACCGCTCAATCTCAGCGAAGAGGAAATCGACGAAGCGCTCGCGCGGCTCGACAAGGCGGCGCAGAGCCTGACCTGATCTTCTTCTTTTTAAAAATATCCCGGGGGAGTCGCCTGCAAGGCGACGGGGGCAGCGCCCACCTCCCCGCTCCGACGAAAGACAAAGCGATGACCCATTTTCTCGATATCAACACCACCAGCCCCGATGACCTGCGGTCGATGATCGACAGCGCCAAGTCAATGAAGGCGGCCCGCAATGGCCGCCCGAAAGGCGCGCCCGACGACGATCAGCCGCTCGCCGGGCACATGGTCGCCCTGATCTTCGAAAAGCCCTCGACCCGGACCCGGGTCAGCTTCGACGTGGGCGTGCGCCAGATGGGCGGCCAAACCATGGTGCTGTCGGGCGCCGACATGCAGCTGGGGCACGGCGAAACCATCGCCGACACCGCCCGTGTGCTATCGCGCTATGTCGACCTGATCATGATCCGCACCTTCGAGGAACAGACCCTGCTGGAAATGGCCGAATACGCCTCCGTTCCGGTCATCAACGGGCTGACCAACCGCACCCATCCGTGCCAGATCATGGCCGACATCCAGACCTTCGAGGAACATCGCGGCTCGATCAAGGGCAAGAAGGTGGTCTGGTGCGGCGACGGCAACAACGTCTTCGCCAGCTTCGCCCATGCTGCCGGGCAGTTCGGCTTCGACCTGACCTTCTCGGGTCCGCCGCCGCTGGATCCCGAAATGGTGTTCGTCGAGGAAGCCCGCGCCAAGGGATCGAAGGTGGAAATCGTGCGCGATCCGGTCGCCGCGGTGGATGGCGCCGATCTGGTCGTCACCGATACCTGGGTGTCGATGCACGATCCGCAATCGGCCCGCGAACGGCGGCACAACCAGCTGCGGCCCTATCAGGTCAACGAAGAACTGATGAGCCACGCCAAGCCCGATGCGCTGTTCATGCACTGCCTGCCCGCGCATCGCGACGACGAAGCGACCAGCGCGGTGATGGACGGGCCGCATTCGGTGATCTTCGACGAGGCCGAAAACCGGCTGCACGCGCAAAAGGCCGTCATGCGCTGGTGCCTCGGGGTCTGAGGAACAAAGCGCGAAGCCGGGCCGGACCTGGCCGTCGGTTGGTATCTAAAGTCCAACAGAGGGCAGCGCCCGACCGCGGATGGGCGCACCTTCGCCTGTGGTTGCCACTTTATCCATCCGACACTTCCAACGTTCATGCCTGGCCCAATCGGTGAGAAAGCGCCCGTCCGAAGGGGCGGTCGGGCGCTGCCCGGCGGCGCAAGCGCCGCTATTCGGGCTGGGGCCCATGCGTTCGACCAGCAGGCACCGGCGGGAAGCCGCCTTGTCCAACACGCGCCCCTGTCCTGCCCGCCCGACCGATTGTAAGCTTCGGGCCTGACCGCAGGAGGCCCACCATGATGTCGTTTTCGCGCCGCAGCGCCTTGTGCCTTCTCTCCGCCACAGCGCTTGCCGCCTGTGGCGGGCACCGACGCGAAACCCGCTCGACGCGGAATACCGAACCGGGTCTTTACCCGAATGAAACGCCGCAACTGCGCCGCCTGATCAACAAATACGCCGATCATTACGAGGTGCCGCGCAGCCTCGTGCACCGGGTGGTCCAGCGCGAAAGCATGTACCGGCCCGAGGCCCGCAACGGACCGTATTACGGCTTGATGCAGATTCTGCCGCAAACGGCGCGCGGCATGGGGTTTCGCGGTAAGCCCCGCGACCTGCTGGATGCCGAAACCAACCTGAAATACGCGGTCAAGTACCTGCGCGGCGCCTGGATGGTGTCCGACGGCAGCCAGGACAAGGCGGTGATGTGGTATGCCCGCGGCTATTACTACGAAGCCAAGCGGCGCGGGATGCTGCGCGAAACCGGCCTGCGCGGCTAATCACTGCTTCAGCAGGTCGAAAATCCCCTTCACCGCCTCGTCCTCGATCTTCTTCTTTAGCGCGTCCTCGAGGCTTTGCCCCTCTTCCACCTCGACGCCGAGCTCTTTCTGCAGCTTATCCTTGACCTTGGTTTCTGCCTTTTCCTTCAAGGCTTTCTTTTCGTCCTGCAAGTTCAGGTCGATCGCCTTTTCCAGATCGGGCCAGATTTTCGGTGACGACCACGGGCCCCTGATCCGCACCGGGATGACCACGCCGCCTTCGCTCGTCGCGCTGGCGGCCTTGGGGGTGAACAGGTAATCGATGTCGCGCGCGCCCAATCCCACGCGGCCTTCGCCGGTGGCGGAAATCACCGGCAGTTGCAGCAGCAGGTCCTTGTTGTAAAGATCGCCCTTCTCCATGGTGAAGCTGGCCGACAGGCTATCGAACACCGTGGTGCCGCCGGTGGCCAGCCCCTTGCGCATCAGGCTGTCCAGGTCGATCCCCTTGATGGTGCCGCGCCCCATCGTGACGCCGCCCTTTCCGGACAGCGAATTCATGAGCGCATGCACCGAGTTGCCCGCGCCGAGATAGTCGACAGAGGCATCGGACAGGCCGGTAAAGCGGGTAATCCCGGCCAGATCGCCCAGAAGCTGTTGCATCTCGACGCCACTGACCTTGACGTTGCCGCCGACGCTCAACCCGTTGCGGTTATTGGCCACCACCTGCCCCGCGAAGGATCCCGAATAACCGGCCATCCGGTTCAGCGTCACCACCGCCCGCGACCGGTCCACGGTGATGCCCAGCCCCGCATTGCCGAAACTCAGACCGGCCACCCGCAATCCCTGCAGCCCAAGCGTTACCTTTGCGTTGAACAGGCCAAGGGCGCTGGCATCGATCGGCGCTTTCGACCAGCCCGACGCGCTGTCCGAACCGCCCGGTCCGCCGAGACCGGACAGGTCGAGCACTCCCGCCGACAATTTCGCCGTCACATCCGGCACCGCGGCGGCCAGATCGACGTCCACCTCGCCGGCGAAACCGTTCTGGTCGAGCATCACGCTCAGGTCGCGCAGGCTCAGCCGTTGCGCGGTGGTCAGGGTCAGGTCGCCCGAAACCTTCGACCGCCGGCCCAGCCCCTGCGGCAGCGACACCCTACCGAAGCCGAGCGACGCCAGGAAAGCGCCGGTATCGGGCAGGTCCGCCACCACCAGGCCCTGCGCCTGCATCGGCAGACCGGCACGACCGTCGAAACTGACCGTGCCGCCATCGGCGCTTGCCTTGACCGCGATCCCGGTCACGTCGCCCTCGATCAGCGCGGCCAGGTCGGCGATATCACCGGTCAGCGTCAGCGCCCCGGCCCCTTCGGGCCGGGACGAGGCCTTGAGGCTTGCCGCGCCGCGATATTGCGGCCAGCGCAGGTCGAGCGCGATATCGTCGACGCGGGTTTCCTGCCCCGTTCCGTGATCGACATAGCGCAGCACGCCGCCTGAAATCAGCGCCCGGTCGAGCGACAGCGCCAAGGCGTTGCTGCGGCCCGACGGCTGCCCCGAAGGCGCCACGCCCTCGACCCCCAGTTGCCAGTTCACCCGCCCGTTGGCGGCCTTTTCCAGCAGGATTTCCGGGTTGACCGCTTCCAGCCCGACGATCTTCACCTCGCCGCCGATCAGCGCCATCGGATCAACGCCCACCTTCAGGCTGTCGGCCTTGATCAACGGGCCACTGCCGGACCACGGCGCGTTGGCGATCTCAAGCGCCCCAGTGGAAATCCCCAGCACCGGGTAGAAGCTGGCCTTGCTGTCGCCCTTCAGCACCACCTCGCGCCCGGTCTGGGCGCGGATCTGATCCGCCGCCACCTGCGCGATCCGGTCGCCGGGCAGGAAAATCACCCCGATCAGCGCCACGCCGACCAGGACAAAAACGAAACCGATCAAACGGAAAACCCAACGCATCGCAGCCCCCTTGCGAATTTACTTTTGGGGTCAGGTTAGATCAGAGCGCAGCCCACAACAACGGCAATGCGGCAACGCGGCAAACACCTGCTGCCGCAAATCCCTTTGCATGGGCTCCATCGACCCCCTATATGCGCGTCATGACCAGCAATCCGCCCGATCTCCGCCCCGACCTCGCTCCGCGCGCCCGCATCAGCGACACGCCCCGCCAAGGCCAGCCGACCATCGGCATGGTGTCATTGGGCTGTCCCAAGGCATTGGTCGACAGCGAACGCATCCTGACAAGGCTGCGCGCCGAAGGGTACGGGATCAGCCCCGATTATTCCGGCGCCGACGCGGTGATCGTGAACACCTGCGGGTTCCTGGACAGCGCCAAGGCCGAAAGCTTGGAAGCGATCGGCGAGGCGCTGAATGAAAACGGCAAGGTGATCGTCACCGGCTGCCTGGGCGCGGAACCGGAATATATCACCGGCGTGCATCCCAAGGTTCTGGCCGTGACCGGCCCGCATCAGTACGAACAGGTGCTCGACGCCGTGCATGGCACGGTGCCGCCCGATCCAGATCCGTTCGTCGACCTGATGCCTGCCAGCGGCGTCAAACTGACCCCGCGCCACTACAGCTATCTGAAAATTTCCGAGGGCTGCAATCACAAGTGCAAATTCTGCATCATCCCCGACATGCGCGGCAAGCTGGCCAGCCGCCCGGCCTTCGCGGTGGTGCGCGAGGCGGAAAAGCTGGTGGAAAGCGGCGTCAAGGAACTTCTGGTGATTTCGCAGGACACTTCCGCCTACGGGCTGGACCGGCAGCACGGTTCGGAACGCGGGCACCGGTCGCATATCACCGATCTGGCCCGCGACTTGGGCAGCTTGGGCGCCTGGGTGCGGCTGCATTACGTCTACCCTTACCCGTTCGTGCGCGAATTGATTCCGCTGATGGCCGAAGGGCTGGTTCTGCCCTATCTCGACATTCCGTTCCAGCATGCCGATCCGAAGACCCTGAAACGGATGGCCCGCCCGGCGGCGGCGGAACGCACGCTGGACCGTATCGCCGAATGGCGGTCGATCTGCCCCGACATCACCCTGCGGTCCACCTTCATCGTCGGTTATCCGGGCGAGACGGAAGAGGAATTCCAGACCCTGTTGGACTGGATGGACGAGGCGCAGCTCGATCGCGTCGGCTGCTTCCAATACGAAAACGTCGAAGGCGCACGGTCGAATGCCCTGCCGGATCACGTGCCCGACGAGGTCAAGCAGGACCGCTGGGAACGCTTCATGGCCAAGGCGCAGGAGATTTCCGAGACCAAGCTGGCGGCCAAGGTGGGCCAGGTGATGGACGTGATTGTCGACGAGATCGACGAGGACGGCGCCACCTGCCGCACCAAGGCCGATGCACCGGAAATCGACGGCAACCTGTTCATCGACGAGGGATTCGAGAATCTGTCGGTCGGCGATATCGTGACCGTCGAGGTGGACGAGGCCGGGGAATACGATTTGTGGGGCCGGTTGACCGGTTAATCGGCTACTGCGCCCCAAAACTCCGTGACGCGAACCGGACACCAAGATTAAAGCGCCCGCCCGCCCTCATGGGCGCGGTCTGCCCTTCGTTCTGATATTCATTGCATTGCGCAGATTTTCAGAGCCGTTCCCGACCCGCTCAGCGCCTCACCAAATCAGCACCGCCAGCCAGGCCACCCCGGCGGCAATCGCCGCCACCGCCACGCCCGCCGATCCGGCATCCTTGGCGCGCCGGGCCAGATCGCGTTCCTCCTTGGAAATGTCGTCCACCACGGTCTCGATCGCAGTGTTGAACAGCTCCGCCACCATCACCAGAATCCCGAGCGCCAGGATCAGCGCGCGCTCGGCCCCGGTCAGCGGCAGGATGAAGGCCAGGGCAGCCGACACCACGTTTGCCCAGACCCAGCTCCGGAACGAATATTCACTGCGCCAGGTGTCCCGGCACCCGGCCCAACTCCAAATGATCCTGAGCCGCAAGCGTTTGAAAAAATACAGCATCCCGCGATCATGACGACAGTTGTGATGCGGATCAAGACCGGGCCGCAAAAGGGCCTGCTGAAGTTCCGTAAAAGCCGCGACGGAACCGAACGCCGGTCCCGCCCGCATCGATCCAGGCACCGTACACGTGGCGCATCAGAGCAGGGCTAATCCCCGGCCCCTCGCCGCCTTGCCTTTGCAAAGCGGCGCAGGATGGCCATGCAAACGCCCGACCGGCAGATCGGGCCTCAGGCCCCGGACAGTTCTTCCAGCAGCGCCTTGTTGCGGCAATAATCCGGCGCCTCACTGGCCTGCCCGTGCGCGTCCATCCACGGCTGGCAATCGCCTTCGCGATTGCACTGGGCGCAGCGCATGGCGGCTTCGCGATATTTGTGAACCGCGCTCGGATCACGTTCCATCGCCCGGGCGAAATCGACCCCCAGAACCTTTCCCATCCGCGCCATGATCGGCGTATGAACGCTAAGTCGGTTGATGAATCCCATGAGTTCTCTCCAGTCTGTCAATGTTTCAATGCATTCAGGGTTTGCGCGTTGACACAGGTCGCGGGGACCTGATCGCAGCCGCCGCCCTGCGTCGCCAGCCATTGCTGGCACTGCGACACCAGCGGGCATTGCCGGCAGCGCGTGACCATTTCGGAATATCCCTGCGGGGTCAGCTTTCCTTCGCTCATCGCCTCGGTCAGGCTCAACCCGATGCTGCGCGCGACCGAGCGCGTCAGCCAAAAATGCAAAACAGGATCGCCCAGCGGCGTAACGATACCCATACTAGCCTCCTTCCGACACGGCTTGCCTGATTTCCATGTACGCACCGCAGTTGGTACATCCGGCCGGGGCCTCCTTGGCGGTTTCGTGCCTTGCCAACCAGCGCTCGCAGCTTTCTGTCCAATCACAGCCGCGGCAGGCCTCGACAATCTCCGCCCATTGCTGCTGGCTCAGGTCACCCGCGTCATAGGCACCGGTCAGATCGGTTCCTGTGGTCTGTGCCATGCGTTGGGCCAGCCAATAATGACGTTTCCGGTCGCCGAGCCGTTTCATCGTTTCGATCCTCCCTAGCCCAATTAAAAAATAAACCGGACGGCCGTTGGCCGTCCTTGATAAGGATCAAAACACGCAATCGCACCGGCAGGTGGCAGCGTTACAAGGCGTCGAAATAGGCTTTCACACAGGTTTGCACATGGCGGAACCGGTCGCCGCCAAGATGCTTGCCGCCATACCAGCGGGTCACCACGACGATCTGATCGGTGACGTTTTCACGTTCCAGCATCCGCAGGATCACGTTGCCGGCGCCGCTTTCGCCGTCATCATTCTTGCGTTGCGTGCCATCCGATTGCAGCACCGCCCAGCTGTTATGGGTGGCCTTGGCGTATTTCTTCTGCCGCTTGAGCATTTTCAGGAATGCCGCGATATCGTCGGGGCCGCTGACCGGCCCTCCCGACACGGCATAACGCGACCCACGGTCGCTGACGACGTTTTCAAGCTGGATCATGTCGAGGCGCCCGTTACTCACCGGGAACCTGCCGATATTGACGGACCGTGCGCCGTACAAGGGCGATCCGCTGGGAATTCGGCGGGTGTGTGCCCAGCATCTTGTCGCCCGGATCAGCGATGCGACCGAAGAACCGCGCCCCGATCACCGGGTTAAATCCCGCCCGCAGCGAAATCACCGTACCAAGCTCATCCGCCTCGAGTTCGAAATCTTTCGAATAGCGCAGCGCGCCCAGGGCCGCGCCGAGCTTGCGTGCGTCGCGGATTTCCCGGCTGTTGGCGCCGTTGACCGACGCCATCTGCGCCAGCACCTCGGCGCCCTGGCGCGCGTTGATTTCCTGCATCGCCAGATGCCCGGCAATGTGATGCGCCGCTTCGTGTCCCATGACAAAGGCCAGTTCGTCGGCGTTGCGCGCGTCGTTGATCAGCGCGTAATTGAACAACAGGATCGGGCGACCGCTGCGGGTCAGGAACTGGTGGGCGTTGGCTTCGCCGCCATCCTTGTCATCAATGACGATCTTGAAATCGCAATTGGTCTTCGGCGACAGTTCGCGGCATTGCGCTTCGGCCACGGGTTCGATCGCCTTGGCCACCGACACGAACATCAGCGCCGCCTGTCGCGTCGGCTTCACCGGCGCCTTTTCCTGCGCCGGTTCGCCCGGCGCGGGTTTTTCCGCCCCCGCAGGGACCTCCATGCACCCAGAAAGCCCAAAGGCGACGGCAAGGATCAGGAACAAGCGCATCGAATTTCCTTTTTTCTGCCCGACCTTTCTAGCACGTCGCGAAGCGATAGCCAGCCCAGCCGGATCAGATCGCGCTTGCCTCGTGGGGACGATCGCGTATCCTCGAGACATGTTTACAATCGAACACGATTTCGACGCCACTGTCGTCACCCTGATCGATGAGGGCGAAGCGCCTTTGCAGGAAGACGTCACCATCAACGCATTCGAAGACTGCGTGACGCTCGAACAATACGATGCACGGCTGGACAAGGTGCAGAAAATCACCTTTTCGCTGTCGCAGTTGCAGGAACTGGCGGCGGCGCTCGACCTGCCGGAAGGGGTGTACAAGCTGCGCCCGGTGGAGCAGCCGGATTAGTCGACCCGGAACACCTTGTCGCGCGCGGTCTGCCCACGCACCAGCACCAGCCGCGACTTGGCGATCCCCATCGCCTTGGCCAGCAGCTTCTGAACCGCCGCGTTGGCCTTGCCGTCCTCGGGCACGGTGGTGACATAGACCCGCAGCTGATCCTCTTCGACGGTGATCTTGTTGCGCGACGCCTTCGGCGTCACCCGCACCGCGATTTCGCGTCCCTCCACCGCCAGATGGCTGAGATCGTCCTTTGCCATGCCGTCTTTCCCTTCAGATCCGCGGCGCAGCATACCGGGTTTCAACGGCATGGACATCCCCGATTGCGCCCCGGATAGTGGCCGCAACGAACACCAAGGGAGGCGATGAATGCGCACGGGATTTTTCTGGGATGAACGATGTTTCTGGCATGCTGGCGGCGATTACGCGGTGACCTTTCCGCTGGGCGGGCATGTGCAGCCGCTGGCCGCCGGCGGGCTGGCCGAGAATCCCGAAACCAAGCGGCGGCTGAAGAACCTGATGGACGTGACCGGCCTGACGGACGAATTGGAGATGCGCCACGCCCCCGCCGCCAGCTGGGAAGACCTGGCCCGCGTCCACCCGGAAGAGTTCCTGCGCAAGTTCAAGGACGTGTCCGATCAGGACGGCGGCGAACTGGGCCTGCGCACCCCGTTCCTGCAAGGCGGCTTCGAAATCGCGGCGCTGTCTGCGGGGCTGGCCAAGGCGGCGCTGTTCGACGTGCTGCGGGGCGATCTGGACAACGCCTATGCGCTGTCGCGCCCGCCCGGGCATCACTGCCTGCCGGACTGGCCGAACGGATTCTGTCTGCTCAACAATATCGGCATCGCGATCGAGGCCGCCAAGGCCGCCGGTCTGGCGCAGCGTTTCGCGGTGGTGGACTGGGACGTGCATCACGGCAACGGCACCGAGGCGGTGTTCCTCGACCGTGACGACGTACTGACGATTTCCATTCACCAGGAACACAACTACCCGCTCGACACCGGCGAGATCGAACAGACCGGGACCGGCAAGGGCGAAGGGTTCAACATGAACATCCCGCTGCCGCCGGGTGTCGGGCATGTCGGGTATCTTGAAACGATGGAGCGGATCGTGCTGCCCGCGCTTGCCCGGTTCAAACCCGACGTGATCATCATCGCCTGCGGCTTCGACGCCAGCATCTATGACGAACTGGCACGGATGATGTGCACCCCCGAAACCTATCGCGAAATGACCCGGCAGGTAAAACAGGCAGCCGACGAGCTGTGCGATGGCAAGCTGGTGATGGTGCACGAGGGCGGTTATTCCCAAGTCTATGTCCCGTTCTGCGGCCACGCCACGCTGGAGGAACTGTCCGGCAGCGCCATCCGCGCCGAGGACCCGATGGCCGAAACCGTCAGGATCCGGCAGCCGAATGCCCGGTTCGATGCCTTCATCAGTGGCTTGATCGGCGAAATGGCCGACACCCTGCTGGGCTAGGGAACGGTCCACCGCAGGACGCCTCAGGCGATCCGTGCTATGCTTTTCAAGGGCGCGCGCGCAAGCGCCGCCCGGCACGGATTTACGCGATTTGAAGCGAGGGTGTTGAAATGGCCGAAATCGATTTCTGGTATTCAATCGGAAGCACGTACAGCTATCTCACCGTCATGCGCCTGCCGGAAGTCGCGCTGGCAACCGGCACGACCTTCCGCTGGCGGCCGTTCGACGTGCGCCACATCATGATCGAACAGAACAACGTCCCGTTCCGGGACAAGCCGGTGAAAGCCGCCTATATGTGGCGCGACATCGAACGCCGCGCCAAAACCTACGGGCTGGCGCCGAAAGTCCCCGCCCCCTACCCCTTGGCCGAACTTGTTCTGGCCAACCAGGTCGCGATTGTCGGGGCCGAAGAAGGATGGGTCGAAGACTATACCCGCGCCACCTACCGACGCTGGTTCGAGGCCGGCCAACCCGCCGGCGAAGATCCCAACCTATCAGACAGCCTGAAGGAAATCGGGCAAGACCCGGACCGCGTCCTGCGGGAGGCGAAATCCGACCGCATCGTCGGCGCACTTGCCAAGGCAACCGAGGAGGCGCAAACGCTCGGCATTTTCGGCGCGCCGAGCTTCGCTGTCGGGCGGGAAATATTCTGGGGCGATGACAGGCTCGATGACGCCATCGCATGGGCGCAGCGGGGCGCGACGCCCGAATAGTCCGACTGATGGCTTGACCTGTCGCGGCGCAGCGCCGACATAAGGCACGACCGCAACAGGAACGAAATCCATGCCTGAAAAGAACCAAGCCGCCCTCGATTTCCTTCTCAGCCGCCGGTCGCGCCCGGCCAAGACGCTGACCGGCCCGGTGCCGACGCGGGACGAGCTGATGCCGATCCTGACCGCCGCCGCGCGCACCCCCGATCATGGCAAGCTGGAACCCTGGCGTTTCATAGTGCTGGAAAAACCCGCGCTGACCCGGCTCGCCGGCATCGCGCAGGCGCGGGGTGAAGCGCTCGGCCTGGAAGAGGACCGGGTCGCCAAGGGGGTGAACCAGTTCGCCACCGGCAACCTTGCTGTCGCCGTCATCGAGATCATCAAGCCCAATGACAAAGTGCCAGCGCTGGAGCTGAGCTATTCCGCCGGTGCCGCCTGCCTGGCGATGCTGAACGCCGCGTTGGCCTCGGGCTGGGGCGCGAACTGGCTGTCTGGCTGGCCCAGCCACGACCGCAGCTTCATGACGCAAGCATTGAATCTGGCCGATAACGAACGCATCGCCGGCTTCATCCATATCGGCACCGAAACCGCCACGCCGCCCGAACGCCCGCGCCCGGACCTGGAGAAGATCACCCAATGGCTATCGGAATAATCTTTTCGTCCTTCTTCTCGGCCCTCGGACAGATCGGCGATCGCCGCTTCCGCCGGGTTCTGATGTTGGGGATCGTGCTGACATTCGCGCTGCTGGTCGCGGTTTTCGCCGGTTTGCTGTGGCTCCTGCAGGCCACCGTCGGGGACCAGGCCGTGATCCCGCTGATCGGCGAAGTGACCTGGCTCGACGACCTGCTCAGCTGGTCGAGCTTTTTCGTGATGATCGGGCTGTCGGTGTTCCTGATGGTGCCGGTGGCGTCGGCCATCACCTCGATGTTCCTCGACGAGGTGGCGCAGGCGGTCGAGGACCGGCATTACCCGCAGCTGCCCGCCGCGCACAATGTCGGTTTCTTCGAAGCGGTCAAGGATACCGTGAACTTCCTCGGCATCATCATCGCAGCCAACATCCTGGCGCTGGTTCTCTACGCGATCCTGCCTGTCGGGGCGCTGTTCATCTTTTGGGGTCTGAACGGGTATCTTCTGGGGATGGAATATTTCACCCTCGCCGCGATCCGCCGGGTCGGCCGGATCGAGGCGAAGGCGCTGCGCAAGCGGCACCGGCTGACCATCTGGACCGCCGGCACCCTGATGGCGGTGCCGCTATCGGTGCCGCTGCTGAACCTGCTGATCCCGATCCTGGGCGCGGCGACCTTCACCCATATCTATCACAAGCTCACAGCTCGGGCGTCGACATCCGGTGGAACCAGTCGATATCGCGCAGGGTGATGATCCCGCTCAGGATGATTCCGGCGATGACGCACCACAGGATGATGGCGATGATCGTCGTGATGATCGCCTTTTTCTTCAGGTTATGTTCATAGGGGGCTCCCGCATGGGTGCCCGGAACGATGTCGCCGACGTCGCCCTGGGTTTTCAGGCGCAGCGGCAGCACGATGAAAAAGGTCATGAACCAGATCACCGCGAACAGGACGATAGCGGAGGTGGGCCCCATCAGACCTGCTCCAACTCGACGAGGCAGCCGTTGAAATCCTTCGGATGCAGGAACAACACCGGCTTGCCGTGGGCGCCGATCTTGGGTTCGCCGTTGCCCAGAACGCGGGCGCCGGTTTCCTTCAGGTGATCGCGGGCCGCGATGATGTCGTCGACTTCATAGCAGACGTGGTGAATGCCCCCCGCCGGATTCTTTTCCAGGAACCCGTTGATCGGGCTGTCGTCGCCCAGCGGGTAAAGCAGTTCGATCTTGGTGTTGGGCAATTCGATGAACACCACGGTGACGCCGTGATCGGGTTCGTCCTGCGGTTCCCCGACCTTGGCGCCCAAGGCGTTGCGGTATTGCTCCGACGCCGCTTCCAGGTCCGGAACGGCGATGGCGACATGGTTCAGGCGGCCAATCATTTCGGGGTCTCCTCTCGGTCAATGCTTGCAGCCCTTATGCGGGCTGCCGCGCCACGACGCAAGCGTCAGGCGGCCGCAGAGGGACCCGCCCGTTAACGCAGCCTTAGCCGACGCAGCGTCATTCTGATCCGCCTTTCCGCACGGAGGACTGCAGAATGGACGACCGCGATCTTTTCCAATCGGCCAGCTTTCCCAATCCTGTCCGGCCTCTTCTGGGGTTGACGCTTCTGGCGGTCGAGGACAGCCGCTACGCCCGCGACGCGTTGCGGCTGATGGCGCAGCGCAGCGGTGCGCGGATTCGAACGGCTGACGGCCTGGCGGCGGCGGGGCGGCATCTGGATCTCTACCGCCCCTCGGTGATCATCGTCGATCTGGGCCTGCCAGATGGTGACGGAACGCAGCTGATCGCCCGGCTGCACCGGGCCAGTCCCCGCATTGGCATCATCCTCGGCACCAGCGGCGACGACACGGCGGACGGAACGGCGATCAAGGCCGGGGCCGACGGGTTCCTGCCCAAGCCGGTGACCAGCCTGGCGAATTTCCAGGAACTGATCCTGTCGCACCTGCCTGAACCCAGCCGCCCGATGGTCCCGCGCATCGTCAATGACGACGTGATCCGGCCCGACATGCTGAGCTATCGCGAAGACCTGATCCGTGTCGCCGACCTGCTGCGGAACGCCCCCGAGGGCAAGGGGCTGGACTACCTCGCCCAGTTCCTCACCGGCGTCGCCCGCAGCGCCGGCGATCACGCGCTGCAATTGGCGGGCGAGGCGTTGACCATCGCCCGGATGCAACGCCGGGCCTGCCGCGCCCAGCTGGCGCAGATCGCCGGGCTGGTGCAGGACCGACTGAACGGCACGACTGGGTCAGAGCCCCGGGTCTGACGCGACCCGGACCAGCGCGGTCAGGTCGCTCAGGCTTTCGACCTGCCGCCCATCGGCGTCGAAATTGCCCGGCGACAGCCAGACCCGGAACGCTTCGGCCAAAGCCGGCCAATCCTTGTCGGTTGCAGAGAACCACGCGGTGTCGCGGTTGCGGCCCTTGACGATCATGTGCTGGCGGAACACGCCCTCGAAGCTCAATCCCAGCCGCTGCGCCGCGCGGCGCGATCCCATGTTGCGGGCGTCGCATTTCCATTCGAACCGGCGATAGCCGTTGTCGAACGCCCATTGCATCATCAAGAAAAACGCTTCAGTGGCGGCGCGGGTTTTCTGCAGCGACGGCGACAGGTTGATATGGCCCAGTTCGATCACCCCCATCGCCGGGGTGATCCGCAGGAAGCTGGCGACGCCGCCGAACGCGGCCGCCTCGACATCCTGGATCGCATAGAACAGCGGATCGTCGCCCGCCTCCATCTCCCGCACCCAGCGGTGATAGGCCGCCGCCGAATGGAACGGGCCGTAGCCCATGTAATCCCACACCGCGTCATGGTCTTCGAAGGCGCGGAACAACAGTGCCGCGTGCCGCTCCGCCGACAGAGGTTCCAGCCGCGCATAGCGTCCTTCAAGCACCGTACCCAACGGCGCCGGGCAGGGTTTCCAATCCGGGACCGCTTCGCCCAGTTTGCGCTGTTCGGTCATGTCGTGTTCCTCTTTCCAGCCGGGGCGACGCTAGCGCGAGACCGAAGCGAAAGAAAAGAGATCATTCCACTATCGCAGCAGCTTCGGATCGCTCCCCATGTCGAGCCCCGGGAACACCGCCTGTTCGACCACCGCCCGGTCCAACCCAAACAGCCCGCGCATCGCCCAGCCGGCATAGGCTCGCACGTCGCCGGTCGGCATCAGGTCGCGGCGCTGATAAAGATCGGCCTCGGCCAGGCCCGGCCACTGTCCGTAAACACGGCCGCCACGCACCGCGCCGCCGGCCAGCAGCATCGCGCCGCCGGTACCGTGATCTGTGCCCTTGGTCCCGTTTTCCCTCACCGTGCGGCCGAATTCGGTCATCGCCAGAACCGCGGTCTTCTTCCAATGCGGGCCCAGTTCCGCCTTCAGGGTTAGGATCGCCTGCGCCAGTTGATCCAAGGCTCGCGGCAAGGTCCGTTCCTGGCCATTATGGGTATCCCAGCCGCCAATCGAAAAAGAGGCGATGCGCGTATCGGCCCGCAGCCGCTTGGCGGTGAACTCGGCGATCAGTTTGATCCCCTTCGGCTTGCCCTTCGCCTGCCCCTGCGCCGGGGCCGACATTCCGGCCATGCCCTGCATGTCGCCCGTTGCCGCCATCTCCTCTGCCGCCATCGCCTGCATCGATCCCGACAGCATCTGCGCCTCTGCAAAGGCATCACGGAACAGCGGGTCGTCATGCATTACCAGCTCGGCGAGCCGCGCGCCCTGCGGGCTGAGCTTCAGGGCCACGTCGGGCGACCAGTTCGCCACCGGGACGTCGCCCGACAGCAGAAGCATGTTGTCATGCCCGATCGCATAGGCGGTTTCGGCCGACATTCCGGGCTGCGTCTGCAGCAACCGGTTCAGCCAGCCATCGCGCCCCGACGCGGGGCCAAGTGTGACAGTGCCCGCCTCCAGCAGGTCCTGACCGTCGAAATGGCTGCGCTTGTCGCGATACGGGGTGGAAACCGCGTGGACAAAGCCCAGATCGTTCGCCTGCCACAGCGGGTACAGCGGCGCCAGCGCCGGGTGCAGTGCGAAGTACCCGTCCAGATCCAGCGCCCCCGCGTCCGGCCGCAGCGCCAGGGTGCGCCGCAATCCTGCGAGACCCGGGTCGCCATAAGGCTGCACCACGTCGAGCCCATCCATCGCGCCGCGCAGGATGATCACCACCAGCCGATTGTCCCACGGCGCCGAAGCCAGGCTGACCGGGGTCAGCAGAGGGCTGGCCGCCGCCGAACAGCCCAGGATGGCGGAACGGGTCAGGAAACCGCGGCGGGTAAACATTGTGTCGCTCATCGGTCGGGCCTCATTTACGTTGAAAGGCGGGGGAGGTGAGGATCAGGGCGATCCCCTCGCGCCTGTTTTCGGCCGCCTTGGCCGCGAAACGCACCGCCTCGGGCGCGTCGCGGCCCAGTGCCTCGGTGACGAAGGTCCGAGGGTCGGGCAGCGGTTTGCGCATCTTCGCGGGCGCCGACAAGGCCCAGTCGATCCGCGCGGTCAATCCCTGCGGCGTCAACCAGGTCGTGTCCTCTTCGGCCCATCCGTCCGGGCCCAGCGGCATCTGCCACGGTTGCCCCATCAGCCTGAGCGGCCGCAGGAACAGCCGCGCCACCAGCTTTTCATGTTTGCGCCCGTCCGCGATTCCGGTGAACACCTGCGGATCAATCGCCAGGGCGCGCATAGCCGAGGCGATGAATTCGTCGGGCAGCTTGATGTTGGTCAGCTCCGGCCGCCACGCCGCCGGATGGGTCAGCAGAGCCTCATAGACCTGCGCCAGGTCGCCGCCGGTGTCGCGGTAGCGTTCGCTCAAGGTCCGTACCAAATCGGGATCGGGCGTGTCGGACACGAAATGCACCGCCAGTTTGCGCGCGATATGCGCGGCTGTGGCCGGATGTGCCGCCAGATCCTCCAAGACGGCGCGAATGTCGTGCAGTCCGGGTTTGCCGCCGCCATAGCTTTTGCCCAGCACGGTTTCGGCCCCGGGTTCGGCGAACTCCTTGCGGAATTTCATCCCCTGTTTTGCGTTGTAGGCCAGCCCGGTCAGCAGTTCGGCCAACTGCCTGACATCTGTCTGCGTATAGGGACCGCCAACGCCCAGCGTATGCAGTTCCAGCAATTCCCGCGCGAGGTTTTCGTTCAGCCCCGCCCTGGCACCGACTCTTTGCGCCTTGGGGCTGTCCGGTCCCATTGAATTTCCCTGATCCAGGTAATGCAGCATCAGCGGGCTTGTCGTCACCGCGTAGAGAAGATCGGCAAACCGCCCCGACAGGTGCGGCCGGATCGCGTCTTCGATATAGGGCGATGTGGCGCGCTTCAGCAGCCCCGCCTTGCCCTGTGCGGTGAAGTGATCGGCCCAGAAGGCGGCGAGCCTTTCGCGGAACCCGTCCCCGGTCCAGGCCCGCCGGATCAGCGACAGGGCCAGCCAGCGGCGATGTTCCTCGCGCGCGGCCTTCTTAAGCAGCTGGTAGTCCTTCCTCACCGCCTCGCCCGCTTCGGTGCCGCGCAGCTTCTTGAGCTCCTTGCGCAACCTGGCGCCTTCCAGCATGCGGGCGCGGAAGACCGAAAACGGCTCGACCGGGAAGCGCGCGGCAATCGTGTCGGGCCCGCGCAGCCGCAGCAGCATATCGGCGACGGTTTCCGGCGGCGCGACGCGGGGCGACAGGCCGTAGCCGAAGCGTTTTTCCGCCAGAATGGGATCGAACGTCACCGGGTAGCCTCCGCCTGTTGCATGCGCTGAAGATAGTGCAATCGATGGGGCATTTCATCTTATTCGTTTTTATCGAATGGACGCCCAGCGACTCTTCGCTCGGTACGGCGAAAACGCTTTGAAAGCGACGGATGCTGCCCCGGTGAAGACTGCGGCCAGCCGTTTCCAACAAAAAAGCCGGCGGACAATCGCCGCCGGCTTTCTCATTCGATGTGGGTCGGATCATTCCTGCGGGATGACCCGCAGGCCCAGTTCCATCAGCTGGTCCGAGGTCGGATCGCTGGGGGCGTTCATCATCAGGTCCTCGGCGCGCTGGTTCATCGGGAACATCACAACTTCGCGGATGTTCGCCTCGTCCGCCAGCAGCATCACGATGCGGTCGACGCCGGCGGCGCAGCCACCGTGCGGCGGGGCGCCGTATTGGAACGCGTTGACCATGCCGCCGAAGCGCTTCATCACCTCGTCCTTGCCGTAACCGGCCAGTTCGAACGCCTTGAACATGATTTCCGGCTTGTGGTTCCGGATCGCGCCAGACACCAGTTCGTAGCCGTTACAGGCCAGGTCGTACTGGTAGCCCTTCACGTGCAGCGGATCGCCCAGCAGCGCGTCGAGACCGCCCTGCGGCATCGAGAACGGGTTGTGGTCGAAGTCCAGGCCGCCGTTTTCTTCGTCCAGCTGGAAGATCGGGAAATCGACGATCCATGCGAATGCGAAACGGTCCTTGTCGATCAGGCCCAGTTCTTCGCCGATCACGTTGCGGGCGCGGCCCGCGACGGCTTCGAACGCCTTCGGCTTGCCGCCGAGGAAGAAGGCCGCGTCGCCAACACCAAGGCCCAGTTGCTGGCGGATCGCCTCGGTCCGTTCCGGGCCGATGTTCTTGGCCAGCGGCCCTGCGGCTTCCATGCCCTCTCCCTGATCGCGCCAGAAGATGTAGCCCATGCCCGGCAGACCTTCCTGCTGGGCGAACTTGTTCATCCGGTCACAGAACTTGCGGCTGCCCCCCGTCGGCGCGGGGATGGCGCGAATCTCGGTACCTTCCTGCTCCAGCAGCTTGGCGAAGATCGCGAAGCCTGAGTCGCGGAAATGGTCCGACACGACCTGCATCTTGATCGGGTTGCGCAGGTCGGGCTTGTCGGTGCCGTACCACAGCGCGGCGTCGGCGTGGGGAATCTGCGGCCATTCGCGGTCGACCTTGCGGCCGCCGCCGAATTCCTCGAACACGCCCTGCAGCACCGGCTGGATCGTGTCGAACACGTCCTGCTGGGTGACGAAGCTCATTTCCATGTCGAGCTGGTAGAAATCGGTGGGCGAGCGGTCGGCGCGCGGGTCTTCGTCGCGGAAGCACGGCGCGATCTGGAAATACTTGTCGAAGCCCGCGACCATCATCAGCTGCTTGAACTGCTGCGGCGCCTGCGGCAGTGCATAGAACTTGCCCGGGTGCAGACGCGACGGCACAAGGAAGTCGCGCGCGCCCTCGGGGCTCGACGCGGTGATGATCGGGGTCTGGTATTCGCGGAAGCCCTGATCCCACATCCGCTTGCGCATCGACATGATCACGTCCGAGCGCAGCTTCATATTGTCCTGCATCACTTCGCGGCGCAGGTCGAGGAAGCGGTACTTCAGCCGGGTTTCTTCCGGGTATTCCTGATCGCCGAACACCATCAGCGGCAATTCATCGGCCGCGCCCAGCACTTCCAGGTCGCGGACATAGACTTCGATCTCGCCGGTGGGCAGCTTGGGATTGATCAGGCTTTCGTCGCGCGCCTTCACGGTGCCGTCGATGCGGATACACCATTCGGAGCGGACCTTTTCCATCTCGGCGAAAACCGGGCTGTCGGGATCGCACAGCACCTGGGTCACGCCGTAATGGTCGCGCAAATCGATGAACAACACGCCGCCATGGTCGCGGACCCGATGGACCCAACCCGACAGGCGGACGGTTTCGCCCACATGGGACTTGTTCAGTTCGGCGCAGGTTTGGCTGCGGAAAGTGTGCATGGTTCGACCTTTCATCAGGCATCGTCGGTGCGCCAACGCGCACGGAATTCATCCGCGCCGATACAACGGGGTGAAGGCCGGATGTCAAGAGGCAGAGGCCCAAACTGCGGCGGCGAGCCCGTCATTCCAGAGAAAAAAGACCAAAGCGGCGTGCAAACCGGGCCACGGCAAGGGAACGAGGCAGGCCGGTTTTCAGCCCGGCGATCCCTCACCCGTCGACCAGCCGCGCCGCGATCAGCCCGCGCAGCGCGTTGCCCAGATGCAGCGCCCGCGCACATCGCAGATCCTCCAGCGTCAGCACCGCTTCATGCGCGGCGCCGCGCTCCAGCATCTCCTGCCGCAGCACCCCGGGCAGCACGCCGCAGCTCAGCGCCGGGGTCAGAACCCTACCATCCTGCCGGGTCAGGAACAGGTTGCTGATCGTGCCCTCGCACAGTTCGCCGCGGGAATTGACGAACAGCGCTTCGTCGATCCCGCCGGGCAACGCCGCGCGGGTCCGGTCGTACAGGGCGCGCCTGGTGGTCTTGTGGCGCAACCACGGATCGTTCGGGTCAAGACGCGTCTGCGCGACCATTACCCGCCACTGCCCCGGCGTTTCACCCAGCGGCGTCAAGGTCAGTTCCATCCCGCCATCCCGGCCCAGCGTCAGCCGGCAGCGTTGCGGCACCGGCGCCTCCAGCCCCGCAACCGTTTCCAGCGCCCGGTCCCGGTCAAAGGCGAAACCCAGCTCAGCGGCGCTGCGCCGCATCCTTTCTAGATGGCGATCCAACCGCAGCGCGCCGTGACCGGGCTGCCAGCCGAAGGTTTCGATCAGGCGCAAGTCATCACCGGAAGGTCGGCGAACCGGGCTTTCCATAGCGCTTCCTCGTATTCCGATCCGACGGTGCTGTCCCAGACGACGCCGCCGCCGACATTCAGGACCGCCTTGCCGCCCTCGACCATCACCGTGCGGATGGCCACGCTGAATTCCGACCGCCCGTCCGGCGCGGCCCAGCCGATGCTGCCGCAATAGGCGTCGCGCGGCCAAGGTTCGAGATCGTGCAGAATCTCCATCGCCCGCAGCTTGGGCGCCCCGGTGATCGACCCACAGGGAAACAGCGCCCGGAATATGTCGCTCAGCCGCACACCGTCGGCCAGCTTTGCCTGCACCCGGGACACCATCTGATGCACGGTCGCATAGCTTTCCACCCGGAACAGTTCAGGCACCTGCACCGATCCCGGCGCAGCGATGCGGGAAATGTCGTTGCGCAGCAGGTCCACGATCATCAGGTTTTCCGCCCGGTTCTTCGCGTCCCGCGCCAGGAAGTCGCGCAAACGGGCGTCTTCGGCCGGATCCGCGCCGCGCGGCTGGGTGCCCTTCATCGGCCGGGCTTCGAGCATGCCCTGGGCATCGGTGCGGAAGAACAGTTCGGGCGAACGCGACAGGATCGCCGGGTATCCGTCCTGCAGCACCAGCGCGCCATGTCCCACGGCCTGCCGCGCCGCCAGTGCGCCGTAAATGCCCAAGGCGTCGCCGTGGACGTCGGCATCGATCGGAAAGGACAGGTTAGCCTGATAGATGTCCCCCGCGCCGATCAGATCATGCAGCAGCCGGAACCTGTCGCCATAGCGCGCCGCATCCCAGCGTGGCCGCAGGTTGTCCAGCACGCCCGCCGCGGCAACCGGACCGGCCTCCCCGGGCCCGTCGTAGAGACCGAAGGCCAGCAACGGCACCCCACGCCCGGATGGCAAACGCGGCTTCAGCCGGTCTTCCAGCGCATATCCCAGTTCGTAGCTGGCATAGCCCGCAAGCCACAACCCGCTTCGCCGCGCGGCGTCCAGCGCCGCCAGCGCGTCTTCCACCTCCTGCGGTTCCTGCGCGACAATCACCGCCCGGGGGGTATCGAACCATGCGGCGCGCCCTTCGGGGCCGTGATCGAATCTGACCTTCATCCGCGCCTTCGCACTCATTATTGGTTCTCCTTGCCCCGTAGATACGGGATTCTTCCGCTTTTGACAGACTTCCTTGGGCTCAGGACGCAGATGTTTGCTGAAGCCCCTTGCGCCTTGCCCGCCGTTGTCTATAACCCGCAACAATTTGCGCGGGGCGAGTCACGCCCCTGCCCGCTGCTGCCCGCAAAATAAAAAAGAGGTCCGCCATGCCCAAAAGAACCGATATCTCCTCGATCATGATCATCGGGGCCGGGCCCATCGTCATCGGCCAGGCCTGCGAATTCGACTATTCCGGCGCCCAGGCCTGCAAGGCCCTTCGCGAAGAAGGCTACCGCGTCATCCTGGTCAACTCGAACCCTGCCACGATCATGACCGATCCCGGCCTCGCGGATGCGACCTATATCGAGCCGATCACGCCCGAGGTGGTCGCCAAGATCATCGAAAAGGAACGCCCCGACGCGTTGCTGCCCACCATGGGCGGGCAGACCGGGCTGAACACCTCGCTGGCGCTGGCCGACATGGGGGTGCTGGAAAAGTTCGGCGTGGAACTGATCGGCGCCAACCGCGACGCCATCGAAATGGCCGAGGACCGCAAGCTGTTCCGAGAAGCGATGGACCGGATCGGGCTGGAAAACCCCAAGGCCACCATCATCACCGCGCCGAAGAAAGCCAGCGGCGATGCCGATCTGGAAGCCGGCGTGCAGCTGGCGCTGGACGAACTGGAAGAGATCGGCCTGCCGGCGATCATCCGTCCCGCCTTCACCCTCGGCGGCACCGGCGGCGGCGTGGCCTATAACCGCGAAGACTACATCCATTATTGCCGCACCGGCATGGACGCGTCGCCGGTGAACCAGATCCTTGTCGACGAAAGCCTGCTGGGCTGGAAGGAATACGAGATGGAGGTCGTGCGCGACAAGGCCGACAACGCCATCATCGTATGCGCCATCGAAAACGTCGATCCGATGGGCGTGCATACCGGTGATTCCATCACCGTCGCCCCGGCGCTGACCCTGACCGACAAGGAATACCAGATCATGCGCAACGGCTCGATCGCCGTGCTGCGCGAGATTGGCGTCGAAACCGGTGGGTCGAACGTGCAATGGGCGGTCAACCCGGCCGACGGCCGCATGGTGGTGATCGAAATGAACCCGCGGGTGTCGCGGTCTTCGGCGCTGGCATCGAAGGCGACCGGTTTCCCGATCGCCAAGATCGCCGCGAAGCTGGCGATCGGCTACACGCTGGACGAGCTGGATAACGACATCACCAAGGTGACCCCGGCGTCGTTCGAGCCGACCATCGACTATGTCGTCACCAAGATCCCGAAATTCGCCTTCGAAAAATTCCCCGGCTCCGAACCCCACCTGACCACCGCGATGAAATCGGTGGGCGAGGCGATGGCGATCGGTCGTACCATCCATGAATCGCTGCAAAAGGCGCTATCATCGATGGAATCGGGTCTGACCGGTTTCGACGAGGTGGAAATCGAAGGCGCCCCCGACAAGGCCGCGGTGATCAAGGCGATCAGTCGCCAGACCCCGGACCGGATGCGCACCATCGCACAGGCGATGCGCCACGGGCTGACCGATGACGAAATCCATGCGGTCACCATGTTCGACCCGTGGTTCCTGGCCCGCATCCGTGAAATCGTCGAAGCCGAGGAAGTGGTCAAGAAGGACGGCCTGCCGGTCACCGAGGACGGTCTGCGCAAGCTGAAGATGCTGGGATTCTCCGACGCCCGCCTGGCCGATCTGACCGGCCGGACCGAAGCCAATATCCGCCGCGCCCGCCAGAACCTCGGCGTCACCGCCGTATTCAAGCGGATCGACACCTGCGCCGCCGAATTCGAGGCCCAGACTCCCTACATGTATTCGACCTATGAAACCCCGGCGATGGGCGAAGTGGAATGCGAAGCGCGTCCCTCGGATCGCAAGAAAGTGGTGATCCTCGGCGGCGGCCCGAACCGGATCGGTCAGGGGATCGAGTTCGATTACTGCTGCTGTCACGCCTGTTTCGCGCTGACCGACGCGGGCTATGAAACCATCATGATCAACTGCAACCCCGAAACCGTGTCGACCGACTACGACACGTCGGACCGGCTGTATTTCGAACCGCTGACGTTCGAACACGTGATGGAAATCCTGCGGGTCGAACTGCAAAACGGCACCCTGCACGGCGTCATCGTGCAGTTCGGCGGCCAGACCCCGCTGAAACTGGCCAATGCGCTCTATGAGGAAGGTATCCCGATCCTCGGCACCTCGCCCGACGCGATCGACCTGGCCGAGGACCGCGAACGGTTCCAGCAGCTGGTCAACAAGCTGAACCTGAAGCAGCCGCATAACGGCATCGCGTCGTCGGACGCCGAAGCGCTGAAGATCGCCGAGGATATCGGCTTCCCGCTGGTGATCCGCCCGTCATACGTGCTGGGCGGCCGGGCGATGGAAATCGTCCGCGACATGGCGCAACTGGAGCGCTACATCAACGAGGCCGTGGTGGTGTCGGGCGACAGCCCGGTGCTGCTCGACAGCTACCTCAGCGGCGCAATCGAATGCGACGTCGATGCCCTGTCCGACGGCAAGACCGTGCATGTGGCTGGCATCATGCAGCATATCGAGGAAGCGGGCGTGCATTCGGGCGACAGCGCCTGTTCGCTGCCGCCCTATTCGCTGCCGCAGGACATCATCACCGAGATCAAGCGCCAGACCGAAGCGCTGGCGCTGTCTCTGGGTGTCGTCGGGCTGATGAACGTGCAGTTCGCGGTCAAGGACGGCGAGATCTACCTGATCGAGGTGAACCCGCGCGCTTCGCGGACCGTGCCCTTCGTCGCCAAGGCCACCGACAGCGCGATCGCGTCGATCGCGGCGCGCCTGATGGCGGGCGAACCGATGGAAAACTTCCCGTTCCGCGGCGAATATCCCAAGGATGCCAAGCCCGGCACCCTGCCGATGGCCGACCCGCTGACGCTGGCCGATCCCAACATGCCCTGGTTCAGCGTGAAGGAAGCGGTGCTGCCCTTCGCCCGCTTCCCCGGCGTCGACACCATTCTCGGGCCGGAAATGCGGTCGACCGGCGAAGTGATGGGCTGGGACACCTCTTTCCCGCTGGCCTTCCTCAAGGCGCAGCTGGGCGCGGGCACCGACCTGCCCTCGGGTGGCAAGGTCTTCATCTCGATCAAGGATGACGACAAGACCGCGCTGATGGTCGAAGCCGCCCAAACCCTGATCGATCAGGGCTTCACCATCGTCGCGACCCGCGGCACCGCCGCCTGGCTGTCGGAAAACGGCATCGCCTGCGACACCGTGAACAAGGTGTACGAAGGCCGCCCGAACATCGTCGACATGCTGAAGGACGGGCAGATTTCGCTGGTGCTGAACACCACCGAAGGCGCCCAGGCGGTGGCGGACAGCCGCGAAATCCGCTCGGTCGCGCTCTATGACAAGATCCCCTATTTCACCACCGCCGCCGGCGCCCAGGCCGCAGCGCAGGCGATCAAGGCCCGCACCGAGGGTGATTTCGGGGTGATGAGCCTGCAGGGCTGAGATCTTGCCGATCCGCCCGCCGAACCGGCGGGCGGATCAACAAGCCGCAACAATTTGATTCGAAAAATCCCGATCCCTCGGGTAGCCGATGCCGCTTCGCGCGGGAAGGGACATGCGAGCGCCTGCAATAAAATACAGGCGCCAGCTAAGAACCTATAGATTTTGACAGGGTCTCCTGCCGCAAGTTCCGCGCTTTTGCCAAGACAGAAGCCCCTGCGCGATCCTATCCTTTAGAGGTAGGTCGGTTTAGGACAAGAACCATCCCCAAGTCCGTACCGTGATCGCTCGCGGCAACCTGACCAGCCTGTGTATTTGATAGGTACATTCTGAAAGTCTTTTCAAAAATTCGGGGGCTCCTACAGCGGGAGCCCTCTATTTTGTTCAACTCTGCTTGGATCTTCCCGTCGATTTCACCGCCCGTCGCGACACCGTCAGATAACTGACGCCAAGGCCATCCATATGCACCACAATTTGGTCATCGCCGGCCGCTTCGCGCATCCCCTGCAATTCCGGCACCATGCCCGCGCTCATCGCGAGGGCGGCGATTTCAGCCCGGTTGCCACAGCCGGTCTTGGCCATCAGGCTGTGCAGGCGCTGGCGCAGGGCCGACACCGAAATGCCCAGATCTGCGGCGATCTGCTTGTCCTGCAGTCCGCGCCCGATCAGTTCCAGCAATTCGCGCTGCTTGTCGCTGATCTGGTTGCGGTCGAAATATTCCGAAACGAAATGCGCCATATAGCGCTGATGCGCGATCAGCGCGGCCACGTTCAGCGTCCAGCCATGCGCCCTGACGATCGCCAGCATGTCGCGCCGCGCATGATCGCCGGAAAAGTTGATGATCCCCGATTGCGGCGGCGCATTCACCCGCAACGGCACCGAAAACCCCGACCGCATGCCGCGGCGGGCCGCTTCGCGCAGCACCTCGACCCGGCGTTGCGGCAGGTGCAGGTAGTCGTCGATGAATTCGTATCCGATCAGGATCGGCGTCAGATGTTTCGACGCGTGGCTGCGAAAATAGGACCACTCCATGTTCTCGGGGTCTTCGTTTTCCTGATTCAGCCAGCGGGCATCGTAGGAAGTGCGCACGAAAAGCCGCTGCTGTCCTTCCGAGGACGAACTGACGGTGACGAAATCGATGAAGGGCAGGTCCAGCTGGCGACCAAGCTGAACCAGCCGGTCCCAGACCTCGACCGAATGGCGGGTGTCTTCGACATCGCATAGGAATTCATGCAACAGCGGCGGCGTGAAACGCTCCGCGCCCAGAAGTTCCCGTCTCGATGGCGTATCCGAACCCTGTCCCAATGACCCGCTTTCTGTTTTCAACCACAATCCCGCTTCGACCGGCACGCCCTCGGGGTCTTCCCGATTCCGATCCGGGAAGGGCGCCGCCTTGAATAACTTAACAATAATCTCGCCGTTTTGATAGCCGCGCGCCGCTGCGAACCGATAGACGGGCGTCATCGCCGACCGCTTCCCCGCGAGCGCCGGGAATGGTTTTCAGCCTCTTGCCTTCTGCGCGCGCGCGGCGATAGATGCGGCCATGGCTAAGCTCTACTTTCACTATTCGACCATGAATGCCGGCAAATCGACCGTGCTTTTGCAGGCGTCCTACAACTACCGCGAACGCGGCATGAACACCTACGTGCTGACCGCCGGTTTCGACAACCGCGCCGGAAGCGGCAAGGTGGCATCGCGTATCGGTATCGACTGCGACGCCGATACCTTCAACGCCGGCGATGATCTTTACGCCAGGGTGGCCGAACGGCTGCAGGACGGCCCCATTGCCTGCATCTTCATCGACGAATCGCAGTTCCTGGACAAGGATCAGGTCTGGCAACTGGCCCGGGTGGTGGACGACCTGAACGTGCCGGTGATGTGCTACGGGCTCAGGGTCGATTTCCGCGGCGAATTGTTTCCCGGATCGGCCGCGCTGCTGGCGCTGGCCGATGAAATGCGCGAAGTGCGCACCATCTGCCATTGCGGCAAGAAGGCCACGATGGTGGTGCGGATGGGGCCGGACGGCACCGCGCTGAAGGAAGGCGCGCAGGTGCAGATCGGCGGCAACGAAACCTATGTGTCGCTGTGCCGCCGCCATTGGCGCGACGCGGTGGGCCACCAGTAAGGCCCGTCGGCCTTCGGCCTTGTTCCGGGCATGACTTCCTGATGAGCGGACGGCAGCTTATGCGCGTTCGACGATCACCGACCCGACCGAATAACCGGCACCGAAGGAACAGATCAGACCGATATCGCCCTGCCTCATGTCCTCGGAATTCTTCGAGAAGGCGATGATCGACCCGGCCGAGGACGTGTTGGCGTAATCCTGCAGGATATTGGGCTGTTCGCCCGGTTCCGGTTCGCGCCCCAGCACCTTGCGGCCGATGAAATCGTTCATGCTCTTGTTGGCCTGATGCAGCCACATCCGGCGCAGATCGCCCGGCATCACGCCCTCGTCCGCCATGTGGTTCTGAACATGGGCCGACACCATCGGCACCACTTCCTTGAACACCTTGCGGCCGTTCTGCATGAACTGCATGTCGCGGCGGTCCTTCACCCCGTCAGGACGGTTGCGGCGCAGGAAACCGTTGTTGTTGCGGATGTTGTTGGAAAACTGCGTCGCGCAACGGGTCGAACGCACGATCCAGTGATCGCCCTTCGCCTCGTCGGCGCGTTCCAGAACCGTCGCCGTGGCCACGTCGCCGAAGATGAAATGGCAATCGCGGTCGCGCCATTCCAGGTGACCGCTGGTGATCTCGGGATTGACCACTATGGCGCGGCGCACCGATCCGACGCGGATCATGTCGGCGGCGGCCTGAATGCCGAAGGTGGCCGAGGAACAGGCGACGTTCATGTCGAAGGCAAAGCCGCCTGCGCCCAGTTCCTTCTGTATCTCGATCGCCACCGCCGGATAGGCCCGTTCCATGTTCGACGCAGCGCAGATCACCAAATCGATGTCTTCACCGCTGCGGCCCGCCTGTTCCAGGGCGGTCTTGCAGGCCTTCACCGCGATTTCGGTCATGATGCCGGGCTCGTCGTCGCTGCGCTGGCGGAACCGGGGATACATCCGGGTCGGATCCAGGATGCCTTCCTTTTCCAGCACGTAGCGCTGTTCGATGCCCGAGGCCTTGAAGATGAACTCGGGCGAGGAATACTCCTTCGCCGCGACCTCGCCCGCCGCGATCGCCTCGGCGTTTTCGGCGTTGTAAAGGTCAACATAGGCGTTGAACGCCTCGACCAGTTCTTCGTTGGTGATGATTTCCGGCGGGGTAAAAACCCCGGTCCCGGTGATCGCAGGAATATGCATCTGACCCCCCAGAAAACGAGGTGTCCAGAACATCCCAGACAGGTTGCAGCGTCAACCCTTACCGCAGGGGAAAGTGCCGGAATCAAACCCTGTTCGGCGGCGTTTCCCCGGCAAAGAAGGCCTGCAGATTGCCCAGTGCCATCATCCCCATCCCTGTGCGCACTTCCAACGCGGCGGTGCCCAGATGCGGCAACAGCGTGACGTTGGAGAGCCCGCGCAGCGCCTCGGGCACCTCGGGTTCGAATTCGTAGACATCCAGCCCGGCACCACCGATCCGGCCCTCCCGCAGCGCCTCGGTCAACGCGGTTTCATCCACCACGTTGCCGCGGGCGATGTTGATCAGATGCGCGTGTTCCTGCATGGCGGCCAGAAAATCAGCCCCGATCAAATACATCGTTTCCGGCCCGCCGGGCACAGCGATCACGATGAAATCGGAACGCCGCGCCAGTTCCTCGAGGCTCACCTGATGGGCAGGAAAATCCACCGCCTTTTCCGACCGGTTGGTGTAAAGAACCTCCATCCCGAAGCCGTGATGGCACCGCCGCGCGATGGCCTCGCCGATCCGGCCCATGCCGATGATGCCGACGGTCTTGCCGCTGACATGCAGACCCAGAAACTGGGTAGGATGCCAGCCCTGCCACTGCCCCGATCGCACCAACCGTTCACCTTCGGCCGCGCGCCGCGCGCTCATCAAAAGCAGAGTCATCGCGATATCGGCGGTGGCATCGGTCACGGCGCCGGGGGTATTCGTCACCGTCACCCCGTGATCCGCCGCCGCCGCGACGTCGATATGGTCGACACCGACCCCGAAATTCGCCAGCATACGGCAACGCGGGCGGCCGAACTCGGCGAAGATCTCGGCGGAAAACCGATCCCCCAACGTCGGCATCATGCCATCGTAGAGCGCCAGCGCCGAGCGCATTTCGGACGCGCTCATCGGCGTGTTGCTGGCACGATGCTCGACATCGAACAGCTCTTCGGCCCGCGCCACCACCTGCGCCGGCATCGGACGGGTAATCAGCACCCTGGGATTCTTGCGCCTCAATGCATCCTCCCGCCCAAGGGAACGTCCTGATCGGGCGACAGCAGAACGATGTCGCCCTTGGTGTCGGGCAGGCCCAGCACCAGAACCTCGGACATGAACTTGCCGATCTGGCGCGGCGGGAAATTGACCACCGCCATCACATGCTTGCCGGTCAGGCTTTCGGGCGTGTAATGCGCCGTCACCTGGGCCGAGGTCTTTTTCTCGCCGATCTCATCCCCGAAATCGATCCACATCTTGATCGCGGGTCTACGCGCTTCCGGATAGGGTTCGGCCCGCACCACGCGGCCCACCCGGATATCGACCTTCATGAAGTCGTCGAAGCTGATCTCAGCCATTGGCGAGCTCCCTCGACCGGTCGGCCCCCGCCTTGACGGCGCGCCGCAGCAGCACCGGGAAACCGGTTTCCTCGTCCATCAGCACTTCCAGCGCCGCCTGGGTGGTGCCGTTCGGGCTGGTGACGTTGACGCGCAGCTGCGCCGGGTCTTCCTCGGCTTGTTCCGCCAGCGCCCCGGCCCCGGCAACCGTCGCCTTGGCCAGCCGCATCGCCAGGTCCGCCGACAGGCCCTGCGCTTCACCCGCAGCGGCAAGCGTTTCGATCAGGTGGAACACATAGGCCGGGCCGGACCCGGAGACACCTGTCACCGCGTCCATCTGGTCTTCGCCCTCCAGCCGCACCACCTGGCCGACCGCGCTCAGCAATCCTTCGGCCATGTCGAGAGCCTCGCCCGACACATGCGCATTGCCGATGATCGCGGTGATGCCGCGGCCGACGGCGGCGGGGGTGTTGGGCATCGCCCGCACGATCGGGGTCCGATTCCCCAGCACCTCTTCGAATTTCGCAATCGGGGTGCCCGCGGCGACCGACACGAAAACCGTTTCACCATTGCCCATCGCCGCCAGCACCGGCAACGCATCGCCCATCATCTGCGGCTTCACCGCGACCAGCACCACGGCGGGGTTTTCGGGCAGATCGGCGTTGATATTTACTCCGGTGGAGCGAAGCCACTCGGACGGGTTCGGATCGATGACCCAGACGGACCCGGTCGGCAACCCCTGGTTCAACCAGCCGGCCAGCATCGCCGACCCCATCTTGCCACAGCCCAGCAGCACCAGCCCGCCATCGGCGACGTGATCCATATTCATGTCATACCCCTTGCCCGTTGTTTCCGGTTCGGGGGAAGGTTTACGCGCGGCCGTAGGCCTCTGCAATGGCGACCTGCATTGCGTCGTCGGTGGTGCGGTTGCCCCACACGACCAGCTGAATCGCCGGGTAGTAGCGTTCGGCGCTCAGCACCGCGGCGTTGATCATGGTGTCGATCTGTTCGGCGCAGGCTTCCTGCCCGCCCGCCAGCACCAGACCGTAGCGATAAACCATCAGGTCCTGTTCGGCCCAGAAGGTGAACGATCCGGCCCAGCATTGGTCGTTGATCGCGTTCAACGTCTCGTAAACCGCCGGGACACGATCCTTGGGCGGTTCCATTTCGAAGGTACAGATCAACCGCAGCGTTTCGTCATAGGCCGACCAGGCCAGCGTCAATGTATAGGTGCGCCACTGACCATCGACCGACATGGAAATCTGGTCATCGCCGATCCGGTCAAAATCCCACTGATGATGCACGGCGATGTATTCGACGATGTCGATGGGGTGAAGATCTTCCTGCATGAACTGCTCGGACAAAGCCATGACGCCACCTCTTTTCTGCTCGACTCCGGGGCGTGGCAGCGCCCCAAGCGCTTGTTGCCTGCTCTAAGGATCGGGGACGTGTCCCCCGTCCTTACTAGATATGGTGGGCCTCTAAAGATTGGCTGTAAAGCTAAATTTTGGGGATAACCGCAATAAGTTGTGGATGGATTACACCTATCCGCCGAATATTGAGGCAAAGCCGCATCCCGAAAAAATGAGGATTTTCGCGTCACCCGCGAATCCTGCCAACCGGGTTTTCCCCAGAGATTCTTTGACCTGACGCAAGGTTAAGGAAAATCATCTGGGTTAAGAAATTTGCGCGTGCCAAGGGCCGGGAGGGCCGTTAGAAATTTACTCCGCCCGAGAACCGCACGCGTTTATTGGGAGAGGAAATATGACGAAAAGTTTTACACGGTGGGTTGCCCTGTTTTCGATTGGCCTGGGCATTGCCGGCTCCGCTAATGCCGCCGGCATGTCGCTCGGGGAATTCGAATATCAGAACAGCTGCGCCCAGTGTCACGGCATGGACGCCAAGGGCGATGGGCCGGTTACATCGTTTCTGCGCAACGTTCCGCCGGACCTGACGATGCTGCAGCAAAACAATGACGGCGTATTTCCTTTCGCCAGCGTCTACGCGGTGATCGACGGCAGCGCCCAGGTCGACGTGCATGGCCGCGACATGCCGCTTTGGGGCAACCGCTACAGGAAACGGGTCGCCAACGACCCCGACGGCGACTTTTCGCCCGCTGACACGGAAATGTATGTGCACACGCGAATACTCGCGCTGATCGACTATCTCGCCTCGGTGCAAGCCAAGTAGGCGAAGGCCGCCGATCCCGTTGCATGCGCGGTCACGCGCCTGAGCCTCACGCCGGGGCCGTCATCAGAGACGGCCCCGGCAATATGTCCGGCCGGACCGTTCGCCGACCCGGCGACCTTAGTCCGCAGCTTTTTCCAGCGCTTCGATTCGCGCCTTCAGCGCGTCGTTTTCTTCCCGCGCCTTCTGCGCCATCGCGCGGACGGCCTCGAATTCTTCGCGGGTGACGAAATCGCGGTCGGCCAGCCAGCGATCGACAAGGCTTTTCGCGGCGTTTTCCGCTTCATCCTTGGCGCCCTGTGCCACGCCCATCGCGTTGGTCATCAACTGCGACATATCGTCAAAAAATTTGTTGCGCGTCTGCATGTGGCTCTCCACCGTTACACTTGCCCCCTATATGGGCTGCATCGCAGAAGTTCACAAGGTTGACTTCCCGGTTCAGGCAAAGGCACACAGTCGCACATGCAGGCCATGATCCCCTTCCCCGACATCTCGCCCGAGATTTTCACCATCACGCTGTTTGGCGTGGAATTCGCGCTGCGCTGGTACGCGCTGGCCTACATCGCCGGCATCCTGATCGGCTGGCGGCTGATCGTGGCCGCGGTGAAGCGCCCCCGGCTCTGGCCCGGCGACACATCGCCGATGACGCCCGAACAGATCGAGGAATTGCTCAGCTGGATCATCGTGGGCGTGATCCTCGGCGGGCGGCTGGGCTACGTGATGTTCTACAAACCGGTCTATTACCTGCGCCACCCGCAGGAAATCCTGATGGTCTGGCAGGGCGGCATGTCCTTCCACGGCGGCTTCCTCGGCGTGGTCATCGTGGCGCTGATCTTCGCCGCGCGCTACAAGGTGCCGCGCCTGTCGCTGGGCGACAGCCTCGCGCTGGCGGCGCCGGCCGGGCTGATGCTGGGCCGGATCGCCAATTTCATCAATGCCGAACTGTGGGGCCGCCCGACCGACCTGCCCTGGGGCGTGGCCTTCCCCGGCGCCTCGGCGCAGACTTGCGACGGCGTCGTCGGCATCTGCGCCCGCCATCCCTCGCAGCTTTACGAGGCGGCGCTGGAAGGGATAGTGCTGGGCACGTTGCTGCTGTGGCTGGCATTCCGCCGCGGCGGGTTGAAAGTGCCGGGCCAGATCATGGGCCTGTTCATCGCGGGATACGGACTTGCCCGGTTCATCGTGGAATTCTTCCGTCAGGCCGACGATCAATTCATCAGCGTCGACAACCCGATGGGGTACGTGCTGCAACTGGGGCCGGCAGGGGTCACGATGGGGCAATTGCTGTCGCTGCCGATGCTGATCCTCGGGCTGGTCATCGTCGCCTATGCGAGACGGCGCGCCGCATGACCGGCATGCGCGATCACCTTCTGGCGCGCATGGAAGCCAGCGGCCCGATGACGGTGGCCGATTACATGGCCGATTGCCTGCTGCATCCGACGCTTGGTTACTACACAACGCGCGATCCGCTCGGCGCGGCGGGCGATTTCACCACGGCGCCGGAAATCAGCCAGATGTTCGGCGAACTAGTCGGGCTGGCGCTGGCGCAGGCCTGGATCGATCAGGGCCAACCGGCGCCTTTCGTGCTGGCCGAGGCCGGACCGGGCCGTGGGACGCTGATGGCCGACATCCTACGCGCGACCCGCGCCGTTCCGGGATTTCACGACGCGATGCAACTGCACCTGATCGAAGCCTCGCCGGTGCTGCGCGACAAGCAGCGCGAAACCATCGGCCGCGACGCCACGTGGCTCGACAGCATTGCCGACCTGCCCGAATTGCCGCTGTTCTTCGTCGCCAACGAATTCTTCGACGCGCTGCCGATCCGGCAATTCGTCCGCGACGGCGCGGGCTGGCGCGAAAGACGGGTGATGGCCGAGAACGGAAAGCTGGGTTTCGCGCTTGGCGGCGTGGCGCCGGTCGAGGTGCTGCACTACCGGCTGGAAGACACCAAGGACGGCGATCTGGTGGAACTCTGCCCGGCAGCGCCCGGGCTGGCAGCAGAAATCGGACGCCGGATCGAATCCCACGGCGGCGCGGCACTGATCTTCGATTACGGCGACTGGCGCTCGCTGGGGGACACGCTGCAGGCGGTGCAGGCGCATGAAAAAGTGGGACCGCTGGACGCGCCGGGCGCGTCCGACCTGACCGCCCATGTGGATTTCGAAGCTCTGGCCATTGCCACCCCTTCGGCCCATACCAAACTGACCGCGCAGGGGGTGTTCCTGGAACGGCTGGGCATCACCGCGCGGGCGCAGGCCCTGGCGGCACGCTTGCAGGGCGATGCGCTGGAAAACCTGATCGCCGCACATCGGCGCTTGACGCACCCGCAGGAAATGGGGACGCTCTTCAAGGTGCTTGGATTCTACCCGACAACCCAGATAGCCCCGCCCGGATTTGACACATGACCCTGGAAATTCTGACCTCCGACCTGCTGGCCCAGACCAGGCATGGTTTCTTCACCCGCAGGGGCGGCGCGTCCTCGGGCGTTTTCGCCGGGCTGAACTGCGGCCAGGGGTCGTCGGATCAGTCCGAAATCGTCGAAATCAACCGCACCCGGGTGGCACGGGCGATGGAAGTTCCGCTTTCCCATCTGGTCACGGTGCATCAGGTCCATTCCGCCAAGGTCGCGCAGGTCGACGGCCCGTTGACCACCCGGCCCGAAGCAGACGCCATCGTCACCGCCACCCCAGGCCTTGCCCTGTCGGTGCTGACCGCCGATTGCCAGCCGGTGCTGTTCGCCGACCGCAAGGCCGGCGTCATCGGAGCCGCCCATGCCGGTTGGCGCGGCGCGCTTGATGGCATCCTTGAGGCGACGCTCGACGCGATGGAGGCGTTGGGTGCCAACCGTGCCGACACCGTCGCCGCGATCGGTCCGACGATCAGCCAGCGCGCCTATGAGGTCGGGCCAGAATTCCTGGACGATTTCCTTGTCGAAGACCCGACGAATTCCCGCTTCTTCGCCAATGGCAACGGCGACCGCTACCTGTTCGACCTGCCCGCCTTCGGGCTGCATCGGCTGCGCCAGGCCGGAATCGGCGATGCCGAATGGATCCGCCATTGCACCTATTCCGACCCGGCCCGGTTCTTTTCCTACCGCCGCGCCACCCATGAGGGCGAAGCGGATTACGGACGACTGATTTCCTCCATTCTCCTTTAACGCGACTGGTTTTCGCCGCAATCACGGGTCGGATGAAACCGGGCCCGACGACGCCGCATTCTGGGATCAGAGGCACGGCCAAAAACTATTTTATACAAGCACTTTCAATGACTTGAGATTTTTCGTGAACAATAACGCCAAAACGGCGGGATTTCACCAAATTGCCGCATTTGCCGCCGCCTCTGCCCAATCATGGCCGCAATGAAAGATCATGTTTGAAACAAGCAACACGCTTCCGGTGCAACGAGTAGGAATTGATAAAATGAAAAAACAAAAACGCTGGATGAAATCAGCCATCGCAACATCCAAGAGCGACCTGCCCGCACTGCCCTGGGCGCGCAAGAAGGGCGCCAAAACCGAACCGCAGCGCCGCAGTGCCTGACACCATCTTATCCTTGGCCCGCTCACGCCGAGTATCCTTTTAACCAGTAGCGAAGTGAGTGCCAGTTAAGGAACCGCCACCCGCGTGGCGGTTCTTTCTGTTTCAACCCAGCGATCGAATCGAATTATGGCAAACGCGTTCACCGCCGGGAAACAAAGCAACGGCCATCCGGGGGATTGCTGCACCCGCAGTATCCAATGTCGTCCCCTTTTTGACAATCGTCGGAAACAGGGGTCATTATCCCGACATCAACAGTTGGAACTGAAACAGTCCCTCTGTCGTCGTCGGTGGGGGCCGGCGCGGATGCGACGCAGCGAAGGTGCGTGAGAGTGAACAGCATTTTGCCCCCGTCCCGTTACCGGGCTTCGACCCCGTATTCCCAGGACCGCGATCAGGCGGTTATCTCTGCCGACCCGGTCAAGACCGCACTGATGCGGCGCTACGAGGTGCAGTATCTGGATCAAGACGGTTCCGTTGCGGCCCGTTCGGCCATCGCCCCGGCCACTGCCCCGTTCGAAGCCGCCTTTTCCGCCTTCGCCCGCGGCACCCTGATTCAGACCGCCGACGGCCCCTGCGCGATTGAGGATATTGTTCCCGGCATGCGGATCGAGACCAAGGAATACGGCCCGCTTCCGATGCTGTGGCGGGGCATGATGAACATCATCCCAAACACCCCGACCGACCGGCCCGAACAGGCGCAACTGACCCGGATCATGGCTGGCACGTTCGGCTTGGGCCGCCCGGGATCGGACCTGGTTCTGGGTCCGGCCGCCCGGATGCCGCGCCGGGGGCATATCGAAGGTTTCGTTCCGATCCGACATTTCGCCGACGGCGACAGCGTGGTCCAGACCTCGCCGCCCTCGCCGGTGCAGGTGTTCCACCTATGCCTGCCGCAACAGGCGACGATCCGCGCCAACGGCCTGCCGATCGCCAGCTATCATCCGCGCTTCGGCCTCGGCGAAACGATGGGGCCACAGATGCTGAAGCTGTTCCTGTCGCTGTTCCCGCATGTCGAGGCCCTGAACGAATTCGGCCCCGCGCTGCACCGGGACGCGTCGCGACAGGTGAACCTGCTGGAAGACGTCGCGATCTGATCGCGCGATCAGGGGACGGACAGTGGCGCGAACCGGTCAGGCCGACCGGTTCAGCCGCTCTTCCAAAACATCGAAGGGCACGCCGGGTTCATCCTTGGCGCTGCGGATGACAAGGCTGGTCTTGACCGAAGCCACGTTGGGCGCGGTCAGCAATTCGCCGGTCAGGAAGCTCTGGAAGGTACTCAGGTCAGGGGCCACGCATTTCAGGATGAAATCGACCTCGCCGTTGAGCATGTTGCATTCGCGGACCAGCGGCCAGCCGCGGCACAGCTCCTCGAACGCGCTGAGGTCGGACTCGGCCTGGCTCTGCAGCCCGACCATGGCATAGACCTGAACCTCGAAACCCAGTTCGCGGGCGTCGACCTCGGCGTGGTACCCCTTGATATAGCCGGCTTCTTCAAGCGTCCGCACCCGGCGCAGGCAGGGCGGCGCGGAAATCCCCACCCGCTTCGCCAGTTCGACATTCGTCATTCGGCCATCGGCCTGAAGTTCAGCCAGAATTTTCCGGTCAATGGGGTCAAGCCGCGTCGTAGGCATCCGAATTCTCCTTTGAGCGAAGTCATATACCTGCTCCGTTCCGCGCGCAACTTTATTTCGTGTATGCGCAATATCATTGCCGAATCTTCAAGATTTTACGCATTTTCCGTTTTCGCCATCTAGGCCTTTTCCCAACGCCCGGCGGGGTCTATATGCGTTGAAGCTTCTGGAATTTCGAAAAAGGGTCCCGACATGGCCGATACACGTCACACCAAGGTTCTGATTATCGGGTCCGGTCCCGCCGGCTATACTGCGGGGGTGTATGCCGCGCGCGCGATGCTGTCACCCATCCTGGTGCAGGGGATCGAACCGGGTGGACAGCTGACCACCACGACCGAAGTCGAAAACTATCCCGGCTTCACCGAAGTTCAGGGCCCCGACCTGATGGTCAAGATGCAGGAACACGCCGCGGCCATGGGCTGTGACATCGTCGGCGACATCATCACCGAACTGGACACCTCCAAGCGTCCGTTCACCGCCAAGGGCGACAGCGGCACCATCTACACCGCCGACGCGGTGATCCTTGCCACCGGGGCGCGCGCCAAGTGGCTGGGGCTGGACAGCGAAGAGGCCTACAAGGGTTTCGGCGTGTCGGCCTGCGCGACCTGTGACGGGTTCTTCTATCGCGGCCAGGAAATCGTGGTGATCGGCGGCGGCAACACCGCCGTCGAAGAAGCGCTGTTCCTGACCAATTTCGCCTCCAAGGTCACGCTGATCCACCGCCGCGACGAACTGCGCGCCGAAAAGATTCTGGTCGACCGGCTGATGAAGAACGAAAAGATCGAACCGCTGTGGTTCCACACGCTGGAAGAAGTGGTCGGCGAGGATAATCCCAAGGGCGTCACCGCCGTGCGCGCCAAGAACGTCAAGACCGGCGAGATCACCGAGATCCCCTGCAAGGGCGTCTTCGTCGCCATCGGCCACGCCCCCGCGAACGAACTGGTCAAGGACGTGCTGGAACTGCACAATGGCGGCTATGTGAAGGTCAACCCGGGCAGCACCGAAACCTCGATCCCCGGCATCTTCGCCGCTGGCGACCTGACCGACCACAAGTACCGTCAGGCCGTCACCAGCGCCGGCATGGGCTGCATGGCCGCGCTGGATGCCGAACGCTGGCTGGCCGAACAGGAATGACCGGCCGCCATTTTTAGCGACCAGACCAGAATCGTGTTAGCATGGCGAAAAGGATTTTCGCCATGCAGCCACCTTCCGCAGCCGCGCTGGCCCATATTCCGGCAGCCCCCCAGCTTCCCATCTTCGGCAACACGCTCGAAGTCCTGAAGGACCCGAATGCGCTTTACCGCCGTTCCTCCGCCGCGTTGGGGAAGGTCTACAGGATCAAGTTCCTGAACGAATGGCGCGTGTCGCTGGCCAGCGCCGACGGGGTCGAATACATCCTGATGGACCCCGATCACCTGTTTTCAAGCGAACACGGCTGGACCGTGCTGACCGAACTTTTCCCGCGCGGGCTGATGTTGCGGGATTTCGACGACCACCGCGCCCATCGCCGCATCATGCAGGCCGCATTCCGCAAATCCGCGATGGACAGCTACCTGGCGATGATGGCCCCGGCGCTGGACGACATGGTGGCGCAATGGCCGGTCGGGCAGCAATTCGAATTCTATCCCGCGATCAAGAACCTGACCCTTCGGATGGGGGCGAACGTGTTCATGGGCCTACCGGTGGACGCGCCCGCCACCGATGCGCTGAACCGGGGCTTCATAGACGAAATCGCCGCGTCGGTCGCGCTCCTGCGCAAACCCCTGCCCTATACGAAGTACCGCCGCGGGCTGGATGCGCGCGCCCACCTGATCGAGCAGTTTTCCGCGTTGATCGAGGAACGGCGCGACGGCGATGGCCAGGATTTCTTTTCCCAGATGTGCCGCGCCACGGACGAGGACGGCAAAAGCTGGACCGACAGCGAAATCGTCGACCACTTCAACTTCCTGATGATGGCCGCGCATGACACCACTGCCAGCGCCCTGACCGCGATGGTCTGGGCGCTGAGCGAACATGTCGAATGGCAGGACCGGTTGGCGCGGGAAATCGCCGACCTGGGGCCCGGCCCGTTCGAACAGGACATGCTGGACCGGATGCCGCTGACCGACATGGTGTTCAAGGAAGCGCTGCGGATGATGCCACCGGTGCCGCTGATCCCGCGCCGGGCGATGCGCGATTTCGAATGGAACGGGGTGAAGATCCCGGCGGGCACTTCGGTCACTGCGCTGGTCGGGCCGATCATGATGTCGCCCGAATATTACACCGATCCCGAAACCTTCGACCCCGAACGGTTTTCCCCCAACCGGGCCGAGGACCGGTCGCATCGTTTCGCCTGGGCGCCGTTCGGCGGCGGTGCGCATAAATGCATCGGGCTGCATTTCTCGACCATGCAGGTCAAGGTCTTCCTGCGCGCGCTGCTGGGCCGCTACAAGGTGCTGCCGGCGAAACCGGGGCCGGTCGCTTGGAAACCTCTCCCGATACCGCAACCGAAAGGCGGATTGCCGGTGGTCCTGCAACGGCGCTAGGTCCGCCCTGTCCCGGGCGGACGCCATCCTTATCGCGGCGCAGAAAATCCGTCTCGACGTGGTGTGATCCGCCCCCATCGCCGGGCCCCCGCCGCCCCCGGCGATGTCATGTCTTGTCGCGGTTCGTTCGCACGCCCGCAGGCGAACAACGTTCCATCCGCACCGATATGGCCCGAAGCTCGTTTTTCCTGTCGCCGCGTTGCAGCGACATCACTCTTATATCCGGGCTGCGCGGCGCTTTCTCTTGCATTTAACAGGCTCCGTCGACTAGATGCCCGCGAAATCCGTAACCGCCCTGCACGAGCAGATAGTGAAAAGGCATTGATTCGATGTTGCCCAACCTCGCCCCTATTCCCGAGCTCTACGTTTCCTATGACAGCGCCCAGAAACTGAAGGTCGAAGCCGCCGACCTGACCAGCTGGGACCTGACCCCGCGCCAGATCTGCGATCTGGAACTGCTAATGAACGGCGGCTTCAATCCGCTGAAGGGTTTCCTGAGCGAAGAGGATTACAACGGCGTCGTTGACAACATGCGCCTTGCCGACGGGTCGCTCTGGCCGATGCCGATCAATCTGGACGTGTCGGAAGACTTCGCCGCGAAGCTCGAGATCGGCCAGGACATCGCCCTGCGCGACCAGGAAGGCGTGATCCTCGCCACCATGACGGTCACCGACCGCTGGGAACCCAACAAGTCGCACGAGGCCGAAAAGGTCTTCGGCGCCGATGATATCGCGCATCCCGCCGTCAACTACCTGCACCACTCCGCCGGCAAGATCTACCTTGGCGGTCCGGTCACCGGCATCCAGCAGCCGGTCCACTACGATTTCAAGGCCCGCCGCGACACGCCGAACGAACTGCGCGCCTATTTCCGCAAAATGGGCTGGCGCAAGATCGTCGCGTTCCAGACCCGCAACCCGCTGCACCGGGCACACCAGGAACTGACCTTCCGCGCCGCCCGCGAAGCACAGGCCAACCTGCTGATCCATCCGGTCGTCGGCATGACGAAACCGGGCGATGTCGATCACTTCACCCGGGTGCGCTGCTACGAGGCGGTGCTGGATAAATACCCCGCCGCCACCACCGCGATGAGCCTTCTGAACCTGGCCATGCGCATGGCCGGCCCGCGCGAAGCGGTCTGGCACGGGCTGATCCGCGCCAACCACGGCTGCACCCATTTCATCGTTGGCCGCGACCATGCCGGCCCGGGCAAGAACAGCGCCGGCGAAGATTTCTACGGCCCCTACGACGCGCAGGACCTTTTCCGCGAACACCAGGATGAAATCGGCATCGAAATGGTCGATTTCAAACACATGGTCTATGTCCAGGAACGCGCCCAGTACGAACCCAACGACGAAATCGCCGACAAGGATGACGTCACCATCCTGAACATTTCCGGCACCGAACTGCGCCGCCGCCTGGCCGAAGGGCTGGAAATTCCGGAATGGTTCTCCTTCCCCGAAGTGGTGGCCGAACTGCGCCGCACCAAGCCGCCGCGTTCGAAACAGGGCTTCACGGTCTTCTTCACCGGTTTCTCGGGTTCCGGCAAATCGACCATCGCGAACGCGCTGATGGTCAAGCTGATGGAAATGGGCGGCCGTCCGGTCACCCTTCTGGATGGTGATATCGTGCGTAAAAACCTCAGCTCGGAACTGGGATTCTCGAAGGAACACCGCGATCTGAACATCCGCCGCATCGGCTATGTTGCATCGGAAATCACCAAGAATGGCGGCATCGCCATCTGCGCCCCGATCGCGCCCTACGCCACCACCCGCCGGGCGGTGCGCGAAGACGTCGAACAGTTCGGCGCCTTCGTAGAAGTCCACGTCGCCACCTCGATCGAGGAATGCGAACGCCGCGACCGCAAGGGGCTCTACAAGCTCGCGCGCGAAGGCAAGATCAAGGAATTCACCGGCATTTCCGATCCCTATGACGTGCCCGAGAACCCCGAACTGAGCGTCGAGACCGAAAATGTCGATGTCGACAACTGCGCCCACCAGGTCCTGCTGAAGCTTGAATCGATGGGGCTGATTTCCGGCAACTGGGCCTGATAGCCCCCCATACGAATGATGAAAGGCGCGCCAGGTGGCGCGCCTTTTTCTTTGGTCCATCGGCTGAACGCCTCGGGCTTACTTCATCCGCATCCGTGCCATCATATTGTCCTTCAACACGAACTGGTGCAGCAGCGCCGCCGCGACGTGCAGGATGACCATGAACATGCCGATATTGAACAACACCTCATGCGCCTCGGCAGCCGCTTTCACGCCGCCGAACCAGGCCGCCAGTCCCGCCGACGGGATCGCCAGCATGCCAAGGTACAGCCCGACGTGAATCAGCTTGGCCGCCTTGTCCTGCAACGGCCGGCCGGTCTCGATCTCCGGGGGGGCGCCCTTCACCAGCCGCACGATCAGCCGCAGAACGACCAGCGCCAGGATCGCGATCCCGACAAGAACATGCACCCGCGCCACGGTTGTGGGTTCGGCGCTGCCGGTCCGCATCAGCGACCGCCAGACATCACCCATCGCGTCGGCGCTGAAATAGCTGACCACCATCAGCGCCGCGATGCCCCAATGCAATCCGATCTGAAACTTGCTGTATTTTTCCGGCTGCGCCATTCTCGCTCTCCGTCCATTGGCTGAAACAAACCGAGGCCAGTTGCCTCGCTCCAATGATACGTGAGCAACGCGAAGTTCCGTCGCCGCGTCCGCCAGATATTTCATCTGGGGCCGCAGCACATGGGCGCGGGCCTCAGTGCACCGCCACCGGCGCGAAATCGTGTTGCCGCGCCAGCAGGAAGGCCAGCTTGCGGTCGCCCACCAGGGCCAGCTGTTCGCCTTCCTCGCTGCAAACCGCATAGACCGTTTCGGTGCGGCCCAGCTGCACCTGCAAATCCTCCGGCAGGTCGGCAACTTTCACGGGGCGCACGTAGACGATTTGATTGTCGTCATCTTGTCCGAAATCGAATTTTACATCCATCGCGTTACCCTTTCCTGATGTTGATGGTCTGCACCACCGTTTCCGGCTGGTGCCGCGTCAGATCGACGTGCAGCAGGCCGTTTTCCATCACCGCCTCGCCCACTTCGACCCCGTCGGCCATCACGAAGGAGCGCTGGAACTGGCGCGCCGCGATTCCGCGATGCAGGAACACGCGGCCTTCTGAATCGTCCTTCTGACGGCCCCGGATGACCAGTTGCTGATCTTCGACGGTGATCGACAGGTCGCCTTCGGCGAACCCGGCCACGGCCAGCGTGATCCGGTAGGAATTCTGCGACGTCTGTTCGATATTGAATGGGGGATAACCTTCGTTACCGGATTTCGCGTTGCGTTCCAGCAAACGTTCCAGCTGATCGAACCCCAGAAGGTAGGGGTGTGACCCCAGGGTAAGCTTTGTCATCGACACGTCCTTATGATCAAGCGACAGTCCAAACCGTGCAGGCCCCGTTTCGGCGACCTGCTCATGAAATATGGGCATCCGTCCATCGCTGTGCAAGACCTTTGCGAAAGCGCGGCTTTTCAGTATCTTAACAAGGTGCACAATCAACGGAATCACGGCTATGAACGCTTCTTCAGACCTTTCGATGAAAACGGACGAGGTCCTGCGCGTCGAATTGGAGGTGTTCCGCCGCGAACACCGCGACCTTGACGAAGCGATTACCGCCCTGACCGAACGCGGCACCGCCGACCAGCTGACGCTGCAGCGGCTGAAGAAGAAGAAGCTGCAGCTCAAGGACCTGATCGCGCGGATCGAGGACCGGCTGACACCGGATATCATTGCGTAACCCGCTGCCTTGGCTATAGTGCGCGCTCCATTGGCAGGGCGATACAGGGGCGATACATGGCACAGGTCAAAGTGGGCATCATCATGGGCAGCCAGTCGGACTGGCCGACCATGAAGGAAGCCGCCGACATTCTCGACGAATTGAACATCCCTTACGAGGCCAAGATCGTTTCGGCCCACCGCACACCGGACCGGCTGTGGGACTATGGCAAGACCGCCGTCGATCGCGGCCTGCAGGTGATCATCGCCGGCGCCGGCGGCGCCGCGCACCTGCCCGGCATGATGGCCAGCAAAACCCGGGTGCCGGTAATCGGCGTGCCGGTACAGACCAAGGCGCTGTCGGGCGTCGACAGCCTGTATTCGATCCTGCAGATGCCGCGCGGTTTTCCGGTCGCCACCATGGCGATCGGCGGCGCGGGGGCCAAGAACGCGGGGCTGATGGCCGCCGCGATCCTTGCCAATACCGACGCCGGTATCGCACAGCGCCTCGATGACTGGCGCGAAGCCCTGTCCGCCTCCATTCCAGATGAGCCCTCCGATGACTGATCCTTTGCAAACCGGTGCCGTGATCGGCATTCTGGGCGGCGGCCAGCTTGGCCGGATGCTCTCCGTCGCGGCCTCCCGCCTCGGGCTGAAGGCCCATATCTACGAGCCAAGCGCCAACCCGCCCGCAGGCGATGTGGCCCATATGGTGACCACCGCGTCCTACGAAGACGAAGCGGCGCTCACCGCCTTCGCCGAAGCGGTGGACGTGATCACCTACGAATTCGAAAACATCCCCACCTCGGCCCTGGACCTCCTCGAGAAGATGCGCCCGATCCGGCCCAACCGCCGGACGTTGGCGGTGTCGCAGGACCGGCTGCTCGAAAAGGCCTTCCTCAGTGAACACGGGCTCAAGACCGCGCCCTTTGCCGCCGTGGACGACGAAGTGGACCTGGCCGAAGCCATCGCCGAAATCGGCACGCCCGCGATCCTGAAAACCCGCCGCTTCGGCTATGACGGCAAGGGCCAGGCGCGGATCATGACCACAGAGGATGCGGAAACTGCGCTCGCCGACATGGCCGGCGCGCCGGCGATCCTCGAAGGTTTCATCGATTTCAGCCATGAGGTATCGGTCATCGGCACCCGCGGAGCCGACGGCGAAGTCGCCTGTTTCGATCCGGGCGAAAACGTCCATCGCGACGGCATCCTGCGCACCACCACCGTGCCGGCGAACCTGACCAATGCGCAGCGCACCGACGCGGTGCTGCTGACCGCGAAGATCCTCAACACGCTGAACTATATTGGCACGATGGGGGTGGAACTCTTCGTCACGCCCGAGGGCCTGATCGTCAACGAAATCGCCCCCCGGGTGCACAATTCCGGCCACTGGACGCAAAACGGATGCTCCGTCGACCAGTTCGAACAGCATATCCGCGCCGTGGCGGGCTGGCCGTTGGGCGACGGCAAGCGGCATTCCGACGTGCAGATGGAAAACCTGATCGGCGACGACATGGAGCGGGTCCCGCATATCGCCAAGGAAACCAACGCCGCGCTGCACCTTTATGGCAAGGCCGAGGTCAAGCCGGGCCGCAAGATGGGTCACGTGAACCGGATCATGGCCTGATTTGGGCAAGCCGGGCCAGCGTCCGTCCGTGGGATGGCGCTGACCGGCGGCCTGACGGGCGAGTTCCGGGCCGGGATTTCTGCGGATCGGGGAACGCCCACTCAGCCCAAGAAACGCTCTGCCACCGCGCCGCTCAGATAGGTCACCCGGCCCCCGGCGATGGTCGCGCCGATGCGGCCCTCGCCATCCAGCACCACAAGGTCCGCCCGCTTGTCGGCTTCCAGAACGCCGCGATCGGTCAGCCCCAGCACCCGCGCCGGGCCCTCCGACACCAGCGCCCAGGCCTTTTCCAGACCGACCTCTTGCGACAGGATCAGCGCCGCCTGGCGCGGCGCGGGATAGTGATAATCCGACGCCAAGGCGTCGCACAGCCCGTCGCGCACCAGATCCGCCGCGCTGGCATTGCCCGAATGCGACCCGCCGCGCACCACGTTGGGCGCGCCCAGCACCACCGCGTCCCCCAATCCGCACGCTTCAGCCGCCGCCGCCTGCGTTTCGGGGAATTCCGCGATCGTCACGCCGCGCTTGTGCCAGCCCCGGCGCAGATCGGCGGTGTCGTCGTCATGGCTGCCCAGTGCAACGCCCCGTTCCCCCAGCCGCTGCGCCAACCCTGCGACCGCCGGGGCGACGCCCGTCATGTGCCGGTGCAATTCCTTCATCATCGCCAGATGCGCCTCGGGGCTGCGCCCGCCCTTCAGCGCCTGTCCGGTCAGCCGCGGCGGCCGCTTGCCCCGGTTCAGCGCGTCATGCGGCAGGTGATCGTTGAACACCACGTAGGCAACGCCGTATTCCGCAACCGTCGCTTCGAAATCCCCGTAGTCGTCCAGCATGAACAGTTCGAACCGCAACTGCGCACGCAGATCGGTGCCGGTGCCGCGGTAATCGCGCAGCGCGCGCAGGAAGCGCAGCGCGAAGTCGCGCCCGCGCATGCCGCCCTCCCAGCTCCAGAACTGTGCCAGGTAGGCGGTGGTGATGCCGTTGGCCGCCAGCTCCGCCTCGGCCGAGGCCAATCCCGCCGACAGGTCCTTCATCGCACCCCGGCGCGGCGCCAGGTGCCTTTCGAACCCGTCGCCATGCAGATCGACGATACCGGGCAGCACCCGGAACCCGCTCAGGTCGATGCGCCGCCCCATCCCCGTCCCGGTCAGCCGGCCGCCTGAAATGCCCAGATCGGCGCGCATCAGCCCGTCGCGCAACAACAACTCGGCGCCGCAAAGGCTCAGCTCCAGCACCACTTATTCCTCCTCGGACAGTTTCATCAGCGCCTCGGGCCAGGTCAGGTCGCGATCGAATGCCCCTTTTTCGATAAATTCGATCGCCTGCGCAATCACCATTGGATCGTTCATCATGAAGGTATGCGTCACCGGCAGCACGATATGATCGGCCATGCCCGCGACCCGGGTCGAGGCAACGGATACCTTGCCGTCGTCTTCGCCCTCGATCAGCGCCGAAAAGACCGGGTTGAGCGACTGGTTGCCCGCGATCACCCCCAGTTCGAAATCCACCTTAGGCAGATGTGCCGGCAGCCCGTCTTCGCCGGTGCCCAATTGCCGCCCCGCCGGGCCATTGAACCAGCCGAACGCATCGAGTTCGCCAAAGGCGTCCACCACCTCGGATCCGCCGTTTGGCGGCGCCAGCATCACCACCCGGCCGATATCGGCGGTGCCGTGACCGATCAACCAGTAACGCAGCAGGATACCGCCCATCGAATGGGTCACGAAATGGATCGGCCGGTCCTCGCATTGCGCCGCCGCGCGGGGCAGAACCTCCTGCGCCAGGTTGGAAATGGTTTCTTCGGTCGAGGGATAACCGGGACGCACGACTTCGAAGCCTTTTCGGAGCAACACCTGTTCCATCAGCAGGAACGAACTTTCGGTCCGCGCCAACCCGTGCAGCAGCACGACGCATTGCGCCCCGGCCTGTGCCGGAACAAGCAACGTCAGAATGAGAATCAAGATACGCATGGGCCCGACATAGGGGTTTCATACCCCGTCTGAAAGGCCGCGGTGCGAAAACGCGCCCGCTAGTCCAGCCCGTTCAGCACGAAGGGCGTCAGCTGCTGCGCGACCAGCCGGTGATAGGCCGAACTGGGGCTGACCGTGGCCGCGCGCGCCTGTGCCGCGCCGAAGATCATGCCCTTGTTTCCCTGTTTCGACACCCAGGAATCCGTTTCGATGCGCACCAATTCGACCTTGCCGCCTTGCAGCCGCGACAGCATCGACCGGTTCAGAATCCTGGGCGCCTGCTGCCCTTCCTCCAACCACAGCAACAGCACCGGCCGCGCGAAAAGCTGCAGCGCCAGCGCCATCCGGTCCAGCCATGTCGCCTGCAACTCCGCCCGCACCTCGCGGAACTTGCGCCGCGATACGTGCTGCAACCGGTTCAGCAGATGCCCGACAAAGGTGAATTCGGTGAAGTCCACCGACGGATACAGCTGCCGCAGCGGCGCATTGGCCTTGATGAACCGGTCGTTGCGGCGCGGATGCACCGCGTAGAACCGGTTCGACAGGTATTGCGGTCCCATCAGTTGCAACACCACCAGCCTTGCATTGCGCGCCATCGAAATCACCGTCGCGTCCTGGATGAAGCTGTCGATCCCCGCACTGGCGCTGCCGAGGTTCAGGCAGGGCAAGCCGGTCATGTCCTCGACCAGTGCCGGGTAGGGCCGGGCGACGAACTTTCCGAAGGTTTCGCTGCCGCCGATGAAACAGACATAGTCGCGCGGCAACGGTCGCAGCGGCCCGCGGAATTGCAGTTTCGACCGGCCGTATTGGCACGGCAGGTAATCCAGGTCCTCGACCTCTCGCTTCGCATAGATCATAGCGCCCACCAGTTTCATAACCCGCGTCAGCTTGATCCCGAGTCGTTGAAAAAGGGCTAATCTTAAAATGCGCTGGATTTGAATGTGTCACGGGCGGTCTTGCAGCCGCGGCTCACACATGCCTATCTGGGGATCGGAACGGATGAGGGACAGGATCATGGAAATTCGCAAAATCGGCGTGATCGGGGCCGGGCAGATGGGCAACGGGATCGCGCATGTGATGGCGCTGGCCGGGTATGACGTGCTGCTGAACGATATCAGCCAGGAAGCGCTCGATGCCGCCGTCGCGCTGATTTCGCGCAACCTCGACCGCCAGGTCAGCCGCGACAAGATCAGCCAGGCCAACAAGGATGCCGCGATGGCGCGGATCAGCACCACGCTGACCCTGACCGACCTTGGGAAAAGCGACCTGGTGATCGAAGCCGCCACCGAACGCGAAACCGTGAAACAGGCGATCTTCGACGAACTGGGGCCGCACTTGCTGCCGCACACGATCCTGACCTCGAACACCTCGTCGATCTCGATCACCCGGCTGGCCAGCCGAACCGACCGGCCGGAACGGTTCATGGGCTTCCATTTCATGAACCCGGTGCCGCTGATGCAACTGGTCGAACTGATCCGCGGCATCGCCACGGACGAGGCAACCTACAAGGCCTGCCTCGGCGTGGTCGAACGGCTGGGCAAAACCGCCGCCAGCGCCGAAGATTTCCCCGCCTTCATCGTCAACCGGATTCTCGTGCCGATGATCAACGAAGCGGTATACACGCTCTACGAAGGGGTCGGCAACGTGAAGTCGATCGACGAATCAATGAAACTGGGCGCCAACCACCCGATGGGGCCGCTGGAACTGGCCGATTTCATCGGGCTGGACACGTGCTTGGCAATCATGAACGTGCTGCATGACGGGTTGGCCGATACCAAGTACCGGCCCTGCCCGCTGCTGGTGAAATATGTCGAAGCCGGCTGGCTGGGCCGCAAGTCGGGGCGCGGATTCTACGATTACCGTGGCGAAACCCCGGTGCCGACGCGCTGAACCATTCGCGGCGAACGCGCCGCTGCGGGTCGCTTTCTGCTCTCTGTCAGGATGACGGCCCGCGCCGCGCTCAGTCGCTCAGGCCAAGCGTGTGTTCGCGCAGCCAGGCGATGAAACCGCGCGGATCCGATGACAGCCGTTCCATATGGTCATCGCCCAGCGGCTCACCGACGATCGGCTTCATCGGCCGGTTGCAGCTATGCACGATTTCATGCAGCAGCAGCCCCTGCCGCAGCGTCGCCGAGATTTGGTTCGCCATCTGGTACCAGCGCGAATTTTCGCCGGGGTAATGGATCGGCACCACTTTCGCGCCCGACCGGCGGATCATCTGTGCGGTGAACACGTTCCAGTCCGCTTCCTCGACAGGGCCGAACATGGTCTTGGACGACGCCACCACGCCCGAAGGGAAAACACTGACCACGCCGCCGTCCTTCAGGTGCGCCATCGCTGCGGCGCGCATTTCCACGCTCTTGCGCTGCGCATCTTCTTCATGCGGAAAAGGCACCGGAATCAGGTAGGACGAGGCGCTTTCGTCCAGACCGGTCAGCAATTCCCGGGTCAGGATGCGGAAATCGCTGCGCCGCCGCCCGATCAGTTCGGCCAGGACCATTCCGTCCACCAATCCGTGCGGGTGGTTCGCAACCACTACTACCGGCCCCTCGGCCGGGATCCGTTCGATCTGTTCCTGCGGCGTCTGCAGGTCGATCCCCATCACGTCGAGGCACGCGCCCCAGAATTCCAGCCCCTGCGGCGCGCCACGGCGTTCGAATTCACGGATCATGCGCAGGATCGAAATCTTGCCGGTCAGCCACTCGATCGACCGGATCGTCAGGGCCTTGGCAGTGTTGTCGAACGTGTTGGCATAGGTCAGGCTGCGCCGGTCATAGGTCGTGAAGCTCACGCCGTGCTGAGGCTGTGCCGTCTGCTCTTTATGTGCCCTGTCCAATACGCGCCCCGTACCATCCATACCACGCAATCCCGCGCTCACATCTCTTCGCCGAACCGGTCAGCAACCAACGCCTCGATCGCATCGGAAAGCGCTTCGGCATCCGGGCCGGAGGTCTGGACTTCAATAGTGGTTCCCTTGGAAGCTGCCAACATCAAAAGCCCCATGATGCTGTCGCCCGAAGCCGACATGCCGTCACGGCAGATCTCGGCCGTGGCATCGAACCCTTCGACCACTTCCACCAGCTTGGCGGAAGCGCGGGCATGCAGTCCTTTTTCGTTGATGATCTCGAACTTGCGCAATGTTGTTTCGGGCATGCTTACTGAACTTTTGTTACAATCTGGCTGTCAATATATTTGCGCCCGGCTTCCATCGCAGCACGGACAGCATCTGCTACACCAAGATGGCGGGATTTTGCCAGCTTGATCAACATCGGAAGATTGGCGCCATAGAGAATCCGGCGATTTTCGGGCTGGCAGGCCATCAGCGACAGGTTCGACGGCGACCCGCCGAACATGTCGGTCACAACCACGACGCCATGGCCATTGTCGACCGCGTCGGCGGCTTCGCAGATTTCGCGCTGTTTCTGGGCCCGGTCATGATCGGCGTCGATGGAAATGGCGCGAATACCGGACTGGGGGCCGACGACATGTTCGATCGCGGCCAGGTATTCCTGCGCCAATCCCCCATGCGCGACAATGACGATGCCGATCACGCTTGCCTTCCCTCGCTTTCGTCCGCTGTCTCTTGCGATGGTGTTGCGGCGGCGCTTGCCTGCCTCCGCTCAAGTTCGCGATGTCTAGTTGACACCTGCCAGCCGTCCTCCGCAAGGGCCTGAGACATCTTTTCTGCAATTGCAACCGACCTGTGTTGGCCGCCGGTACAACCGAACCCGATGGCGAAATGCGCCTTGCCCTCGTCCATATAGGCCGGCAGCAGCATCCTGGCCAAGTCGAGCATCTTGTCGAAGAACGGCGCAAAACGCGGATCCTGCGCGACATAATCGGCGATCTCGGCGTTGCGCCCGTCGAGGGCGCGCAGCGATTGTTCCCAGTAGGGATTTCGCAGGAAACGGCAATCCAGCACCATGTCCATGCCGCGCGGCAAACCGCGCTTGTAGGAAAAGGAATTCACCGACACCGCCAACCGGGCGCCGCTTTCGGGACTGATCAGCCGTTCGACCTCGGCGCGCAATTCGTGCGGGGTCAGATCGGAACTGTCGATCAGGATATCCGCCCGCGCCCGGATCGGCACCAGCAGGTCCAGTTCCCGCCGCACGCCCTGTTCGGGGCCTTCCGCCGGGGCCAACGGGTGCCGCCGCCGGGTTTCGGAAAACCGCCGCAGCAAAACGTCATAGCGGCAATCGAGATACAGAAGCTCGGTTTCCACCCCCGGCGCGTCGCGCAGGCTGTCGAGCGTTTCGATCAGCGCGTTGACGGAAAAATCGCGGTTGCGCACGTCCAGACCCAGCACCAGGTCGCGCCCCAGCGGCGGGTCTTCCAGCAGGCGCGGCAGCAGGCTCAGCGGCAGGTTGTCGATCGCCTCGAAGCCCAGATCCTCCATCGTGCGGATCGACGTGGTGCGCCCGGCACCGGACGGCCCGGTGACGAGAACGATGCGCTGTCGCGCCACGCTGTTTGTTTCGGCTTCGCTCATGGCTCAGTCCCGCCTGCCCGACTTGAGATAGTGCAGAATCGCAGCCGGAAAATGCTGCATCTGCACATTGTGCAGCAAAGGCCGGGAAAGGCCCAGAACCGTAACGGTCTTTTTCTCCGGCAGACGCAAGGTTTCTTCCCGGCCCAGATCAACCCAGAGACGGGCACGGGCCGGGCCCACGGCTACGGCGTTCAGGATACCGACGAAACGGGCCTCGATCTGGCCGCGAATGGTGCCGGGCGCATCGGCCCACAGGGTTTCGCCCTCTTTCCAGATGCATGTGCGGTCATCGGAAACCAACCCGGCGCCCAAGGCCATCAACTGCAGCGCCAGCGCGGATTTTCCCGCCCCCGCGCGGCCGGTGATCACCACCGCACGGCCGTCAAGCGCGACGGTACTGGCATGCAGGATCAGGCAATCTTTGTCCGCCGGGCGGCCCACGTCACACCGGCAGGCCCACGACGAAGCGCGCGCCCAGCGGTTCCGAGGTCGCGTCGGCATCGGTGGGGCGGATGTTTTCGGCCCAGATCACGCCGCCATGAGCCTCGACGATCTGCTTCGAAATCGCCAGGCCAAGGCCGGAATTGTTGCCGAACTGGTTTTCCGGCCGCTCCGAATAGAACCGCTTGAACACCTTGGTCAGCGCCTCTTCGGGGATGCCCGGGCCGGTATCTTCGACGACAACCAGGACCCGGTTTTCGCGCTGACGGGCCCAGACGCGGATCGCGTCGCCCTGTTCGCAGAAACTGATCGCGTTGGTAATCAGGTTGACGAAGACCTGCGCCAGTCGCGCTTCCAGCCCCATGATCTCGATCGGCTTGTCGGGCAGGTCGGTGATGAAATCGACCCCCTGCTCACCCGCCTGCTGGCCCAGGTATTCGCTCAGGTTGCTCAGCATTTTCAGCAGATCGAAGGATTCCTGTTCTTCCTTCACCAGTTCGCTGTCGAGCCTTGAGGCGTTGGAAATGTCGCTGACCAACCGGTCCAGCCGCCGCACGTCGTGATCGATCACGTCTAAGAGCTTTTCGCGCTGATCATCACGCTTGGCGACCCGCAGCGTGCCCACGGCCGAACGCAGGCTGGCCAGCGGGTTCTTGATCTCGTGCGCCACGTCGGCGGCGAATTGTTCGTTGCCGTCGATCCGGTCGTAAAGCGCCGACACCATGCCGCGCAGCGCGCCGGACAGCCGGCCGATTTCATCGGGCCGCGCGGTCAGGTCGGGAATGCGGATGCGGCCGCCGGTCTTCTGCCGCTTGTCGCGCGCGCCGCCGAGTTCGGCAGCGGTGGCCAGATCGGCCAGCGGATTGGCGATGGTCGAGGCCAGAACGAGGCTCAGCCCGATCGACACCAGAATGGCGATCAGGAACATCTGCAGGATGCGTTCGCGCTGCGCCCGCACCAGGTGATCGACCTCGCCAGCGGCGCTGGTCAGGGCCACGACCCCGACGATGCTGCCGCCCTGTTCGATTGGGGTGGCGGCGGTGAAGATCTTGGTGCCGCCGGTGGCCGGCCCCATGTCGATTTCGGCTTCGCCGGACAGGACGTTACCGGCCAGTTTCCGCGCCCGCTCCTCGACGCTGGGCAGCGGCGCCGGCGCCGTCCTCGGCGACGACAGGCCCGACATCCTGTCCCAGAGCCAGGTCAGGCCGTCGACGATCAGCGTCGGCCCCGGTTCGGGCATGTCTGCGGTCGGGGCACCGCCCTGCCCTTCGATACTGGAAACCAGCGCGATGTCGCGATCGAAGACAAAGGCTTCGATCCCTTCGCGCAGGTCCAGCCCGCCAAGCAGGCGCGCCACATCCACCGCGCCGCCCGCGGCAATTTCCGAAGCGGCGCCCTCGGGCAGCTGCGCCTCGATCACGTCGGCGATCAGTTCCGCCTGCGCCACCAGGGAATTGGCCCGTTCCACCGCGAATGAATCGCGCGATGAATTCAGCAGCAGCACCCCGGCAACCAGGATGTTCAGCGCGATCAGGTTGAAGGTGATGATCTTGCGGGTCAGCGGCGACCGGTTCAACGACAGCCAACCGCGCCGTTCCCGCCGAACGCGCAGTTCGCTGTCCACGGTGCTGTCGGGGGCGACAAAATCGTCGCCCAAGACCACGTCGCCACCTTGTCGTGTCGCCGTATCCCGCAAATTTACCCCTTCAGCCAACGCCATGATCAGTCTTCGTTATATCGGTAGCCGATGCCGTAAAGCGTCTCGATCGCCGCGAAATCGGCGTCGGCCGACCGCATCTTCTTGCGCAGGCGCTTGATATGGCTGTCGATGGTGCGGTCATCAACATAGACCTGATCGTCATAGGCCACATCCATCAGCTGATCGCGCGATTTCACGAAACCCGGACGTTGCGCCAGCGCCTGCAGAAGCAGGAATTCGGTCACCGTCAGCGACACATCCTTGCCCTTCCAGGTCACCGAGTGGCGCAGCGGATCCATCCGCAGGTCGCCGCGTTCGATCACCTTGGTTTCTTCGGTTTCCGGCACCTCGACGCCCGCCTGGACATCCTGCCGGCGCAACAGCGCGCGGATGCGCTCGACCAGCAGACGCTGCGAAAACGGTTTCTTGACGTAATCGTCGGCCCCCATGCGCAGGCCCAGGACCTCGTCGATCTCATCATCCTTGGAGGTCAGGAAAATGACCGGCATGGTGGTTTTCTGGCGCAACCGCTGCAGAAGGTCCATGCCGTCCATCCGCGGCATCTTGATATCCAGAACGGCCATGTCCGGAAGCTTTCGGTTGAATGCATCCAGAGCGGATTGGCCGTCGTTATAGGTTTCAACCTCGAACCCTTCTGCCTCAAGGGTCATGGCGACGGATGTCAGGATATTCCTGTCATCGTCCACAAGGGCGATCTTCGACATCGGAGAATTCCTTTTACTGCTCTTATTGCCTATTTTTTTCCTCATTATGCCCATTTTCCCCCTTGGCAATCAATCGGAAACTGCGAATCAGCCGTGCCATGCACCAGATTTCACGGCAAATTCCTCAACCAATGGCTAATTTACCTCACATTCGGCATCGGCACCGGGCGGCGATTGGGGGATTTTCGCCGTGATTGCGCTAACTTGCATTTGGTTGCGCTAACTGCGCCAAACCGTCCTGTTCCTTCATGGAAACGTCATGTTAAGAGGCCGGTTATCGGGTGCAGCATCCGGTCGGGAACGGGAGAGGGTTCCGTCCCCGCAGGGAACATCGCCGCAACTCGCGCGGCTACAGGAGCTTGGCATATGACATTTGGACGGGTAAACCCGCAATTCCAGCTGGAAGATCAGGGGATCAAGGGGCTGGGCGATGTCTTTTACAATCTTATGGAGCCCGCGCTGATCGAAGCCGCGGTCAAGAACGGCGAAGGCACGCTGGGCAAAGGCGGCGCCTTCCTGGTCACCACCGGCAAGTTCACCGGCCGGTCGCCCAAGGACAAGCACGTCGTCAAGACCGACAGCGTCGCCGACAAGATCTGGTGGGAAAACAACGCGGCGATGTCGCCCGAAGGGTTCGACAACCTCTATGCCGATATGCTGGAGCATATGAAGGGCAAGAAATACTATGTCGAGGACCTGGTCGGCGGCGCCGATCCGGAACATGCGATCAACGTCCGCATGGTGACCGAACTGGCTTGGCACGGGCTGTTCATCCGTCACCTGCTGCGCCGTCCCGAACGCGAAGCGCTGGACAGCTTCATCGCCGATTTCACCGTCATCAACTGCCCCAGCTTCAAGGCCGATCCCGAACGCCATGACTGCCGCAGCGACACCGTGATCGCGATGAACTTCGACAAGAAGCTGATCCTGATCGGCAACACCGAATACGCCGGCGAGAACAAGAAATCGGTGTTCACCCTGCTGAACTACCTGCTGCCGGAAAAAGGCATCATGCCGATGCACTGCTCGGCCAACCACGCCATCGGCAACCCGGTCGACACCGCGATCTTTTTCGGCCTGTCGGGCACCGGCAAGACCACCCTGTCGGCCGACCCGTCGCGCACCCTGATCGGCGATGACGAACACGGCTGGTCGGATCGCGGCACCTTCAACTTCGAAGGCGGCTGCTATGCCAAGACCATCGGCCTGAACCCCGAGGCGGAACCGGAAATCTACGCCACCACCTCGAAATTCGGCACCGTGATCGAAAACATGGTCTATGACGAAGAAACCTTCGAACTGGATTTCGAGGATTCCAGCCTGACCGAAAACATGCGCTGCGCCTATCCGCTGGAATATATCTCGAATTCCTCGGACAGCGCGCTTGGCGGCCATCCGAAGAACGTGATCCTGCTGACCTGCGACGCCTATGGCGTGCTGCCGCCGATCGCGCGGCTGACCCCGGCGCAGGCAATGTATCACTTCCTGTCCGGCTTCACCTCGAAGACCCCGGGCACCGAACGCGGCGTGGTGGAACCCGAACCCACCTTCTCGACCTGCTTCGGCGCCCCGTTCATGCCGCGCCGGCCGGAAGCCTACGGCAACCTGCTGCGCGAAAAGATCGGCAAGCACGGCGCGACCTGCTGGCTGGTCAACACCGGCTGGACCGGCGGCGCCTTCGGCACCGGTTCGCGGATGCCGATCAAGGCCACCCGCGCGCTGCTGACCGCCGCTCTGGAAGGATCGCTGAACGAGGTTGAATTCCGCAAGGACGAAAACTTCGGCTTCGACGTGCCGGTCGATGTGCCGGGCGTCGACCCCCAGCTGCTGGACCCGCGCCAGACCTGGGCCGATCCCGCCGCCTATGACGCGCAGGCCGCCAAGCTGGTGCAGATGTTCGCAGACAATTTCGAACAGTACCTGCCTTACATCGACGAGGATGTGAAAGCCGCCGCGATCGGCTGATCGCCGGACGTACCCTGCAACACGCCAAAGACGCCCCGGCCATTGGCCGGGGCGTTTCTTTTTGCACGCTCTCCGTGGATCGCGCGGCAGCGGAAACCCGGGTTTCAGGCCGCGTGCGCCGGTTCCATCACTTCCTTGGTCGGCACATGCATGACATGGCGCAAATCCTCCAGCGCCATCCAAACCATGTTGCAATCCAGCGGCTCGTTGCGGCCCTCGATCTTCCAGCTCAGGCAATAGGGATCGCAATGCATGTAGCCTTCGCGTTCGGCCAGCCCGCGCCGGGCGATCGGACGCAGCATGAAGCCGAACAGAAAATCCGGCTGCCAGTGCAACATCGCCGTCAAAAACGAAAAACGGGCAAGCAAATCGATCAATCCGCGGCCGCGATAGGCCGAATCATCTTTAAGCCACATTTCACCATGATACACCGCGCGGCCGGTAATCTTGGCCGCTCCGGGCCCCGGGCGGAACCACGATCCATCGTGATCGATGCCCACTCCACCGGGCGGAAAATCCCCGAAACGGGACGAAAGATACCGCGCCAAGGTTTGATCATACAGGTCCAGAAGGCGCATTGCCTGGGTATGAACCAAGACCCCCTTGGAATTGCGGCCTATGATCCAAATGCCTCGGGCTGCTGGTAAAAATTGCTTTGTCGGATCAAAGGGAGGCCCCAGCGGCTGTTCCGGTCGGCCATCCTTCACGATCTGGGCATATCTTTCGAAATCGTCACCGACTTCGATATGCAGATGCTGGGACTTCAGGGCATTGGCGGTCTCAGACAGGTACCGCGCTCCATCAAATACATCTTGTATGCTCATTTTGGACTCCTGTGCTGCACACAACAACAGGATGCCCAACCTAGGCGGAAATGTCTTTCGATTGTTCCCGCATCGCGGGAGCGCCCTCCATCAGTTCCTCCGCCGGCATGGATTCGATAATCTCCTGCGACAGGCCCTCGATCTGCAGATCATAGCTCCGCACCACGATCGATCCCATCGCGAAACTGTCGTCGGGATAGCGGCATCCCAGCAACAGCCGCTTGAAGCTGATCGGTTCCGGCCCGCCCTCTTCGCCCCGGTCCATCAGCGTGTGAACGTGGTCATAACGCAGCCCGCGACTGGCGCGGATTTCCTCGAACGGCTGCGACAGCTGCACCGCGTGGGACGCCCCGCCGGGCAGCGCCGGAACCGCGCGGCCGATCGAACTGCTTTCCCAACGCCAGCCATACCATGTCGCATAGGACGATTTGCTGCCCACCGCGGTGCAGATCCAGTCCTCGGCCGATTTGCGGAACACCATCAGGCTTTCGCGGATCGGATCGAAGGCTTCATGGGTGATCACCCCTTCCGCCTCGGCCCAGCATTTCACCGCCTTTTTCAGCAATTCGTTCTGGCCGGTCCAGATATCGCTGATCGGATGCTGCTGCAGGTAAAAACGCCAGCCGTCCGGATCTTCCTTGCCGATATGGAACAGGCCGCCGATATGACCGGTTTCATTGTTCAGCCACGCGGCGCCGCGCGCCTGGATATCCTGCGCCTCGCGCAGGCAACTGCGGCCCGCATCGGTCAACTGGTATTGCCGGTCGACGATGACGAAAAGCTGCTCGCCCTTGAGTTCTTCGAGGATGTTGATATGGCGGCGCACCGTCTGCCGGGTGGAATCCAGTTGCGCGACCGTGTGTGACAGGTTCAACGTCTCCGCCAAGGAGGTAAAGGAGCGTAAAAGTTCGAACAGCAACGGGTGATTCTTCAACTCCGCCATGTGACCCCTTATGGTAGCGTCAGGCGTTAACTACACTCGGAATAGTAACAACCAGCACCACTTCCACGTTGAAAAGACTGCTTGACCCCTGTTTTTACAGGCCTTCGAAAGCAGGTAAAGCCCCCCTATACTGATGGATGATTTTTATTCCCGTCAAGAAAATTCATCATCAGTTGATTGAATGGATCCGAATTGTTTTCTTCTTCTGGTAGTCTAGAGATGGAAGTTAGATATGTCGCACCCAGTAGATGTTCACGTAGGCAAGAAACTGAAGAACCTTCGCGTGCTGCGCGGACTGACCCAAACCGATGTCGCCAAGGGGTTGAATATCTCGTTCCAGCAGGTTCAAAAGTACGAACTTGGCCGTAACCGCATTTCGGCCAGCAAGCTGTTCGAAATTTCCAATATCCTGAACGTTCCGCCGTCCTACTTCTTTGAAGGGCTGGACCAGACCGCCGACGAAAACACCCCGGTGATCGACGAGGAAACCGCGCGCATCGCATCGGTCTTCAGCAAGATCAAGGATGAACGCCTGAAGGCGCAGATCCGGTCCTTCGTCGACGCGGTTGCCGGTTATGTGCCCGCCGACGACGCGACGACGCACTGATCGTCAGTAGAAAACGGCGCGGCGCACAAGGTTCAGCGCCGCGACGAAAAGCACGATCAGGGTGACACGGCGAAACGTCGCCTGATCGATCCGGTCATGCACCTGCAGCCCGATCCAGGTCCCGGCAAGCGCCGGGATCAGCAGCGCGGCGGAAAACATCGCGGTGTCGCTGCGCACCACGCCGGACCCGATATGCGCGCCCAAGAGCGCCACCGCGCCAAGACCATAGATCACGCCCTGGATGCGCAGCTGTTCAGCCTTCGGCGTGTCCAGCGCAGTCAGGTACAGCACTGTGGGCGGCCCCCAGACGCCGGACATGCCGCCGACCAGACCGGCAAATCCGCCGATCGCCGCCTCGATCGCGCCCCGCCCGCTTTCCGGCAGCCGCAGCCGAACCCCCATCAGCTGGATCAGCACGAACACCGAAACCGGTGCGCCGATCAGCAGCAGCATCACCTGCGGCGAAATCAGCCGCACCAGTTGCGCGCTGGCCAGGATCGTCACCAGCCCGACCAGCAGGAACACCCGGAACCGCTTGACCGAAGCCCAGGCCGCCGCCCGCCCCTGCCGCAGCGCCTGCCAGCCATTGGTCGCCACGGTCGGCAACATCAGCCCCGCCAGCGCCAGCTGCGGGTCGATGAAACTGCTCAGGCCGGAAATCAGGATCATCGGCATGGCGAAGCCCACCATCCCCTTGATGAACCCTGCCAGCAGGGCGATCACGCAGGCAGACGCGAAGACCTGCGGCGACATGAGCGTAAAAAGCGTATCCATAAGATCTGTTAGAGCACAGCCCCGAAATGCTGCAACAGGAAAACGCTCGGTCCGTTCGGGGGCCCCTGTGGAATATCGCACAATTCTTGGCTTTAGCTCGCGGGACACTACTTTCAAGCGTGAAACCCCGCCCTCCCCCATAGCCAACACGCAACTTTCGAACCTCCAAGTGTCGCAATTGGTATTTTTGTTGCGCTGCAACTGCAAAAGGAATATGTCACACCGCAGCAATTGAGGATATGATTCATGGCCCATGACGGACAGGACCTGACGATGACCGATACCGCACTTCTCCCCGACCTGCTGACATTGACCGGCGCGGCCGTGGCCCCGGTCAATGCATTGGTGGAAACCGCAACCGCCCATGTACGCGATGCCGTGTCGCGCGACGGCCGGGTGTCCGGCGCCGCGCTGGAAGCCGACCAGGCGATGGCGCATGGCCTGTCCTGGCTGGCCACCTATGGCCAGTCGCTGACCCAGATGCAGGCCTGGGCCGAGCGCCTGACGGCCGATGGCAAGTTCGGAGAGATGGAACAACTGATCCACCAGATCGCCTTTGGCGAATACCTGGCCCAGATCAAGGGCGGCATCCCGATGAGCCAGGGCGAAATCGCCCGCCTGTCCGACCTGGGCGTGGATGGTGCGTCGCTGGAAACCGACGCGATTTCGACACTGATCGCGCGCGGCAACAGCCAGGCCGCCCGCACCCGCCTGGTCGAGCTGATGCGCGACAATGCCGGCCACGCCACCTTCGGCGCCAGCGGGTTGGACGAGGAACTGGAAATGATCCGCGAACAGTTCCGCCGCTATGCCGATGAACGGGTCGCCCCGAACGCCCACGACTGGCACCTGAAGGACGATTTCATCCCGATGGAGATCATCGAGGAACTGGCCGAAATGGGCGTGTTCGGCCTGACCATCCCGGAAGACTTCGGCGGGCTGGGCCTTTCCAAGGCATCGATGGTGGTGGTGTCCGAAGAACTGTCGCGCGGTTATATCGGCGTCGGCTCGCTCGGCACCCGCTCGGAAATCGCCGCCGAACTGATCTTGGCCGGCGGCACGGATGCGCAGAAGGAACAGTGGCTGCCGAAACTGTCCAGCGGTGAAATCCTGCCCACCGCCGTGTTCACCGAACCCAATACCGGGTCCGACCTCGGCAGCTTGCGCACCCGCGCGGTCAAGACGGAATCCGGCGATTATGAAATCACCGGGAACAAGACCTGGATCACCCACGCCGCCCGCACCCATGTGATGACCCTGCTGGCCCGTACCGATCCCGACAGCACCGATCACCGCGGCCTGTCGATGTTCCTGGCGGAAAAGACCCCGGGCGACGACGAAAACCCGTTCCCGACCGAAGGCATGACCGGCGGCGAAATCGAGGTTCTGGGCTATCGCGGCATGAAGGAATATGAACTGGGCTTCGACCAGTTCAAGGTGAAGGGCGAGAACCTGCTCGGCGGGGTCGAGGGCCAGGGCTTCAAGCAGCTGATGAAAACATTCGAGGCCGCCCGCATCCAGACCGCCGCCCGCGCCATCGGCGTGGCGCAGAACGCGCTCGAGGTGGGCATGCAATATGCCGAGGACCGCAAGCAGTTCGGCAAGTCGCTGATCCACTTCCCGCGCGTCGCCAACAAGCTGGCGATGATGGCGGTGGAAATCATGGTGGCACGGCAGCTGACCTATTTCTCGGCCTGGGAAAAGGACCACGACCAGCGCTGCGATCTTGAGGCCGGGATGGCGAAGCTGCTGGGCGCCCGCGTCGCGTGGGCGGCGGCGGACAACGCGCTGCAGATCCACGGCGGCAACGGCTTCGCGCTGGAATACCAGATCAGCCGCATCCTGTGCGATGCACGGATCCTGAACATCTTCGAAGGCGCGGCCGAGATTCAGGCCCAGGTGATCGCCCGGCGGTTGCTGGGCTGATCCGCCTTCACAAACGGATTCTTCCCCAACTGGCGCGGCCCTTCGGGCCGCGCTTTTTTGTTTCGCCGGGCCGGTGGCCCGGCAATGCCTCCGGCGGGGATATTTGGAAAAAGAAGAAGCCGGGAGACGGTTATTCCGGCTGGCAGATTTCCCCGTCCCTGATTGCCCGCAGGGTCCGGAACACAAGCCCCACGATGATCACCAGCAGCACCACCAGCAGGCCCGAGCCGATCAGCTTGTGCACCGGGCTTGCGGCATTGGCGGCGAAGTTGAAGCTGGCGATGGTCACCGCGGCGAAGGGGAAGCTCAGCGCCCAGAAGCTGAGCGCGAAGGGCAGCTTGACGATCCGCGGCAGCTGCATCGCCACGATCAGCGCGAACAGGTAGGCCCCGTTGAGCAGGATGCGGGCGAAGGCATCGACCTCGCCATAAAGCCGCACCCAGGCGACGAAGGCGACGGCGGGCGGCGCGATCAGGATCACCAGCGTCGGCTGCAACCGCCCCGGCAGCGGGTCGTGGAAGATCAGCCGGTTCATCACAAGCGTCATCAGCACGATCCAGAAAATCAGACCGACCGACATGAAATACCAGCTGAGTTCGACATAGCCGAGCGGCACGCCGGCGATCGGCACGATCACGTTGCCCACCGCCGGGATGAACCAGGCCGGGCTCAGGTGACCGGTCTGGAACGCCCGGGCGCCGATCCAGCCGGACACAACCGCGATGGTCAGGACACCATGCGACGCCGCGCCGATCAGCCACAGCGCCTCGGCCAGCTGCGCACTGCGCGGCAGGGTCGCAGTCGCCAGCAGCAGCAGGGAAATGGAAATCGCCGGGAAAAAGGCCAGCCGCACCGGATGCTTCCATTCCGCCACCACCGCCTGCGGATATTGCAGCGCCTTGGCGACATAGCCCATGGCGATCAGCAACGCGATGAACATGGTCGCGCCATAGGCGACGGTCGAGACAGTGCCGCCAAGACCGAAAGCCAGTTCCGCCGCGTGCAGCGCCAGCGTCAGCCCCGCCATGCCCATGACGATGGCAAAAAAGGTCACCGGGTAATGTTCCAGCCGGTTACCGCCTTGTTCCTGCAGGGGGTTGGTCATGCCCCGTCTCCTTCCCGTGTGCGCGCGAATGCATAGTGTTGCCAGCCATGCCACGCGGCGGCAAGGGACAGCCATGACTTAAATCAAGATTTTCCTTGGCATCCGGGCCCTTGGCGCTCAGGCCCCGACGATCCGGGCACTCATCAACGCGCCGACATGGTGACTGCGCTCGAGGTAGCGGGCGATCTGCACTTCGGCCGCATGGCCGGCAAAGCGCGGCGCAAGGCAGCGCAGCAATAGCCATTCCGACAGCGCCATGAAATCGGCAGCCTGTTCCGCCGGGGCTTCGGAACCGGCCAGCGCCGCGCGCGCCCGGGTCCACAGAGCGACCTCTTCGGGGGTGGCGTTGGCGGCGGCGAAAGCGGCGAACCGGTCGGCGGCAGCGGAGGCGCTGCCGCCGAGCAGACGGGTGGCCAGCGTCAGCGCATGGATGCCGTTTGCGCCCTCGTAGATGCGGCAGATGCGGGCATCGCGCCAGACCTGGTCGATGCGGTATTCCTGCAGGTAGCCGTAACCGCCCAGGCACTGGATGCCCAGATCGGCGGCGCGGCTGGCGGCGTCGGTGCAGAAATGCTTGGCGATCGGGGTGAGGAATTCCACCAGCGCCGGGTCGTCGCCCTTTTCCAGTTCGACCACCGCGAGGTGGCAGATCGCCCGGCCCAGCAGCGACAGCGCCCGCATCTCCGCCAGCATGTTGCGCACGTCGGGGTGCTGATCCAGCGTCACCGGCTGACCGTCGGGCCCGCGCCCCTGCTGCCGTGCGGCGCAATAGGCGGCCGCGATGTCATGGGCGCGGCTGGCATGCGCCACGCCCTGCAGCGCCACGTCGATGCGGGCGTGGTTCATCATGGTGAACATCGCCCTGAGCCCGGCGCCTTCTTCTCCGATCAGTTCGGCCCGTGCGCCGTCGAAGGCCATCTGGCAGGTGGGCGAGGCATGCAGCCCCATCTTTTCCTCGATCCGGGTCACGGTGATGGCGTTGCGCGCACCGTCAGGCAGATGCGAGAGACAAGCGAACAGCGACAATCCCTTCACGCCGCTGCCCGTCTCGCCGGTACGGGCCAGCACCAGGTGGAAAATGCCTTCGCTCAGGTCCTGATCACCGCCCGAGATGAAGATCTTTTCGCCGCTGATCGCCCAGCCGTCGCCATCCCTTACCGCGCGGGTGCGCACCCGGCTCAGGTCCGATCCGGCGCCGGGTTCGGTCAGGCACATGGTCGACAGCCAATCGCCCGAAGCCAGTTTCGGGATGTAGGCCGCTTTCTGTGCCTCGTCGCCGTATTCCAGCAGCACCCGCACCGCGCCGGGCACCAGCCCGGTCACCATCTGCAGCGCATGGTTGGCGCCGGTGAAAATCTCCGATGAGCAGGCCAGCGCAATGCCGCCCATCCCCTGCCCGCCGAATTCCTCCGGCACGGTCAGCGACGGCCAGCCCTGGTCTGCATAGCTCTGGTACAGTTCCCGAAACCCGTCCGGCATCGCCACCCGGCCGTCTTCCAGCCGGCATCCCTGCCTGTCGCCCACTTCATCCGTGGGGGCGATTTCGCTTTCGGCAAAGCTGGCGAAATGCTGGGTGATTTCGCGGATAAGGTCGCCATCCCAATCGGGCAGGGCATCGGCGCCGACCTTTTCGAGCGTGAACAGGATGTCGTCGACAGGGGCTGCGAAGGGTTTCATCTCGGGATCCTTACAGGCAAAGCGTTACCGGGCCGCCCCCGGAAGGGAGCGGCGACATGTCGTTTCCGGGAAAACCGGGCGCGGGTTACATCAGGCCCAGCAGGCGCGCGGCGTTGTTCTTGATGATGTCGGGGCGCAGTTCGTCCTTGATCTTGATCTTCTCGAAATCAGACAGCCAGCGTTCCGGGGTGATCATCGGCCAGTCCGACCCGAACAGCACCTTCTTGCGCAGGATCGAATTGCAGTAACGCACCAGAATTTCGGGGAAATACTTGGGCGACCAGCCGGACAGGTCGATGTAGACGTTGGGCTTGTGCTGCGCGACCGAAAGCGCTTCCTCCTGCCAGGGGAAGGACGGGTGCGCCATGATGATTTTCAGGTCGGGGAAATCCACCGCCACGTCATCGAGATACATCGGGTTGGAATATTTCAGCCGCATCCCGTTGCCGCCCGGCATCCCCGATCCGACCCCGGTCTGACCGGTGTGGAACAGCGCGATCGCGCCTTCTTCTTCCAGCACGTTGTAGAACTCATAGGCCATCCGGTCGTTCGGGTAGAAACCCTGGAAGGTCGGGTGGAACTTGAACCCCTTGATGCCGAAATCGCGGATCAGACGGCGCGCCTCGCGTACAGCCATCTTGCCCTTCCACGGGTCGATCGAGGCGAACGGGATCAGCACGTCGTCGTTTTCGGCGGCAAGTTCGGCGACTTCTTCGTTCTTGTAGCGGCGGTAGCCGGTTTCGCGTTCCGCATCGACCGGGAAGATCACCGCGGCGATGTTCTGTTCGCGGTAATGCGCGGCGGTTTGCGGAATGGTCGGCGGATGGGTCCACGGCGCGCCGAAATAGTTCGCCATGGTGCTTTGCAATTCGTCATAGCCGTCATCGGCGTGGCAGCCGCAGGGTTCCTCGGCATGGGTGTGGATGTCGATGGCACGGACCTTGGAGATGTCGACCATTTAGCTGTCCTTTCAAGCGGTTGCGCCCTTGGCGTCATCGGGACGCCTCGGGCGGGAGTATTTCGGGAACGATGAAACGGGTGTCAGACCCGGATCACGTCACCGTCCTTGTCATCATAGAGTTTCTCGACCAGCGCGGCGCGGCGGGTCAGCACCTTGCGCGTGTTCAGGTTGCCCTTGGCGGTGATTTCGTGATCCTTCAGCGACGGCGCCTCGGCGCAGATCAACGCCTTGCCGATCCGTGTCGAGGACCCGGTTGCTGTGCCCGCCAGCCGGGCCAGCCGTTCCTGCACCTCTTCGACCAGGGCGGCATCGGTGACGATATCGCCCTCGGCGCCGCCGGCGGGTTGGGCCGGGAACAGAAGAACGCCCAGGTCGGCGCGATCATGCCCGGTGATCACCAGGTCGCCTATCAGCCCCTCCAACGCGGTCATCAGCGCCGTGCGCAGGCTTGCCACCCGCACCCAGGTGCCCGAGGTCAGCTTGAAATCCTCCGAGATCCGGCCATCGAAGGTCAGCCCCCGGCCCGGATCGTTGGGATCGACGAGCTTCACCGCATCACCGGTGATCAGGAACCCTTCGGGATCGAAGCTTTCGGCGGTCTTTTCCGGGTCCTCGAAATAGCCCGGCATCACGTTCGGCCCCTTGCAGCGCAGTTCGTAACGGCCGTCTTCGTCCGGGATCAGCTTGATGACGGCACCGGGCACCGGTACGCCGATGATGCCGGACCGGTTGACCCGTTCATGCACCAGAAGCGTCGCAGGCGCGGTTTCCGTCATGCCCCAGCTCGAGACCATCAGCGGCACAGTGCCAGTGACTTCCATCGCCATTTCACCCAGCGCGTCCCAGATTTCCTGCGGCAAGGACGCGCCGGCGTAGAAGGTGAAATCGAGATCGGTAAAGAACGCCTTGCGCAGTTCCGGATCGGCGCGCAATGCCTCGACCTGGCGGGCGAACCCCACCGGCACGTTGAAGGCCAGCGTGCCGGTATGCATCTTCATGTTTTCCAGCGATCGTGGGAACAGCGCCTCTGTCGGCTTGCCGTCATCGATGTAGATCGCGCCGCCATTGGCCAGCATCATGTTGAAATTGTGCGACCCGCCGAACACGTGATTCCACGGCAGCCAGTCGAGGATTTTCGGCGGCTTGGCGCGCAGCACAGGGAAGGCATCGGCGATCTGGGTCTGGTTCACGCACATCATGCGATGGGTGGTGATCACCCCTTTCGGGTTCGAGGTCGACCCGGAGGTGAACAGGATCTTGGCCACCGTGTCGGGGGTCACGGCGGCATGGGTCGCGTCGACATCGGCATCGCCGCCCTTCAGCGCCTCTTCAATCGCGATCACGTCGCGCGGCGCACCGTCTGTCTTGCTGGCCAGAACATCGTAGCCGGCCAGTTCCGGCATGTTCAGCGCCTGCGCATAGCGGGCGGCATCATCGACGAACAGCAACCCGGGGCGGACCTTCTCTGCGATGTGGAGCAGCCGTTCATGCGCACCGGGGATCAGCGAATATTGTTCGGCCACCGGCACCACCGCCATGCCGACATATTGCGCCGCCAGCGCCAGCAACCCGTGATCGACCGAATTGCCCGACATCACCAGCACCGGACCCTTCTTGTCATAGCCATTGGCCAACAGCCACGCGCCGAGATTGCGCACCGTTTCCAGCACCTGCGCATAGCTGACTTCGCGCCAACCGGCACCGTCGCGTTCGGCGATGAACACCGCGTCAGGCGTTTTGTCCGCCCATTCGTGCAACCAGTCGCCGGTCGTGTCTACCACCGCCCCCATCGGGTGCGCGGATGTCAGAACCAGCGTGCCGTCGGCACGCGTTTCGGTGATCACCTCCTGCGGTACGGTGATGCTGTCTTTGGCCATGGGCTCCCCCCTTTAGCTTCGTGATGCGATCTTGCCCAACAACGCCAACAGCGCGGCGCGCTCCTCCCGGGTCAGATCGTGCAGAATAACCTCTTCTCGTTCGGCCAGCGCCCGCACGGCGGCGTTGCGGATTTTCATTCCCTCCAGTGTCGCGCGCAAAGCGTAGGACCGCCGGTCGGTCGGCACCCGGTGCCGCCCGATCAGCCCGGCCTGTTCCAGCGCGTCGATGATCAGCACCGTGTTGGACCGTTCCATGTTCAGCGCCGCCGCGATCTGCGACTGGGTCACGTCCGGGTGGTCGCAAATCACCACCAGCGCAGAAAAGGTGGTGATGCGCAGGCCGAATTCCTCCAACACCTGCGCCGCATCCGCCTGCAGGATATTCGTGGCGCGCTTCATGGTGTAGCCGATGATCCCGCGCAGCGAACTGTCGAGCCTGCCGGTCGCGGCCTGATCCTGTGTCGATACTTTCTTCGTCTTCACCATGGCGGTCACCGGAAGGTCGGGTTGCGTTTTTCCAGGAAGGCCTTCAGCCCTTCCTGTGCATCCGGGCTGGTCTGGGTCAGCGCCGCGCAAAGGCTTTCGGTGAACAGCCCGTCCTGCTTCGACATGTCCTCGATCCGGGCCAGCGCGTGGATCATCACGTAATTGGACAGCGGCGCGTTGTCGGCGATCTGCCCCGCCAGCTTCTTGGCCAGCGGCAGCGCCTCGCCCTCGCCCACCGAATGGTGGCACAGGCCCAGCATGTAGCCGTCATCGGCGCCGTATTTGCGGCCCGTCAGCATCATCTCGGTCATCCGGTCGGCACCCAGAATGCGACCGACCCGGACCGAGGCCCCGCCGCCGACATAGATGCCGCGGCGGCCTTCGGGCAGCTGGAAGATGGTCGAGGGTTCGGCGATCCGCACATGGGTCGAGGTCGCCAGTTCCAGCCCGCCGCCGATCACCGCGCCGAACATCGCCGACACCACCGGCAGCCCGCCGAACTGGATCTTGTCCATCACCGCGTGCCAGCCGCGCGAATGGCGCATCGTGCCCTCGGCGTCGCGCGACACGTGTTCGGACAGGTCCAGCCCGGAACAGTAATGGCCGTCGGTCCCGGTCAGGATCACGACCTTCACGCCCTCGGGCGGATTGGAAAAGAATCCGTCCAGCGCCGCAAGCAACGTGTCGTTCATCGCGTTGCGCTTGCCGGGGCGGTTCATGGTGACCGTCGCGACCGGACCTTCGACCTCTATCTTGATGATATCGGAATCGCTCATCTCTTACTCCCAGTTATTAGCTATAATTCATAACTATTATTTTCTGAACAGTCCAGCCCCATATCTTCCCGGAGGCCAGGCAAAAGAAAACCCGGCACAAGGCCGGGTTTTCAAACCGTTCCGTCAATTCGCCCCGTTTCAGTGCAGCAAGCGCAACAGGAACAGGGTGATCCCCGGGAAGGCGATCAGCACGATCACCCGGACCACGTCGGAGGCGACGAAATACAGCACCGCCTTGTAGGTTTCGATCATCGGGGTCAGCCGGTCCATCGAGTTGATGACGAACAGGTTCATCCCCACCGGTGGCGTGATCAGCCCGACCTCGACCACGATCAGAACGATGATGCCGAACCAGATCGCGGTTTCTTCCAGCGTCAGCCCGAAATCGAGGTTCGAAATGATCGGGAAGAAGATCGGGATCGTCAGCAGGATCATCGACAGGCTGTCCATCACGCAGCCGAAGATCAGGTACAGTGACAGGATGATGATCAGGATGATCCACGGGCTGAAACCAAGCCCCACCACGTAGTTCGATAGTTCCTGCGGCACCTGGCTCAGCGCCAGGAAGCCGTTATAGAACCCCGCGCCCAGCACGATGAAGAAGATCATCGCGGTCGACCGCGCGGTCGCCATGAAACTTTCGATCAGCGTCACCTTGGTCAGCCCGCCATTGGCCAGCGCGATCAATCCGGTACCCGCCGCACCGACGGCGGCGCCCTCGGTCGGGGTGAAGACACCCAGGTAGATGCCCCCGACAACGGTGACGAACACCAGCAGAACCGGCCAGACATTGGCCAGCGCCTTGAACCGCTCCGCCATCGGGATCGGTTCGCGAACGCCCGCCGCATCGGGATGCATCCGGACATAGATCGAGATGGTGATCATGTAGCCGACCGCGGCCAAGATGCCCGGAATGAAGGCGGCCAGGAACAGCTTGGCGATGTTCTGCTCGGTCAGGATCGCGTAAATCACCAGGATCACCGACGGCGGGATCAGGATGCCCAGCGTGCCGCCGGCAGCCAGCGTCGCGGTGGAAAACCCGCCCGAATAGCCGTAGCGGCGCAGTTCCGGCAATGCCACCTGGCTCATCGTGGCGGCGGTGGCCAGCGACGATCCGCAGATCGCGCCGAACCCGGCGCAGGCGCCCACGGCCGCCATCGCCACACCGCCGCGACGGTGACCAAGGAAGCTTTCGGCGGCCTTGAACAAGGCCTGGCTCATGCCGCCAAGGGTGGCAAAATGGCCCATCAGCAGGAACATCGGCACGATCGACAGCGAATAGCTGGAAAAGGTCGAATAGGTTTCGGTCTTCAGCTTGGCCAGCGCGATGTTGGGGCTGCCAGTCAGGAAGTACAGCCCGCCCAGCCCGACAAGGAACATCGCAAGGCCGATCGGTATGCGCAGGAAGATCAGAACCAGAAGAAGCGGGAAGGACGTCAGTCCGATTTCAAGATTGCTCAATGGTCTGCCCCCGAACCGGCGTGAATGATGGTCGTGTTACGGAAGAATTCCGCGATCCGCACGACGGCCATGTAGACCGATACGATCGCGGACACGATGCTGGCGACGAAGCTGATGCCATAGGCCCACCAGATCGGGAATTGCAGCAGGAAGGTGGTCTCGTTATATTTCATCTTCGACATCATGCCGTCGTAAAGCCGCCACGCGATCAGGATCAGCACCAGCGCGAACAGGATTTCCGATACCATCTGGATGAAACGGTTCGCCCGAACCGGCAGTGCCGAGGTGAAGATATCGACCGACGCATGACCCGCGGTGATCTGGCAGAGCGGAATGAAGGCGAAGATCGAAAAGGCGATCCCGGCTTCCACCAGCTCGAAATCGCCGGTGATCGGCCCCACTCCGGTATCAAGCAGCGTTTTGGTCAGTCCGCCCAGCACCGCTTCGGCGAAATCGCTGTGCAGGAGCGTGTTGATCGCCCGACCGAGAACCGACAGGCAGGTCAGGATGACCAGGAAGGTCAGCACCGCGCCCCCCAGCATCGCCATGCCCCTCGCAAGGTTGTTCATGAACCGTTGCATTGCTTTCCTCTTTCCCCCCAAGAGGGTTTGATGATGGCCGCCGCGACAGGATCGCGGCGGCCTTTACTCGGGTAACGGACGGGTCCGTTAGTTGCTGTATTTCGCGATCAGCGCCTTGGCCTGGTCCAGAAGGGCCTGACCGTCGAAGCCCTTGCCGTTCATTTCCTCGACCCAGTCACCTTCTTGGCTGGCCGCTGCGGCCTTCCATTCTGCAATCTGGTCGTCGCTCAGCGCGATGATGTTGTTGCCGCGCTCCTTGGCAATTTCATAGGACGGTTCGTCGAACGACTGCATGGTCTTGCCGGCCCAGGCCGACGTGTCGGCGCCCGAGTTGTTGTCGATCACGGCCTTCAGGTCGTCGGGCAGCGCATCGTACTTGTCCTTGTTCATCCCGAAGATGAAGGTCGTGGTATAGAGCGATGCACCGGGGAAGGTGGTGTGGTTGGAAACCAGTTCCGGAACCTTCAGGGCGCCGGTGACTTCCCACGGGATCACGGTCGCGTCGATCACGCCTTTCGACAGCGCCTCGGGCACTGCCGGAACCGGCATGCCGACCGGGGTCGCGCCCATTTCCGAGAACATCTTGTTGGTCACGCGGGTCGGCGCGCGCAGCTTGACGCCGTTCAGGTCGGCAACGCTGACGATCGGGTCCTTCGAATGGATCAGGCCCGGACCATGAACCCAAAGCGCGATCGGCTTGAAGGTCTGGTAGTCCTTATCCATCATGTTCGCTTCGGCGTATTCCCAATAGGCGCGGCTGGTCGCCTCGGCATCGGTCATCATGAAGGGCAGTTCGAACACTTCGGCCTGCGGGAAACGGCCCGGGGTGTAGCCGGGAACGGTCCAGACGATATCCGCGATGCCGTCTTCCAGCTGACCGATCAGTTCCGGCGGCTTGCCACCCAGCGACATAGACGCGAAATGCTCGATCTCGATACGACCGTTCGATTCCTCTTCGATCTTCTTCGCCCAGACGTCCAGCACGTGCTTCGGCACGTTGGCCTGCGCCGGCAGGAACTGGTGCATGGTCAGGGTGACCTCGGCGGCGAAAGCCGTTGTCGTGGTGCCCGCAACGATGGCCGCGGCAGCAGCCGTGCGCAATGCGGTTTTGAAAAGCTTCATGGTGGTTAACCTCCCTTGGTTGTTTCTCCCCCCGGCTCCGCCCAGTAGGGAATATTGAAGATAAGTTCAGGATCGAAACACGACTTCCCCGTTTGCTCCGCCCCTGTTCGCTCCGGCCTTCGCGACCGCTCTCACGGTTCGAAATCCGGTTGTTTCGCCGGATGCGCCGCGGCAAAAGCCTCGAGCGCGGCACAGTTTTCGTAGATCGCGTTCACCCGTTCCAACCCACTGATATCAACTTTGAAGCGTTCAGCGGAAAAAACCTGCGGCACAAGACAGATATCGGCCAGCCCCGGTTCCTCGCCGAAACAGAACCGACTGTCGCCGCCCCGTTTCTGCAGGATGTCTTCGCAGGCCTGCAATCCCTCGCCCAGCCAACGTCTCAGCCAGGCATTGACCGCATCGTCGCCCAGCCCCAGATCGCCGCGCAGATATTGCAGCACCCGCAGGTTCTGCAGCGGGTGGATTTCGCAGGCGATCACCTGGGCAAAGGCACGCACCTGGGCGCGCAGATCCTTGTCGGCGGGCAACAGCGGCACTTGGCTGTAGGTTTCGTCCAGCCATTCGATGATCGCCAGCGACTGGCTGAGTTCCAGCCCGTCATCGGTGATCAGCGCCGGCACCAGCCGCTGCGGATTGATCGCGGCAAAGCCCGGTTCCTTCTGGCGGCCGTGTTTCAGGTGTACGCTCTCGAAATCGTAGTCCAATCCTTTCAGATTGAAGGCGATACGACAACGATAGGCCGAAGACGACCTGAAATAGCCAAGGAATTTCATGATTAGACGACCGGCCCGTTCAACGCGGCGCTCGGCGGCGGCAGATCTCGACACGACATCGGCAGCCCTCCCCAAGGCCGATTGCAGTACAAACAATAAATACGTATTCATATCATTATGGGATATGTCAATTTGATTTATCGCAGACGCGATTGATTTTAGGCATAGCGCATGCGGCAAAGGCCCGGTAATCCGGCACGAGCCGCGCTCGAATTGGGGGGAGTGAGATGGAATTTCATGTGATGGTCGGGCATCTTTTCCGGCGCACACATCAGGTCGCGACGGCCGTGTTCTTCGAAGAAATGAACCGGCAAGAGGTTGATATCACGCCATTTCAATATGCCGCCCTGGCCGCGATACAGCTCAACCCCGGGGCCGACCAGGCATCGGTCGCCGCCTGGACCGCCTGCGACCGCGCAACCATCGGCGGCGTCGTAGACCGATTGGTTGAAAAGGGCTATGTCTCGCGCAAGGTTTCCGAGAAAGACCGCCGCGCCCGGGTCCTGAACCTCACCGAATCGGGCAAGACCGTGCTGGAGCAGGCGCACCAGGTGACCGAGCGGACGCAGCAGCGGCTGACCGAGGGGCTGGATCCGGGGGAAACCGAAATCCTGACCCGGCTGATGCTCAAAGTGCTCGACACCCGGGCGCGCTAACCCGCGCCGACGCCCGCAACACAAAAGGGCCGGCCAAACGGCCAGCCCTTTCCTTTTTCATCCAGTTGCGCCGTGGATCAGTTCAGCGCCTTGTCGGTGATCGCGTGGGTCCAGGCGCCTTCCGGCTTCTTGGTGATGACCGGGTCCGACCCGCCCGACAGCAGCGACTCCACCGTGCGTTCGTAATCGGCCACGTCCAGCGCACCGTTCGATCCGGCGGTCAGCTTGGCGACCTCGGTCATCATGCGGATCTGGTGTTCCTCGGTCTGCGCGCCCGATGCATCGTTGTCCAGCACGATCATCGCCGCATCTTCCGGGTTCTCCTCGGCCCATTTCCAGCCCTTCATCGAGGCGCGCACGAAACGCACCATCTTGTCGACGAAGGCCGGGTCGTTCAGGTTTTCTTCCATCACGTACATACCGTCTTCCAGCGTCGCGACGCCCTGGTCTTCGTATTTGAACACGACCAGTTCTTCCGGCTTCAGACCGGCATCGATGATCTGCCAGTATTCGTTATAGGTCATGGTCGACACGCAGGCCGCCTGCCCCTGCAGGATCGGGTCGACGTTGAAGCCCTGCTTGAGAACCGTCACGCCATCGGGGCCGCCCGCGGTGGAATAGCCCAGCTTGCTCATCCAGCTCAGGAACGGGTACTCGTTGCCGAAGAACCAGACGCCCAGCGTCTTGCCCTTGAAATCTTCCGGGGATTCGATGCCGGCGTCCTTGCGGCAGGTCAGCATCATGCCCGAGCTCTTGTAAGGCTGGGCGATATTCACCAGCGGCAGACCCTTTTCGCGGCTCGCCAGCGCCGAGGGCATCCAGTCTAGGACCACGTCGGCACCGCCGCCCGCGATCACCTGTGCCGGCGCGATATCCGGCCCGCCCGGCTTGATGGTGACGTTCAGGTCCTCTTCTTCATAGAACCCCTTGTCGAGCGCCACGTAGTACCCCGCGAACTGGGCCTGCGTCACCCATTTCAGCTGCAGGGTCACGTCGTCCGCGGCCTGGGCCATCCCGGCCCAAAGACCGAGCGCGGCAACGCCCAAAGTCTTCATCATCGTTTTCATTTCATATTCTCCTTGTTGAACGTTATCTTATTGTTGGACTTTGTTTTTTTATTATCGAACTGAATCTTTTCGCTCAGCCTCGTTGCGACGGGTGCCAGAAGGTCACTGCCTTTTCTAGCAAAGCGACCCCGCCATAAAATGCCGACCCGACAATCGCTGCAACCACGATTTCGGCCCAGACAAGATCCAGCGCCAGTTGCCCGACACTGGTGGAAATCCGGAATCCCATTCCCTTGATGGGACTTCCGAAAAACTCTGCCACGATGGCGCCGATCAAGGCCAGTGTCGTGGTGATTTTCAAACCGTTGAAGATGAACGGCATCGCCGCCGGCAGCCGCAGCTTCAGAAGCGTCTTGCCGTATCCGGCAGCATAGGTGCGCATCAGGTCGCGTTGCATCTTGTCGGTGGCCTGCAATCCCTCGACCGCGTTGACCAGCATCGGAAAGAACACCATCACCACCACGACCGCCGCCTTCGACTGCCAGTCGAATCCGAACCACATGACAAGGATCGGCGCCATGCCGACGATGGGCAAGGCGGCGACGAAATTGCCCACCGGCAACAGCCCCTTCTGCAGGAACGGATAGCGGTCGATCACCACCGCGGTCAGGAAGGCCCCGCCGCAGCCCAGCACATAACCCGACAGGGCCCCTTTCAGAACCGTCTGCACGAAATCTTCCCACAGGATGCCGGTGGATCCCGCGAAACGCACCGCGATGGCCGAGGGCGCCGGCAACAGCACCGGGTTGATGCCGAAGCCGCGCACCGCGCATTCCCACAAGATCACCACGGTCACGCCGAAGATCACCGGCACCGCCAGCGCCGTGGCCCGCGATTTCGGCTGCCGCGCCAGCCACACATTGGCCCGCCAACCCGCCAGCCAGGCCAGAAATCCGAAAACAATCCAGCCCATCACGCCATCCCCATCCGTTTCAGCACAATTCTCTGTATCAGCCCGATCAGCGCCACCAGCACCGCCGCCAGCGCCGCCGCCATGATCAGGGCGCTCCAGATCTGGATCGTCTGACCGTAATAGCTGCCCGCCAACAGGCGCGCGCCCAGACCCGCCACGGCACCCGTCGGCAGTTCCCCCACGATGGCCCCCACCAGCGAGGCCGCCATCGCCACTTTTAGCGAAGCGAACAGGTAAGGCATCGAGGACGGCAACCGCAGGCGCCAGAACTGCTGACCCTTGGTGGCGCTCCAGGTCTTCATCTGGTCCAGTTGCATCGCGCCGGGGCTGCGCAGCCCCTTCACCATGCCGACCACCACCGGGAAGAAGGACAGGTACATCGAAATCATCGCCTTGGGCAGCAGCCCGGAAATGCCGATCGCGTTCAGCACCACGATGATCATCGGCGCGACCGCGAGGATCGGGATTGTCTGGCTGGCGATGACCCAGGGCATCACGCTCATGTCCATCACCCGGTTATAAACGATCCCGATCGCCAGCAGGATGCCGAAACCCGCGCCCAGCAGGAACCCGATCCCCGTGGCGCTCAGCGTGATCCAGCTGTGATAGATCAGCGACCGCTTGGAAAAGCCGCGCCCATTGATCACCATCTCGCCCGTGGTCTTCCAGATCTCCGCCGCCACCTGATGCGGCGCCGGCAGTTTCGGTTTCTTCTGCGACCATGTGTTGGCCACCAGCTCGGTAAAGCTCGGGTTGGTGCCGGCGCGCGTCGCCTGGTCCTTGGCCCAGGCCATGTTCAGCGCCACCGCCGCGCCGTACCAGATCACGAAGATCGCCGCGACGACGGTCAGGATGGGAATGAGTGATTTCCTCATGCGCCGCCCCCTGCGTTCACCTTGGCGCAAATACCCGGCCGGGCAGACCGCGCCACATGCGCGGAAAACCGGTTCGCGCGCGTCCTGTCCACGGCCGAACCGACCCCGGTCGCCGCGAAGTTCGGACCGGCAGGGGATTTGCACCGTTTCGGGGCACAAATGCCGCAAATGGCATCAAACTTAATCATCATAAGCATGCCCCGCCCGCAGCCCGTCCCGCACGCGATGGGCGATTTCCAGGAATTCCGGCGTATCGCGGATATCAAGCGGCCGTTCCTTCGGCAACGTGCTTTCGATCACGTCGGAAATCCGGCCCGGACGCGGGCTCATCACCACGATCTTGGTCGACAGGTACACCGCCTCGGGGATCGAATGGGTCACGAAACCGATGGTCTTGTTGGTCCGGTCCCACAGTTTCAGCAGCTGTTCGTTCAGGTGGTCGCGCACGATTTCGTCAAGCGCGCCAAAGGGTTCGTCCATCAGCAGGATATCGGCATCAAACGCCAAGGCCCGCGCGATCGAGGCGCGCTGCTGCATCCCGCCGGACAATTGCCAGGGGAATTTCTTCTCGAACCCGTCCAGTTCGACCAGTTCCAGGACACGATTGACCCGTTCATCCTGATCGGCCTTGTCATAGCCCATGATTTCCAGCGGCAGCCGGATATTGCCGCCGATGGTGCGCCACGGATAAAGCCCCGCATGTTGGAAAACATAGCCATAGGCCCTTGATTTCCTTGCCTCTTGCGCACTCACACCGTTGACGCTGATGCTGCCGCCGGTCGGATGCTCCAAATCCGCCATGCAGCGCAGGAAGGTCGTTTTCCCGCAGCCCGAAGGCCCGATGAAACTGATGAAATCGCCCTTCTGGATATCAAGACTGACATCCTTGAGCGCATGAACGGGGCCATCATTGGTCTGGAAGGTCAGCGACAGGTCTTTGGCGCTGATCACGGTATCGGTCATAAGTCCCTGTATCTCCGTATCGGTAGCGTGTGGCTGCCGTATCTTATTATTATGGCGGCGCCCCGGCACATAGCCGGGACGCGCATGGTATCAGATCCCGGCCGGGATATTCATCGGATCGCGGTTGATCTGCTTCGGCGCGGTCAGTTCCTTCCACCTCGACAGTGCTTGGTGCGCCGAGGGGAAGGCCGGGCGCGGCACGAACCGGCCACGGCCGGGCTGCGGCTGGCTGTTCCGGCCCCATGCCCAGATCACTTCGCCGCGCGACAGCGTATAACGCGCCTGCGCCTTCACGTCGAACCCTTCGAACACGTTGTAATCCAACACGGAATGGTGGTTGCTGGCGCTGATCGTCTTGCTGATCTTCGGATCCCAGACCACGATATCGGCATCCGCGCCTTCTACGATCGCCCCCTTCTTGGGGTAGATGTTGAGAATCTTCGCCACGTTGGTCGAGGTCGCGGCGACGAATTCGTTCGGCGTCAGCCGCCCGGTTTCCACGCCCTGCGTCCACAGCACCGCGAGGCGTTCCTCCAGCCCGTTCGACCCGTTCGGGATCATGCAGAAATTGTCGATGCCCATGCGCTTCTGTTCGGTGGTGAACGCCGCGTGGTCGGTGGCGACCACCTGCAGCGACCCCGATTGCAGGCCGGCCCACAGGCTGTCCTGATGATCCTTGGACCGGAACGGCGGCGACATGACGCGACGCGCGGCGTGGTCCCAGTCGGTGTTGAAATACTCGCTCTCGTCCAGCGTCAGGAACTGGATCAGAGGTTCACCGTAAACCCGCATCCCCTTCTGCCGCGCGCGCCGGATCGCCTCGTGCGCCTGTTCGCAGCTGACATGCACGATGTACAATGGCACGCCTGCCGCGTCGGCGATGGTGATCGCGCGGTTCGCCGCCTCGCCCTCGAATTCCGGCGGACGGCTGTAGGCGTGGCCTTCCGGCCCGGTGATTCCCTTGGCCAGCATCTGTTCCTGCATGTCGGCCACCAGGTCGCCGTTCTCGGCATGCACCATCGGCAGCGCGCCCAGCTCCTTGCAGCGCTTGAAGGAGGCGAACATCTCGTCGTCCTCGATCATCAATGCGCCCTTGTAGGCCATGAAATGCTTGAAGGAATTGACGCCCATGTCGACGGCGTCCTTCATTTCCTCGAAGATGTTTTCGTTCCAGCCGGTGATCGCCATGTGATAGCCGACATCGGTACAGATCTGCGGCGCCGATTTGCGGTGCCATTCATTGATCGCGTTCTTGATCGACCCGTCCTCGCCTGGCAGGCAGAAATCGATCAGCATGGTGGTGCCACCCGCCGCCGCCGCCCAGGTGCCGCTCTCGAAGGTTTCTGCCGCGGTGGTGCCCATGAAGGGCATTTCCAGATGGGTATGCGGGTCGATCCCGCCGGGGATCACGTAAGCGCCCTCGGCATCGATGTATTCGTCGCCCTTCAGATCCTCGCCGATCTGCTTGATCACCTCGCCCTCGATCAGCACATCCGCCTTCCAGGTCCGGTCGGCGGTGCACACGGTTCCGCCCTTGATCACCTTGGTCGTCATAATCTCAATCTCCCTGAAAATACCCGGAGCTTCTTCTTTTTCGAAATATCCCGGGGGTCCGGGGGCAGAGCCCCCGGCGCTATCCGTTTAGTCCAAGCTTACTCGACGATCTCTGCCGTCTCCAACACGGCATGCAGCAGCACATCGGCCCCTGCCGTCGCCCATTCCTTGGAAATCTCTTCCGCCTCGTTGTGGCTCAGCCCGTCAACGCAGGGGCACATGATCATCGCGGTCGGCGCCACGTCGTTGATCCAGCAGGCGTCGTGGCCGGCGCCGGACACGATGTCCATGTGGCTGTAGCCCAGCCTTTCGGCCGCATTGCGCACCGCCGCGACGCAGTTTTCGTCGAACGCGGGCGGGTTGAACTGGCCCGAGATCTTCCAGTCGAGCGACACGCCGATTTCCTCGCAAAGCTTCGGCGCCTTTTCCTCGAACTCCGCCATCATCGCATCGATCACATCCATCAGGTGCGAGCGGAAATCGATGGTGAACACGACCTTGCCCGGGATGATGTTGCGGCTGTTGGGATAGACGTCGATATGACCGATGGCGCCCACCGCGTTGGGCTGATGCTTCATCGCGATCTCGTGCACCAGTTCGGTGATCCGCGCCAGCCCGCGGCCGGCATTCTTGCGCATCCGCATCGGGGTCGACCCGGTATGGCTTTCCTTGCCGGTCACCGTGCACTCGATCCAGCGCAGCCCCTGCCCGTGGGTCACCACGCCGATATCCTTGCCCTCGGCCTCCAGGATCGGGCCCTGTTCGATATGCAGCTCGAACATCGCGTGCATCTTGCGCGCGCCGACCTCTTCGTCGCCGACCCAGCCGATCCGCTTCAACTCGTCGCCGAACCGCTTGCCCTCGGCATCGACCCGGTCATAGGCCCAGTCCAGCTCGTGCTTGCCCGCGAACACGCCCGAAGCCAGCATCGCAGGCGCGAACCGGGTGCCTTCCTCGTTGGTCCAGTTGGTCAGCACGATCGGGTGTTTGGTCTTCACGCCGAGATCCTGCATGGTGCGCAGAGCTTCCAGCCCGCCAAGAACGCCCAGGACGCCATCGTATTTACCGCCCGTCGGCTGGGTATCCAGGTGCGATCCCATGTAGACCGGCAGCGCCTCGGGATCGGTGCCGGGACGGGTGGCAAACATGTTGCCCATCTTGTCCACACCCATGGTGCAGCCCGCCGCTTCGCACCATTTCTGGAACAGCGCGCGTCCCTCGGCATCCGCATCGGTCAGGGTCTGACGGTTGTTGCCGCCCGCGATGCCCGGCCCGATCTTGGCCATCTCCATGAGGCTGTCCCACAAGCGGTCGCCGTTGATTTTCAAATTATCGCCAAGCACGGCCATTCGGAATTCTCCCTTGTTGAGCGGCCTCTGACGGGCCTTTGCTCTCTTGCTTCACACGGTTCCTGACCGTATGGTCAAATTCACGACACCACAACCTGACCAACCGGTCAAGAAATTTTATCGGACAGATTTCTCTATGGCCGCTCAACCGCGCACGAACAGCAAAAAAGAACGCCGTCAGGAAAACGAAAAGCTCATTTTGGCGGCAGCGGAAAAAGTCTTTTCCGAGGCGGGGTTCGGCGGCGCGACGATGCAGTTGATCGCCGATATGGCCGGGTTGCCCAAGGCGAACCTGCATTATTATTTCCCGACCAAGGAATCGCTTTACCGGCAGGTGGTGGAAAACATTTTCCAGTTCTGGCTGCAGGCGGCGGATGTGTTCGACGATGCCGACGACCCGGCCGAGGGAATCGGCGCCTATATCGACGCCAAGATGGAAATCAGCCGCCGCCATCCGTCCGGATCGAAGGTCTGGGCGACCGAAGTGATGCACCGCGCGCCGGTGATCCAGGACTACCTGGAAACCACGCTGATGGAATGGACCGAGGGCCGCGCCGCGATCATCAACCGCTGGATCGCCGAAGGCCGGATGGACCCGGTCGATCCCGACCACCTGCTCTATATGCTGTGGGCGACCACCCAGCACTACGCCGATTTCAGCCACCAGATCGAAACCCTGAACGGCGGCAAGCCGCTCGACGACGCGCAGTGGGAAGCGGCGAAGGCCAGCATCAAGCGCATCATCCTGAAAGGGATCGGGGTCACCGAATGACGCGATTTCTGGACCATTCAAAATGGCTGGGCTAGTCTAGCCGATCAGCCTGACCGGAGTAAGCGATGGACGACGCGACGAAACCCGAGAAAAAGCCGAGCCGCATCCAGCTGCGCAATCGCAAGCGCATTCTTGAGGCGGCGCTAGACGTGTTTTCGCAGCATGGCTATCGCGGCGCGACGCTGGACCAGATCGCCGAGGCATCGGGACTGTCGAAACCGAACATCCTGTATTATTTCGACGGCAAGGAAGCGATCCACGTCACGCTTTTGAACACGCTGATGGAAAACTGGCTCGATCCTCTGGCGAAGATGGATCCCGAAGGCGATCCACTGGAAGAAATCCTCGCCTACATCCACCGCAAGGTGCAGATGAGCCGCGAATTCCCCCGCGAAAGCCGGCTGTTTGCCAATGAAATCCTGCAGGGCGCCCCCAGGATGCGGCCGCATCTGGAGACCGGGCTCAAGACGCTGTTCGACGAAAAAACCACCCTGATCCAGCGCTGGATGGAAGAAGGCAAGCTGGCGCAATCTGATCCGCGGCACCTGGTTTTCTCGATCTGGGCGACCACCCAGCATTACGCCGATTTCGAAGTGCAGGTGTCGATCCTGACCGACGGGGAAGCCGACCCGGTTGAAGGGGCCGAAGCGTTTCTCGACAGCATGTACCGCAAGCTTCTGACCCCCTGACAGCGCCCACATGAACGCCCGTTCCGGGCGCGCCGGCCGCACTTCGCCAAAGAGGCGAAGCCATTGCGGGGCACGGCCCCACCCCCGGGATATTTTGAAAAAGAAGAAGGCGGGGGGAGGCAAACCTTCTTCTGTTTTCAAATATCCCCGCCGGAGGCAAACCCGGGGCGGAAACCGCGGGCCGGGGGCAAGTCAAATTGCGCGCCCGGACCGGGCGCGCAATTTCATTCGGCGGCGCAGGAATTTCCCGGATTGTTCGGGTGTTCCAGCCAATTGCCGTACTCTTCCGGCACCACCTCGCCGGTGCGTTCATCCAACCGCCCCGGCGCGACGCGTTCCATGGTGATGCAACCTTCGATCGGGCAGACGTTGACGCAGAGATTGCAGGCCACGCATTCATCATCCTTGACCGAGAACACCCGGCCTTCGGACATGTCGATGGCCTGGTGGCTGGTATCTTCGCATGCGGCATAGCAACGGCCGCACTTGATGCAGGCGTCTTCGTCGATCTTGGCCTTGGTCACGTAGTTCAGGTTCAGATACTGCCAGTCGGTGACATTTGGCACCGCGCGGCCGACCAGTTCCGAGGTCGAGGTGAACCCCTTGCGGTCCATGTAGTCGCTGAGGCCCGAAATCATTTCCTGCACCACCTTGAACCCGTAGGTCATCGCCGCGGTGCAGACCTGCACGTTGCCGGCGCCAAGCGCCATGAATTCCGCCGCGTCGCGCCAGGTGGTCACGCCGCCGATGCCGGACATCGGCAGGTTCGCGGTTTCGGGGTTGCGGGCGATTTCCGCCACCATGTTCAGCGCGATCGGCTTCACCGCCGGGCCGCAATAGCCGCCATGGGTCCCCTTGCCGTCGATCGTCGGTTCGGGGGCGAAATCGTCCAGGTCGACGCTGGTGATCGAGTTAATCGTGTTGATCAGGCTGACCGCGTCGGCACCGCCGCGCTTGGCCGCCTCGGCCGGCTTGCGCACGTCGGTGATGTTCGGGGTCAGTTTCACGATGCAGGGCATGCGCGAATGTTTCTTCACCCAGCGGGTCACCATTTCGATATATTCGGGCACCTGCCCCACCGCCGCGCCCATGCCGCGTTCAGCCATGCCGTGCGGGCAGCCGAAGTTCAGCTCGACGCCATCGGCACCGGTGTCCTCGATCTGCTTCAGGATGGTTTCCCAGCTGGTTTCGTCGCACGGCACCATCAGCGAAATGATCAGCGCGCGATCAGGGTAGTCGCGTTTCACCGACTTGATTTCACGCAGGTTCACTTCCAGCGGGCGGTCGGTGATCAGTTCGATATTGTTGAGCCCCAGAAGGCGGCGGTCAGCGCCCCAGATCGCGCCGTAGCGCGGGCCGTTGACGTTGACCACCGGCGGGCCTTCGGAACCGAGTGTTTTCCAAACGACGCCGCCCCATCCGGCTTCGAAGGCACGGCGGACGTTGTATTCCTTGTCCGTCGGCGGCGCCGAGGCGAGCCAGAACGGGTTGGGGGATTTGATCCCGATGAATTCGCTTGCGAGATTGGCCATCTGCTTATCTCCCTCTGCTTACGCCGACAGGGCGACGTGAATGTCTTCAGCGGCGTCGCGGCCTTCGGCCACCGCCGTCACGGTCAGATCTTCGCCACCCGCGGCACAGTCGCCGCCGGCCCAGACGCCATCGATGCTGGTGCGGCCCGCGCCGGTGACGGCGATCTTGCCACCCTCCAGATCGGGCAGGTCGCTGCCGCCCAATGTCTGGCCAATCGCCTTGAACACTTGATCGGCGGCAAGCCGGAAGGTCTGACCGGTGGGCTTCAGATCGTCGTCGGTATATTCGAATTCGATCTCGCGCACCGCACCATTGCCGATCACCGATTTGGGCGAGGCATTGGTGATGATCCGCACGCCCTTGGAGGCCGCCAGGTCCTGTTCGAACACGCTCGCGTTCATCCGGTCACGGCCACGGCGATAGACGAGGCTGACATTCAACGCGCCAAGCAGCTTGGCCTGCACCGCGGCGTCCACCGCGGTCATGCCGCCGCCGATCACCACCACGTCGCGGCCGATTTCGACCGAAGCGATGTCCCCGGCCTGACGCAGGTCGGAAATGAAATCGACCGCGTCGAGAACGCCATCCTTGTCTTCGCCCTCGACCCGCATCGCATTTACACCTGCCAGGCCGATCGCGAGGAACACCGCGTCATGATCGGCCTTCAGCTGATCCAGTGACAGACCGTTGCCGAGAGATTTGCCGTTCTCGACGGTGATCCCGCCGATCTGCAGCAGCCACTCGACTTCCTTCGCGGCGAACCCGTCGACCGATTTGTAGCTGGCGATGCCGTATTCGTTCAGCCCGCCCGGCTTGGGCCGCGCGTCATAAACGGAAACGTCGTGCCCCTTCATCGCCAGGCGGTGGGCGCAGGACAAGCCCGCCGGCCCGGCACCGACGACGGCGATTTTCTTCCCCGTCGCCGCCGCGCGTTCGAACGGATGCGCGCCGGTGGCCATCAGGGTGTCGGTGGCATAGCGCTGCAGGTTGCCGATCTCGACCGGCTTGCCCTCGGCGGTTTCGCGCACGCAGACCTGTTCGCACAGGGTTTCGGTCGGACAGACCCGGGCGCACATGCCGCCCAGGATGTTCTGCGACAGGATCGTCTTGGCCGCCGCTTCGGGCGTTCCGGTGGCGATCTGCCGGATGAACAGGGGAATGTCGATGTCGGTCGGACAGGCCGTGGCGCAGGGCGCGTCATGGCAGAAATAGCAGCGGTCCGCCGCTACCAGCGCTTCGTGACCGTCGAGCGGTGGATGCAGGTCCGAAAAGTTGTCCGACAACTGATCCGCCGGCAACCGTCCTGCAACGATGCCTGGCGTCAGTGCGTTTGAAGTCATTGTTACCTCCACTGAGCTTGGTGTTTTTTCTTTTCAGTATGTCCGTATCAATTTTTTTATCAACTGGTAAAATTTAAAAAACGACGCGCTCAGGCCGGTTTCTTGCATACTGCCTGAAAAACAGGCAAAGCGGCTGAGGTCTGCCGAACCGGGGCAACGTAACCGGGCCGACCCAAAAGCCGAAGACAGGAGGAGATGTCATGGGGCTGCGTTTCTTTTCGACCAAGGACCGACCCGTGCATATGGGGGCCTACCCGCTGGAACGGTTGACCCGGCAGGATACGCCTGCCGACCTCGATTCCGTTCCCCGCTGGACGCCGGCTTCCTTCCGCCGCCCGGACGCGCCGGAAAGCATCGTCAACGCGATGGGCGAATATCAGGCGATGCTGGATGCGATCCGCGACGGCATGGTGAACAAGACCCGCGCCACGATCCCGTCGGACCCGCAGGAACGATCCAACCATCTGAAGTCATTTGGCTATTTTTCGGATGCCAGCATGGTTGGCATCTGCCGACTGCCCGATGCGGCGCGGCTGGATGACCCCGTCCGCAATCCCGACATCGACCGCCTGGCCGAGGAACTGCGCACCCGCCAGACCAAGACGCTGGCCTCGGGCATCGACGTGATCATGGCCGAGCTGAAAGAGGCCATGGAGGCCCCGCCCTCGGGCATCGACGGGCACAAATATGCGCTGGTTTTCCTTTACGAATACCCCCGCGATCCGGACAACGGCGACCCCGGAACCGACTGGATCGCCGACGCGCAGGCACAACGCGCCTGTTTGCGCGCCAACGAAACCGCCGCGGTTCTCGCCAACTACATCCGGTTGCTGGGGTGGCAGGCGAAAGCCCATTCCGGCGCGTCTTCGGACGTTGATCTGAACCGGCTTGCGGTCGCGGCGGGGTTGGCCACGGTCGAAGACGGCGCATTGGTCGCGCCCTGGATCGGTCCGCGATTCGGCGTCGCGGCGGTCACTTGCGATCTTGAGCTGGTCGCGGACGCACCGCTGGCGCCGATGGCAGAGCAGCCGTGGTTCAGCACCAAGGGCCCGGCCTGGTGGCTGGGCAAGGGATTTGCCAAATCGGCGCTGAACCGCGATCCCTTCGCCAAGCGCCACTTTGCCGACGGCCCGCACCCGTTCGAACGGCTGAAACGGGTCGAAGACCCGACCACCTATATCGACGAACCCAACGTGGCCCGGGTGCCGAAACGCGCCGACATGTTCGCCCGTGCCCAGTTCGGCGACATGGGCAAGAACGTGCAGGACAATGCCAAGGGCGGGCATTATGCCCGCAAATCCGCCCCCAGCTTCGCACAGCGCCGGGCGCTCGGGGCCTTCGTGGTGATCCAGAACGGCGATCCGAATCCGCACGGCCAGCGCCCCGACGACCCGCAGCAAAACGCCGCCAACATCAAGGCGGCCAGCTACTTCCTCGGCGTCGACGCGGTCGGCCTCAGCCGCTGCCCCGACTGGGCGTGGTACAGCCACGACGCCGCCGGTGATCCGATCGACCCGCCGCACGATCAGGCAATCAGCATGATCATCGACCAAGGCTACGAAACGATGGAAGGCGCCAGCGGCGACGACTGGATTTCCGTCGCCCAGTCGATGCGCGCCTACCTGCGGTTTTCGCTGCTGGGCGGGGTGATCGCCAAGCAGATCCGCAACCTTGGCTACAGTGCCAAGGCCCATACTGTGATGGACGGCGAGGTGCTGCAACCGCCGCTGCTGCTGCTGTCCGGCCTGGGCGAGGTCAGCCGTATCGGCGAGGTGATCCTGAACCCCTATCTGGGCCCGCGGCTGAAATCCGGGGTGGTGACCACCGACATGCCGATGGCGCATGACAAGCCGATCGATTTCGGGCTGCAGAAGTTCTGCGAAGCCTGCAACAAATGCGCCCGCGAATGCCCCTCGGGGGCGATCACCGCCGGGCCGAAGCTGATGTTCAACGGCTACGAAATCTGGAAATCCGACAGCCAGAAATGCGCCACCTACCGGATCACCACCGAAGGCGGCGCGATGTGCGGGCGCTGCATGAAAACCTGCCCGTGGAACCTTGAAGGGCTGTTTTCCGAAGCGCCGTTCCGCTGGGCGGCCTCCAACATTCCCGCACTGGCGCGCCCCTTGGCTAAGCTCGACGATGCCGTCGGCAATGGCGGGCTGAACGACACCAAGAAATGGTGGTGGGACATCGAATTGCAGGACGATGGCGGCTACCACCCGTCGCAACATCCGCTGAACCGGCGCGATTTGCAGATCGAAATCGACCTGAAGTACGAAGACCAGACGCTGGCCGTCTATCCCGCGCCCTTGGCGCCGCCGCCCTGGCCCTACCCGTTCCCGATGGACCGCGAAGCGGGGATTGCCGCCTACGAGCAGATGGTTACGGCCGAAGAATACCGCGACCGCCTGGCCAAGGGCGATATGTCGGTCGTGCACCGCTACACCACCCCCAGCGACCCGCCGGTGATCCGGGTCGAGGTCAGCAAGGTGGAAAAGATGACGCCGGACGTGACCAAGTACGAATTCTCCACGCTCGACGGCGGCCCCCTGCCCGACTGGTCGGCGGGGGCACATCTGGACGTTCTCGTCGCGCCGGAATTCCTGCGGCAATATTCGATGTCGGGCGATCCGGCGGACCAGACGAAATACCAGATCGGTGTGCTGCGGGAAGACGAAGGCCGCGGCGGGTCGAAGCTGATGCACCGGATTTTCAACGAAGGGCGCAAGGTCTTCATCTCGAAACCGATCGGGCATTTCCCGCTGGACGAAACCGCGACGAAAACCTTCCTGATGGGCGGCGGCATCGGCGTCACACCGATGATCGCCTTTGCCCACCGGCTGCACGCACTGGGCCGCGATTTCGCGCTGCATTATTCGTGTTCGTCGCGCGCTTCGGCCGGGTATCTGGACGATCTGGCGCGCATGCCCTGGGCAGACAAGGTGCATTACCACTTCAGCGACGAAGGTAGCCGCGCCGATCTCGACGCGGTGCTGGGGGAATACCAACCCGGCTGGCACGTCTATACCTGCGGGCCGGATCGCTACATGAACGGTGTGATCGAGGCCGCCACCCGGCAGGGTTTCCCAGAAGAGGCGCGGCACTTGGAATATTTCAGCGTCCCGGAACAGCCGGAATACGAAAACCATCCCTTCACCCTGCGACTGAAGGACGGCCGGGAATTGCTGGTGCCCGAGGACAAGAGCGCCTCGGACGTGTTGCTGGGAAACGGCATCCATGTAGACGTGAAATGTTCCGACGGCATCTGCGGCGTCTGCAAATGCGGATTGGTCAGCGGCGCGGTCGAACACCGCGATTTCGTGCTGTCGAACAAGCAGCGGGAAAACACCATCATCCTGTGCCAGTCCCGCGCGGCCGACCCCGATGGCGTCGTGGAAATAGACCTCTAGCCCGAAAAAAGGGCAGCACCGTCACCACGATGAGACATTCGCAGGGTAAAGTTTGCTCCGCAGTTGCGGAACAAACGACGCGCGCGTAGGGGTGAGATATGACCGCCAAGAAACGCCTTTCGAAATCCGACTGGTTGCAAGCCGGGTTCGCCGCTCTCGTCGAAGAAGGCCCGACCGCGCTGAAGGCCGAACCGCTGGCGCGGCGGCTGAAGACGACCAAGGGGTCCTTCTACTGGCATTTCGCCGATGTGCCGGCCTTTCACGCCGCGCTGCTGGACGTATGGGAAGCCGAAGCGCTGTCGCCGATTGCCCGGATCGTGGAAGAAGAATCCAGTTCCGGCGCCAAGCTGCGCCGGCTCGGCCAGGACATCACCGACTATGCCAGCGACGTCACCGCCGACAAAAATCCCGAACGCGCCATCCGCGCCTGGGCGCAGGGCGATGGCGGCGTGGCCGACCGGGTGGCAAAGGTCGACGGGCTGCGGCTGAACCTTCTGTCGGAACTGCTGCGCGACAACGGCATCACCAATCCCGATTGGGCCCGGGTGATCCTTGGGTCGACGATCGGCATCAAGAGCCTGCCGGCCAACGCAAACGATACGGGCGGGCCGATGGGATCACTGGTCGATCTGGTTCTCGCCCTGCGCTGAGCGCCGCTCCAACCCGTCGATGAACCTTTGGCGCGCCTCGGGCAGCGGTTTGCCCTGCGCCCCCTCGGCCAAGGATTTGCGCAGGAAGAACCTTGTCACCTCCAGCCCTTGCAGGACGTCGGATAGCGGATGATCGGTGCCACCCAACAGGCATTCCGGCAGCGGCAACAGCCGGTCGGCCCATTCCCCCGCCCCCGCACGCGACACCGCCCGGCCGGTCCTGGGCGAGATATAGCTCAGGTCATTCGCCGCCCCGCAGACGGCGCAGGCCGACAGGTCCAGCCCGTATCCCAGTTCCTCAAGCAACGCCATTTCCCATCGCAAGTAGGCCAGCGGCCAGAGCCCGGTTTCGTCCAGAACGTCGAGCAGAGCCTCGGTCCGCCGGTAAAGCGGCAGATGCGCTTCGCGTTCGGGCAGCGCGTAAAGCAGCAGCGCGCAGACCGCGTTCAGCCCGGCCAGCGCCTGACGCCCCGCCATCGCCATCGCCGTGCGGCTGCGCAGCGGTTCGACGGTGTAGCTGCCGATATGATCGGCCAACCGCGCCCGCCACGTCACGTCAAGCTGTGCGCCGGGTTGCAAGATCGGCGCGATTTTCCGGCTGGTGGCGCCGCGCATCACGCCCGCATGGCGGCCGTGTTCGGGAGTAAACAGCTCGAGTATCGCCGAATTTTCGCCGTGCCGCCTAACCGCCAGCAATATGCCCTGATCGCGCCATTCCATAATGTGACCTTGTTGCAGCTTCCAAGAAGGAGCAAGCCCGCACTTCGGGCAGGCATAGCGCCTTCACCCGGCGCCCGACGTCATTCCGGGCAGGCATTCACGTGCTGGCGGGGTCCAACGACCGGATGAAACCAACGAAACTGAGATATGCGCCGGACAGGGCATCGCCAAAAAGCAGCACCGCAGCGATGGTTCCACCGATCAACAGCGCAAGCACCACGAGGTATTCGGTAAAGGCTATGCCGCGCTCGTCGCGCGGGAAACTCATCAACAACAATTCGAACAGCCTCAACATGACGTCTTCCATACACCATAAGCAAACAACGCCGAGTTTGGCCGAGGAAGGTACATAAGTACAGGCAAATACTGAAAGCCGTGAGGCTGCGGATTACGCGGCGCGACAACCGATCTTCCCCGCGCCCCAAGCCCGCACAATCGGTGACGTCATTCATCACTCAGGGGGCACATCCTCCCGGCGGCTGGAAACGCGGACCGAGGCGCCGCTAATCTGCCAGCCCCGGCTCGTCCAGTAGGTGCCGGCCCTGCCGGTCCTCAACCTCGACCACCCAGAGATCGGGATCGAAACCGCGCTGCTTGGCGATGGCGGCATCGACGTCGCGTTCCTCGCCCGCGACCGGTTCCATCCACTTTCGGGCGCCGGTCATCAGGTCGAAGGAACGCTGATAGGCCACCGCTCGCCGCGCCACGTCAATCTACGCGCCGAGTTACGGGATCGGGGCGACCTTGCGGCTGGTGGTGCCGCGCATCACACCCGTATGGCGGCCGTGGTCGGGGGTGAACAGCTCCAAGATGGCCGCGTTTTCCCCGTACCGTTTCACCGTCAGCAATATGCCCTGAGCGCTCCATTCCATGCGTGGGCTGTGGGGTAAGCGCAGCGGATTGTACAAGGTAAATTGCGGGTGGGAATGGAGGGCCCATTGAGCCTAAACCAGCCATTCAGCAGCACGCTCCCACACCCCAAATACGTGCCCAAAGCGGACCATAAACGTATTCTGATCCTAGATCGGTCAAACACCAAAGCCGGCCGTGGGCTCGTACGGACAGTACGTTTCGGGGCATGTTGAAATGTGCGCCACAGGACAATTCTTCGGCCCTACAGCGAGAGTGAAAACTCGTCGCGTTTCACCAATATCAAGGTCGTGACCAAGAAAAGAACAGCCAACGGCAGGTTCAATCCCGTAATGGCAAGAAATGCCTTCAGCCCATTCAGGTTCTCGGGCAGAATAGCGATGGCAATTGCGGAAAAGAACACAAGCCCGATCGGGCTCACAAGCGCCGTCCAGCGCGGGTAGAATGATTTTCCAGACAGGATCATACCCAGGATCAGCACCGAAACCACGGCATAGCCTATCACCAGGGAATAGGCCCAAGGCTGCCAATAGTCCCGCATGCCTTGGATGAGTTCGGCGTCTTCGGAACGCAAAATATCTCCGACAAATGCTAGCGAGCCGTGCATGCCGACGCCGATCGGCGTGAGATAAAGGGCAAGTGCGAGAAAAACTCTGGACCAGAAAAGGCTGGCCGGTTTCAGAGCTTGGAAGACCAGGAAAAAGCCAAGAACATGAAGCGGAATGAAGTAAAGACCAATGTAGTTACCAGCCACATAGGTCCAACGCGGTTTGTCCACATAAAAGCCCGCAATGTCCTCCAGGCTAACCGAAAAGGCTGTCGCCATTTGACCGGCATGCGAAGACCAGACCGAGAGTATGTCAGCGAGAACTCCCATCAGCGCGCCGAAGGTCGCAAGCACACCAAGGACGAGGATTGTCATGCGATTTGCCATACTCATTTGTCCTTTGAGCCTAGAGTGATATCAGACAGCGCCAGGATCGTCCGTCTGGCGCAAATTCAAAATCCCAAACGGTTAAGGGTATCCCGCCCCCTTGATGCATGCAGTAACCACGTGAAGGGTATGGCCGACAGAAACGCGGGCAAAAGACCAGCGGTGACAAAAAGCGTAGGTGCGCTCGCTCCGCCAAAATAGTCGAACCGGCTGTCCATGATGTAGCAGATCATAGTGCAGATTGAGAGTATCAAGGCATAAAGAAACGCGGTGCCAATCCAGGTCGTCAGACGATCAGGTTTTCGCGCGCGCCATACAGTCACCACAACGCCGACCGCGACAGCCATCGCGATGGCGCAGGTAACGGTCCAAGCGAGCTTCAAAAGGACGTTCCCTGCGGGATAGAGCCATAATCCCCAGCCCAGGAAATAGGTCAGCTCGCCGGCCGCTGTGAATGCCAGTGCAAGCTTGAACGGCCTGAGGCGTTCGCGTCGTTTCTGCTTATCCACCCTCATTCCTCCACCATTCCGAATGATGCAGTTCTGGCGCCAAGTCCGGCACCGGCAGACTGAAAGCCTTGTTTAGGAACATACGGCTTCCAGTCACAGGAAGCTCAATAGCTGTCTAGATAAACTCTTCGTGTACCCACAGGGATGGCAAAGGCGTGCGACGGACTGCGCGAGCGAAGGTCCAAGTGTTGCATCCGATCATGGAAAGGCCTTGTCGTCCGTCCGCTTCAGCCGCAAAGAGAACATTTGACGCCAATTCAGCCCTACCTCAATCCGCCAGCCCCGGTTCGTCCAACAGGTGCCGGCCCTGCCGGTCCTCGACCTCAACAACCCAGAGGTCGGGATCGAAGCCGCGCTGCTTGGTAATGGCGGCATCGACGTCGCGCTCCTCGCCCGCGACCAGTTCCATCCACTTGCGGGCGCCGGTCATCAGGTCGAAGGAACGCTGATAGGCCACCGCCTGCCCGTCCAGCGTGTTGAGCTTGATCAGCACCGCGCCGGCGGTGTCGTCGCCATGGGCCACGACGAAGGCCGGGATGTCGTAAAGGCGCAGACGGGTCAGATAGGCATCAACCCAGATCCGGGCAGTCAGGCGCATACGCGTTAGTTCCCGTCCTTGAAATCAAGCCCCATCTCGGAATAGCGCGCGGCCTCTTCCAGCCAGCCGGTGCGCACCTTCACCTGCAAGAACAGGTGTACCTTGCGGCCGAGGAATTCTTCCAGTTCCTCGCGCGCGGCCTTGCTGATCGCCTTGATGGTTTCGCCGCGATGACCCAGCAGGATGCCCTTGTGCCCGTCGCGGGCGACATAGATCACCTGATCGATCCGGGCCGACCCGTCCTTGCGTTCTTCCCAGTTCTCGGTTTCCACGGTCAGCTGATAGGGCAGTTCCTGGTGCAGTCTGAGCGTCAGTTTTTCGCGGGTGATCTCGGCGGCGATCATCCGTAAAGGCAGATCAGCGATCTGATCTTCGGGATAGAGCCACGGCCCCTCGGGCACTTCGCCCGCCAGCCAGTGCCGCAGATCGTCGACGCCGTGGCCCTTCTCGGCCGAGATCATGAAGGTCTTGGCAAAGGGATAGCGATCGTTGAGCTTCTGCGACAGCGCCAAAAGCGCCTCGGCCTTGACCCGGTCGATCTTGTTGATCGCCAGCGCCACGGTGCGGCCCTTGCCGATCTCTTCCAGCCCTTCGAGGATCTTTTCCACCCCCTCGGTGACGCCGCGATGCGCCTCGACCATCAGCACGATCACATCGGCATCTGCCGCGCCGCCCCAGGCGGCGGCGACCATCGCCCGGTCCAGCCGCCGGCGCGGTTTGAACAGGCCCGGCGTGTCGACGAAAACGATCTGGGCATCGCCCTCGATCGCGACGCCGCGGATGCGGGCGCGGGTGGTCTGCACCTTGTGGGTGACGATCGACACTTTCGCCCCGACCATGCGGTTGGTCAGGGTCGATTTGCCCGCGTTGGGCTCTCCGATCAGGGCAACGAATCCGGCGCGTGTGGTCATGTGGGCCTCTTCTAATGAAGCGCAGTATGTAGCGGGAATGCGTTGCCTTGACCAGAGGCCGCAACGGGCGGCGAAATCCGGCATGAATTTCGCTGCATTCAGCCGGACATTGTTAGCTTCATTCTGGCCGGGAAACGCACCCGCACCGCCCGTCCGTGCCTACCCCACGCGATCCCGGCAGGGCGGGCCGGATCACACCGTCACGGCGGTCAGGTTCATCAGCACCCGGAAGTCGGGTTTCGGCAGCTCGCGCACCCCCAGCACCGTGCGGGCCGGCCGGTGCCCCCCATGACCTCGACATAGGCGCGGTTCATCTCGTCGAAATCGGCCATTTCCTTCAGAAAGACCTGGATATGCACCACGTGGTCCAGGTCGGACCCGGCGCTGCGCAGCAGCGCGTCGAAGTTCCTGAGAATCTGCCGCGCCTGCGAAAACGTGTCCTCGCCGGCCACCGTGCCGGTTTCGGGATCGACACCGCCGACTCCACCGATGGTGATGTTTTCGCCAACCTTGGCGATATGCGAATAGGGACCGATCGGGATCGGTGATCCCGTCGGCGTATAGGTTTCGACCTTGGCCATATTAGGTCTCCAGCCGCGCCAGCAAAGCCTTGGCCGCCGCCTGTTCCGCCTGCCGCTTCGATCCGGCGATGGCACGTTCGCTTTCGCCGTTGTCCAGTTCGACCGCGATGGTGAAAACCGGCGCGTGATCGGGGCCGGAGCGCGAGACTTCCACGTATTTCGGCGGTTTCAGCCCGCGCGCCTGCGCCCATTCCTGCAAGGCCGTCTTGGCATCACGGGCATCGGCCTTCACGTCGTCGATCCGCTTGCCCCACAGCCGCAGCACCATGTCGCGCGCCGCATCGAACCCGGCATCGAGGTAAACGGCGGCGATCACCGCCTCCATCGCGTCGCCGAGCAAAGCCTGCTTGCGCCGCCCGCCCGACATCATTTCCGACCGGCCCAGTTTCAGCACCGCACCCACATCGATGGCCTTCGCCACGTCGGCGCAGGTTTCCTTGCGCACCAGCGCGTTGAAACGCGGCGCCAGTTGCCCTTCGGTTGCCGCAGTGTCGCGCGCCAGAAGGGCCTCGGACATCACCAGCCCCAACACCCGGTCGCCCAGGAATTCGAGCCGCTGGTTGTCTTCCCGCGTGGGCGAGGACATCGAGGAATGGGTCACCGCGCGCAGCAACAGTTCGGGCTGCGCGAAACGATGCCCGATGCGGCCCTCGAAGGCCTTCAGTTCGGCCGACAGCTTCACTCGATCCCTTTCAGGTAACGGTCTGACCGCCAGGTCCAGAAGGCCAGCATCGAGCGCCCGGCGGAGGAGAACATGATGCGATCGGCGCGGCCGATCAGGTTTTCATAAGGCACGAAACCGACGCCCCCCGCCTGCTGCGGCACGCGGCTGTCGGTGGAATTGTCGCGGTTGTCGCCCATGAAGAAATAATGCCCCGCCGGAACGGTATAGACCGGCGTGTTGTCCGAACTCTGGTTGCCGATATTCAGCACCGCGTGCTCCACTCCGTTCGGCAGGGTTTCGATCTGGCGCGACTTCATGCAGTCGCCGCCGGTGCCGACGGGTCCGTTTTCACAGCGCGGGCGCAGCCCCTGCGGCCCTTGCGGGCTGGCAGGTTCGACAAAGGTGCCGTCGTTTTCCAGCTTCACCGCCTTGCCGTTGATATGCAGCACGCCGTTTTTCATCTGCACGGTATCGCCGGGCAGACCGATCAGGCGCTTGATGTAGTCGCTGCCATTCACCGGGTGACGGAACACGATCACGTCACCGCGTTCCGGTTCGCTGCCCATGATCCGGGTGTTGTCGCCGTCAAGGAAGGCACAAAGCCCCTTGGCATCGATGCCCAGCGGTCGGATCGTCGGGCAGGAGGCATAGGAATAGCCATAGGCCATCTTGTTGACGAACAGGAAATCGCCGATCAGCAGGGTGTCCTTCATCGATCCGGACGGGATCCAGAACGGTTGGAAAAAGACCGTGCGGAACACCCCCGCGATCAGCAGGGCATAGACCACCGTCTTGATGGTTTCGACGACGGCATTTCCTTTATTGGCGTCAGCGGCCATTGGGACTTTCTCCTGAATGCGAAGTTGCAGGGGTAGATGAGCGGATGGGGCTGGACTGTCAACCCGAAGGCCGGGCTTCGATCACCACGAAGGCCTGCGCCCAAGGGTGATCGTCGGTCAATGTTACGTGAATGACTGCTTCGTGCCCCGGTGGGGTCATTGCATCGAGCCGTTCCTTCGCCCAGCCGGTCACCTCCATCACGGGCTGGCCGGTATGGATGTTGCTGACCGCCATGTCCTTCCACGCGATGCCCATGCGCAATCCGGTGCCAAGCGCCTTGGAACAGGCTTCCTTCGCGGCCCAGCGTTTGGCATAGGTTCCGGCCACGTCCTTGCGCCGTTCGGCCTTGCGCTGTTCGGTTGGGGTAAAGACACGGTCGCGGAACCTGTCGCCGAAACGGTCCAGCGTTCCGGCAATCCGGTCGATATTCGCCAGGTCGGTGCCGATACCGAGGATCATTCGACACGCACCCGAATATCCCCGACCGCCTTGTTCAGCGCGACGCTCAGCATGGCGGAAACGGCAAGAAACGCCCTCATCTCTCAGCCTTCCCGCGCTTCGTCCATCAGGCGGCGCATTTCCTCGATCGCCGGGCCAAGACCGCGGAAAATCGCCTCGCCGATGATGAAATGGCCGATATTGAGCTCCATCACTTCGGGGAAGGCTGCGATGGGTTTCACCGTGTCATAGGTCAGCCCGTGGCCCGCATGCACCTCGAGCCCCAGCGAATGGGCATAGGCCGACATTTCGCGCAAGGCCTCCAGTTCGGCATCGCGTTCCTCGAAACGGCCTTCGGCATGGGCGTCGCAATAAGCACCGGTATGCAGTTCGATCACCTGCGCGCCGATCCGGGCGGCGGCCTCGATCTGTTTGCGGTCGGCGGCGATGAAAATCGACACCCGGCAACCGGCGTCGCGCAGCGGCGCGATGAAATGGGCTAGCCGGTTTTCTTCGCGGGCCACTTCCAGCCCGCCCTCGGTGGTGCGTTCCTCGCGCTTTTCGGGCACCAGGCAGACCGCGTGCGGTTTGTGCTTGAGCGCAATCGCCTGCATCTCCGCCGTCGCCGCCATTTCAAAGTTGAGCGGCACCGTCAAAGCCCTGGCCAGCCCGTCGATATCGGCGTCCGAGATATGGCGGCGGTCTTCGCGCAGATGCGCGGTGATACCGTCAGCCCCGAAGTCTTCGGCCAGCTTGGCCGCCCGCAGCGGATCGGGATAGGCCCCGCCGCGCGCGTTGCGCACCGTGGCCACATGATCGATATTCACGCCAAGACGCAGTTTTCCCAACGGCTGCATGGCCCACTCCTTCGTATTCCGAACGACCTGTTTGCGGCCAACCTAGTCGCCTTTTGGCGGCTCGTCAGCCTTCAGATGGGCTTTTTTCTTCAAGGCGTTGAATTTCGCCTTCAACGCCCCCTTGCGGCGGTTCTGATAGGCCCGGATCAGCGGCACCGAGATATAATAACAGACCAGTCCGGCTACGATTCCGGGGATGATGCCGCCGATCATGTAGGGGAAAAATACCTCGTCATAGAAGATGGCAAGCCCGTGCCAGTCCATGTCGTGATCGGAGAACACGGCAAGGAAATTGTGCTGCAGGTCGGCGCTGGCATCGAGGAACTTGCCCGCCAGTGACCGTTCGACATCGTGATCCGCCCCGGGATGACGCCCGAGCAGGAAATACCCCGTCTTCATCGAAATCACGCCGATCGGCAGATAGGTCAGCGGGTTGCCGAAAAACGTGCCCAGAAGCGCCGCAAGGATGTTGCCGCGCAGGATGAAGGCCAGCGTCCCGGCGACCACGAAGTGCATACCGAAAAACGGGGTGAAGGTGGTGAAGACCCCGGCGAAAATGCCGCGGGCGATCTTTTCGGGGGAATCGGGCAGCCGGTGCAGCCGGTGTTTGACATACTGCGCCGCCCGGCCCCAGCCACCGCGGGGCCAGAAGAATTCGAACACGATCCTCCAGATCGGTCGGCGGTCGCGGCGTTTGAAGACCAAGGCTTGCGCCCTCCTGCTATCCCGCTTGCGTCGTGACGCGCGACGGATCCCGGTATCTGCGGACCTCCGCGACATCGCTTTCGGCTTCCAGCGCCGACATCACAGAATGCAGATGCTCGGCGTCCCGCAAATCGACCTCCACCAGCAAGCGGAAGAAATCCGGCTTGCGGTCCTCGAACGTCAGGTCCGAGATATTGGCCTTCTGTTCCCCGATCAATGTGCAAACACGGCCCAGCACACCGGCATCGTTGCCGATGGTCAATTCCAGCGTCGTGGCGTGGATCGCGGGATGCTTGCCGGCGTGCCAATGCAGATCCATCCAGCGCTGCGGCTGATCCTCGAAGGCTTCCAGTGCTTCGCAATCGATGGCGTGCACGATCACGCCCTTGCCGCGATGCGAAATGCCCACGATGCGTTCGCCGGGCAGCGGCTGGCAGCACCTGGCGATGGTGAAATGCTGATCATGCGACAGGCCCACCACGGCGCCGCGCAGTTCGATATCGTCCGATTCCGCTTCGCTCAGGTCCGGATAGACCGCATGCAGCACTTCGCGGGTCGTCAGTTCGGCGCTGCCCAACCTGGCCAGCAGCATGTCGATATCTTCGACACGCAGGTTGCGGGCGGCGGTTTCCAGCGCCTTGTCGGTCGCCTTCTTGCCGACATGTTCGAAAGCCGAGCGGGCCAGTTCGCGGCCCAGCTTGATGAAGCGTTCGCGGTCCACTTCGCGCAGCGCCCGGCGGATCGCGGTGCGCGCCTTGCCGGTGATGGCGATATCGAGCCAGGTGGCCTGTGGCGTCTGGCCCTCGGCGGTGATGATTTCCACCGACTGGCCGTTCTTCACCCGGGTCCACAACGGCACCCGCATCCCGTCGACCTTGGCGCCGACGCAGGCATTGCCGATCCGGGTGTGGATGGCATAGGCGAAATCGATCGGCGTCGCGCCCTTGGGCAGTTTCACAACCTCGCCCTTCGGGGTGAAGCAGAACACCTTGTCCGAATACATTTCCAGCTTCACGGCTTCCATGAATTCGGCGTGGTCTTCCTCGGCGTCGAACTGTTCGGTCAGCGAAGCAATCCATTTCGCCGGATCGACGGCGAAGGGGTTCTTGGCCCGCACCCCATCGCGGTAGGACCAATGCGCCGCCACCCCGGTTTCGGCCACGTCATGCATCTGACGGGTGCGGATCTGCACCTCGACCCGCTTGCCGTCGCGGCCCGACACGGTGGTGTGAATCGACCGGTAACCGTTCGATTTCGGCTGGCTGATGTAATCCTTGAACCGGCCCGGCACCGCGCGCCAGCGCTGGTGGATCACGCCCAGGGCACGGTAGCAGTCGTCTTCGCTGTTGGTGATGACGCGGAAGCCGTAGATATCGGACAGGCGCGAGAATCCGACATCCTTTTCAGACATCTTGCGCCAGATCGAATAGGGTTTCTTGGCGCGGCCGAAAACCTGCGCCTCGACGCCCGCCTCTTCGAACTCCTGCCGCATGTCGCCAGTGATGCGGTGGATCACATCGCCGGTTTCCTTCTGCAGCATCACGAAGCGGCGCATGATCGAAGCGCGGGCCTCGGGATTGAGCACCTTGAAGGCGAGGTCTTCCAATTCCTCGCGCATCGACTGCATCCCCATGCGCCCCGCCAAGGGCGCGAAGATTTCCATCGTCTCGCGTGCCTTCTGCGCCTGCTTTTCGGGGCGCATCGCCTTGATCGTGCGCATGTTGTGCAGGCGGTCGGCCAGCTTCACCAGGATCACCCGCAGGTCCTTGGACATCGCCATGAACAGCTTGCGGAAGTTTTCCGCCTGCTTCGTCTCGGAACTGGACAGTTGCAGATTGGTCAGCTTGGTGACGCCATCGACCAAATCCGCCACCTCCTTGCCGAACATCCGTTCGACCTCGGCATAGGACGCCTTGGTATCCTCGATCGTGTCATGCAGCAGGGCCGTCACGATGGTGGCATCGTCCAGACGCTGTTCGGTCAGGATCGCGGCAACGGCAACGGGATGGGAAAAATAGGGTTCGCCGGAATGGCGGAACTGCCCCTCATGCATGGCGAGGCCGAATTCATAGGCCTCGCGCAGCAGGTTTTCATTGGTCTTCGGGTTATAATTGCGGACAAGGGCGATCAGGTCGTCAACCGCGATCATCTTGTCCTTAACCCCTTATGTGGAACAGGCTCAGTTCTGGCCCTGTGCTTCCATCAGCTGCCGCAGCAGCATTTCTTCGGACATGTCGTCCTCGGCCGGTTTGTCGGCCTCGCCGCCACCCATGAGAAGCGCCATCGAATCTTCTTCCGGTTCGTCCACTTCGATCTGGGTCTGGTTGCTTTCGATCAGGCGCTCGCGCAGATCGTCGGCCGACTGGGTTTCCTCGGCGATTTCGCGCAAGGCGACGACCGGGTTCTTGTCGTTATCACGGTCCACGGTCAGAGACGAACCGGAGGCGATCTCGCGCGCACGGTGCGCAGCAAGCATCACGAGCTCGAAACGGTTCGGTACCTTGTCGACGCAGTCTTCTACGGTAACGCGGGCCATGGGACACTCCAATCATTGGACGGGCTGTAGAAAGGGTGTATTTACGGCGGCAGCATACGATTGACAAGCCGAAATCACACCGCGACGACCGCCGCGCGCGCCTCTGCGGGCAATTCATCGCATAATTCGGTGACGGTTTTGCCCAGAAGCGGATGTTTCCACCCCGGCGCCACGTCGGCAAGAGGCACAAGAACGAAAGCACGGTCCTGTATCCGCGGATGCGGAAGAATCAGTTGCTTCGGCGCGGCCTGCATCTGCTGCGCAACCGGCAATTCCATCCATTGCCGGACCGTATCCCTATCCGGCGAAATTTGATTGTCGATGGCAATTATATCGAGATCCAGCGTCCTTCCGCCCCACCGGGACAATCTGACACGACCGAAATCCATTTCAACTTTATGGAGAAATTCCAGAATTTTTTCCGGCCTCCAATCCGTGCGGCAGCGTATGGCGGCGTTTATGTAGTCCGGGCCGGCACCGGCAGGGAAGCAAGGTGTTTTAAAAAAACGACTTTCCTCAACCACATCCAGCCCGCCCGCGCGCAGAATCCTGATCGCCTTGCGCAGCGTGTCGGCGGGCAAATCCCCGTCCAGCGGCAAGTTTGCGCCGAGAGCGATGAGCACATCTTGGGTAGTACCCATATTCCGACCTATCCTTTTGATACGCGCACTCAACTTGCACGGCATAGTAATAACACTTATTTTCGGCGCCCAAGCGAGGCGACGAATTTTTTAACCTATTCACTCACGGACTAGTCGCCAAGCTGATAATCGGAAGGAAATTTGATGTTCTACAAAGACGAACGGCTGGCGCTGTTCATCGATGGGTCTAACCTGTACGCCGCCGCCAAAGCGCTTGGGTTCGATATCGACTACAAGCTTCTGCGGCAGGAATTCATGCGTCGCGGAAAATTGCTGCGCGCCTTTTACTACACTGCCCTGCTGGAGAATGATGAATATTCTCCGATCCGCCCGCTGGTCGACTGGCTGCATTACAACGGTTTCACCATGGTCACCAAACCGGCCAAGGAATACACCGACAGTCAGGGACGCCGGAAGGTCAAGGGCAACATGGATATCGAACTGACCGTCGATGCCATGGAACTGGCCCCTCGGGTTGATCATATCGTGCTGTTTTCCGGCGACGGCGATTTCCGTCCGCTGGTGGAAAGCCTGCAGCGTCAGGGCGTGCGTGTTTCGGTCGTTTCGACCATCCGCAGCCAACCGCCAATGATTGCCGACGAACTGCGCCGCCAGGCCGATAATTTCATCGAACTGGACGAGCTGAAGGAAGCGATCGGGCGCCCGCCGCGGGAAAATCCCGTGGAACGCGAGGTCGCCTATAACGACCACTGAGAAATCCGGGGCCAACGCGCCCCGGTTTTCATTTTCAGCCCCAGTGCAAGGCGGCCCGCGCCGCCGGATGCAGGCTTGCGGTCTTTACGCAAGCCGCTTTCCGGCTTACCTGTTCCGCAACAGGAGACGCAGACCATGACCAAACCGCCGCTCACCCTCTACCTTGCCGCGCCGCGCGGCTTCTGCGCCGGCGTCGACCGCGCCATCAAGATCGTCGAAATGGCGATCCAGAAATGGGGCGCGCCGGTCTATGTCCGCCACGAAATCGTGCATAACAAATTCGTGGTCGACAGCCTGAAGGAACAGGGCGCGGTGTTCGTCGAGGAACTGGACGAATGCCCTGACGACCGCCCGGTGATCTTTTCCGCCCACGGGGTGGCGAAATCGGTCCCCGAAGCGGCCGAGGCGCGGCAGATGATCTATGTCGATGCCACCTGCCCGCTGGTGTCGAAGGTGCATATCGAAGCCGAAAGGCATTCCGAAAACGGGTTGCAGATCATCATGATCGGCCATGCAGGCCACCCCGAAACCATCGGCACGATGGGGCAGTTGCCCGAGGGCGAGGTATTGCTGGTCGAAACCGTCGCCGACGTGGCGACTGTGGACGTTCGCGATCCCGAAAAACTGGCCTTCGTGACCCAGACCACGCTTTCGATCGACGACACCAAGGATATCGTCGCGGCGCTGCAGGCGCGTTTCCTCGCGATCCAGGGCCCGCATAAGGAAGACATCTGCTACGCCACGACCAACCGGCAGGAAGCCGTGAAGGCAATGGCACCGAAGATCGACGCCTTGCTGGTGGTGGGCGCGCCCAATTCGTCGAATTCCCGCCGTCTGGTCGAAGTCGGCGCGCGCAACGGCTGCAAATATGCCCAGTTGGTGCAGCGTGCCACCGATATCGACTGGCGCGCTTTGGAAGGGATCAAATCCATCGGCATCACCGCCGGGGCTTCGGCCCCCGAAGTTCTGGTCGATGAAGTCATCGCCGCTCTGTGCGACCGCTTCGACGTGACCGTGGCGGAGGTCGAAACCGCCAAGGAAAACGTCGAATTCAAGGTGCCCCGCGTGCTGAGAGAACCGGCCTGAGAATGGATGAAGAAACCATCCGAATCTATGATGCCCGCGCGGAGGATTATGCGCAGGTGACAGCGGCGGATGCACCGGGACGGTTGCTGCGCGATTTCATCACCGCCGTTCCGACAGGCGGTCGCGTGCTGGACCTGGGCTGCGGCCCGGGGATCGATGCGGGATTGATGGCGCAAGCGGACCTGCGGGTCGACGCCGCGGATGCCTCGGCCGAAATGGTGGCGCTTGCGGACCAGCGCCCCGGAGTTTCCGCGCGGCAGGCCACGTTTGACGAACTGGTTGCCGAAGCGGTCTATGAAGGCATCTGGGCCAATTTCAGCCTGCTGCACGCCCCGCGCAACGACATGCCGCGCCACCTGGCGGCGATCCACCGCGCGCTGAAGCCGGGCGGACGGTTTCACATGGCGGTCAAGACCGGCGAAGGCGAAAAGCGCGATTCGATCGGGCGCTACTACAGCTACTACACGGAACCCGAATTGATGCGCCTGTTGCAGGATGCGGGTTTCACCGCGACAAAAATTGTGCACGGCAGCGATAAAGGGCTGGACGGGGTCGTGGCCGATTGGATATCCGTTGCCTCCCATGCCTGAACTCTATGCATATACCGACGGAGCGTGCTCCGGTAATCCCGGCCCCGGCGGGTGGGGCGTCCTGCTGCGCGCAACGGATGGCGACACCATCCTGAAGGAACGCCAACTCAAGGGCGGCGCGGCAGAAACCACCAATAACAAGATGGAACTGATGGCCGCCATCATGGCGCTGGAAACGCTGGAAAAGCCCAGCAGCCTCACCATCGTCACCGACAGCGCCTATGTCAAAAACGGCGTCACCGGGTGGATTTTCGGCTGGAAGAAAAACGGCTGGAAAACCTCGAACAAGAAGCCGGTCAAAAACGTCGAGCTGTGGCAGCGCCTGGACGCGGCGCAGTCCCGCCACCGGGTCAGCTGGGAATGGGTCAAGGGGCATGCCGGCCACCCGGAAAACGAACTGGCCGACGAACTGGCGCGCGCGGGCATGGCGCCCTATAAACCCTGAGCATGACAAACCTGATCCTGCTGGATTACGCCTCGGTACTGGTCTTTGCCCTGACCGGTGCTCTGGCTGCGTCGCGCGCGCAGCTGGACCTTGTGGGCTTCATGTTCATCGCCAATCTGACCGCGCTTGGCGGCGGCACCCTGCGCGACGTGCTGCTGGATCGGACCCCGCTGTGGGTCGCGCAGCCGGGTTTCGTGGCGGTCGCATCGCTGGCCGCTGCGGTGGTGTTCTTCACCGCGCATCTGCTGGAAAGCCGCTATCGCGCGCTGCTGTGGTTCGACAGCCTCGCACTGGCCGTCGCCGTGCCCGCCGGCGCAGGCGTGGCGATCAGCCTGGGCCATCCCTGGCCCGTCACGGTGATCATGGGCACGCTAACCGGCACCTTCGGCGGCATGATGCGCGACGTCGTCTGCAACGAGGTACCACTGGTTCTGAAGAAGGGCGAACTTTACGTCACCGCCGCCTTTGCCGGATCCGCCGCCACGGTATTGACGGCCACGGCGGCCGCAGATCCGCTGATCGTTGCCGCGGCCGGGGGATTGGTGACATGGGCGTTGCGCGCGGGGTCGCTGGCCTTCGGCTGGAGCCTGCCGAGCTACAAGAGCCGCCCGCCGCGCTTATAATTCACTTCTTCTGGAAGCTCTGCCAGGCCCAGATCAGCAGCATCGCGCCCAGAACCGCGCCGACCAGCCCGGCCGCCATCCCCATCATCGTCAGCAGCGCGCGCAGCACCAGCCCGCCGATCAATGCCCCCGCGATGCCGATGCCGATGGTGGTGATGATATCGGTTTCCACCTTCATAAGCCGGGTCGCCAGGAACCCGGCGGCCGCCCCGATGATGATCAGCCAGACGATAGACATGGCATGCTCCTACTTGCGGTAATGGGTGGGCACGATGATCAGCGCCCCGATGGAAGACAATATGGCATCGATGCCCGGCGCGCCAAAACGCAGCCCGAACATGATGCGGATGAAATAGAACAGAAAGGCCCCGCCGACGCAGATGATGATCGAGGGCAGATAACCGTTGCGGGTGAAGCCGGTCTTTTCCGACAGGTAACCAACGATCCCGGCAATCACCACGGTTCCGATCAGCGTTGGAAACATCTGCCTTTTCTCCCGGGTTAGAGCCGCGTTCCCTTGGCGAGAGGCATCCCGCGCAGGAATATATCGGCATCCTGTGCCGCCTTGCCCGCCCGTTGCAAGCGCAAAAGCTGTACCGCGCCGGTGCCGCAGGCCACCCTCAGTTGATCGTCCAGCACCGCGCCCGGCTCCCCTGCCCCATCGGCCAGGCGCGACGCCAGCAGCTTGATGCGCTGGCCGTCATGTTCGATGAAGGCGCCCGGGAAGGGCGAGAGGCCCCGGATCTTGCGGTCGACCTCTTCGGCCGTCGCGGTCCAGTCGATCGCCGCCTCGGCCTTGTCGATCTTGTGGGCATAGGTCACGCCGTCTTCGGGCTGCACCTCGGGCGTCAGGCTGTCAAGTTGCTCCAACGCCTCGACGATCAGCTTCGCGCCCATTTCGGACAGACGATCATGCAGACCGGCGGTGGTTTCCTCCGCCCCAATCGGCGTGACCTGCCGCAGCAGCACCGGGCCGGTGTCGAGCCCCGCCTCCATCTGCATGATGCAGATGCCGGTTTCCGCATCCCCCGCCATGATCGCGCGATGGATCGGCGCCGCCCCGCGCCAGCGCGGCAGCAGCGAAGCGTGGATGTTCAGGCAGCCGTGTTTGGGGGCATCAAGAACGGGTTGCGGCAGGATCAGCCCATAGGCCACCACGACCGCCACATCGGCGTTGAGATCGGCGAAGGCCGCCTGTTCCTCGGGCGATTTCAAGGACACCGGGTGGCGCACCTCCAGCCCCAGTTCCAGGGCGCGGGCATGAACAGGTGTCGGCCGGTCCTTCTTGCCCCGCCCCGCCGGGCGCGGCGGCTGGCAATAGACGGCGGCGATATCGTGGCCGGCATCGACCAGCGCCTGCAGCACCGGCACGGAAAAGTCCGGCGTCCCCATGAAAATCACACGCATGTCCCTGCCCCTTTCGATCAGCGCAGCTTGCGCGCCTTCTTGATCAGCATATCGCGTTTCACCCGGCTCAGATGGTCGAAATACATCTTGCCGTTCAGATGGTCGATCTGATGTTGTACGCTGGTCGCCCAGAGCCCGACGAAATCGCGTTCCTCGACCTCGCCCGCCTCGTTCAGGAACCGCACCGTCACCGCGCGCGGGCGGCTGATCGTGGCGTGGACGCCGGGCAGGTTGGGGCTGGCTTCGTCATGGTCGCGCAGCTGCACGCTGGCGTGCAGGATTTCGGGGTTCGCCATGCGCACGGGCTTGCCGCGCTCCTCGCTGGCATCGACCACCGCCAGGCGCTGCATCACGCCGATCTGCACCGCGGCCAGACCGACGCCGGGCATCGCCTCCATCGTGTCGATCATGTCGTCCCAGGTGGCGCGCACCTCGTCGGTGATTTCCGCCACCGGTTCGGCCGGCGTTTTCAGCCGCTTGTCGGGCCAGGGCAGGCATTTGCGCACGGTCATTTCAGTGCCTCCAGATAAGCCCCTTCGACCCGCGCACGATCCTCGTCGGACAGGCGGTCGAAGATCACCAGACCGTCGAGATGGTCGTATTCGTGCTGGGCGCATTTCGCCTCGAACCCGGTCAGTTCGCGTTCCTGCTCCGCGCCGTCCAGCCCGGTCCAGCGCAGCGTGATCCGCTCGGGCCGCGTCACCTCGGCGGGCGCGGCGGGGATCGACAGGCAGCCTTCTTCGCCCGCCACGACCCCTTCGGAGGAGGCAACAATTTCGGGATTGATGCAGATCACCGGCGTCATGTCGCCGTCTTTCCATCCGCAATCCATGACGAAGAGGCGTTTCATCACGCCCACCTGCGGTGCGGCCAAACCCCGCCCCGGCGCGTCATACATGGTTTCCAGCATGTCGGTGACCAGATCCGACACATCCTCGCCCGGCGCCACCGGGTCACAGACCTGCGACAGGCGCGGATCGGGCCATTTCAGGATCGGCAGAACGCTCACGCCCGGGCCCGTTCCCGTTTCAGTTTCTGCATCTTGCGGGTGATCATCTGGCGCTTCAGCGGCTTGAGGTAATCGATGAACAGCTTGCCGTTCAGGTGATCAATTTCATGCTGCACGCAGGTCGCCCAGAGATCGGCGAAGGTTTCGCGCTGCTCGTTGCCGTTGCGGTCGATCCATTGCACCGTCACCTCGGCCGGGCGTTCGACCTCGGCATATTGTTCGGGGATCGACAGGCAGCCTTCCTCATAGGTGCTCAGCTCGTCCGAGGCCTCGATCACCTGCGGATTGAACATGATCAGCGGACGCGGGGTTTCGTCCTTTTCCTTGGCGCAATCCAGCACGATCAGCCGGTCCAGAACGCCGATCTGCGGCGCGGCCAGGCCGATGCCCGGCGCCTCGTACATGGTTTCCAGCATATCGTCGGCCAGCGTACGCAGGTCGTCCGACAAATCGGCGACCGGATCGCAGACCTTTTTCAGACGCGGATCGGGGTGGATCAGGATAGGACGTTTCATGACAGTGGATTTAGGGTATGGTCCCCATACCTGCAATGGGCCATTGTTTCGGCAAGCATCGGCACAAAACAGCCATATAGAAAAATGGCCCGAATATTCAATTGCATCAAGTACGATTTCCCTAAATTTAGAAAAAATCGAGATCACTCTTCCAATTTTTATGCATATATTGGAATTTTGACCCGACAATGACTTAATGCCGGCATTCCCGGCAGGCAACACTGCGACACATCCAAGGAGACCCCGAATGAGCTTCGACACGATCATCGACCGTTTTGGCACCCACTCGGTCAAATGGGACATGATGGAAGACATCTATGGCGTTCCGGCCAAGGACGGCATCCCGATGTGGGTCGCCGACATGGATTTCCGCGCGCCCGACTGCGTGCAGAATGCCATCGCGAAGATGCATGAACACGGGGTTTACGGCTATTATGGCGATGACAGCAGCTATCGCAACGCGATCTGCTGGTGGATGCAGAACCGGCATGGCTGGACCGTCGACCCCGACGCCATTTTCACCACCCACGGGCTGGTGAACGGCACCGCGCTGTGCGTCGACACATTCTCCGCTCCGGGCGATGGCGTGGTGCTGATGACGCCAGTCTACCATGCTTTCGCCAAGGTGATCCGCGCCAATAACCGCCGCGTCGTGGAATGCGACCTGTCCTATGAAAACGGCCGCTACGAAATGGATTTCGACACCTGGGACAAACAGATGGACGGGTCGGAAAAGATGCTGATCCTGTGTTCGCCGCACAATCCCGGCGGCCGGGTCTGGACCAAGGACGAACTGGAAGGCGTCGCCGCGTTCGCCAAGCGCCACGACCTGATCCTGGTGTCGGACGAAATCCATCACGATCTTGTCTTCGGCGGCGCACGGCATATCCCGATGGCAACCATCGAAGGCATTTCGGACCGGCTGATCATGATGTCGGCGACCACCAAGACCTTCAACATCGCCGGCAGCCATTCGGGCAACGTGATCATCCATGATCCCGATCTGCGCGCGAAATTCGCCGCCAAGATGGCGGCACTCGGCATGTCGCCCAATTCCTTCGGTCTGCACATGGCCGAAGCGGCCTATTCCCCCGAGGGGGCAGCCTGGGTCGACGACCTGATCGCCTATATCGACGGAAACCGGCAGGTTTTCGATGAAGGCATCAATTCAATCCCGGGCCTCGCCTCGATGAAGCTGGAAGCGACTTACCTCGCCTGGGTCGATTTCGCCGGCACCGGCATGACGCGGGATGAATTCACCAAGCGGGTCGAGCGCGACGCGAAAATCGCCATCAACCACGGGCCGACATTCGGGTCGGGGGGCGACGATTTCCTGCGCTTCAACCTCGCCACGCCGCGCAGCATCGTGGAACAGGCGGTGGACCGGATGCAGGCAGCCTTCGCCGACCTGCAATAAGCATCAGGCCGAGGGGCGCGGCAGGGCGATCCTGTCGTCCCTCTCGGGCGCGAAATCCCGCGGCGGGCGTTCCTGGATCGCCGTCAGCCGCTTGAATTCATAGCACATCCGCCCGTTTTCCTCGCCCGAGGCGACGATCAGGCATTGGTACATGTGCTGGCCGCGATCATACAGATCGACGAAACCCCGCAGATGCGGCGCGGTTTCCGCATCGAGCTCGAACCCGCCATCCCAGAAGCTGAGTATGCGATAGGTCTTGCCGTCAGCTTCGACCAGCATCCGGCCATTGCGCTTGCGGTCGCGCTTGCGCGCCGCTTCCAGACCGGCCAGAACCTCTTCGGACAGGAATGTCGACATGATGTGCCTCCCAACTTCCCCCCAAGCATGCGAAAAACGCGGCCCGGGGGGAATATCGCTATCGGGACGCCGCCATCTTTCCCTGCGACTGTGTCATTTTGCCGACGCTTTCGGACGCAACACGTGCGGCATCGCCGGGTCGTACAGCGCCGAATCCTTGAAATCGCGGACATCGCCCAGAACCGGACCGACCAGAATCAGCGCCGTCCGGGTGATTTTTTCCGCCCGCACCTTGCCGTGGATGTCCGAAAGCGTGCCGCGAATGAACATCTGGTCCGGCCAGCCGACGCGATAGGCCACGACCACCGGACAATCGGCCCCGTAATGCGGCGAAAGCTGCCGCTCGATCTCGCGCAGGTTCCGCACGCCGAGGTGAATCGCCAGCGTCGCGCCGGTGCGCGCGAAGTTTTCCAGCGTTTCGCCCGACGGCATCGCGGTGGATTTCATCGATACCCGGGTCAGAACGATCGACTGCGCAAGTTCCGGCACGGTCAGTTCCTGCCCCAATGCGGCGGCGGCGGCGGCATAAGCGGGCACGCCGGGGATGATTTCATAGGGAATGCCCTCGGCCCTGAGCCGCCGGATCTGTTCGGCGATCGCGCCGTAAAGCGACGGATCGCCCGAATGCACCCGCGCCACGTCCTGCCCCCGCGCATGCGCCGCTTTGATCTCCGCATGGGTGTCGTCCAGCGTCATCGGCGCGGTATCCATCACCTTCGCCCCCTCGGGTGCGCAGGCCACCACCTCGGGCGGCACCAGCGATCCGGCATACAGGCAGACCGGACAGTCGCCGATCACCCGTTCGGCCTTCTTGGTCAACAATTCCGGGTCGCCTGGCCCCGCGCCGATGAAATAAACCGTCATGCCAGAGCTTCCCTTTTCACTGTTCCCAAAACGCTCACTGCGCCGCATCCGCCGCCAGGTCGCCGTCGATCTTGCGGGCATAGCCGCGCGGCGTGAACATGCGCGGGCCTTCGCCCAGATGCGCCAGCCGCGAATTGCTCGACCCGACCAGCACCACCGTCAGCATATCGACCTCGTCCACTTCCAGTTCGTCCAGCCGGCGATAGCGCACGTGTTCCTCCGGCCGTCCCAGTGACGACGCCAGCATCACCGGCGTATCGGCCGGACGGTGCTGCAACAGGATATCGCGCGCCTCGGCCAGCAGGGTGCGCCGCGTCTTTGATACCGGGTTATAGAAGGCGATGACGAAATCGCCCTCCGCCGCCGCCTTCAGCCGCCGCAGGATATCGTCGCGCGGGGTCAGCAGGTCGCTCAGCGAAATGGTGCAGAAATCGTGGCCCAAGGGCGCCCCGGCCCGTGCCGCCGCCCCCTGCAGCGCCGAAACGCCGGGGGAACAGATCACCTCGACCCGGTGCGCGGCATCGCTCACCCCGTGCTCGTCAGGCCCGCGATCCAGCAGTTCGAACACCAGCGCCCCCATTGCGTAGATCCCGGCATCCCCTGAACAGACCAGCGCCACGTTGCGTCCCTCGGCGGCGCGTTCCAGCGCATAGCGGCAGCGCGCCTCTTCCCCGCCCAGCGGAAAATCCGACCGGGTTTTGCCCGCGGCCAGCGGCCCCAACAGATCGATATAAAGCCCGTAGCCGACCAGTTCCTCGGCTTCGGCCACCAGCTTCGACACTTCCGGCGTGCGCCAGGATGCCTGCCCGGGCCCGATCCCCACCACGCTCAGCCGGCCACGCGCCCGGCCCGGCAGTTCGGTGAGCGGCGCCTCGGTCCGCGACAGGGCGCAGGTGCAATTGGCGGCTTTCTGTTTCTCGACCACCAAACTGCCTCCGCATGCCAAAGCCGCGCCTTCGCTGACGCCATGGCAGCCGACCTCGGCAAAGACCACCTCGGACGGGTTCGGCACATCCTGCGCCTCCAGTTCCGCTGCCGTGTACAGTCGCAACGGCACGCCCAGCCGCCGCGCCACTTCGTTCATCGCCGGCTCATCCGCCTTCAGGTCGATCGAGGCAACGCAGGCCACCGCTTCCGGCGCGATCCCGGCCTGGTCCAATGTTCCGGACACCAGCTCCCACATCTCCTCCGGATCGGCATTGCGGGCGCAACCCAGCCCCAGCACATGGCGCTGAGGACGATAGACCAGCCGATCTTCGCTTGCCCGCTCGGGCGCCTCGCTGACCACCAGTTCGACCGCGCCGCCAGCATCCTCGATCCCGAAGATATTCTCGCCCACCACCGACACGCCCGCGCCCGACAGAAGCGCCGCCATCGCGCCCTTGGCATCCTGTGGATTTGCGAGCCGGTAGCCAACGGGCGGTTCGTCCAATGCCACCCCCATCGCCACATCTCCCGCCGTGGTCACCGCCGCGACGGCATCCAACGCCTGCGCCACCTGCCGGGCCAGCCGGTTCGCGCCGCGATGCCCGCCCAACAGCGGCACCACCACCGACCCGTCGTCGGATACCGACAACACCGGCGGCTCGACCCGCTTGTCGCCCAGCAACGGCGCCACCGCCCGGATCAGGATGCCCGATGCGCAGACCCCCAGCACCGGCACCCCGGCGGCGAACAGGTCGCGCACGTGGTCCAGCGCATTGGGAAAAAACGCATCTGCCTGCGCCACGCGCCCCTCGCGCCCATGCAAATCAGCACCCAAGGCGTCGGCCAGCTTGCGCGCGGTCGCTTCGCCGGAGGCGTTCAGCGCCAGAACAACGGGTTTCACAGCCATGGATCGGCCCCCTTCGTCAGTAAGATCATCGAAAAATACGGCGCTTTTTCCGGCGCCTCGGACAGCGGGCAGATGCGCTCCTCGGGCAGGCTGGCCCGTTCGACGTAAACCGCACTTTCGGTCAGCCCCAGTTCAGCGATTACGCCACGGATCTTGGCCAGGTGCCGCCCGACCTTCATGATGACGACGCTCTCGGCGCCCTCGATCCGGCTCCGCAACTCGGCCTCGGGCAAGGGTCCGGGCAACACCGTCAGCCGCTCGTTGCGCGCCGCCAGCGGCACCCCGGCGCGGCCCGCGCAGGCGGTGATGCTAGTCACGCCGGGCACCACTTCGACCTCGAACCGCCCGGACAGCCGGGCATGTAGATACATGAAGGAACCATAGAAGAACGGATCGCCCTCGCAGAGGCAGATCACGTCCTCGCCCGCCTCCAGCGCCGTGGCGATCTGCGCCGCGCCCGCGTCATAGGCCGCCTGCGCCGGGCCGCGTTCCACCGTCATCGGCACGTCCATGACGATTTCGCGCGCCCCTTCCGGGATCGCGGCGGCGGCGATGGCGCGGGCGAAACTGTCCGACCCGGACAGCGCCGGATAGGCCACCACGCGGGCCTGCGACACCAGCCGATGGGCCTTCAGCGTCATCAGCTCGGGGTCCCCCGGCCCCAGCCCGACGCCATAGAGCTTACCGGCCATGTTCCGCCCCCAGCCACTTTTTCTTGGCCCAAATCCCCCCGCCGGAGGCGTCCCGCCCTTGCCAATTCATCGCTTGATCAGGCTCCACTGCGTCACCGGCATCAACGGCCGCCAGCCGGTGCGCGGCCCGACCGGTTCGGCCCGTTGCACCTGTATCTTGACCAACTGGCCGCCGAACTCGGCCTGCAGCGCGACCAGCACCGCCTCGCTTTCCAGCGTAACCGCGTTGGCCACCAGCCGCCCCAGCGGGCGCAGCGCCGCCCAGGCCGCCTCGAACACCTCACGGCTCAGCCCACCGCCGATGAATACCGCATCAGGGGCCTCCAGCCCTTTCAGCGCCTCGGGCACCCGCCCATCGATCAGCTGCAGTTTCGGCGTCCCCAAAGCCAGCGCATTGGCCGCCGCCATCGCGCGGCGGTCGGCGCGCGGCTCGATCCCGATGGCGCGGGCGTAGCGCGCGCCGCGCATCCATTCCACCGCCACTGATCCGCATCCCGTTCCGATATCCCACAGCAGCGCCCCGCGCATCGGCATCAGCTTGGCCAGTGTCGCCGCGCGCACCTCCTGCTTGGTCATGGTGCCGTCATGCTGAAACAGATCGTCGGCCAGCCCCGGCACCCGGGGCAGCAGCGCCGCGTCCGGCGCGGCGACGCAATCGACCGCCAGCGTGTTGAAATCCGGCACCTCGTGATCCCAGCTTTCCGCCACCCCGTCGAACCGCGCCTCGCTCTCCCCGCCCATATTGGCCAGCACCGTCATCTTCGAACGACCGAAGCCGCGCTCGGTCAGGAAGGCCGCGATCTGCCCCGGCGTATGCGCCCCGGTGGTCAGGATCAGGAGCCGCGCATCGGGCTGGATGAAGGCGATCATCTGTTCGACCGGGCGCCCGTGCACGGTGAGCGTTTCGACATCCGCCAGGCTCCAACCCATCCGCGCGGCGGCCAGCTGGAACGCCGAGAGCTGCGGGTGATAGGTAATCTCGGACGGATCGATCGACCGCCCGATCCGGGCACCGACGGAAAACCACAAGGGATCGCCGGTGGCCAGCACCACCACGCGCCGCCCCTTCATCGCCTGCAGCATGTCGATCAGCGCGTCGAAGGGCGACGGCCAGGCGACCCGCTCGGCGGTCACCGTACCCGACAGGTCATGATGCCGGTCGCCGCCGACGATCACCTCCGCCGCCTCGACCACCGCACGGGTGGCGGGCAAGAGCCCCTCCAGCCCGTCCTCACCGATACCCACGATATGCAACCACGGTTCAGCCATGTTCAGCCTCCTTTTCCTCCGGCAATCCTGCCGCCAGCGCGTTCACCGCCGCCGAGGCGATCGCCGATCCGCCGCGCCGTCCGCGCAACGCCACGAAATCACAGCCGCGCGCATTGGCGGCCAGTTCCGCCTTGCTTTCCGCCGCCCCGACGAAACCCACCGGGAAGCCCAGGATCAGCGCCGGCTTCGGCGCCCCCTGATCGATCAGTTCCAGCAGGTGAAACAGCGCCGTCGGCGCGTTGCCCACCGCCACCACGGCGCCGTCCAGCCGGTCGGCCCACAGTTCCACCGCCGCCGCCGAGCGGGTATTGCCGATCCCCGCCGCGATCCCCGGCACGCGCGAATCGTTCAGCGTCACCACCACCTCGTTTTCCTTGGGCAGGTAACGGCGGATGATCCCGGCGCCGACCATTTCGCAATCGCACAACACCGGCGCACCGGCCAGCAGCGCGTCGCGCCCGGCCTCATAGGCGTCCGGCGAAAAGGCCAGCCGGTCGGCCACCTCCACCATGCCGCAGGCGTGGATCAGCCGGATCGCCAGCGCCTGCATCCCCGGCCCGAACCGGTCGAGTCGCGCTTCGTTCCGCACCGTCGCGAAGGACTGCGCATAGATCGCCGAGGGATTCTTTTCGTATGGGCGCATGGCGCTCGGTCTCCGTTGGGTTCCTTCCCCCGGACCGGGGGAAGGACAGGATGGGGGTCGATGCGGAATGCGAAGCCCATCGGGCTTCACAATGGGGTCAATGCCCCGGGCTCAATGACGATGCCTGCGCGCGCTTTCCGGCCCCAGCGGGTGATCCGCATGCGGGTATTCGGGGTGCACGTGATCGTGGTCGTGGTGATGATGGTGATGGCCGTGACTGTGGCCGTGCGCATGATCATGCCCGTGATCATGATGATGATCGTGGTCATTGTGATGGTGGTGATGCCCCATCTCCAACCGGCATTCCCCGGTGCAGAACGTATCGCACAGCTTGCAATCGGCCACGTTCGATCCGGGCGCGCTGGCGCCCTGGCCTTCGACATGGTGGTGATGGCTTTCCTGCACAGCGCCGACCTCGGCCTCGAAGCCCAGAACCTCGACCCGGTACTTGCACATCACGCAGGTGGGCGGCGGCACGTCGGCAAAGGCCGGATGCCCGGCGCGCTCCTCGGCGCTGATCTGCACCGGCGCCCCGCCTTCGACGGACAGGACCTGGGTGCGATGGGGGCAGGTGCCGCAGTTGGGCGGCGGCACATCGGAAAGCTGCTCGGTCACCCGCTCGGCAAAGGTTTCCAGCACCTTGGGATGGTCGTTCAGATAACCCGCCTTGACGAACTGGATGTCGGGATGTCTGGCCGCGACCTGGTCGGTGAAGCCGTAGATGCGGTCGATCAGGATGCCGGTGAACAGGAAATAGGGGAACACGATGACGCGCTTGTAGCCCAGCTTCACCACGTGGTTCAGGCAGGGTTCGACCAGCGGGAAGGTGACGCCGGAATAGCCCACCTCGCACCATCCGAATCCCATGCCTTCCTGCAACAGCCGGGCGATCTTGGACACGTTGGCATTGGCGTCGGGGTCCGACGCGCCGCGCCCGATCACCACCAGGCAGGTATCGTGCAGCGGCACGTCGCCCAGTTCCGCGTTGGCGCGCTCGACCGCCTCGCGCACCCGCGCGCCGGCGGCGGCGACCATCTTGGGATCGACCCCCAGTTCGCGGCCATAGGACACCTCGATCCCGTGCTTGGCGGCATAGGTGTTCAGCACCGTCGGGATATCGTTCTTCGAATGCATCGCGGCGAACAGCATCCCGGGCACCGCCACGATCCGGTCGCAGCCCTTTTCGCGCAACCGGTCCAGCCCGTCGCGGATCACCGGGTTGGCGAATTCCAGATAGCCGTATTCGGTTTCCCAGTCAGACGGCAGCAACGCGGGCAGCTTTTCGGCCAGCACGCTGAATTCGTCCACGGCTGCCTGGCTGCGGGACCCGTGGCCGCAGATCATCACTCCGATTTTCGCCATGTCTCAGGCTTCCTGCAGGTCTTCTTCGCCGGCGTCTTCGGCCTGTTCCGAATCCCCCTCGGCTTCCGCCTTGCCCTTCAGCCCGGCCCACAGGCCAATCGCAATGGCAGCCCCGATGGCGACGCCAGCCAGCCAATGGCCGTGTCCGGCCACCTCGGCCAGATGGCCCGGATGCGCGGCGGCCTGCCCTGCCCAGAACAGACCCAAAACTGCATAGAAAGCTTTCATGCCTCTCCCCTTTTCTGTCACATCGAAGAGAGGATGCCCCGAAAGGCACCTGACGACGCCTGCCCTGATCCCCTGGTTGGGTCGATCGCGCAAGCTCACCTCTCCGGCCCCGACGGGGCTTCGTCTGCGTTCAGGTATAATTGCCCCGGCCGCGTAAACGCAATTGTAGAAACGTCGCGACGACCATCGAATGCGACCCTCGCGCCCCTCTTTTGTGCGGCAACGCAAATAATCTGCGCGGGTATCGCCATTTTCGCACAACGCCCGACAGCCTAGATCGGTTCATGTGAAAAGGAGACGCATGATGGGCCTACTGATCGACGGCAAATGGCACGACACCTGGTACGACACGGGAAAAACCGGCGGCAAATTCGTCCGCTCGACCGCCGGTTTCCGCAACTGGATCACCCCCGATGGCAACGCCGGACCGACGGGAGAAGGCGGATTCAAAGCAGAATCGGGGCGCTATCACCTCTATGTCTCCTATGCCTGTCCCTGGGCCCATCGCACCCTGATCTTCCGCGCCCTCAAGGGATTGGAGGATCATATCGGCATTTCGGTCGTGCACCCCGATATGCTGGACGATGGCTGGAGCTTAGATCAGGGCTTCGACGGCGCCACCGGCGATCGGCTCTATGGCCTGTCCTTCATGCGCGACATCTATACCAAGGCGGATCCCGGCATCTCGGGGCGGGTGACGGTGCCGGTCCTGTGGGACAAGAAAACCGAAACCATCGTATCGAACGAAAGCTCCGAGATCATCCGGATGCTCAATTCGGCCTTCGACCACATCACCGGCAATCACGACGATTACTGGCCAGAGGATTTGCGCGCCGCGATCGAACCGGTCAACGCCCGCATCTATGACAGCGTCAACAACGGCGTCTACAAGGCCGGTTTCGCGACGACGCAATCGGCCTACGACGAAGCGGTCGGGCCGCTGTTCGACAGCCTCGACTGGCTGGAGGAGCGGTTGTCGACCCGTCGTTACCTGATGGGCGAGCGCGTGACCGAGGCCGACTGGCGGCTGTTCACCACCCTGATCCGGTTCGACTCGGTCTATCACCTGCATTTCAAGTGCAACCGCAAGCGGCTGATCGATTACCCCAATCTCTGGGCCTATACCCGCGAACTGTATCAGTGGCCCGGCGTGGCGGGGACCGTCAGTTTCGACCATATCGTGCGGCACTATCACTACAGCCACGACACCATCAATCCGCACCGGATCATCCCGATCAACCCGGTGCTGGATTATGGCGAACCGCATCGGCGTGACGCGCTGAGCTACGCTGCCGCCTCCTAGCACCGGGGGACCGTTACGGGGGAAACCGCGGCTTTTCCCCCGCCGTCCCAATGTCGCATCTTGTGCTTTCAATCCGAATCCGCTTTGTCTTCGCGCGAAAGGAAACGCGCCGATGACAAGCTGGATTACGATCTGTGACACCTGCAAACGCGACGGCTGGGATGCGGCATCCGCGTCCCGCACCGATGGCGAGTCGCTTGCGGAAAAGGTTGAAGCCGCCGCCGAAAGCGTCGCGGACATCAAGACCCGGCGCGTGTCCTGCTTGATGGGGTGCAGCCACGGCTGCAACGTCGCGATCCAGGGCGAGGGCAAGCTGGCCTATACGCTGGGCCGGTTCGACCCCGACGAGGAAGGCGCAGCGCAGGCCATCGTCGAGTATGCAGCGCTGCACGCGCAAAGCGACAGCGGCCAGGTGCCGTTCCGGCAATGGCCGCAAGGGGTGAAAGGGCATTTCGTGACCCGCCACCCGCCGCTGCCGAAGGAGGGCTGAGATGGCCTTGCCGCAGCGCGATCACGGCGGGGGAATAGACGCGGCAGCGGCCCGCTACGGCGGCACGCGTGCAGACTGGATCGACCTGTCGACCGGCATCAACCCGGCGCCCTACCCGGTTTCCGGCATTCCAGCCGACGCCTGGACAGCCCTGCCCGACAGCGCCGCCGCGCAGGCGCTGACCGACGCGGCGCGGTCGTTCTGGCAGGTTCCGGACGGGGCCGCCATCCTGGCCGCGCCGGGGGCGTCATCGCTGATCGCCCGCATTCCGGCTCTGCGGCCTGCCGCCACCGTCGACATTCCCGCGCCCACCTACAACGAACATGCCGCCGCTTTCGCTGCGGCGGGCTGGCAAGTGTCGGACGACGCTCCGGCGGCACGTGTCATCGTGCATCCCAACAATCCAACCGGCCATTGGTACGCCGGTGAACCGGACGGGTTCGACCTGCATGTCATCGACGAAAGCTTCTGCGATGTGGCGCCGGACCGGTCTCTGATCGCTCATGCCACCCGCCCCGGCACACTGGTCCTGAAAAGCTTCGGCAAGTTCTGGGGCTTGGCCGGGCTGCGGCTGGGCTTCGCCATCGGCGATCCCGAGCTGATCGACCGCCTGGCGCAAATGCTCGGGCCCTGGCCGGTGTCGGGCCCGGCGCTGGCCATCGGCACGCGGGCGCTGACCGATGACGCCTGGGCCATCGCGACACGCACAAGACTGAACGAAGACGCCGCCCGGATGGACGCGCTGATGACCCGCGCCGGGGCACGACTGTCGGGGGGCACCCCGCTGTTCCGGCTATACGATGTCGACAACGCCGCAAAGTGGCAGGACCGACTGGCGAAAGCGCAAATCTGGACCCGGACATTCCCTTATTCCGATACGCTGATCCGGCTTGGCCTGCCCGCCCCGGACCAGTGGCACAGGATGGAGGCGGCGCTGTGACCCTGGTGCTGGCGATGCTGCTGGATGCCGCAATGGGCGAACCGAAATGGCTGTGGTCGCGCTTTCCGCACCCTGCCATCCTGATGGGACGGGTGATCGGTTGGGCCGACGACCGTTTCAATCGCGGTGACCAGCGCCGCGCCAACGGCATCCTGACCATGACCGGGCTGGCCATCGGCGCCTTGGCTCTGGGCTGGCTGCTGTCGCTGTTCGGCCCGGTGGTGGAGATCGTCATCGCCGCGATCCTGTTTGCGCAACGCTCGCTGGTCGAACACGTGAAGGCGGTCGGAAATGCGCTGCGCCTGTCGGTGGGCGACGGCCGGATGAGCGTGGCGATGATCGTCGGGCGCGACACCAGCGAAATGGACGCCCCCGCCGTCAGTCGCGCCGCCATCGAAAGCGCGGCGGAGAATTTTTCCGACGGGGTGATCGCGCCCATCTTCTGGTTCGCCCTGCTCGGCCTGCCCGGGCTGCTGCTCTACAAGATCACCAATACCGCCGACAGCATGATCGGCTATCGCACCCCTCGGCATAAAGACTTCGGCTGGGCCGCCGCCCGGTTCGACGACCTGCTGAACCTGATCCCCGCCCGGCTGACCGCGCTGCTGATCGCCCTGCCCCATCGCGTGCTGCGCGACTGGCCCGCGACCGTGCGCGATGCAAGGCGGCACCGCTCGCCCAATGCCGGCTGGCCCGAAGCGGCGATGGCCCGCGCGATCGACGTGGCGCTGGCCGGGCCGCGTTCCTACGGTGGCGAGATGCGTGATTTTCCCTTCGTCCATCCCGAAGGGCGCGACGATATCGGCCCCGATGACATCGACGCCGCGACCCGCGTGTTGTGGACGGCGTGGAGCATCGCGCTGGCGCTGGCCTTCGCGGCCTCGCTGCTCTGACAGTTGCAGCATGGGGTGATCCTGCTAGGTTAACCGCGATCCCTATTGGTTCCGAGGATTTCATGCGTTTTCACCTTCCCGCCCTTTTGTTCGCGTCATTCCTGTCCGCCCCGGCGGACGCTCAAGTGCCCTGCGGCGGCAGCTTTTCCGGCTTCGTCGAAGGGCTGAAACAGGAAGCCATCGCCCAAGGCCATTCACGATCCACGGTCGACGGGTTCTTCGCCAGCGTTCGGAAGGATCAGAAAGTGCTGGCCGCCGACCGGCGGCAAGGCGTCTTCACGCTGGATTTCACCACCTTCGCCCGACGGCTGATTTCGAAAAACCGGATGGACCGGGGCCGCGCCAACGCACGGAAATACGCCGCCACCTTCGACCGGATCGAACGCGATTTCGGCGTCTCGCCCGGGGTACTTCTGGCGTTCTGGGCGTTCGAAACCGATTACGGAGCGGTGCAAGGCGATTTCAACACCGCCAACGCGCTGGTGACGCTGTCGCATGATTGCCGCCGCCCCGAACTGTTCCGGCCGCAGGTCATGGCCGCGATCGACCTGTACGCGCGCGGCGATTTCGACCCGGCCCGCACCACCGGCGCCTGGGCCGGTGAAATCGGCATGGTGCAGATGCTGCCCAAGGATATCCTCGAGAACGGCGTCGACGGCGATGGCGACGGGCATGTATCGCTGAAAACCTCCGCTCCCGATGCGCTGATGTCGGGGGCCAAGATGCTGCAGCACCTCGGCTGGCGTCCGAACGAACCCTGGCTGCAGGAAGTCCGGGTTCCGGCACAGATGGATTGGGCGCTGGCCGGGCTCGATACCGCGCGGCCGCTGTCGCAATGGCAGGCAATGGGGGTCGAGCCGCGATCGGGCCAGTGGCAGGCGCCGGGGCTGAAGGGCAAGCTGATCCTGCCGCAGGGGCGCAAGGGACCGGCCTTCATCGCCTATCCCAATTTCGACGCCTACTTCGAATGGAACCAGAGCTTCACCTATGTGCTGACCGCCGCCTATTTCGGCACCCGGCTGATGGGCGCGCCGGTGTTTGACGCGGGCAATCCCGATCCCGCCCTCTCCACCGGGCAGATGAAGCAACTGCAACAAAAACTCGCCGCGCGCGGCCATGATGTCGGCAAGATCGACGGCATCCTCGGCTCCGGCACCCGCGCCGCCGTGCGCGCCGAACAGAAACGGCTGGGCCTTCCCGCCGATGCCTGGCCCACCGCAGACCTCCTGAGGAAACTCTGATGCAACCGACCACGACCCAACTTTCCGCCGCGATGGATCACATCCGCGCCGCGCCACGCGACGACGCACCGATCGAAATGCTGTGCCGCCGGCCCGGTTTCGGGGAACGCGAATTCCTGTCCGAACTGCCGCTGACCGTCGCGGCGGGCATTCCCGGCGACCGCTGGACGACATCGCCCTGGATGAAACTGGACGATGGCAGCCCCGATCCGCGCATCCAGGTGTCGATCCTGCCCAGCCGGGTACTGGAGGCGGTCTGGACCGACCGGGACAATCAGCCCCATCCCGGCGATCCGATCGTGGCCGACCTGGATTGTTCCTATGCCAACCTGCCCGTGGGCAGCCGCTTGCAGGCGGGCACGGCGATTCTCGAAGTGTCGGACGTGTTCAACGATGCCTGCGTGAAATGGAAAGCGCGCTATGGCGCACCGGCAAAGGATTGGATCACCGCGCGGGAAAACGTGCACCTGCGGCTGCGCGGGCTGCTGTGCAAGATCGTGCAGGACGGGGTGGTGACGCTGGAGGACCGGCTGAAGAAGCTCTGAGCACGGGACGGCGGGCGGGGCGATGTCGCCGTGCAACGGCGACGAGCGGCGCCCCCGTCACGCCACCAGCTGCTCGGCCTTCTTCAGATCGACGCTGACCAGCTGGCTGACGCCCTGTTCCTGCATCGTCACCCCGAACAGACGGTCCATCCGCGCCATCGTCACCGCGTGGTGGGTGATGATCAGGAACCGGGTTTCGGTGCGGCGGCACATTTCGTCCAGCAGATCGCAGAACCGGGTCACGTTGGCGTCGTCCAGCGGCGCGTCGACCTCGTCGAGAACACAGATCGGCGCCGGGTTGGCCAGGAACACGGCGAAGATCAGCGCCATCGCCGTCAGCGTCTGTTCGCCGCCCGACAGCAGCGACAGGGTCGACAGTTTCTTGCCCGGCGGCTGGCACATGATTTCCAGGCCCGCGTCCAGCGGATCGTCGCTTTCCACCAGCACCAGGTTGGCCTCGCCGCCGCCGAACAGGTGCCGGAACAACAGGCCGAAATTGCTGTTCACCTGCTCGAAGGCGGTCAGCAACCGCTCACGGCCTTCCTTGTTCAGGCTGGCGATACCAGACCGCAGCGCCTTGATCGCCTCTTCCAGATCGGCCTTTTCGTCGACCAGACTGCCGTGTTCCTCGCGCACTTCCTTGGCGTCTTCCTCGGCCCGCAGGTTGACCGCGCCAAGCGCGTCGCGCTGCCGCTTCAGCCGGTTCACATCGGCCTCGATCGCGTCGGCCTCGGGCATGGTGTCGGGATCGACGTCGAGCGTTTCCAGCAACTTGTCCGGCGCCGTCTGCTGGTCTTCCTCGATCCGCTCCACCGCGTAGGCGACGGTTTCGCGCGCCGCGTCGGCGCGGGCTTCCGACCGGGCCCGCGCTTCGCGCGCTTCGCTGGCCGCCCGTTCGGCATCGCGTTCGGCCTGTTCGGAGGCGCGCAGCTGGCTTTCGGCCTCGGCCAGCACGTCGCTGGCCTGCCGGCGGCGTTCCTCGGCCTCTTCGATCGCCTCACCCAGTTCCTCGCGCTTGATGCGGATTTCCTCGGGCGCTTCGCTCGCCATGCGCAGCTCTTCCTCGGAATCGAACTTGCGCTCGGCCAATTCGGCGCTGCGTTTCTCGGCGGTTTCCAGACGGTGTTTCCAGCCGCTGATTTCCTTGGTCACTTCCTGGCTCCGGCGCAGGCGGGCCTCGCCTTCGCGGCGGATTTCATCATGGGCGGACCGCTTGGTCATCATCGTCAGACGTGCCGCCTCGACCGTCATCTTGACGTCCTCGACCGCCGCGCGGGCCTCGTCCAGGTCCTCCAGATCGGCCATGGCGCGTTCGGCTTCCAGCACCCGGGCGCGGGATTCGGTCGCCTCGTCCTCGTGCCGGGTCACCGCCAGTCCCAGCGATTCCAGCTTGGATTCGGCCAGGTTGCGGTCGGCCTCGGCGCGCGACAGCTTGCGGCTGGCCTCGTTCACCAAACGGTCGGCATCGCGGCGCGCCTGACGGGCGGCCTGATCGGCGCGGGTCAGATCAGCCAGACGCTGGGTCAGCGCCTCATGCGCCTGCCGCGCCGCATCGGCCCGGGTATTGGCCCGTTCGCTTTGCTGTTTCAGTTCTTCCAGGCGGTTGAGCTGCTGCAGCCGCAGCGCCGCCGCCGAGGGCGCGTCTTCGGCCCAGGCGCGGTAACCGTCCCACCGCCACAGGTCTCCCTCGACCGACACCAGCCGCTGACCGGGTTTCAGCAGTGGCTGCAACCGCGCCGCATCCTCGGGATCGATCAGCCCGATCTGCGCCATCCGGCGGGCCAGAACGTCGGGCACCGACACGTGGTTCGACAAAGCGGTAACCCCGGCTGGCAGCGCCTGCGTGTCGTCGTAATCGGGCAGTTCGGTCCAGCCCGAAGGGCCGTCCTCATCCACTTGCGGCGCGCGCAGATCGTCAGCCAGCGCCGCGCCAAGCGCCTTTTCGAACCCCATTTCGACCTGCAGCCGGTCGAGGATCTGACCACCCTCGGCGGTGTCGCGTTCCAACAGCTTCGCCAGCGCCGTAACCTCGGCGCGCAGCGCGTTCAGCTCGCCCTCGGCCTCGGACCGTTCGGCGCGCACATCGGCTTCACGTCCTTGCGTTTCGGCGCGGGCGGCTTCGGCGGCCATCAGGGTTTCCTCGGCGTTTTCCACCGTTTCCAGCGCCACCGCCTCTTCTTCCTGCGCTTCCTCGAACCGTTCCTCGGCCTCGGTCAGCGCCGATTGGGCTGCGGCCACCGCGTCGCGGGCCTTGACCGCCTCGGCCTCGGAGCGCTCCAGCGTCTTGCGGTTGTCATCCAGCAGGCGCTGCGCCGATTGGTGCCGGGCGGCCAGACGCGCCACGTCCTCGGTCTGCTGCGACAGGTCGGCTTCGCGATCCTGCAACACGCTGGCCGCTTCGCGCGCCGCGTCCGAGGCGGCCTCGAGCCGGTCATCATGGCCTTCGCCGGCCTTCTTCAGCTCGCGCGCTTCCCATTCCAGCCGTTCGATGGTTTCGCCCGCGTCGCGGTTCAGCCCCGCCTCGCGATCGATATCCTTGCTCAGCTGCAGGATACGGTTCTTCAGCGTCTCGATGGTCTGCAGCGCGCGGGCTTCCTGATCCTTCAGCGAATCCCGCTGCACCTCGAGCCGTTGCAGGATCGCCGAAGCGATCGCTTCTTCCTCGCGCAGCGGCGGCAGCGCGTCGTCCTTGGCCTGCCGTTCCTTCGCCGCTTGCCGTGCCTGCGCCTCGGCCTGCGCGGCGGCCGTGACGCGGGCGCGCAATTCCTCCTCGGACAGCAGGCGTGCCTCGTCGGCTTCGCGCCAGCGGCGGTACTGCAGCATGCCCTCGGCCTTGCGCAGCTCCTCGCCGATGGAGCGATAGCGCGCCGCCTGCCGCGCCTGCCGGTCGAGCTGCGCCAGTTGGCTAGCCAGTTGATCGACCACGTCATCGACCCTTGCAAGGTTCTGTTCGGCGCCCTTCAGCTTCAGCTCGGCCTCGTGGCGACGCTGGTAAAGACCGGAAATCCCCGCCGCTTCCTCCAGGATGCGGCGGCGGTTCTTCGGCTTGGCATTGATCAGTTCGGAAATCTGCCCCTGCCGCACCAGCGCCGGCGAATGGGCGCCGGTCGAGGCATCGGCGAACAGCATCTGAACGTCGCGCGCCCGCACGTCCTTGGTATTCACCTTGTAGGCGCTGCCGACGTCGCGGGTGATGCGCCGGACGATTTCCAGCTGGTCTTCGTCGTTGAACCCTGCCGGCGCCAGCCGGTCGGAATTGTCGATGACAAGGCTGACCTCGGCGAAATTGCGCGCCGGACGGGTCGAGGCACCGGCGAAGATCACGTCTTCCATGCCGCCGCCGCGCATCGCCTTGGGCCGGTTTTCCCCCATCACCCAACGCAGCGCTTCCAGCAGGTTGGACTTGCCGCACCCATTGGGGCCCACGACGCCAGTCAGACCTTCCTTGATCAGAAGGTCCGTCGGGTCGACGAAGCTTTTGAAGCCGGTGAGTCTGAGCTTGGTAAAAAGCAATGTGTGCCTGTCCACTGATTCCGAGGTGACCTTGATCCTGTGGCCCCGAAGGTCATCGAGTCAATAAAAACACCCTCTATCTGGCACAAACGGGTCAGTTATCCACAAGATATTGCGAACCCTTGGCGATATTGGGGGCGTACTTTCGTCGTTTTTCGCCCCCAGACTACGCAAAACGAACTTGACCGGAGCGCGCGGTACGGGCGAGAAGGTTCGGGTATGGTTCCTATTCACAGGTGCAAAGCACCGGGATGAAAAGGGAATGTGGAACAGGTGACCCAAACCGGGGCCTGCAGCCACAGCCGCCCCCGCGACTGTCAGCGGTGAGCGTTTGCCAAAGGCCACTGGGTACAAGCCCGGGAAGGTGGTGAACGTGTAGACCCGTCAGCCAGGAGACCTGCCATGCGTGATATCAACCCAAGCCGTCGGGGATGACGGAAGAGGAGACTAGACATGATTAAGACCTTTGCGAACATTCGCACCGACAGCGATATCCTGGGCATTGCTCTGGCCGGTTTTATCGGAGTGGGCCTGATTTTCGCGGCGGGCTTCAGCCACGCGCAGGTGATGCACGACGTATCCCACGATTCGCGTCATGCCATCGCATTTCCCTGTCACTGATCGCATCCTGCCTTCAGTTCCATGACACGGCATCTTTTGACCAGCGCGTTGATCGCTGGAGTGGCCGCAGGGTTTCTTGCGGCCCTGCTTCAATTTACCTTCACGGTTCCCCTTCTGCTGGAAGGGGAATTGTACGAAACCGGAGCGCGCATCCATTTCAGCGCAAACGGAAGCCCGTCTTCTGACGCCGGACATCCCCCCGTCTGGGGTGAAATCGGCCGCCATTTCGGGACCTTGGGCATGAACCTGGTCAGCTATACCGGTTTCGCCTTTATCATGGTCGCGGGATTTGCTCTGGCGGAACGTTCAGGCCATCGCCTTTCCCCTCGTATCGGTCTCATCTGGGGATTGGCGGGCTTTGTCGCGATCAATCTTGCTCCATCCTTCGGACTGCCCCCGGAACTTCCGGGCAGCATCGCCGCCGAGCTCACCGCGCGTCAGGCATGGTGGATCAGCTGCGTCGGCGCCACGATAATTGCGCTGGCCCTGTTCGCCTTTGGGCGCGGGCCAGTCGCGATTACCATCGGCGTTGTTCTTATCGCTTTGCCGCATCTGATCGGTGCGCCCCGGCTTGACACCTATTTCGGCGTGGCGGCACCCGAACTTGCGGCGCATTTCGCGACACGTTCGCTGGGCGTGGCTGCAGCGTCCTGGGTGCTGTTGGGGCTGATCGCGGCCACGCTCTATACCAAGCGCGACTAGCCTGGGATGCGCCCCAACAGGCAAAACCTGAGCTGTCCAAGGGGGCGGGCATCATCGATGATCCCGCCCTCAGCCTTGGCGTATAGCTGCGCCAAGGCAATCAGTTCGTCGGCCTGCGTATCCGGATCAACCCCGGCGAACAGGTATGCCGCTTTGCCGGTCGCGCGAATCGAAACCGTGATGGGCTGGCTGCAGACATTCATGCAATCGCTCACCCGAACCTCGGTTTCTGGCCCGATCACGGCACGCAGACGTTCTGCCAGTTCAGCCCCCCGCGCCGGCTTGTCGGTAGCGCGGCACCCCGCGCAGATCGTCAGAACATCGGCCATTGCCTTCCTTCTTCACCCATTTGGGTTAAATTTCCCGTCAGATAACGGAGACTAAGATGTTTGCCAAGATACCCGCAACCGTGGTGACCGGTTTCCTCGGCGCCGGCAAGACCACCCTGATCCGCCACATGCTGGCCAATGCCGAAGGCAAGCGGATCGCCCTGATCATCAACGAATTCGGCGACCTTGGCGTCGATGGCGATATCCTGAAAGGCTGCGGCGACGAAACCTGCAGCGAAGACGATATCATGGAACTGTCCAATGGCTGCATCTGCTGCACGGTGGCCGAGGATTTCATCCCCACGCTGCAAAAGCTGCTGGACCGCGATCAGGCCCCCGATCACATCGTGATCGAAACCTCGGGGCTGGCCCTGCCGCAACCACTGGTCCGCGCTTTCAACTGGCCCGAAATCAGCACCCGCGTGACCGTCGATGGCGTGGTGACCGTGGTCGATGGCAAGGCCGTCGTCGAAGGCCAGTTCGCCCATGACATCGCCGCCGTGGATGCACAGCGCAAGCTGGACGAAAACCTCGATCACGAAACGCCGCTGTCGGAACTGTTCCACGACCAGGTCACCTGCGCCGACATGATCGTGGTGAACAAATCCGACCTGCTGAGCGAGGAAGAGGCCGAGGCGCTGACCAGACGGTTGCGCGACGAAAGCCGCGACGGGGTGCAGGTGGTGAAATCGACCATGGGCGCTTTGCCGGTGGACGTTCTGCTGGGTCAGGGCGTGGGGGCCGAAGACGACATGTCCGCCCGCCACGAAAACCACCATCACCACCATCATGATCACGACGATCATGACGACGATCACGACCATCACCACGACCACGATCACGACGATTTCGAAAGCTTCGTGGTCACCCGCGACGAAATCGCCGATCCCAAAGGTTTCGCCGATCAGGTCGCCGGGATCATCCGCGATCACGACATCCTGCGACTGAAAGGCTTCGCCGCCGTTCAGGGCAAGCCGATGCGCCTGACGCTGCAGGCGGTGGGGCCGCGGGTCGACAGCTATTTCGACCAGCCGTTCGGCACCAGCCCGCGCGAAACCCGGCTGGTTGTGATCGGCCAATCCGGCCTTGACCGCGCCGCCATCGAAAAGGCACTGCAGGCATGATCATCGTGGAACAGGGCGACCCGCATGCTCCGCAGGCGACCGCGCTGCTGCAGCAGTCCCATGCGCTGATGCGGTCGCTGTTTCCGCCCGAGGACAATTTCTTCCTTTCGATCGACGGTCTGTGCGCCCCGAACATCGCCTTCTTCACCGCGCGGAAGGGCGACACGGTGCTGGGCACCGGGGCGCTTGCCGCGCAGGACGGCTATGGCGAGGTCAAATCGATGTTCGTCGCGGAAGAGGCGCGCGGCAAAGGCGTGGCCGATGCCTTGATGCGCCAGATCGAAGACGAGGCGCGCGCCCGCAACCTGCCCTGGCTGAAGCTGGAAACCGGCAACGTTCTGCATGCGGCGCACCGGCTTTACGAACGGCATGGCTTCACCCGCTGCGGCCCGTTCGGCGGCTACCCCGAAGCCGCCAGCAGCATCTTCATGGAAAAGAAGCTGTGAGCTCAGCCCTTGTCGCTGGCCTTGTCGGCCTTGTCGGCCGCCGCCTTCTTCATCCGCTCCAGCAGGGTGGCCTTGTCGTTGCGGTCGACCCCGCCGGTCCGCTTGACGTCTTCATGGCGCGGCTTGTTCTTACCGTACGTGGGTTTCACCCCGCCCATTCTGCTATAATCCATGGCTCATTCCCTTCCGCTGGCTGCGTGGCTCTTGCCGTAACGCGCCCCAAGATACAAGCAAAGGTCTTCCGATGCATCTTCTCGCCGCGACCCCCGGCTCGATAGACGACGGGAAGGAACCCGTCGATCTGGGCCAGACGCCCGCCGATCTGGTGTTCATTTCAGCTGCCGACACGGAACTGGCGGCGCTGTCGCAGGCCCGCTCGGATATGGCAAACGCTCCTTCGCTGCGGCTGGCCAACCTGACCCATCTGCAACACCCGATGTCAGTCGACCTGCATCTGGACAATTGCGCCACGAAATCGCGGCTGGTGGTAGCGCGCATCCTGGGCGGCGCGGGATATTGGAAATACGGCTTCGAACAATATGCCGCCCGGTTGGCCGAGGTGGGCATGCCCTTCGTCGCCCTGCCCGGTGACGACAAACCCGATGCCGACCTGCGCGGCCTGTCCACCGTCGCGGCAGAAGATTACGACGCGCTGTGGTCCTATCTGGTCGAGGGCGGGCCGGAAAACAGCCTGAACTTCTTGTCTTATTGCCAATGGATGCTGGCAGGGCGCCCCGCAGGCGACGCCCCCGAGGCCGCCAAGCCGCTGCTGCGAGCCGGGGTCTACTGGCCCGGCGCTGGAGTCGCCGACCTGACTGCGGCACGGGCCGCGTGGACCGACGGCGCGCCCGTGGTGCCGGCGATTTTTTACCGCGCGCTGGTGCAGGGGGCGGGGCTGAACCCGATCAACCGGCTGGTGAAATCGCTGCTGCGGCAGGGCCTGAACCCGCTGCCGATCTTCGTCGCCTCGCTGAAAGATCCGGTGTCGGTCGCCACGCTGGAAAGCCTGTTCACCGCCGCGCCGCCCTCGGTCATCCTGAACGCCACCGCCTTCGCCGTGGGCAGCCCCCATGACGGCGATCAGGGGCCTGCCAACCCGCTGGTGATGTCCGCCGCCAACGCCGCCCCCGTATTCCAGATCGTGCTGGCCGGATCGACCGAAGAAACCTGGGCCAGCGGCCTGACCGGCCTGTCCGCCCGCGATATCGCGATGAACGTGGCGCTGCCCGAAGTGGACGGCCGCGTTCTGGCCCGTGCGATCAGCTTCAAGGACGAAGCCTATTTCGACGAGGCCACCGAATGCCCGATCGCGACCTACCGCGCGCAGGGCGACCGGATCGATTTCACCGCAAGGCTCGCCGCCAACTGGGCGAAGCTGCGCCAGACGCCCGCGTCGGGCCGCAAGGTCGCGCTGGTGCTGGCGAACTATCCCAACAAGGACGGCCGGCTGGCTAATGGGGTTGGCCTCGACACGCCCGCCGCCACGGTGCATGTGCTGAATCTGCTGGCTGAAAGCGGTTACCGGGTCGAACGCGCGCCCGCCGACAGCGACGCGCTTATGCAGGCGATCATGGCAGGCCCCACCAACTGGCTGACCAACCGGGCCGAACGGCGCGGCGGGGTTGAGATGAGCTTGGCCGATTACCAGATCGATTATGGCCAGTTGCCTTGGGAATTGCGCGAGGCGATCGAAACCCGCTGGGGCGCGCCCGAGGCCGATCCGTTCTTCACCCCCGGCGAGTTCGATTGCGGCCGCTTCAGCCTGTCGGTGCTGCAATTCGGCAATGTCGTCGTCGGTATCCAGCCGGCGCGCGGCTACAACATCGACCCGACCGATACCTACCATTCGCCCGACCTGGTCCCGCCCCATCACTACCTGGCCTTCTATTTCTGGCTGCGGCACCAGTTCAGGGCCGATGCCATCGTCCACATGGGCAAGCACGGCAATCTGGAATGGCTGCCCGGCAAGGCGCTGGCCCTGTCGCAGACCTGCTGGCCCGAGGCCGTGTTCGGCCCCACGCCCCACGTCTATCCCTTCATCGTCAACGATCCCGGCGAGGGCACCCAGGCCAAGCGCCGGGCGCAGGCGGTGATCGTCGATCACCTGACGCCACCGCTGACCCGCGCCGAGACCTACGGCGACCTGAAGGACCTCGAGGCGCTTGTGGACGAATATTACGAAGCCGCCGGGGTCGACCCGCGCCGGATCGATCACCTGCGCCGAGAAATCCTGTCGCTCAGCGCCGCCACGGGTCTGGATCAGGATGTCGGGATGAAGGGCGAAGACGAGGAAACCGATCTCGCCAAGCTCGACGCCTACCTGTGCGAATTGAAAGAGGCGCAGATCAGGGATGGCCTGCATATCTTCGGCCAGTCCCCGGCCGGTGTTCAGGAACGCGACCTGGCGATCGCTTTAGCCCGCGTGCCGCGCGGGGACGGAGCGGGTGAAAACGCCTCGCTGATCCGGGCGCTGGCGCAGGATCTGGCGCTCGGTTTCGATCCGCTCGATTGCGACATGGCCGCGCCATGGGCCGGCCCCAAACCGCAGATCCTGCAAGATCTGAGCGGCGATCCCTGGCGCAGCGCCGGCGACACGGTGGAACGGCTGGAGTTGCTGGCGATCCAAGCGGTTGAGGGCGAAACGGCCCGGACCGGTCCGGCAAGCACCACCGTTCTGAATCATATCGCCACCGCCATCCGCCCGACCGTCGCGGCCTGCGGCCCGAATGAAGGGAACGGTTTCCTGACCGCCCTCGACGGTCGTTTCGTTGCCCCCGGCCCCTCCGGCGCGCCGACCCGCGGGCGGCTCGACACCCTGCCGACGGGGCGCAATTTCTACAGCGTCGACAGCCGCGCCGTGCCGACGCCCACCGCCTGGGCCCTGGGGTGGAAATCGGCGAACCTGCTCATCGAAAAACACCTGCAAACCCACGGCGACTGGCCGCGCGCGATGCTGCTGACCGCCTGGGGCACCGCCAACATGCGCACCGGGGGCGACGATATCGCCCAGGCCTTGGCGCTGATGGGGGTGAAACCGAAATGGGACAGCGCCAACCGTCGCGTCACCGGGTTCGATATCCTGCCCGCCGGTGTGCTGGGGCGCCCCCGCGTCGACGTGACCCTGCGCATTTCGGGCTTCTTCCGCGACGCCTTTCCGCAACTGATCGCGCTGGTGGACAGCGCCGCGCGCGCGGTGATGGCGCTGAATGAGTCCGCGGATCAGAATCCCGCCGCCGCTCGTGCCCGCGCGGGCGAGGGGCAGGCCCGTGTCTTCGGGTCGAAACCCGGCGCTTACGGGGCGGGTCTGCAGGCGCTGATCGACGAACGTATCTGGAACGACAAGGCCGACCTGGCCGAAGCCTACCTGGAATGGGGCGGCTATGCCTATGGCGCGGGAACCGAGGGCGCGCGCGACCGCGATGGTTTCGAACAGCGGCTCAAACAGGCCGAGGCCATCGTGCAGAATCAGGACAACCGCGAACACGACCTGCTGGACAGCGACGATTACTACCAGTTCGAAGGTGGTGCCGCGGCGGCGGTCAGCACCCTTCAGGGGCAGGATCGCCCTATCTATCACAACGACCATTCCCGCCCCGAACGGCCCGTCATCCGTACGCTGGACGAAGAAATCGGCCGGGTCTTGCGGTCGCGCGTGGTGAACCCGAAATGGATCGAGGGGGTGAAACGGCACGGCTACAAGGGCGCTTTCGAGATCGCCGCGACGGTCGATTACCTGTTCGCCTTCGCCGCCACCACCGGGGCGGTGAAGAACCACCATTTCGACCTGGTCCATGCGGCTTTCCTGGAAGACGATGGCACCAGGGATTTCATCGCGGACCACAACGCACCGGCGCTGCGCGAGATTGCCGAACGGCTGCAGGAAGCGATCGACCGGGGGCTGTGGGTGCCAAAATCCAATTCCGCCCGCGCGGGAATCGAAAGCCTGCTGGGGGGCTGAAACCGTTGAAACGTGTCCGCCCGCCCTACGATTTCAGCGCCATCCACGCGCTGCTGGTGAATAGCTTCGCCTATATGGAGGGACGGATCGATCCGCCCAGTTCGCTTGACCGAATGACGGCCGCGACGCTGGAACAGGAAGCCCGAGACAAGGAGCTTTGGGTGATCGAGGACGCGGGCCGCCCCGTCGCCTGCATGATCCTGATCCCGAAACCGGACACGCTTTACCTGGGCAAGCTGGCGGTGGACGCGGACCGCCGTGGGCAGGGATTGGCGCGCAGGCTGATCGAACAGGCCGAAACCCGGGCGCGGCGGCTGGCCCTGCCAAGCATCACCCTGCAAACCCGGGTGGAGCTGACCGAAAACCATGTCACCTTCGGGAAACTTGGGTTCATGCAGACCGGCGCCACCGCGCATGCCGGATATGACCGCCCGACCAGCCTGACCTTTACCAAGACGGTCGCCCCGAACGCAGGGTAAAAGCCCCCTCCGGTTTGTGACGCGGCACGGCCTGCATGTCGGTTTTGAAACCCCTGTCACAGCGGGCGAAACCATGCTGTTCCTGGCGCGCCTGCTGACCGCCTAGGTGGTGTTCCTTCTGCTGGGCTTGCTGGTGCTGCGCCGTCAGGGGTATTTCACCGACTTCGTTTTCGGGTCGAAAACCTCGTCCGGGTCCTATGCTCTGGTCTGCCCCGGTGTCGCGCTGTCGGTCATGCTGCAGTTCTTCGCCAACAAGGGGCTGGTGGCCTCCGGCATCGTCGACAAGTACTCGGTCGCCTACTGGGCCGTGACCGCCATCGCCCTGATCGCACAGGGCCTGATGATCGCCCTTGAGCTGCGCCTGAACCGGCAGCATTTCGGCAAGACAGACGCAACCGCGGTTGTACCTGCCGAATAATCCTCCCCAGTTCGGCAGACAAAGAAAGGGCGGCCCGTCGCAGGCCGCCCTTTCCTATTCCGCCAAGGACAATTATCTGTTGTCGGACCCACAGGACAGGACAAACCGGAAATGAGCACCGACAGCGACCGCCACGCGATGAAAATGGCCAAGAAAAAAGTCGCCCGCGACAAGATCATGGCCACCAAGACCGATGAGAAGGGTCTGATCATTGTCCATACCGGCAAGGGCAAGGGCAAAAGTTCGGCCGCCTTCGGGATGATCTTCCGCTGTATCGCCCACGACATGAAATGCGCCGTGGTGCAGTTCATCAAGGGCGGCATGAGCACCGGCGAACGTGACCTGATTCTGTCCAGGTTCGGCGATATCTGCGAATTCTACACGATGGGCGAAGGTTTCACCTGGGAAACCCAGGACCGCGACCGCGACGTGGAAATGGCGCAGGCGGCCTGGGAGAAGGCCAAGGACCTGATCCGCGATCCGTCGAACAAGATGGTATTGCTCGACGAAATCAACATCGCGCTGCGCTATGACTATATCGACATAAACGAGGTGGTGCGTTTCCTGAGCGAGGAAAAGCCGCCGATGACCCATGTGGTTCTGACCGGGCGCAACGCCAAGGAAGAACTTATCGAAATCGCCGACCTGGTCACCGAGATGGAATTGGTCAAGCATCCTTTCCGGTCCGGGATCAAGGCGCAGATCGGCGTCGAATTCTGATCGCCACACAGGTGCGCAACGGGCAAGCGACAGGTCACGGCCACGCTTGCCTCATGCAGAATGCGGTCATATGATTTGACCAATCAACCAATTGGAACACCATGCCGTTTAAAAAAGTCCAACCTGAAAAACTGTCCGATGCGGTGACCAAGCAGATTGAGCTTCTGATCCTTCAGGGCATATTGCGGCCCGGCGAACGGTTGCCTTCGGAACGCGAATTGTCCGAACGGCTTGGCGTGTCGCGGCCTTCGCTGCGCGAAGCGATTTCCGATCTGCAGGACCGTGGGCTGCTGACCTCGCGCGCGGGATCCGGCATCTATGTCGCCGAAGTGCTGGGATCCGCGTTTTCGGAGGCCCTGGTGAAGCTGTTCGCCAGCCACGACGAAGCGGTTTTCGATTACATTTCGTTCCGCCGCGACATGGAAGGGCTGGCCGCCGAACGGGCCGCAAGGCTGGGTTCGGATACCGACCTGCGGGTGATCCAGGCCGTTTTCGACAAGATGGAAGCCGCCCACAAGAAGCGCAACCCCGAGGACGAGGCGCATCTCGATGCCGATTTCCACCTGTCGATCATCGAAGCCAGCCACAACGTCATCATGCTGCACATGATGCGATCGATGTATCAGCTGCTGCGCGAAGGGGTGTTCTACAACCGGCAGATGATGTTCAAGCAGCGCACCACGCGCGACACCTTGCTGGATCAGCACCGCGCCATCAACAGCGCGCTGCAGGCCCGCGATCCGGAAGGCGCCCGCGCCGCTGTCGAAGCGCATCTGGATTACGTCCGCTCCAAGCTGTTCGATCAGCAGAGAAGCGAACGCAATGAACAGATCGCGCTACAAAGGTTCGAACACGAACGGGCGCGCTAGGCCGCCGTTCCGCTGAAACGCTCTTCCAGCTCGGCCGCGAATTCGGCAAGCCGCACGTTGAAACGCGACTGCATCTTGTTCCGGCCAAGTTTCAAGGATTGCAGAAGCAAGCGCGCGGGCAGGGTCGTCGCCGAAAGCTCGATCTTGACCGTCATCCGCGTACGCTTCCGCGACAGGGCGACCAAATCCACCTTCAACATCCCGTCCATGCCCTTTTCACCGCCGGTAAAGGTCATGCTGTTGGGCGCGTCGTATTCGGTCAGCGTCAGGCGGATATTGCGCAGCTTGCCGCGCAGCACGACACTGATAATCCAGGCCATGCCCCGCCCGACATCCTGACGGCCATCAACGCGCTGAACTTCCGCCCCGCGCCGCAAAGCGGCGCGTTCGAAGAATCCGAAATCCGTCAGCATCTTGAAAACCTGCTTGATCGGAGCGTCGATATCTTCCTTGCTCACCAATTCCATGTCTTGCCTGTCCACCTATCTTCGGTTTTCACGTTAGCCGGCATTTTGTCTCAATCCACTCGATCTGCAAGCCAGTTTCGCAACAGAAAGTGCGCGATTGCCCCCTGCCTGGCCGGTTTCAACTCGGGATGCCCGCCGGAGAAGGACAACATGATCTCTTCTCGTGTGAACCAGCGGGCATCATCGATTTCCTTGGGGTCGATGGTCACGGCCTCGGACAACGCCACTCCCTTGCAGCCGATCATCAGTGAGGCCGGGAACGGCCATGGCTGGCTGGCCAGGTAATCCACCGCCCCGACGCGGATGCCGGCCTCTTCCCAGGTTTCGCGCCGCACCGCCGCTTCGATCGTTTCGCCCGGTTCGACAAAGCCGGCCAACAGCGAATACATGCCCTCGGGCCAGCCGTGCGACCGCCCCATCAGCACCGAATTGCCGCGGGTGATCAGCATGATCACCACCGGATCGGTGCGCGGGAAATGATGGCCGCCGCAAGCCGGGCAATCGCGTTGCCAGCCGGCCATCGCCATCCCGCTTTCCTGACCGCATTGCGAACAGAACCGGTGGCTGCGATGCCAGCCGAACAGCGCCCGCGCCGTCGCCGCCAATTCGGCATCCCGCGGCGAAAGCTGTGCCATGACGGCGCGCAGTTCCGCGAAGGTATCGGAGGCGTTGAGGCTGGGATGATGCTGTTCGCTACGATCGAGGAAGCTATTCAGCGCAGTGTCGTCGAACACTTCCGGGGTCCAAGCCGAAATATCATGGGCAAAGACCGGGCCGCTATCTTCGCGCCCCAGAAAAATCGGCCCGACGCGGGTTTCTTGCAGGACCGGATGATCCATCGGCACCCGGGTCAGCGCCGGGCGCCGCGCGGCATCGCGCGAGATCAGCGGCTTGCCGCGCCACAGCACGATCGACACGGCTTCCGGCGCCGCCATGGCCGCGGCCAGCACGGCCGCGTCGCCGCGGATTTCCGCGGCGCGATCCAGGGCCGATCCCCCGAAAGTCACCGTTTCGGCGTTCTTCATTCCAGCCTTCCTTTTGCCACGCCCCTCCCCGAGGCGGTTGAGGCGCCCATATCTGACGCAACTTTCTTATCTTGCCAACGACCCTTTTGGAAACAGCAACATCAAGGGAAAACACCATTAACCCTAGATTGACTCAACTAGTCTCCAAATTTAGCTTAAAGCGAAATTCGTTCATGCCTCCGACAGCGTCTTTTCTTAGTACCGAGGGTCAAGGTGCATCGATATCGCCCATCCGGCAGCCTGCTGCTTCAGGCTGACGAAACGCAGCTCAGGATACTGCAGACCACCGATGTGCACATGCATCTGCTGGCTTATGACTACTTTTCGGAAAGCCCGACCCACAAATCCGGCCTGTCGCGCACCGCGACCTTGATCAAAACGGCACGGGCCGAGACCGCGAATTCACTGTTGTTCGACACCGGGGATTTCCTGCAGGGCAACCTGCTGGGGGACCAGATTGCCTACCAGGACGCAGGAGAAACCCGGCTGCACCCAGCCATCGCCGCGATGAATGCGCTGCAATATGACGGCGCCACGCTCGGCAATCACGAATTCAGCTATGGCATGGATTTTCTGCTCGACACCATCATCAGCGCCCGTTTTCCGCTGGTACTGGCGAATGCCGCCCGGGAATTGGGAAACCGGCCCAGCGCCGACCGGACGATCCTGCATCCCTACCGGATCGTGGAAAAGAGACTGCGCGGCGCGGCCGGGGCGGAAAGGACGATCCGACTTGGGTTGATCGGCTTCCTGCCGCCGCAAACAGCAGTCTGGGACCGACATCTTGTCGAAGGCAAGGTCCATTTCCGCGACATCGTGGAAACCGCCCAGGATTACATCCCGAAGATGCAGGCGGAAGGCGCCGATCTGATCATCGCGCTGGCGCATTCGGGCATCGCGCTTGGCGACGAACGACAACTGAAGGAAAATGCGGTCGTCCCGCTGTCGCGCATCGACGGGATAGACGTGATCCTGTGCGGCCATCAGCACCGGCTATTCCCCGACAGCAGCTTCTACGGCACTCCGGGTATCGACGTGAACAAGGGCACGATCAACGGCAAACCGGTGATGATGCCCGGTTTCTGGGGCAGCCACCTGGGCGTTCTGGACCTTGTTCTCGCCCAGGATGACGGCGGCAGGTGGTTCACCAGCCGGCACAAGACCGAATTGCGCCCGGTTGCCGGGAAGGCGCATCGAAACGGCGCCCAAGCCCCGATCAGCGAAGCCCCGGAAATCCTGCATGCGGTGCGTCACCATCACAGGGCGACGCTCGACTACATGCAAACCCCGGTGGGCAGGACGCAAAGCCCGCTGCATTCCTTTTTCGCACTGGTGGCGGATGATGCCACGGTACAGTTGGTCGCCCGGGCACAGGCCGATTACGTGTCGCGGGCGCTCGACGGGACCGCCCATGCCGGACTTCCGGTCCTGGCTGCGACAGCGTCGTTCAAGGCCGGCGGCCGCGCCGGGCCGAATCACTACACCGACATTCCGGCCGGGCCGCTGACGCTGCGCAGCCTGTCCGACCTTTACCTTTTTCCCAACGTGGCCTGCGCGGTGCGGCTGACCGGGCGCGAGGTCATGGAATGGCTGGAACGCTCGGTTTCGCTGTTTCACCGCATCACGCCCGGGCTGCACGGGCAGGCGCTGCACGATCCGCAATTCCCCTGTTACGATTTCGACCACATGGTCGGGCTGGATTACGAAATCGATCCGTCACAACCGGCGCGATACTCGTCTGAAGGGACATTGCTTTGCACCGAAAGCCATCGCATCACTTCCGCCACCTGGCGCGGCGCCCCCATTGAACCAGATCAGGAATTCATCGTCGCCACCAACGGTTTCCGCGCCAGTGGCGGTGGCGGTTTCGTGCAGGTGCCGACCGAGGAAATGGTCCTGACGCCCGACGTGCCGGTGCGCGATATCCTGGCCGACTACATCCGCCGCAGGGACAGCATTGATATCACGCCCAAACCCGTCTGGCGGTTCCGCGAGCTGGAAAACACCAGTGCACGTTTCAAGACCTCGCCGCGTGCAGTGGACCGCCTGCCGGATGTGCCGCGCCGCAAGGTCAGTTTCGAGCATACCGGCGACGATGGTTTCGCCCTGGTCCGGCTGGACTTCTGACAAGCACGACGCGCGCTTGCATTCCCGCCGCCACAAACCTATATACGCCGTTGAGAGGTTGGCGCGGGCAGGCGCCTCGCCAACCCGGTCAGATCCGGAAGGAAGCAGCCGTAACGAGCCCCGCTTGGGTCGTTGTCCAACCTCTCACCTATCCCCCACAGGCCGCGGATAAAAACCGCACGAAGCGATATCGGCCCTTGTCCGGTGTTCGAAAACTTGCATGCTTGCGCGCCAAGACCTTCTGTCCTCGCAAACCGGAGAGCGCGTGACACACATCTCGCTGAACGACCTGGGTTGGTCCCCCTTCTTCGCCGACCAGCTGGAGACGATGGGCGTAACGCCGGACCGCGTCATGCGGATCGCCGCCGTACAGCGCAGCAAGGCCACCGGCCTTGGCCCGCGCGGTGCGGTGCGGCTGACCTATCCGCCGACGCTCAGCGCAGGGGATGTGGCGGTGGGCGATTGGGTCACTGTCAATCCCGATACCGATGTCATCGAAACCATTCTCGACCGCACCTCCAAGCTCGCCCGCCGGGCCGCGGGGATCGAGGCCAGGACACAGCTTCTGGCGGCCAATATCGATACGCTGTTCATCACCACATCGTGCAACGAGGATTTCAATCCGGCGCGGATCGAACGCTACGTGGTGCTGGCGCTGGATGCGGGCGTGTCGCCGGTTCTGGTGCTGACCAAGGCCGACACCGCCGAAGACCCGCAGTCCTACCTGCAACAGGCGCGGGACATTTCCGACAAGTTCGACGCGGTCCTGCTGATCAACGCCAAGGACAAGGAACAATCCGACCGGCTGCGTCGCTGGTGCGGCCCGGGCAAGACCGTGGCGTTCGTCGGCTCCTCCGGGGTGGGAAAATCAACCCTGATCAACGCGCTGACAGGCTCGGAACAGGCCACCGCGGACATCCGCGCAGACGACGCCAAGGGCCGCCATACGACCACGGCGAGATCGCTTCATTTCGCAAGCGGCGGCGGCATGGTGATCGATATGCCGGGGATGCGCGAACTGGGGCTGCATGACGTCGCGGGCGGCATCGACGAACTTTTCGACGACATCACGGAACTGGCCACGCAATGCAAGTTCCGCGACTGCGCCCATGTCAGCGAACCGGGCTGCGCGGTTCTGGCCGCGATGGAAGCGGGCGATCTTTCCGAGGACCGGGTGGACCGCTGGCGCAAGCTGCGCGCCGAGGATCAGCTGAATTCGGAAACCATCGGCCAGACCCGCCGCCGCGCGCGTGAAATCACCCGCCAGCACAAAGCGCAATTGGCCGCCCATCAGCGGTTCAAGGGCAAATCCCGCGACAAGAGCGGCAAATAGTATCATTGCCGGTCGTGCGGCACGGGGCCTATTCTGCCGCGATTGTCGCTGGATGAGGAGGACCGCGCCGATGTCCCGTTTCTTTGCCCTTTTTGCCTGCCTGTTCGCATTTGTCGCCAACGCCGCACAGGCCGAACAGGTGATGCAGGTCACCCCCATCGCACCGGGCACCTATGCGCTGGTCGGCCCCACCGTGCAGCGCAATCCAGAAAACCTCGGCAACAATTCCACCCACGGGCTGATCGTCACCGACGACGGCGCGGTGCTGATCGATGCGGGCGGCAGTTACAAGGGCGCGCAGATGCTGCACGAACTAATCAAGGGGCTGACCGAACAGCCGGTGCGATATGTCATCAATACCGGCGGGCAGGACCACCGCTGGATCGGCAACAGCTACTGGAAGGAACAGGGCGCCAGCATCGTCGCCTCCGCCGATGCGGTCGCGGATCAGCAGAACCGCGCCTCGATGCAGCAGACCATCCTGACGGCCCTGATCGGGGCGGATATGCTGCAAGGCACCACCCCGGCCTATGCCGACATCACGTTCGAGGACAGCTACGAACTGACCCTCGGCGGCGTGACGCTGCAACTCTCCCACCCGGTGGCGGCCCACACACCGGGCGACACATTCGTCTGGCACCCGGCGACTGAGACCGTGTTCACCGGCGATATCGTCTATGTCGGCCGGATTTTGGGTGTCATGGAATTTTCCACCGGTGCCACCTGGCTCGACGCCTTCGATGCGATGGCAGCGCTGCAACCCGCCCACGTGGTGCCTGGTCACGGGCCGGTGACCGACCTTGCCACCGCCACCCGTGACACCCGCGACTACCTCGCCAACCTGCGCGAAATGATCGGCGCGCATATCGAAAACGGCGGCGATATCATCACTGCGGTCGATGTCGATCAGTCGGCCTTTGCCTACCTGGACAATTTCGAAACTCTGGCCAAGCGCAATGCGCAGGAAATGTTCAGCCAGATGGAATGGGAGTGACCGCCCAGTCCAGCTGCGCCTGAGTTTCAACCGCGCAGGGCCGCGCCGCGCGTAACCGGCGCAGCGCCGCCCGCGGCACTTCGCCGGCCTCGATCATCAAGCGCAACGCCACCATGCCGGACCGGCCGCACCCGCCCATGCAGTGGATCACCACGCGACCGCCCCCGTTCAGCGCCGCCAGCGCGGCACGGCTGATATCGGGCCAATGCTGTTCAAAATCGCCGTCCGGGACACCGAAATCGGGCACCGGCAGATGCGCCCACCGACAGCCGGATTCGATCATGTCGGTGCCTAAACGGTCCGCGCCTTCCGCCACCAGCTCGGCCAGCGTGGCCAGCGTAATTACAAGCGATGGCGTCCATTCGCGCAGGAGTTCCAGATCCTCCGCATAGCCGCCGCCGCGCCCCGGCATCGGACAGATCGCCAATATCCCGTTCCCCACCGTAAGCGCGTTCAGAACCAGATTGGACATATTCCCGCCTTTCCCTCTGCCCGACAGCGGCCTTTCGCCCCGCCGAAGCCGCAACGCTAGCTCGCGCCGCGCCCTTCAATCACCCTCATGATTGAAATCCCGTGTAATATATCTCATTAACCTATGCCGCCGCAGCTTAACCGCAGGTTTCACAGCTGCACATGAAAATCGCACCGATCCCATCAAACCCGTATCGCGCCCGGGACAAAGATCGCACATTGCTACTTTTGACAGCCAAACCCCGGCACGAATGCGCATGGCCCGCGCGCAGAGGGCCTACCCGCACCTATCCGGTGGACGGGCCGCGCCTCAGGTCTTACCTTGGCCGGGTATCCGAATCCGAAGGCAGATCATGAGCGACACACCGACCCAAGGCTACCAGGTTCTGGCACGCAAATACCGCCCTGAAACCTTTGCCGACCTGGTCGGGCAGGATGCGATGGTGCGCACGCTCCGCAACGCGTTCGAAGCCAACCGCATCGCCCAGGCCTTCATCATGACCGGCATCCGCGGCACCGGCAAAACCACCACCGCGCGGATCATCGCCAAGGGAATGAACTGCATCGGGCCGGACGGCAATGGCGGGCCGACGATCGAACCCTGCGGCGAATGCGAACATTGCCGCGCGATCATGGAAGGCCGCCATGTCGACGTGATGGAAATGGACGCCGCATCGCGCACCGGCGTCGGCGACATCCGCGAAATCATCGAAAGCGTGCATTACCGCGCGGCGTCGGCGCGCTACAAGATCTACATCATCGACGAGGTTCATATGCTGTCGACCAGCGCGTTCAACGCGCTGCTGAAGACGCTGGAAGAACCCCCCGCCCATGTGAAATTCATCTTCGCCACCACCGAAATCCGCAAGGTCCCGGTGACGGTTCTGTCGCGCTGCCAGCGCTTCGACCTGCGCCGGATCGAGCCCGAGGTGATGATCGCCATGCTGCGCCGGATCGCCGACGCGGAACAGGCGCAGATCAGCGACGACGCGCTGGCGCTGATCACGCGGGCCGCCGAAGGATCGGCGCGCGACGCCACTTCGCTGCTGGACCAGGCGATCAGCCACGGCGCCGGGGAAACCAGTGCCGATCAGGTCCGTGCCATGCTGGGGCTGGCCGACCGCGGCCGGGTGCTGGACCTTTACGCCCTGATCATGAAGGGCGACGCGGGCGGCGCGCTGGCCGAAATCAGTGCGCAATATGCCGACGGCGCCGACCCGATGGCGGTGCTGCGCGACCTGGCGGAAATCACCCATTGGATATCGGTGGTGAAAATCACCCCCGAAGCGGTCGACGATCCCACCGTCAGCCCCGATGAACGCGCCCGCGGACAGGCCATGGCCGAGGCGCTGCCGATGCGGGTAATGACCCGGATGTGGCAGATGCTGCTGAAGGCGCTGGACGAAGTTGCCAGCGCCCCCAACGCGATGATGGCCGCCGAAATGGCGATCATCCGGCTGACCCATGTGGCCGACCTGCCGAGCCCGGAAGAACTGGTGCGCAAGCTGCAGGACACGCCGCCGCCCCCACCAGGCCCCGGCGGCGGCATCGCCATGCAGGGCGCGCCAGCGGCGGGTGGTGGCGGAGCCTCGGCTTACGCGTCGGCCCCGACGGGCGGCGGCGGCGCATCGCAACAGGGCGGCCCTCAGGCGGCGCTGGCGCAGGATGCCGAACAGGCGCTGGCGCGCTATCCCACCTTCGAACACGTGGTCGAACTGATCCGCACTCATCGCGATATGCAACTGCTTGTGCAGGTGGAAACCGGGCTGCGGCTTGCCGCCTATCAACCCGGCCGGATCGAATTCGTCCCAACGCCAGACGCCCCGCGCGACCTGGCGCAACGGCTGGGCAGCGCCTTGCAGCGCTGGACCGGCAACCGCTGGGCCGTCACCGTGGTCAACGAAGGCGGCGGCGAAACCATCGACGAGAAGCGCAACGCCAAGGAAAACGCCCTGCGCGCCGAGGCCGAAGCCCACCCGATGGTACAGGCGGTGCTGACGGCCTTCCCCCAGGCGAAGATCACCAAGATCCGCACCCAGGAAGAACTGGCCGCCAAGGCGCAGGCCGACGCGCTGCAGGAAGTCGAGGACGAATGGGATCCGTTCGAGGAAGACTAGCCCGATCCCTTGCCGCAGTGCGGCACGAAACATATCTAGAACGCAACAGCGACAGACAGGAGAATCCCCATGCTGAAAGGTCTCGGCGGTCTTGGCGACATGGCCAAGATGATGAAGAAAGCCCAGGAAATGCAGGGCAAGATGGCCGAAATGCAAGAACAGCTGGAAACCATGACCGTGACCGGCGAATCCGGCGCGGGCCTGGTCAAGGCGACCGCCACCGCCAAGGGCGTGCTGACCGGGCTGGACATCGACCCGTCGATCTTCAACCCCGACGAAAAGGAAGTGGTCGAGGACCTGATCCTCGCCGCGATCAAGGACGCCCAGCAGAAAGCCAGCGACAAGGCGCAGGAAGAAATGTCTAAGCTGACCGAAGGCATGGGCCTGCCGGCGGACATGAAACTGCCGTTCTGATCGGCTTGTTCCGTTTCAAGATGACGCCCGCCGGAGGCCGCGCACAGATGCGGCCTCCGGCACTTCACCCCCTACCCAAAGCCGCTCAACCACACTAGATTGCGGGTATGAGCGAACACTCCTCCCAAGATATCGACGCGCTGATCGAAATGATGGCCAAGCTGCCCGGGCTTGGGCCCCGTTCGGCGCGACGCGCGGTGCTGCACATGATCCGCAAGCGGGCGCTGTTGCTGACACCGCTGGCCGACCTGATGCAATCGGTCGCCGTCTCGGCGCGCGAATGCCTCAATTGCGGCAATATCGGCACCTCGGATATCTGCGACATCTGCGCCAGCGAAAAGCGCGCCATCGGCATCCTGTGCGTGGTGGAGGACGTCGCCGACCTCTGGGCGATGGAACGCGCCGGCGTGTTCAAGGGGCGTTACCACGTGCTGGGCGGCACCCTGTCGGCGCTCGATTCCGTCGGCCCGGACCAATTGCGCATTCCGAAACTGATCGACCGGGTCGCCTCGGAAGGGATCAGCGAAGTGATCCTGGCGCTCAACGCCACCGTCGACGGTCAGACCACCGCGCATTACATCGCCGACCAGCTCGAAGGCCGGGTGCAGCTGACCTCGCTGGCGCAGGGCGTTCCGATTGGGGGAGAATTGGACTACCTCGACGAGGGTACGATCACCGCGGCACTGAACGCGCGCAAACAGATCTGATCCGTCAGGCCAGCCCCCGTTCGACAGCGCTGGTCCGGTCTTCGCGACCGTGCCCGCGCGCCAGCGACGCCATGCGCGTGCTGTCATAAGGCACCAGCCGCAGATCGACCCGCCAGCCGTCCCCGCCGTGTTCCAGCACCGCATAGGAAGCGTGCGCGCCCCCCGCTTTCACCTTGTCCGGCAGCGGAATGCCGTCTTTGTAGTCCGGGCAGCCGACGCTGCCTGGATTGACCAGCAGGCGCCCGCAGCTCATCTGCGTCACCCGCGGCAGGTGCGAGTGACCGCACAGAAACAGTTTGTGCGGCAGATTATCGGCAATATCTTCGATCTGATCCTGTTCCTTCAGGGTCACGCGGCCATCCTGATCCATCGTTTCCGCCCAAAAGTCGTTGTCGTCATAAGGCGTACCGTGACAGGCCAGCAGATCCTCGCCAAGCGACAGGAACGGCGACATCCCTTCGAGCCAATGCATCGCCGAATCGGGAAGCTGATCAAAGGCGATCCGGTCCGACACGCCCATATTTCCCGGCGCTTCCGAGATCAGGTACCTGTCGTGATTTCCGCGAATGGCGCGCATCGGGCGGTCGGACAGAATGCGCGCCGTGCCTTCGGCATCAAGCGGGCCGCTGAAATAATCACCAAGACCGATTATTTCGGACACGCCCAGCATGTCGATATCGGCCAGAACGGCGCTTAGTGCGTCGGCATTTCCATGAATATCCGCAATGGCGGCAAAGCGTTCGATCATACAACTAAAGCAATGTCAGACGAAAATAATTGCCCTCATTGAGAGCAGACCGAACGACAAAGTGCAATAGAAGACAGCCCTTGCCCTGACGAATTTTCATCGCGGGCAAGGGCCCCGGATCAGATCACCACCACGTCGAGCGGCGGAAAGCCATTGAACCCGACCGAGGAATAGCTCGACGTATAGGCGCCGCAGCTGCGGATCATCACCCGATCGCCGGCACGCAGCCCAACGGGCAGTTGCACCGGGCGGTTTTCATACAGAACGTCGGCGCTGTCGCAGGACGGCCCGGCCAGAATGCAGGGCGCATGGTCTTCGTGATCGCGGTCGGTCACGAACTGGTAACGGATCGCTTCGTCCATGGTTTCGGCCAAACCCGAAAACTTGCCGATATCCAGATAGACCCAGCGGTGCAGGTCATCGTCGGATTTCTTCGACACCAGCAGAACCTCGGCCGCGATCATACCCGCCTCGGCCACCATGCCCCGGCCCGGTTCGGCCATCACGCGCTCGGCGCCTTCGAACCGCGCTTCGACCATGTCCATCACCTTCGCCGTGTAAACCGACACCGGCTCGATCGCGTCGCCGTAAAAGGCCGGGAAACCGCCGCCGATATTGATCAGCGTCAGTGGGAAACCGTTCGCCCGCGCCTGTACCCAGACGGCGGCAACCTGATCCAGCGTGTCGCGCCACATCCCCGCCTCGCGGGTCTGGCTGCCGACGTGGAAGGACAGGCCGACCGGGGTCAGCCCCAGTTCCATCGCCCGAGCCATCAGCGCCTCGGCCATTTCCGGCGCGCAGCCGAATTTGCGGCTCAGCGGCCAATCGGCGCCGGTCGCACCCACCAGCAGGCGGATATAGACCTGCGCGCCGGGCGCGTTTTCGGCGATCTTTTCCAGCTCTTCTTCGGCATCGGCGGCGAACAGGGTGATGCCGGCCTGATGCGCGAAAGCGATATCCGAGGCGCGTTTCACGGTATTGCCGAAGGAAATGGTTTCGGGATGCGCACCAAGGCTCAGGCACAGTTCGATTTCACCACGCGAAGCAGCGTCGAAATGCGATCCCTCGCTCAGCAGAACCTCCAGAACCTCACGCGCCGGGTTTGCCTTGACCGCGTAATGGATATCGGCCCGGCCCAGGCCGGACTTCAGCGCGCGATATTGCTGCGCCACGGCTTCGCGGTCCAGAACCAGCGTCGGCCGGTCGAACGCGGCCGAACGGATGAAGGTTTCGATACGGGTGTCGGAACGTACGGCATCGCCGCACGCGAAAGGTGCTACGTAGGCGTTCATGGTCATCTCCAATAGACCCGGCCATATATGACCGCTCACTTCCAAGGGAGACGTTACCGTCGCTACGTAAACACAGGCCCGGGTTAGGACCGCGGCCAGGCCAGAGGCGCGTGCGTTGGCGTCTTGGAACGGGCATTTAGGGCCTTGCCCGGCACCGATCAAGATAATTTTTCGGGCGGCGGAAAAATATTTTCGACCCGGTTTCCATCGCCTTTTTATGATCAAAATGGGCCGGAATACGCAGGTAGGGCACCGCTGCCCCGGCCCCGCCAAGATACCGTATTCAAAGAAAAATAAGGGCGAAGAACCGCGCCATCCCTGTGCCGGGACCGGGTTTCGATCAAATCAACCCCGAACCGCCCAGTCCGGCAAATCACGCCTCAAAGCAACATCCGCCCCCAGTCGGCCCAGTTCATCGGAGCATTTGGCGCCCTTGCCACAGCCCGCCGTCGCCACCGAGATTCTCGCGCTTTGCCGCCGGATCAGCGCCCGGCCGTCCCGGCTGTAGCTCGTCACGCAGGGCGCGATCCGGGTCGACAAGCTGCGCAGCCCTGGCATCCGCGCCCTTATGCTGTCTTCCAGAAACGCCCCGACCTGCGCATCGCCCCCGGCCCGGAACCAGGCCCGGATATCGGCATCTCCGTCCAACAGCCTGTCCTGCGGATCACCGCCGATTTTCAGGTAGACCTTGCCGTCGGGATAGCGGATCGGCGGCAGCAGATAGGGATCTTCGCCATCAGGCCCCAGCCAGATCAGTGGCGGCATCCCGGTCAGCCGCGCCTGTTCCTCCGCATCCACTTCCAGCAGCAGCACGGTGCGGGCATAGACCCGCAGGTCCAGCGGCTCGGGCAACACCATGTTGCTGAAGCCCCCGGCGGCGACCAGAACCTGATCCGACGCGACCTCGCCCTGCGATGTCCGCAGGACAACGCCCGAGGGCGTCTCGTCCAGCCCGGTCACCACCGCCTCGACGATCCGCGCCCCGGCTTTTTCAGCGGCGATCCCCTGCGCCCGCGCCAGCGCGCGCGGATTGATATGCCCCGCCCCGCGCTGCTCGAACAGCGCCAGTGTGCCATCGGGGAAGGCGAAATAGGGGAACCGCCCCGCCAGGTCCTGCCCGCGATAGGGCTCACAGGCGATCCCGTCCCGCGCGGCGCCTGTCGCCACGTCCGAAATCGGGCCGGAGCCTTCGGGCCCGGCCATGATCAGCCCGGTTTCATGAAACAGCCGCCCGCCGCTTTCCGCTTCGATCTCGGCGTAGCGGGCGATGCTTTCGCGGCTGGCACGGCTCCAGAACGGCGACGGGTCGAGCGAACGGGTGATGCGGCCTTCGTCGTAGTGGCTGGCGAATACGCCCTGGTGGCTTTGCCAGTCCACCGGTTCGGACGGGCCGATCAGGATCACGTCCTGCCCCTGTTTCGCCAAGTGGCGCGCCGCCGCGTTTCCGATCAATCCCCGCCCGACAACTGCGATGGTCATGCCCGTCCCTTTCCCGTTTCACCGCGCCCGAGACTGCGCAAGCGGAGGGGAAATGGGAACCCCCGCCGTTTCTTGCGCGCCAAAATACTCGAATGGCGAAGCGGTTCAGCCCATGAAACGCAAAAAGCCCGGGCACAACGGCCCGGGCTTTCCTATTTCACGACTTTGACAGCGTTCAGGGCTGTTCGTCTTCGTCATCCTTGCTGCCGGGCAGGTTGAAGAAGCTGTCGGCGTCGATGATTTCTTCTTCCTTCTCGTCCTCGTCGTCCTTGAGGCTGAAGGTTTCCAGACCCTCGATGGCCGAGGGGATCTTCGGCGCTTCGTCTTCCATCGCCAGCGACTGTTCGGTGCTGACCAGCTTGCGGCGTTCGTCGTCGCTCATCACTCCGCCTTCGGCTTCGCGCTTGGCCACGGCCTTCTGCACGGCGGCATCCAGTTCGGACTGCTTGCACAGGCCCAGGGCGACCGGATCAACCGGCTGGATGTTGGCGATGTTCCAGTGGGTCCGTTCGCGGATCGCCTGGATCGTCGGCTTGGTGGTGCCTACCAGTTTCGAAATCTGGCCGTCGGACAGTTCCGGGTGGAACTTCACCAGCCACAGGATCGACGCCGGGCGGTCCTGCCGCTTGGACAGCGGCGTATAGCGCGGGCCGCGGCGTTTTTCCTCGCCCACGGCAGCCGCGTTGAACTTGAGCTTCAACTTGTAAAGCGGGTCCTTTTCCGCCTTGTCGATCTCGTCCTGGGTCAGCTGGTTGTTGGCGATCGGGTCAAAGCCCTTGACGCCCGTGGCCACGTCGCCATCGGCGATGCCCTGTATTTCCAATTCGTGCATGCCGACGAAATCGGCAATCTGCTTGAAACTGATGGTGGTGTTATCAATCAGCCAGACGGCGGTCGCCCTCGCCATGATCGGTTTGGCCATAGCATGTCTCCTTAACTCAAAACTTCCCCGTCGCCTGAAACAGGCTGTCCCTTGGTCTGGGACGGGTTACCTTGTTGGGGAACTTGCCGCCTATATAGTGCTTGACGACCGATAAGGGAAGAGTGAATGCGTATCCGCCTTGTAAGCCTCGTTTTCGCACTGTTCGCCGGCGCCGCCATGTCCGAAGGCGAACGGTCCGGTGACTTCGACTACTATGTGCTTTCGCTCAGCTGGTCGCCGAGCTGGTGCGCGCTGGAAGGCGACGCGCGACGCTCGCCGCAATGCGATGAAAGCGAAGACTACGGTTGGGTGCTGCACGGGCTTTGGCCGCAATACCATCGCGGATGGCCGTCCTTTTGCCCCACGGTGGAACCGCATCCGACCCGGCGGATGAGCAATGAAATGGCCGATATCATGGGCAGTTCCGGTCTGGCCTGGTACCAGTGGAAAAAGCACGGCAGCTGTTCGGGCCTGTCGGCTTCGGCCTATTACGACCTGGCGCGGCGCGCCTTTGACAGCGTGGTCCGGCCGCCGGTTTTTCGAAAACTCGACCGGCCGGTGACATTGCCGGCGGCAGTGGTGGAACAGGCATTCCTGAAGGCCAATCCGGGACTGGAAGCGAACATGCTGACCATCACCTGCAAAGACGGCCGCATTCAGGAAGCCCGCCTTTGCCTGTCCAAGTCGCTTGTCCCGGTGCCCTGCGGCCGCGATGTCAGTCGGGATTGCAGCCTGAAAAACGCGCTGCTGGACCCGATCCGCTGACGGGTCAGATTTCCAGGTCTTCAGGCTTCTTGCCCGCCTCGATGGCGGTCACGAACCATGCCGGGCGACGGCCCTTTCCGGTCCAGGTCTGATCGGGATCATCGGGATTGCGGTATTTCGCGACGCTGGCGGGCCGTACACCCTTGCCCTTGGCGGCGGTCAATTCGGCCAGAGAAAAACCCAATTCCTTGGCTTTCGCTTCCAACTCGGCCAGAGCCGCCTTTTTCTTGCGCTCATAGTAAGTGGCAATTGCTTTCGCCACTTTCTTTTCCAGAGTTTTCAATTCCGAAATCGAATACGCAGATAGTTCATCCACGCTGATATTCTTCAGATCAGACATAGCTACTCCCATCAAATTGGATATTATCCTCAATAGACTGACAACACACAAACACACTAGTGATGAGAATAGGAAAACCGATATATTTTATTAACTCGCACATTAAAGTCGCCTCAGAATAGTATTTTATTCCGGCGCTTAAATCAGCGGCGGTTCGCAATAGGAATTCGGCGTCTCATCGGAGGCGCACACAATTCGGTGCGCCCCCTTCGAATCAGCTGACCTTGAGAACGATTTTCCCGATGTGCCCGCTGCTTTCCATTCGCGCATGTGCCGCAGCGGCCTCGGCCAGATCGAATTCGCTATCCATGACCGGGCCGATTTTGCCCGCATCGAGAAGCGGCCAGACATTCTGCAAAAGGCTTTCGGCGATCTTCGCCTTGGCAAGGTCGCTTTGCGGCCGCAGGGTCGACCCGGTGATGGTCAGGCGCCGGGTCATGACCTGGGCGAAATTCACTTCCACTTTCGGCCCCTGCAGAAACGCGATCTGCACCAAACGCCCGTCATCGGCCAGCGCACGGATATTGCGCGGGATATAAAGCCCACCCACCATGTCGAGGATCAAATCGGCACCGCCTTCGCCGCGCATCACATCGACGAAATCCTCGTCATTGTAGATGATGGTGCGCTCCGCGCCGAGCCGGGCGCAGGCCGCGGCCTTGTCCTGGCTGCCTACGGTAACGAAAACACGCGCACCGAATTCGCGTGCCAGCTGGATCGCCGTGGTGCCGATCCCGGACGACCCGCCATGGATCAGAAACCGTTCACCCGCCTTCAGCCCGCCGCGCTGAAACACGTTGGACCAGACGGTGTAGTAGGTTTCGCAAAGGCAGGCGGCTTCCTTCATTCCCATGCCCTTGGGCACCGGCAGGCAATGCGCCGCGGGTGTCGCCACGTATTCGGCATAACCGCCGCCGGGCAACAGCGCGCAAACCTGATCGCCGATCTTCCAGTTGCTCACCCCCTCGCCCAGGGCAACGATTTCGCCCGAGGCTTCCAGCCCCGGCAGATCGCTGGCGGTCGGCGGCGGCGCGTATTTGCCGGCCCGCTGCAAGGCGTCGGGCCGGTTCACCCCGGCATAGGCCACCTTGATCACCACCTGCCCCGGCTGGGCTTGGGGCACCGGGCGATCGCAAAGCTTCAGCACCTCCGGCCCGCCCGGTTCGGTGATTTCCACCGCGCGCATCATTTCGGTCATCTTGTTCTCTCCTTACTGCTCGTTCCGCCACCGGCCCGGCATGTCCTGCCGCGCCGAACCCGGGGCCTTGATCTGATTGAGCACGGCCAACGGCCCGGCAAACAGTCCGCTCAGCAGCTTGTTGTCGCGCACGCTGGCCTTGGCTTTCTCGAATTGCATCACGTCGTCGATTCGCCGGTCCAGAAAATCCCACGTCGCCTGATGATCCGGGGTTTCGTCGCCCAGCCAATACAACACCGTAGACCCGTATACCGCGCCAAGCGTGGCGCGCTTCGTGTACCAATTCACATCATCCGCAGTGTCCCCCAGGCTGTCCCAGATCAGCCCCGCGGTTTCCCAGATCAATCGCATTCCGTCCGGGGCGTGCTGCGGCATGGAAAACAGCGTCATGCCACGGCGCACCGCTTCCTTGTCCTCGACCGCTTCCAACCGGAACCGCACCGCCGCCGCGATCCGGTCGCGAAAGCGCATATCGCCCAGATCGGTGTCTTGCAGCCGCGCCACCATCTGCGCGTCGCCGCGTTTGTGGAAGGCCACGGCAAGATCGACCGCTCCGCGCGGGCAGACGGCGCGCGCCACCGCAAGATCCACCCCGGCATCCTCGGCCGCGGCGCGAAACGTGTCCTCTGTCCAGCCGTCAAAGGCCACGTGGATCAATGCGGCATCCAGCAAACGATCCTTCAAATCAGGCGCGGTCATGGGCACTCCTTTCCCGATGGCTTCGGTGTAGACAATTAGTGCAAGCCTTGCTATAGGACCAGTTCCTGCAACTCCATGCAACTCAACTTAGAAAGGTGGTGAAAACCACATGCAGGTTAGTGTTCGCGACAACAACGTCGATCAGGCGCTTCGTGCCCTGAAGAAAAAGCTGCAGCGTGAAGGCGTCTTCCGCGAAATGAAGCTCAAACAACATTTCGAAAAGCCGTCCGTCAAGAAAGCGCGCGAGAAAGCTGAAGCGATCCGCCGTGCCCGCAAGCTGGCACGCAAGAAAGCACAGCGTGAAGGTCTGCTGTAAGGCCCTTCTCGAAAGCTCGAACATACAAGTTCAGACGACCCCCGCGGCCCCGCCTCGGGGGTTTGTCATTTCTAGGGGCCAGCCAATTTCAAATCCACCCGATTGGCGCGGGCGCTACTCCCGCTGATCAAGCGCTCCACCGCCGCACCGCTCGTGCGATGCGCCGGCCGAAAAGCCGGGCGGTTTCCAGATCACCCGGCTGCACCATCATCGACTTGTCGCGCGAACTCGTGGCCGCAAGGCCAAGCCAGGCACCGCCTTCGTTGATCCCGGGCTTGTCCTTGTGGACCGGCGCGCCGATCTGATCCTGGCCGATCCAGACCATGCCGTGCTGGGCGGCAAAGACCGACAACTGGATCAGCGTGCTGAGCTTGTCTCCGCCCAGAAAGGTCGCCACGGTGAAACCGGCGGCGATCTTGTCGGTCCAGACCTGATCGGACCAGCGATCGCTGGTGTCGTCCATGAAGCGTTTGAACTCGGTTGCAGCGCTGCCCATGTAAGTGGGCGTGCCGAACAGGATCGCATCGGCATCATCCAGTTCCTGCCATTCCACCGCCGTCATCTTCTCCACATCAACCAGGCTTGTCGTGCAGCCGGCCTCGGTGGCGGCCCCGGCGATCACTTCGGCAAGGCGCCGGGTGTGTCCGTTGCCGGTGAAATAGGCGATCGCGATCAACGTCATGGCATCATCCCCGTGCATCTTGCAGGATCATGTCGCTGGCTTTCTCCGCGATCATGATGGTTGGTGAATTGGTGTTGCCGCTGGTGATCGTCGGCATCACCGAACAATCGACCACGCGCAGGCCGGCCACCCCGCGCAGGCGCAGCCGCGCATCCAGTGGCGCGGCGTCATCCGCCCCCATGTGGACGGTGCCCGAGGGGTGGAAGATCGTGGTGCCGATATCGCCGGCCGCCCGGGCCAGGTCTTCGTCGCTGACGGCGCTCACCCCCGGCTTCATTTCCTCGGGCGCGTATTTCGCCATCGGCGACTGTTCCATCACCCGCCGCGCCAACCGGATCGAGGCGGCGGCAACCTTGCGGTCCCCCTCGGTCGACAGGTAATTCGGCGCGATTTTCGGTTTGGCCTTGGCATCGGGCGATGTGATTTCCACCACGCCGCGGCTTTCCGGGCGCAGGTTGCAAACGCTGGCCGTCATCGCCGGGAAATCGTGCAACGGCTGACCGAAGGCCTCCAGCGTCAGCGGCTGGACATGGAATTCCAGATCGGGGGTAGCAAGATCGGGCCGCGATTTGGCGAAGGCACCCAGCTGCGACGGCGCCATCGACATCGGGCCGGAGCGTTTCAGCGCGTATTCCAGCCCGATCTTCGCCTTGCCCCACAGACTGTTGGCCATCGTGTTGAGCGTTTTCGCCCCCTGCAGTTTCCAGGCGCAGCGCAGTTGCAGGTGGTCCTGCAGGTTGCCGCCCACCTGCGCGTTGTCGCGCAGCACCTCGATCCCGTGTTTCCGCAGCAGGTCACCCGGACCGATGCCGGACAGTTGCAGGATCTGCGGCGACCCGATGGCACCGGCCGACAGGATGACCTCGGCTGCGGCCTTGGCGGTTTTGACCTCGCCGCCCTGTTCGTATTCGACGCCAACACAGCGCCCCTCTTCGATCAGCACCCGGCGGGTGTGAGCATGGGTTTCCACCCGCAGCGCCTGCCCCTTGGTCGACCGCAGGAAGGCTTTTGCAGTATTCATCCGCCAGCCGCGTTTCTGGTTGACCCGGAAGTACCCGACGCCTTCGTTGTTGCCGGTGTTGAAATCCGTAACCTTGGGCAGACCGGCCTCGGCGGCGGCCTCCATCCAGTCGTCCAGCACGTCCCAGTGCAGGCGCTGATTGTCGACCCGCCATTCGCCGCCCACGCCGTGCAGATCGCTGGGCCCGTCAACGTAATCCTCGGACTTCTTGAAATAGGGCAGCACATCGTCCCAGCCCCAACCGGTATTGCCCATCTGCCGCCAGCCATCGTAATCGGCCGCCTGCCCGCGCAGGTACAGCATCCCGTTGATCGACGAACAGCCGCCCAGAACCTTGCCGCGCGGATAGATCAGCGACCGGCCGTTCAGCCCCGGTTCCTCGGCGGTCTTGAACATCCAGTCGGTGCGCGGGTTGTTGATACAGAAGAGATACCCCATCGGGATGTGGACCCAGTGATAGGCATCCGATCCGCCCGCCTCCAGCAACAGAACCTTGCGACCGTCATCGGCCAGCCGCTTGGCCAGGACGCATCCGGCGCTGCCGGCCCCGACAATGATGTAATCCCACTGCATTCAAATCCTCCCCCAGGCATTCTTGCCTGCGAAAGGAGTAAGCGCAAATGTCTGACATTTTCAAGATCAATGGGGATGGATCGCTCAAACCGGCAACGCGGTGGTTTTGAATACAGTGCGCAGGGCGAAACTCGATTGCATCTGCGCCACCCCGGGCAGCCGGGTCAGGTGCTGGCGATGGATCCGGGCGAAATCCTCGGTGCTTTCTGCCACCACTTTCAGAATGTAATCCGCCGTTCCCGCCATCAGGTGGCATTCCAGCACATCCGGGATCCGCGCCACCGCCTTTTCGAAGGCCTCCAGAACCTCGTCGGCCTGCGCCTGCAGGGTGATTTCCACGAAAACGGTGGTCGAAACGCCGATCTTGCGCGGATCAAGCAGCGCGACGTAGTCTCGGATATAGCCATCCGCCTCCAACCGCTGCACCCGGCGGTGGCAGGCAGACGGGGACAGGTTGACCTGTTCCGACAGCTCCGCATTCGATATGCGCCCGCGGCGCTGCAGCACTTTCAGAATACGTCGATCTGTCTGATCCAGCGACATTTGCGCAAAATCCTTCGCAAAGCTTCATGTTTGTTCGCAGAATATTCACATTAATCGATAAAATACGACCCATTTCTCAATGCACTTGCATCCGACATGCGACATCCTGTCCACAAGCGTAGGAGGAGATGAAGATGAAGCTCGGTTGCCCGAAGGAAATCAAGCCACAGGAATTTCGCGTCGGGATGACCCCGCACGCGGCGCATGAAGCCATTGCACACGGTCACGAGGTGATCATCGAAACCGGGGCCGGCGACGGATCGGGATTTCCCGACAGCGCCTATATCGATGTCGGCGTGGTGATCGTCGATACAGCCGAGGAAATCTTTGCCACCGCCGACATGATCGTGAAGGTGAAGGAACCGCAGGCGGTCGAGCGCAAGATGCTGCGCGAAGGCCAGCTTCTGTTCACCTACCTGCACCTTGCCCCCGATCCGGAACAGACCCGCGACCTGCTTGATTCGGGCTGCACCGCCATCGCCTATGAAACGGTGACGGACCGGAACGGCGGCCTGCCCCTGCTGGCGCCGATGTCCGAAGTCGCGGGCAAGCTAGCACCGCAGGTCGGCGCATGGACGCTGCAGAAGGCCAATGGCGGCCGCGGCGTTCTGCTGGGCGGCGTGCCCGGCGTGCGCCCCGCCAAGGTCGTGGTGATCGGCGGCGGACATGTCGGCACCCATGCGGCCCGTGTCGCCGCTGGCATGGGCGCAGATGTCACCGTGCTGGACATGTCGCTGCCCCGGCTGCGCTATCTGGACGATGCCTTCCGCAGCGAATTCAAGACCTCTTACGCCTCCAAGGGCAATACCGCCGAACTGGTGGAGGCGGCGGACATGGTGGTGGGCGCGGTTCTGATCCCCGGCGCCGCGGCCCCCAAGCTGGTGACCCGCGAACAGCTGTCGACGATGAAACCCGGCGCGGCCATCGTCGACGTGGCGATCGACCAGGGCGGCTGCTTCGAGACCTCGAAGCCCACCACCCATGAAAATCCGATCTACGACGTCGACGGAATCATGCATTACTGCGTCGCCAACATGCCCGGTGCTGTGGCCCGCACGTCGACCATCGCGCTTGGCAACGCCACCATGCCGTTCATGCTGGCGCTGGCCGACAAGGGCTGGAAACAGGCCTGCGCCGACAATCCGCACCTGCTGGAAGGGCTGAACGTCCATGCGGGCAAGCTGACCTATTACGCGGTGGGCAAGGCATTGGGGATCGACGTGACCTCGCCCCAGCTTCTAATCAAGTAAACGAAATTCCCTTGCGCCTACGGTGCAAACAACTCGCCCGGCAGGTCCCCTTCCCTGCCGGGCTTTTTTACCCCCACGCCCCTTCGGGGAAGCACCAGGCCGCCGATCAGGCCTTTTTCAGCGCGTCGCGGATTTCGACCAGGATATCCAGCTCGCTCGGACCTGTCGGGGCCTCCTCAGCCGGGGCTTCCTCTTCCTTGGCCATTGCGGCGTCCTTCACCTTGTTCACCGAACGAATGAGCATGAAGACAACGATGGCGATGATCAGGAAATTGATCACCGCCATGAGGAAACTGCCATAGGCGAAAACCGAGGCCCCGGTTTCGCGCGCGGCCTCCAGGCTCGCCCCCTCGGCCACATCGCCCGACAGAACGGCATAGTTGTTGGTGAAATCGACCCCGCCGGTGAACAACCCGATGATCGGGTTGATCAGGTCCGCCACGACAGATTTCACGATTGCGGTAAACGCGGCCCCGATGATGATGCCGACCGCCATGTCCATCACATTGCCCCTGGCAATAAATTCCTTGAATTCCTTAATCATGTTGTCCCTGTTCCTTATCAATCTGCCCGGCACGGTTTTCCCGCGCCGCACTGCAATTCAATACCACTTGGATTTATCGACCAAGGCCTTTCTGTCACCGAAAATTCGCGTATTTTCGTGCGGGAACACGAAAAGGAACAGCCATGACCTTTCCCGACGATTTCCCGATCAATACCCGGTGGCCGGCCAAGAATCCGTCTGTGTTGCAGCTGTATTCCTTCCCGACGCCGAACGGGATCAAGGTGTCGATCATGCTGGAAGAAATCGGCCTGCCCTACGAGGCACACAAGGTGATCCTGAAACCCGAGGACACGCATTCGCCCGAATTCCTGTCCCTAAACCCCAATAACAAGATCCCCGCGATCATCGACCCGGACGGGCCGGACGGCGAAGCGCTGCCGCTGTGGGAATCCGGTGCGATCCTGATTTACCTGGCGGAAAAATCCGGCAAGCTGCTACCCAAGGACCCCGCGAAACGCTATCAGGTGATCCAGTGGCTGATGTTCCAGATGGGCGGCGTCGGCCCGATTTTCGGGCAGCTGGGGTATTTCTACAAGAACGCTGGCCGCGAAATCGAGGATCCCCGCCCTCGCAGCCGCTACATCAACGAAGTCAAGCGGTTGCTGGCGGTGATCGAAAAGCAGCTGGAAGGTCAGGATTGGATTTGCGGCGACTACTCGATCGCCGATATCGCGCTTGGCGGCTGGTTGCGGGTGCTGGATCACTACGGCGCGCGCGACGTCGTGGAATGGGCAAGTTTCCCAAACACGGTGGCCTATCTGGATCGTTATCTCGCCCGCCCGGCGGTACAGCGCGGGTTGAATATTCCGCCGCGCGACTGACCGACATACTGTCCGACATCTAGGGCGCTGAACACGCACCCCGGCCGCACCGGCGCAGCGCGTTCGGTGCATTCTGCATCGGTGTCTTCGATATCTGGAAAATGGCAGGGGCAGCAGGGTTCGAACCCGCGACCTACGGTTTTGGAGACCGTCGCTCTACCAGCTGAGCTATACCCCTAAGGCCGTGCGATTGAGTATGACAGGCGGGGACCAAGATCAAGGCCCTTTTCGCCCTTTGAGGTGAATTCCCCCTAACCGCGATAGCACCCGACCGCCGCTTCCAGCGCCGCCACATCCGCCGAGGCCAGAACCGGCAGGATCGCCCTGATCTGATCCAGTTCCAGATCCCACCAGCGCAGCCGCTGCAACAGCGCCGTCACCTCTGGCGCAAAACGGCGCCGCACCGGTTTCGCCGGGTTACCGCCCATCACCATATAGGGATCGACATCGCGGGCAACAACCGCACCGGCACCGATGATCGCGCCATCACCCACCGTGACACCGGGCAGGATCATCGCATTGTGGCCGATCCACACATCGTTGCCGATCACGGTGTCGCGCCCGGTGCCGAATTCCTCCGCATAAAGATCCATGCAATCGTGGTTGAACACCGCGAAGGGAAAGGCGGAGAACCAGCGTTTCGGATGATCGGCCGAGGAGGTAATGAACCTTGTGCCATGGGCGAACTGGCCGAACCTGCCGATGATCAACTTTTCCGGCGCACCGGGATGCAGATAGGGTGCGATCCGGGCCGCGTAATCATCGACCGGTTCGAAATCGTTGTAATAGGTGAAATCGCCGATCCGGACATTCGGGTGATCGATCACCCGGTTCAGCCAGACGGTATTGGGATAGGTGTTTCCATCCGGCAAGCGGATGGAATGGCGCAATGAAGCGTCGAGAAAGGCAGGCATAACAGCACTCCTGTCATCATGGGACATGATTGGTTTGACTGGATTTGCTGTTACTTGTTCACGACACCCTCCATCGGTTGCCGGCAGGGTAGCGCAGCGCCCCTGCCCTGACAACCGCACACCGGCCGCGCGCGGTCACTGGGGCCGGTGCCCGCCGCCGATCCATTGCATTCGCCACAGGATCACCAGCTGCAGCAGGAAAATCAGCCCCATCGCAAGGCACAGCCACAAGAACGCGCTGCTGTCGCCGACCCCCGGCATGCCGCCGACATTCACCCCGAACAACCCGGTCAGGAAACCAAGTGGCAGGAAAATCGCCGACAGGATCGACAGCATGAACATGTTGCGGTTCAGCCGGTCGGACAGGTGGCTCGACAATTCTTCGCGCAGGACCGTCGCCTGTTCGCGCAATTCCTCCATGTCTTCCACCACCCGGGTCATCTTCAGGTGTTCTTCCTCGATTTCCCGCCGCGTGGTCTGGTCGATGAAGCCGAGTTGCGCCTTGCTGATCGCCTCCAGCGCGGCGCGCTGCGGGATCAGGAAACGCCGGGCTGCGATCACCTGCAGCCGCAAATCGACCACTTCGCGCCCCAGGCTGTTGCCGCTTTCCGCGACCACGCGTTCTTCGAGGTCTTCGGCCTTCAGGTCCAGGTCCTTCTGGAATTCCGCGATATGGCCGGTGATTTCCTCGATCACGCGCACCAGGAACGCCCCGGCGCTGCCGATACCCTCGCCCGAACGCATTGCGGCATCCATCCGGTCGATCACCCGGGTCGGTTTGCGCGAAATCGTCACGATCCTGCGGGCATCGACCCACATCCGGACCGAGATCATGTCTTCGGGATCTTCGCCTTCGTTGATGTTGACCGAGCGCAGGATCACCATCATGCCATTGCCCAGTACCGTCACCCGGGGTCGGGTGTTGACGTCCAGCAGCGCCTCGATCGCCTGCGGGTCGAGGTAATCGAGATGCTTGGCGATCCAGTCACCGGCCCTCGGATCGTTGCCATCCAGATGCACCCAAGCGGGCGTTTCTCCCTGCAACACGCGCAACAGCGCATCTTCGTGCAGCCCGGAGCCCTTTTCCGGCCCATCCAGGGCGTGGGCGAATTTGACGAACGAGGGCAGCATGCATCGACTCCTGCAGGGGTATCCGCAGGCAGGATACTATCGCACTCCTGCTGTTCAAGCACGCTGAACGCGCGTGCCATTACCTGTCTCTAAGTGCACGCGCGTCGTCACTAAATCCCTCCTCAACCAGATGGGCAATGAACCAGGACTTGTTGCCGTCGGAAATTCCCATCTCTACCGCCCTGCCGAACTGTTCAAGCGCCTCCTCTTTCTTGTCGAGGTGCACCAGTGCCACTGCCTGATACAGCCGAGCCCATGCATCGGTTTCATCTAGCATGGAGGCCTTCAGCGCCGCATCGAGCGCTGTCGAAAACCTGTCACTTTCAACCGCGATATATGCCTTTAGACTCCAATTGTCGTTATCCTCAGCATTCAGAGCAATGGCCTTGTCGATAACGCGATCGGCCGCCTCAACGTCACCATCTTCGAGGAGCAGATCAGCTTCCCAATAATAACTGTAGTCGGAACGTTCCACCTCGTCCGGCATATCACGATACACCGTCAGGGCGACGCCGATCAGACCCATATCGTTCAACGCCTTGGCTTTGCTGACATACGCAGCTTCTCGCGCCGGATCGGTTTCAATCGCCAATGTCGCATCGCGCATGGCCTGAACCCGGCGCCCCATCGCCAACAGAATTCTGCTGCGCTCAACAAGGGCCCAGTAACCATAGCCCGCATCATTGCTCCGATTTGCGAAATCCAGCGCCTCTTCCAACCGGTCGAGTTTCCGGTGGTTCACCGCCAGCCAGTACAGCGCAAATCCGTAGTTCGGATTGATCTCGACCGCCTGCTTGAACGACGCTATCGACGCCTCCAAGTCGCCTTCCGATTTTTGCACCCAACCCTTTTCTGAAAAGGCCCAAGCATAGTCTGGGTCGACGGCTATCGCCATATCCAGCATCTCTATCGCACTGGCGGCCTGTGTCCGATCATGCCGATAAGTCGCTCCGCCAAGCCCCCCCCAATCCCCCTGCCGAAGGCCATATGTCGACCGCGCGCTGAAAATGCTCCTTCGCCGCCGTGTAATTGTCCCTGTCATATTCAAGCCAGCCCAGACCCGAAAACGCGGAGGCATTTCCTGGCGCAAGCGTCAAAATTTGCTGATAGCTCTTCTCAGCCTCGGCGTAGTCGCTGAGTTCCCGTTGCGCGTTACCGAGGACGTCCAGCAATCGTATGCGATCCGAGTTGACCAAACGCCTATCTTTCAGAGCCGCATTACAAATTTCCACCAATTCCTGCCAAGGGCGGTCATTTTCCAGGCAAACGGATTGCAGTGTATCTTCCGAACTGGTGATCAATGGGCGGGCGACAGCGACGCCCGACAGGCACACAGTAAAAAGCGCAAAAACAAGTCTGAGAACCATTGCGGGCTCCATTCGGCTCAAAATACAACCGAAGAGTAACCGCACACCCAGTCAAGGCAATGAAAAAGGGCCGCCCATTGGGCGGCCCTTCGGTATTCAGATCAGCGAGTGGATCACGCGATGATTTTCGACACGACGCC
>NZ_JADMKU010000060.1 GCF_018219815.1 Thalassovita aquimarina
CGCTTGCGTCCGCCGCGTTTACGGACAGTTAACCGTTCTTCCCGATAGAGCCGGAACAGCTTCTTATGGTTCACCTCGACGCCTTCCCGCTGCAACAGGATATGAAGACGTCGGTAACCAAACCGACGCCGTTCATTGGCCAGTTCACGCAGCCGCTTGCGCAGGGCCACATCATCCTGACCCCGCTTCCGGTACTGAAAGACAGACCTGTGCAGGTCCTCCAGTTCACACGCCCGACGCTCTGACAGGCCGTGCCGGTCCATTACGTCCCGCACGGCCCGCCGTTTCACGTCAGGCGTTAGTAGTTTTTTGTTGCCAGATCCTTCAGGGCCGCATTGTCGAGCATCGCATCCGCCAACATCCGCTTCAGCTTGTTATTCTCGTCTTCGAGAGCGCGGAGCTGCCTGGCGTCGGAAACGTTCATCCCGCCGAACTTGGCCTTGTACTTGTAGAAAGTCGCATCGCTGATGCCATACTTCCGGCAGAGATCCTGCGCCTTCACGCCAGCCTCATATTCCTTGATCATCCCGATGATCTGTTCGTCGCTAAATCTGCGTTTCATGGTCCATCCTTTACTTGGACGGATCACTAACACCGC
>NZ_JADMKU010000061.1 GCF_018219815.1 Thalassovita aquimarina
CCCCTCAAAGGAGAGACCTGAGATGACTTTCGACCGTTCCCTGAAGATCGCGCCGTCGATCCTGTCCGCCGATTTCGCCAATTTCGGCAAGGAAATCGAAGCGATCGAGGCGCAGGGCTGCGACTGGGTCCACGTGGACGTGATGGACGGGCATTTCGTGCCCAACCTCACCTTCGGCCCACCGCTGTGCAAGGCGATCCGCAAGCACATCGACACGGTGATGGACGTGCACCTGATGATTTCTCCGGTGGACCCGTATATCGAGGCCTTTGCCGAGGCCGGCGCCGACGTGCTGACCGCGCATCTGGAGGCCGGGCCGCATATCCACCGCACCCTGCAGGCGATCCGCGGCGCGGGCTGCAAGGCGGGTCTGGCGCTGAACCCGGGCACCGGGGTCGAGGATATCGATTACCTGCTCGACATGGTCGACCTGGT
>NZ_JADMKU010000062.1 GCF_018219815.1 Thalassovita aquimarina
GCCAGGACACCGGTGTGAACTGGCACTACATCGCCCCCGGCAAGCCGATGCAGAATGCCTTTGTGGAAAGCTTTAACGGCCGCCTGCGGGACGAATGCCTGAACGAGCACATCTTTGGCAACCTCGCCGAAGCACGCCGGATCATCGAAACCTGGAGGATCGACTACAACACAGAGCGACCACACACATCCCTTGGCGGGTTGGCTCCGGCCGTCTTCGCCAACCTCAACCGTGCCGCCCGGCCTGCTTCGCTTGAGCTCCGCATGGGCTCCGCTCAGCAGGCCTTGACCGTAACCAAATCAACAGAAAGAAACAGGAACGGATTCTACACCTGAACGGCCCGGATCAGGGGGCAACGTCA
>NZ_JADMKU010000063.1 GCF_018219815.1 Thalassovita aquimarina
GCCGCGTGTTTGGCGTAGTTCAGCCCGATGCAGTAGAAATTCGGCACATCGGCCAGGCAGGCGCCGATGCGCTCGGGCGTCACCACCGGCAGGGTGTCGATATCGATGGCGCGGATCGCGTCAATGGCGGCCAGAGACACGGCTTCGCCCGCGAAATCATCGACCTTGCCGCTCAGGTCGCGGACATTACCGTCCGCGTCGAGAATGCCGGGCTTTTCCTGACCCTTGGGGCCAAAGCGTAGAAGTTTCATTGGTATTCGTTCCCTTGTTCAATTTGTCAGAGGATTTCGCGGATGCGGCGGATAGCTTCGAGGATGTTGTCGGTGCTGTTGGCGTAGGAAAAGCGCAGGTA
>NZ_JADMKU010000064.1 GCF_018219815.1 Thalassovita aquimarina
CTTCAGCGTGTCGCTCTGCACGCCGACATTGCTCAGCGTCACGTTGCCGGTATTGCTGATCGCGAAGGTGTAGGTGATCTCGTCGCCCACGCTCAGGCCCGCATCGCCGGTATCGGTGGTGATCGCCGAGGTCTTCACGCCCTCGATGGCGGGGGCGGGGCCGGCCAGGTCGGTGGTCTCGTCATCGGTGGTGTTGCCATCGCTGTCGTCGCCATCGTCGGTCACGTCGGTGTAGTCGGTGCCGCCGTAGGTGCCGACCACGGTCGCGCTGTTGCGCAGGCCCCCGGCGTCGATATCGGCCTGGGTCACGGTGTAGG
>NZ_JADMKU010000065.1 GCF_018219815.1 Thalassovita aquimarina
CCATTTCAGGACGGCGTGTGATGTCATTTCCGTCCCGTTGTCGCTGACGATCATATCCGGTTGGCCGCGCTGCCGGATCAGTTGCTCCAGTTCACGAGGCATGCGGGCGCCGGACAGGGAACGGTCCACCACGGTTGCCAGAGCCTCGCGGGTGTAATCATCCACGATGCACAGCACCCGGAATCGCAGCCCGTCGGAGAAGGCATCGGACACAAAGTCCAGCGACCAGCGCTGGTTGGCCCGATCCGGCACCAGAATAGGCCTGCGCGTGCCAAGGGC
>NZ_JADMKU010000066.1 GCF_018219815.1 Thalassovita aquimarina
CTTCAGCGTGTCGCTCTGCACGCCGACATTGCTCAGCGTCACGTTGCCGGTATTGCTGATCGCGAAGGTGTAGGTGAGCACGTCGCCGACGCTCAGCCCCGCATCGCCGGTATCGGTGGTGATCGCCGAGGTCTTCACGCCCTCGATGGCGGGGACGGCACCGGCCAGGTCGGCGGTCTCGTCATCGGTGGTGTTGCCGTCGCTGTCGTCGCCATCGTCGGTCACGTCGGTGTAGTCGGTGCCGCCGTAGGTGCCGACCACGGTCGCGCTGTTGCG
>NZ_JADMKU010000067.1 GCF_018219815.1 Thalassovita aquimarina
TCACCTACACCTTCGCGATCAGCAATACCGGCAACGTGACGCTGAGCAATGTCGGCGTGCAGAGCGACACGCTGAAGCGCGCGGATGACAGCGTGATCAGCAATGCGATCACCAGCTTCGCGCTGACCCCGGGCCAGTCCACCACGCTGGCGCCGGGCGAAAGCACCGAATACACCGCCACCTACACCGTGACCCAGGCCGATATCGACGCCGGGGGCCTGCGCAACAGCGCGACCGTGGTCGGCACCTACGGCGGC
>NZ_JADMKU010000006.1 GCF_018219815.1 Thalassovita aquimarina
GCCAGAAAAGGTCAGACATTTTACCGCTCGTTTTTCGAACGGTGAATCACGCCACCCGGCGGAAATCAATGGGTCCTGACCCTAGCGTTCAACAGCTGTGATGCTGACGCTAAAGATGGTAGGCAAATTAATACGAAAGCGGCGACCTTAGCGAAATTCATCTTAAAACCTTAAATCTGGAGTTTTTGGATTCGGCTGAAAAGCTAGGTAAAGAAGTCATAGCTGACTGTCACGCTATTTATGGTTGCTAGGCTTTGTGTGTTCGGCGCTTTGGGTTGTGAGGTGGTATTGGGTGATGGCCGAGATTATTGCCTTGAAATAGGCGAAAGATTCGAAGACCGTTGGTCGAAAGCGGTTACAAGTATTAAATTAATACAAATACTCACTTTGTCCGCACCGCAGACCATCAGGCGGGTGGAGAACACCCGCCTGACGTCAGGCCTCACCCTTCCATTGCCTCCAGCTCGTCGATCATGCCGGAAATCATCGACAGGCCCTTGTCCCAGAACTTGGGATCGCTCGCATCCAGCCCGAACGGGGCCAGCAGTTCCTTGTGATGCTGCGAACCGCCGGCCTTCAGCAGGTCGAAATACTTGTCCTGGAAGCCTTCGGGATTTTCCTCGTAGACCGCGTAGAGCGCATTCACCAGCCCGTCGCCGAACGCATAGGCATAGACGTAGAAGGGCGAGTGGACGAAATGCGGGATATAGGCCCAGAAGGTTTCATAGCCTTCCATGAAATCGAACGCCCCGCCCAGGGATTCCGCCTGCACCGACATCCACAGCGCGTTGATGTCGTCGGGGGTCAGTTCGCCCTCGCGCCGTGCCGCGTGCAGCTTGCATTCGAAATCGTAGAACGCGATCTGGCGCACCACGGTGTTGATCATGTCCTCGACCTTGCCGGCCAGCAGGATCTTGCGCTCTTCCTGGGTGGATGCCTTTTCCAGCATCTTGCGGAAGGTCAGCATCTCTCCGAACACCGATGCCGTTTCGGCCAGGGTCAGCGGGGTGGAGGACAGCATTTCGCCCTGATCGGCGGCCAGCACCTGGTGCACGCCGTGGCCCAGCTCATGCGCCAGCGTCATCACGTCGCGCGGCTTGCCGAGGTAGTTCAGCATCACGTAGGGGTGCACTTCGGTCACGGTGGGATGGGCGAAGGCGCCGGGCGCCTTGCCGGGCTTCACGCCCGCATCGATCCAGCCCTTGTCGAAAAACGGCTGCGCGATCTCTCCCATGCGCGGATCGAAGGCTTCATAGGCTTCCATCACGATGGCGCGGGCGTCGTCCCAGCCCACGGTCTTGGTGACTTCCATCGGCAGCGGCGCGTTGCGGTCCCAGACCTGCATCCGGTCCAGTCCCAGCCATTTGCGCTTCAGTTCGTAATAACGGTGGCTCAGCTTCGGATAGGCCTCGACCACAGCGTTGCGCAGCGCTTCGACTACCTCGGGTTCGACGTCGTTGCTGAGGTGCCGGCCGGTCTGCGCGGTGGGCATCTTGCGCCAGCGGTCGACGACTTCCTTTTCCTTGGCCTGGGTGTTGTGGACCCGCGCGAAGGTCTTGATGTTCTCGCCGAAGACCCGCGCCAGTTCGCGCGACGCCGCTTCGCGCTTCGACCGGTCCTGTTCGGTCAGGAAATTCAGCGTGCCCTCGATATTGTGCTCTTCGCCATCGACGGTAAAGGTCAGCCCGGCGATGGTTTCATCGAACAGCTTTTCCCAGGCATCGCCCACCACGCCCAGGTCGTGCAGGAACTTTTCCAGCTCGTCGCTGAGCTGGTAGGGCTTCATCGCGCGGATGCGGTCGAACACGGCCTTGTAGCGGCCCAGCTCGGCGTTTTCGGCCAGCATCGCGTCGAGCTTGGCATCCTCGATCCGGTTCAGTTCCAGCGTGAAGAACACCAGCGGCGTGGTGAAATTGGTGATCTTTTCCTGGCAATCGGACATGAACTTGGCGCGTTCGGCATCGATCGTCAGCTGGTAATAGCGCAGCCCCGCATAGGACATGACGCGGCCAGCCTTGGTGGAAATCTTTTCGTTGCGCTTGACGCATTCCAGCAACCCTGCGGCATCCAGATCGGCCAGCTTGCCCTCGTAGTCGGAGGCGAAGGCGGCGCATTCACCTTCCAGCCAGTCCAGATCGGCCTGCAATTCGGGCGCGTCGGGCGACGTGTAGAGGTCGCTCAGGTCCCATTCGGGCAGGTCGCCCAGGTCCTTGGCACCGGAACCGGCATTGGCGTCGCGGACGGGGAAGGGAAGTTGGAACATCTGGGTCACCTCTTGTTCGTGTCGGTTCAGACATAGGCCGGGCGGGCCGGGGCCTCAAGGGGTATGGTCCGGGATGGTCCCGGCCTGGCCATCAACCGCGTCGCTCAGGCCGTGCAAAGCCTGCTATTGGGCAAAATCCGGGAGCTCAGGATAGAGGCGCGCAATGACAGCCTGCCGCATCTGGATCGCCAGTGGATCATGAAAGATTGGTAAGGCCCGGCCGACCTGATCGTCCGAGAGCCAGTTATCGGACAGTCGCCAATGTCGGAAAAACATCCAGTCGAGCGTGTTACGCCGCTGAAAGGCGAGGCTCCGTCGGATTTCTGCGGCAGTTTTCGGCATGACTGCGCGCGCGTTCGGTGCACATTTTTCTCTCGGCTCTTTCAACGCGGCTTCATGGCTTGCCATTGAAGAAGCCACATCATCCTCAGTGATCGTCACCAGTTGGTCGAACTGTGTCTGAATGTTGCTCGGGACGGTATAGACGGTATTCTTCACTGCCTCGGCGAAGCGAGGATCAGACGCGATATCCATGCCCCAAGCGCGTGGTTGAATGCGCCAGAGCACGGTTTCTGCTTCGTCCGTCCAGCGCGCGACGGCAACCAGCCCCAAGGCATTCATTGCTGACATAACGGCCGGATCGGCCTGCGCGGCTCCAAGCCTGCGTGAGGGCGAATTGTTTGGCGGCGGTGGTGTGGGCTGCCTGCCAAGCGGAACGATCGTGAAGGCTGGAGCAACTACGCTGGCGGGCGGCTTGTCGCCATTTTGAAGGCGATAGGACAACTTGTTCTGATGTTTGGCCAGCTTCAGGACCGCAATGCAGATGTCATCCCATCGAGGGAGCTTTTCGGGAAACTCGGGATTCGGTCGGGGGGTGGCACCATATTCTGTTTCGTCAGCCTGACCAAGCGCGACAAGGGCGCTGCATCCGATCTGATAGGCCGTTGAGAAATCATGTTCCAATCCCTTGTCCAGGCGCGGGAGATTATCGGAGAGGAACGAGACTACCGCCGTCGCCCAATCAGAAACCGGCCCATCCGCAGTCAACTAATCATCTCCATTTTCGGCGTCAGGCGGATTTCAGGATGTGGTCGGCGGCGCGGCCGGGCGCGCCATAGGGCGGCTTGCCCGCCGCCACGGCGGCATAGAACCCCTGGATTTCCGCGCAGGCCCGTTGCCGGATTTCGGGCTTTTCCATCAGGATTTCATGTTCCGCGCCGGGCACCTCGACAAGGTTTCCGCCGGGCCATGCGTTCATCCGGTCGCGGATGCGGTCTAGCGCGACGATGCGTTCATTGCCGCCCAGATAGGTCAGGCAGGGCAGGGCGGGCGAGGGCATCCGCGACAAAGTCAGCATTTCGCGCAGCGCCCCGTGCAGCCAGTTCAGGCTCGGCCCGGCGAGGCCGAGTTCGGGATGCTTGACCAGCTGGTCGCGCATCAGGTTCCACATGGCCGGGTCGGTGGTCAGCGTATTGTCCTCGAAGGGGGCGACGCTGACATAGGCTTCCTCCAGCGTGCTGGGCGCCAGATTTTCGGAGGTGCCAAGATAACGGCTGCTCCAGCTCAGCGCCCAGGCGACCGGGCGCTTGGTGGGGGCGATCTGCAGCCCCCACATCGGCGCGCTGAACACCGCCGCCTCGACCGGCAGGCCGTTGTGCAATGCGCGCAGCCCGATGCAGCCACCCATCGAATGCCCCAGCAGGAACCACGGTTTCGGCAGGTTCAGTTCCGCCGCCGCCGCGATCGCCGCCCGCACGTCATGCTGAAAATCGCTGAATGCGCCGACATGGCCGATCAGCGGATTGTCCAGGAACCGGTCGGCCAATCCCTGGCCGCGCCAATCCACCGCCAGGGTGGCATAGCCTGCACGGGCCATGTCGCCCGCGGTGTGGGCGTATTTCTCGATATATTCGCTGCGGCCGGGGAACAGCAGAACCGTGCCTTTCTCCGCCGTTTCGTTCCATCCTCCCATCCGGATGCGCACACCGTCTTCGGTATCTGCCCAAAAGGCCCGGCCGGGCATGAAATCTTCGATACAATCGGTAAAGAAAGGCGCAGTCTGCATCATGTTTCTCGGTTCACGTTCAAATCAGCTCAAGACCGAACCCAGCTTCATCGCCGTGCCCATATCGCCATCTAGCGCCAGCTTGCCGCTCATGAAGGCAGAGGTCGGGTTGATGTCGCCAGCCATCATCGATTCGAACGTTTCGGCATCCGCGGTCAGGGTCACGTCGGTTTCATCGTCGCCCGCGCGCACGCCGTCAGCATCGACCACGATGGAACCTTCGCCCTCGATCACGAATTTCGCCGAGCCGTCGAAATCCGCGCCTGCCAGCTTTTCGTTCAGGGCCTCGATGGCTGCTGTAATCTTGTCGCTCATGTGAACCTTCCTTGCTTTGTGATCGGCGGGGTCTGTTATTTCCCCGGTAACGAACTAAATTGGTTCCTATTATGAGCACAGTTTCGGTCAGACCAAAGCTTATCGTCGCGGCAGCCGCTGCAATAGTCATGTTTTCCCTGCCGCTCGCGGCGCAGGAACCGGTGACGGACGGGATTGGCGAGCTGCTGAACCAGCTGGAACAGGCCGATCCGGCCGAGGCCAAGCGGATCGACCGGCAGATCAAGATGGAATGGTCCAAGTCCGGCTCCGCCGCGATGGACCTGCTGCTCAAGCGGGGCCGCGAAGCGATGGAACGCGGCGATCTGGAACTGGCCGCCGGTCACCTGACCGCGCTGATCGATCATGCCCCCGATTTCGCCGAAGGCTGGCATCAGCGCGCCAGCGTCTGGTTCCAGCAGGGCCGCTACGGGCTGGCGCTGTCCGATCTGGAACACGTGCTGACGCTGAACCCGAATCATTACGAGGCTCTGTTTGGCCTCGCCGTCATGCTGGAAACGCTCGATCAGCCGGAACTGGCCTATCGCGCCTACACGCTTGTGCAACAGATGCACCCGCATTACGAGGAGGCCGCGGAAGCCTTGAAACGCCTCGAAACCCGGGTGCAGGGGCAGTCATTGTAAATCGGGGAAACGGCCAATGGCCCAGAATGCCCGGATCGCGGCGGTCCTCGGACCGACGAATACCGGTAAGACCACCTATGCCATCGAACGTATGCTGGCACACCGCACGGGCATCATCGGCCTGCCGCTGCGGCTGTTGGCGCGCGAGGTTTATGACAAGATCGTCGCCCTGCGCGGCCCCTCGGTGGTGGCGCTGATCACCGGCGAGGAACGCATCGTGCCCGAGCGCGCGAAGTACTGGGTCTGCACGGTCGAGGCGATGCCCGAGGGCATGGGCTGCGATTTCCTCGCCGTCGATGAAATTCAGCTCTGCGCCGATCCCGAACGCGGCCATGTCTTCACCGACCGGTTGCTGCGATCGCGGGGGCTGCACGAAACGCTGTTCCTCGGCTCGGATTCGATGCGCGGCGCCATTGCGCAGCTGGTGCCGGGAGTGGAATTCGTCCGCCGCGAACGGATGTCGCAACTGAGCTATACCGGATCGAAGAAGATCAGCCGGATGAAACCGCGTAGCGCCATCGTGGGCTTCTCGGTCGAAGACGTTTATGCCATCGCCGAACTGTTGCGCCGACAGAAGGGCGGCGCGGCGGTCGTCATGGGGGCGCTTTCCCCACGTACCCGCAACGCGCAGGTGGAACTCTACCAGAACGGCGATGTCGATTTCCTGGTGGCCACCGACGCGATCGGCATGGGGCTGAACCTCGACATCGACCATGTCGCGTTTTCCTCGCTGACGAAATTCGACGGCCGCCGGATGCGGTTCCTGATGCCCAACGAACTGGCGCAGATCGCCGGCCGGGCCGGGCGTGGCATGTCCGACGGCACTTTCGGGGTGACCGGCGAGGCCGGTCTGCTGGACGATGAAGTGGCGCGCGCCATCACCGATCACCGGTTCGCCCCGATCCGCAAACTCAACTGGCGCAACGCGGCGCTGCAATTCGGTTCGATCGACGCGCTGGTCCGGTCGCTGGAAAAAGCACCGGACCACGAATTGCTGATGAAATCGCGCGATGCCGACGACCTCATGGCGCTCAAGTCGCTGGGCCAGTCCGCCGAAATCCGCGCCCGCGCCAGCGACGGACCGTCGGTGAAACTGTTGTGGGATGTCTGCCGGATTCCCGATTTTCGCGGCATCAGCCATGCCGAGCATGCCGCGATGCTGGAAGATATCTATGCCTTCCTGCACGAAAAGGGGCGGGTTCCGAACGATTGGCTGGCACAAAGGATACAGCGGCTAGATAGAACCGATGGCGACATTGACACATTGTCGAAACGTCTCGCATTTATTCGCACGTGGACATATGTCGCGCAAAGATCGGGCTGGGTGGATGACGAAATCCATTGGCGCGGCGAAACGCGCGCTGTAGAAGACAGGTTGTCGGACGCTTTGCATGAACGTCTGACGCAAAGATTTGTGGACCGGCGCACATCCGTGTTGCTGCGCCGGCTCAAACAGAAGGAGGCCCTTTTGGCCGAAGTGAATGATCAGGGTGAAGTGACCGTCGAAGGCGAATTCGTTGGTCGTTTGGAAGGGTTCCGTTTCCGTCAGGACAAGGACGCAACAGGCCAGGAAGCCAAGACATTGCGTCAGGCCAGCCTGCAGGCGCTGGCGCCGCATTTCAGCTTGCGCGCCGACCGGTTCTACAACGCCCCGGATACCGAGATCGACTACACCGAGCAGGGTGGCCTGATGTGGGGCACCGAGGCGGTGGGCAAGCTGGTTCCCGGTGCCGATCCGCTGAAACCCCAGGTCGAAGCCTTCGTCGACGAAGAGGCCGGGGCCGACGTCGCCCAGAAGGTGCAGCGCCGGTTGCAGCATTTCATCGACCGCAAGATCGCGGCGCTGTTCGAACCGCTGCTGGCGCTCAGCCGCGACGAGGCGCTGACCGGGCTGGCGCGCGGTTTCGCCTTCCGCATGGTCGAAAACCTCGGGATCATCCCGCGCGCGCAGGTGGCCGACGAGGTCAAGGCGCTGGATCAGGACGCCCGCGGCGCGCTGCGCAAGCACGGTATCCGCTTCGGTCAGTTCACCATCTTCATGCCGCTGTTGCTGAAACCGGCGCCGACCCGTCTGCGGCTGGTGCTGTGGTCGCTGGCCAAGGGGCTCGACGTGTTCCCCGAAGCGCCGCCGCCGGGTCTGGTGACGGTGCCGACCGATACGCATGCGCCCGAAGGCTACGACACCATGTCGGGCTATCGGATTGCCGGCGAACGTGCGATCCGCATCGACATGCTGGAACGCCTCGCCGATCTGCTGCGCGCCGAGGACAGCCGCGGCGGGTTCGAGGCCAAGCCCGACATGCTGTCGATCACCGGCATGACGCTGGAACAGTTCGCCGACCTGATGCAGGGTCTGGGCTACAACGCCGAAAAGGGCGAGCGCGAGAAGGTCAAGCCGGTCGCGGCAGCGCCGGAAGCAGCCGAAACCCCGGTTGAAGAAACCCCGGCCGCCGAGGCTTCGGAAACCCCGGACGCACCGACCGAGGCCGATGCAGCCGCATCGGTTGAGGCCCCGCAGGAAGAAGCCAAGCCGGCAGAGGAAGCCGCCGCTCCCGAAGCGGAAACATCTTCCGAGGCATCCGAATCGCAGCCCGCCGAGGACGCGCCGGAAATGGAGGTCTTCTATACCTTCACCTGGGGCCGTCGGTCGCAGGGGCCGCGCAACCGCGGCAAGGGGCGCGGTCAGCAGGATCGTGGTCAGGGCAAGCCCGGTAGCAAGCCGCGCGGCAAGGGCAAACCGCAGGGCGGCAAGCCCCGTGGCGGTGCCAAGGGCGGCAAGAGCTACGAGGCCCGCCCGCCCAAGAAGGACAAGCCGATCGATCCCGACAACCCCTTCGCCGCCGCGCTGATGGGTCTGAAGGGCAAATCCTGACCCCGGCAAAGTCCGGGGAAAAGGAGGTCGCGTGAGCGAACCGACGCCGAAGCAGAGACTTGATAAGTGGCTGTGGCATGCGCGTTTTTTCAAAACGCGCAGCCTCGCCGCCAAGCTGGTGTCGGGCGGTCACGTGCGGGTCAACAGCGCCAAGACGTCGAAACCCGCGCAGGCCGTAGGGGCAGGGGACGTCCTGACCTTCCCGCAAGGCCGCGCCATCCGCGTGGTGCGGATCGAGGCCCTGGGGGAACGGCGCGGCCCCGCACCCGAGGCGCAAACGCTGTACACCGATCTCAGCGAACCGCGGGACAGCGTTCCGCCCGCGCCGCGCTTTGAGGGCAAGGGGCGCCCGACCAAGCGCGAAAGACGAAAGATCGACCTTGATCGCACGCGGGAGCTTGAATGATCGGGGGGGCTGATTTAACTCCTTCGGCGAGTTGTAAAGATGAGAGACTGATATGACTTACGTCGTGATCGATAACTGCATCGCCTGTAAATACACCGACTGCGTGGAAGTCTGCCCGGTGGACTGTTTCTACGAAGGCGAAAACATGCTGGTCATCCATCCGGATGAATGCATCGATTGCGGCGTCTGCGAACCGGAATGCCCGGCCGACGCGATCCGCCCCGATACCGAGCCGGAAATGGAAAAATGGGTCGAGTTCAATCGCAAGTATTCCGAAGCTTGGCCGGTCATCATCGAGAAGAAAGACCCGCTGCCGGGCTACGAGGAACGCGACGGCGAGCCTGACAAGCTGAACAAGTACTTTTCGGAAAAACCCGGCGAGGGCAGCTGAGCCGGCCGATTCGCCGATTCGACGCGGATTTGCATCCGTTTGGTAAAATCCTGGCGATTTACGGCCGATTCTCGCCGAGATTCGCGGCCTTCCCCGGTTGGGGTGCTTCCGAAAAGGCGATTTTTGTGCTATATGTCAGAAACATGACGAAGACTGCCTAACCATTATCCTGCCGCGCCGCTGCCCGTGGAAGGATTTTCTTGCGCAAATTTTCCGTATGACGAGCGTATCCTGATACCTCGCCGGTTTTTTTGTCGCTCCGGTCCAGGCGTCCTTGCGAGGAAGGATTGCATGAGCAAAACGAAGAAATCTGAATTCAGCCCGAACGATTACGTGGTTTACCCGGCGCATGGCGTCGGCCAGATCATGTCGATCGAGGAACAGGAAATCGCCGGCATCACGCTGGAGCTTTTCGTGATCTCCTTCGAAAAAGACAAGATGACCCTGCGAGTGCCGACCAACAAGGCCACCGAAATCGGCATGCGGTCGCTGTCCTCGCCCGACGTGGTGAGCCAGGCGATGAAGACGCTGAAGGGCAAGGCCAAGGTGAAGCGCGCGATGTGGTCGCGCCGGGCGCAGGAATACGAACAGAAGATCAACTCGGGCGACCTGATCGCCATCGCCGAAGTGGTGCGCGACCTGCACCGCACCGACGATCAGCGCGAACAGAGCTATTCCGAGCGCCAGCTTTACGAGGCCGCGCTGGAACGGCTGACCCGCGAAGTCGCCGCCGTCGCCGGTGGGGACGAGGTCGCCGCAGCCAAGAAGGTCGACGACGTTCTGGTGTCGCGCGCCGCCTAAGCGCCGGGCTATTGGAAACGAAAGGCCGCGGTCCTCCGGGAGCGCGGCTTTTTCTTTGGGAGTTTACTTCGCTTGGAAGGGCACCAACTTTCTGGCGATTGGAATAAAATAAACGATTGCTTTGGTTGTTGTGATTTTCTATCCAAGTTTGTGCTCTGGAAGGGCATTTAGTCTTAATATTTGAAAACGTGGTGATAGCCACGGAACAACATGACAGACGTCACTGCTACGGTAGAGCAGTTGTTGGCCGCATACTGGCTGCAAGACGATCCGAAAATCCTAGATGAAAGAAGAGGTATCGAATGCCTGAGGCAGTTTGCCGAAGGAAAACGCCTATTGGTTTTCGATGCTGTTCTTCAGCAAGCCGTTCATCACCTGAATAGTGGCTTGGCCAAGGGTGATGTTGGACAATGGATCGTTTTGGTTTGTTTTTGGGGGCACCCCCATGCCATCTGGGATTTCATGCTCGACGCGTTATCGGTGGCTGAAAACGACGAACACTTGGTCAAGATTGCGACAGGTCTTGCTGAACATATTCTCGCGCATTACGGATCAATGATGCCTCACTTTGAGGCACGGGCGCGTACAGATTGCCGCTTCAAGCGTATGTTAACCGGCGTTTGGCGGCATCGCATGAGCGATGATGTCTGGATGCGTCTGCGCGCGATGCAGGCCGAAGTTCCCGATCCTTTGTCCACGATGATTCCGCTCGAACATGGTGTGGAGTATATGGCTCACTCTCTCAGCCGAGAGGATCGAGTAAACGAAGATAAAAGCCGATGCCGCTACCGCCGTGATGCCGAGGGGAATTGGAGGAAAGTAAGGTGACAGCGACTTGAAAAGGAAACAGCACAGCCATGCTGAATTTCCTCCCGAAAACCTTTTCAGACGCTCAGCGCCAGCAACAGTGCGATTTCGCAAACCTGCTGGCTGGCCCCCAGCACATCCCCGGTCTGCCCTCCGATCTTGACCTTGGCCAACAACCCAACCCCTGCCACCGCCAAACCCGCCAAAACCGCCAACCCGATCACCGCCCAGCCGGTGCACAACACCGCCACAGCCAGGGCCACGCCGCATCCGATCAGCGCCACCCGCGCCTCGGGCCGCCCCTGCGCCTTCGACAGCCCGCCGTCGCGCGCATTGGGCAGCCATGCCATCAGAACCGGCATACCCGCCCGCGACAGCGCCGCCACCGCCACCAGCGCCCACAGCCCGCCGTCCTGTCCCAACAGCGCCGACAGGCCCCACCAGCGCGCCGCAAGCCCCAGGATCAGGGCGATCACACCGTAGGACCCGATATGGCTGTCGTTCATGATCTCCAGCCGCCGCTCGCGGGTCCAGCCGCCCCAGAACCCGTCGGCCATGTCGGCCAGACCGTCCTCGTGCATCGCGCCGGTCACCATCACCAGTGCCAGCAGCACCAGCAAAGCCGTTGGTTCCGCCGCCAGCCCCAGCCACAGCGTCCCGGCAGCCACCAAAGCGGCGACAGCGCCGACGGCCACCCCGGCCAGCGGATAGGCCCAGGCGGCGCGCGCCCCGCGCGCATAGGCGGCATCGGGCAGGCGCAGCGGCAGCCGGGTCAGCAATCCCGTTGCCACCGCGATATCCCGCAACGCCGTTCTGACCGTGTCGCTTTTGCGCATCGAATGGGTCCAATCTATTCCTTGCCCCCCGATAGCATTGGGATAAACAGGCAGGCAACAAAGGAAAAAGGACCCGAGCACATGACCCAAGCCTTCCGCAGCCTCGACGAATTCCGCGCGCTTCTGGCACAGGCCCCCGCCGCCGACCTGACCGCCCGCAAAGAGGCGGAGGCGCGCAACGGCCAGCTGACCAAGCCCCCCGGCGCGCTCGGGCGGCTGGAAGACCTTGCGATCTGGTATGCCGGCTGGCGCGGCACCGCGCGGCCGGAGCTCGCCGCGCCGCAGGTCGTGGTCTTCGCCGGCAATCACGGCGTGACCGCGCAGGGCGTGTCAGCCTTCCCGGCGGAAGTGACCGAACAGATGGTGCTGAACTTCGAACATGGCGGCGCCGCGATCAACCAGCTGTCGAAAGCCTTTGGCGCCTCGATGGACGTGCATGCGCTGTCGCTCGATACCCCGACCGCCGATTTCACCCAGGGCCCCGCGATGAGCGAGCAGGAACTGGTCGCGGCCCTGCTGACCGGCTGGAGCGCCGTTGGTGACGAAACCGACCTGCTGGTCACTGGCGAAATGGGCATCGGCAACACCACCTCGGCGGCGGCCATCGCGCACGCGCTCTATGGTGGCGCGGCGGATGACTGGACCGGGCGGGGCACCGGTGTCGACGATGCGGGGCTCGCCAACAAGACCCGCGTCGTGGCCGAGGCGAGCGCCCTGCATGGCGGTCAGGGCGACGGGATCGAGGTGCTGCGCCGTCTCGGCGGCCGCGAAGTCGCGGCGATGGCCGGGGCCATCGCGCGGGCGCGGTCCTTGCGCATCCCGGTGATCCTCGACGGTTTCATCTGCTGCGCCGCCGCCGCCTGCCTCGCCGCCACCGAGGATGGCGCGCTCGACCATTGCGTCGCGGGCCATGCCAGCGCCGAGGCCGCGCATCAGGCGCTTCTGGGCAAACTGGGCAAGGAACCGCTGCTCTCGCTCGGGTTGCGCCTCGGCGAAGGGTCGGGCGCGGCACTGGCCATCGGCGTGCTGAAAGGCGCCATCGCCTGCCATTCCGGCATGGCCACCTTCGCCGAAGCTGGCGTCTCGGACGGCTAGGGTCTTCTTCTTTTTGAAAATATCCCGGGGGAGCCGCTGAAAATCACCGATTTTCAGCGGCGGGGGCAGCGCCCCCAATGCCCGGTACAGCCCGCCCTATACCGGCGCGTGCGGCTCACTCCCGCTCCGCCTCGCGCTTTTCCAGCTGCGCCAGAAGCGCGGTTTCCAGATCCTTTTCCAGTTCCTGCGCCCGTTTCACATAGGCTGGGTTCTGCGCCGAGGGCACATTCGGATCCCAGACCTGCGCCAGTTCCCGGATCGCCACCCGGTCGTGGCGGTAAAACACCTTCTCGGCCTCGGCGGCCTCGAATTCGGTCAGGCCGATGTTTTCCAGCACGTAGCGCCCGGCGCGCAGCGAGCTGTCGAAGGTTTCGCGCACGATGTCGTTGGCCCCGGCCGCATAAAGCTGGAACACGTGGGTGCGGTCGCGGGCGCGGGCGATGATGTGCAGGTCGGGCCGTTCGCGCCGGGCAAAAGTCACCAACCGCGTCGCCGCCGCCTGATCGTCCAGCGCCACCACCAGCACCCGCGCGTCCTTCAGCCCCGCCGCATGCAGCAGCTCAGGCCGGGTTGGATCGCCGAAGAACCCCTTGAAGCCGAACTGCCGCATCAGCCGGATGGTTTCCATGTCGTGGTCCAGTACCACCGTCTTGAACCCGCTCGATTGCACCAGCCGGTTGACGATCTGACCGAACCGGCCGATCCCGGCGATGATCACCGGCCCCTGTTCGTCGATCAGGTCGGGTTCCTGCGCCTCGCCCTCGCCGCTCAGCCGCGACAGGACGTCATAAAGGATGAACAAAAGCGGCGTCGCCAGCATCGACAGTGCCACCACAAGCGACAACCGGTCGACCAGCCCTTCGGGCAACACGTGCTGCTGGCGCGAAAACGACAGCAGCACGAAACCGAATTCCCCCGCTTGCGCCAGCGACAGGGTGAACAGCCACTTGCTGCGTCCCTTCAGCCGGAACAGCAGCCCCAGCAGGTACAGCACCGCCCCCTTGATCAGCAGGACGGTCAGCGTCAGCCCGATCAGGTCCAGCGGTTCGCGCAGGAATACCTCGAAATCGATGCCGGCACCGACGGTGATGAAAAACAGGCCCAGCAAAAGCCCCTTGAACGGTTCGATATCGCTTTCCAGCTCGTGGCGGAATTCGCTGTTGGCCAGAACCACGCCGGCCAGGAAGGTGCCAAGCGCCGGCGACAGCCCGACCGAGGCCATCACCAGCGCGATCCCCAGCACCATCAGCAGCGCCAGCGCGGTATACATCTCGCGCAACCGCGCGTGATGGATGAAGGCAAACAGCGGCCGGGTCAGGAAAATCCCCGCCAGGATGACCGCCGCAACCGCCGCCAGCGTGACCAGAGTCACGCCCCAGCCCGGCAGGCCTTCGACGAGCGACAGCGCGTTATGCGCCGCCTCGCCGTGGTCGCCGCCGCGCGCGATCGATCCGTCTTGCTGCAGGCTGACCGCGGGCTTCAGCGCCAGAAGAGGCAGCAGCGCCAGCATCGGGATCACTGCGATATCCTGCGTCAGCAGCACCGAAAAGGCCGATCGTCCGCCGCCGGTCTGCATCAATCCCTTTTCCGACAGGGTCTGCAGCACGATCGCGGTCGAGGACAGCGCGAAGATCAGCCCCACCGCCAGCGCCGGGCGCCAATCCAGCCCCAGCACCATCGACAGCACCATGATCGCCGCCGTCGACAGCCCGATCTGCAGCCCGCCCAGCCCGATCAGCTTGTGCCGCATGTCCCACAGCGCGCGCGGTTCCAGTTCCAGCCCGATCAGGAACAGCATCATCACCACGCCGAATTCGGCGAAATGCTGCAGGTCGCGGGTTTCGGCACCGACCAGCCCCAGGACCGGGCCGATCACGATGCCGGCGGTCAGGTAGCCCAGCACCGATCCCAGCCCCAGCCGGGCGGCCAAGGGCACCGCGATCACGGCGGCCAGAAGGTAGATGGTGGCGGCAAACAGAAACTCATGCATGATGTCGGGTCGGCCTTTCAGGTCGGCAGGGGGGCGTCTTGTTTGAACTGGTCCATCACGATCTGGCTTTGAACACGGGACACGGCGGGATGGGGCAGCAGAACTTCGTGGATCAGGGTGTTGAGCGCGGTCAGGTCGGTGCAGAATATCCGCAGCAGGTAATCGGCATCCCCGGTCAGGGTCCAGGCGCTGGTGATCTCGGGGCGCAGCCCCACCAGCCGGGCGAAGCTCTTCGACTGGTCCGGCCCGTGCGTGCCCAGTTGCACCTGCACGAAGGCCTGCACGTTCAATCCCAGCCGCTTCGGATCGAGCTTCGCGGCGTAGTTGACGATATAGCCCTCCGCCTCCAGCCGCTGCCGCCGCCGCCCGGCCTGGCTCGGCGACAGGTTCAGCATCTCCGACAGTTCCTGCGCGGTCAGATGGGCGTTTTTCTGCAGCGCGGACAGCAGCCGCTGATCGGTTTCATCAAGCATATGCGTGGTTTTTCCATTTTTCTCAAAGCTAATGCAAATTCACCGCATGGCAACCGCGAAATTATACAAATAATGCGCAAATTTCCGGCCAGTTAGCTCCTATCTTCGGCGCGACAACACAGCGAACAGGAGGATACGCGCATGGGACCTTTCCCACATGACGCCCCGCAGGCCAAGATAACCCCCGAAAACCCCGCCGGCACCGACGGGTTCGAATTCGTCGAATTCGCCCACCCGAATGCCGATGAACTGCGCGAGCTCTTCACCAAGATGGGCTACACCAAGGTCGCCAAGCACAAGACCAAGAACGTCGAGCTTTGGCAGCAGGGCGACATCACCTACATCATCAACGACGAACCGGGCAGCTTCGCCAGCAAGTTCGTCGAGGAACACGGCCCCTGTGCCCCGGCGATGGGCTGGCGCGTAGTGGACGCGCAGCACGCCTTCGATCACGCGGTGAAAATGGGGGCGGAGCCCTATGAAGGCGACGACAAGACGCTGGACTGGCCCGCGATCAAGGGCATCGGCGGATCGCTGATCTATTTCACCGACCAGTATCACGATACCTCGCCCTATAACGAGGAATTCGACTGGCTGTGCGATTCCAAGCCCGAAGGCGTCGGCTTCTATTACCTCGACCACCTGACTCACAACGTGTTCAAGGGCAACATGGACAAGTGGTTCAAGTTCTACGGCGACCTGTTCAACTTCCGTGAAATCCGCTTCTTCGATATCGAGGGCAAGTTCACCGGCCTGTTCAGCCGCGCGCTGACCTCGCCCTGCGGCCGTATCCGCATCCCGATCAACGAAGACCGTGGCGAAACCGGCCAGATCGTTGCCTATCTGAAAAAATACAACGGCGAAGGCATTCAGCACATCGCGGTCGGGTCGGACGATATCTATTCCGCGACCGATACCATTGCCGAAAACGGCATCAAGTTCATGCCCGGCCCCAACGATGCTTATTACGACCTGTCGAAGGAACGGGTCGTGGGGCACGATGAACCGCTCGACCGGATGAAGAAACACGGCATCCTGATCGACGGCGAAGGCGTGGTCGATGGCGGCGAAACCAAGATTCTGCTGCAGATCTTCTCGAAAACCGTGATCGGGCCGATCTTCTTCGAGTTCATTCAGCGCAAGGGCGATGACGGCTTCGGCGAGGGCAACTTCAAGGCGCTGTTCGAATCGATCGAACGCGAACAGATCGAAAGCGGCGAGATTCAGGCCGCGGAATAGGGGTGTCCGCATCCGGTTTTGAAAGTCCCTGCGCATGCAGGGACTTTCATACCGCGCCGGGTGGCGCATTCAGCATGTGCTGGCAAACGCCGCGATCGGGCCAAATATGGCGCTGATCCAGGCGAGAGCTATGGCGCTGAAGCAGGCGCCGAGCCCGGGTATACCGACCAGCGCCCCAAGCACGGGCAGGATAACGCCGCCGATGACCTTGGTGATTTCCTTCGCTAGGTCGCAGATCGACTTGTCGCATTTCCTGCGCCACCATTCCAACAATCCCAATCCGGAAACGGCCAGCCCGAGACCTGCCCAAAGCACCCAGGGGCAGCAGCCGGAAAGGACAATAGCGACTACGCCCGCGGCCAAGGTCGACTGACCCGATATAAGCAAGGCCACGTTGCACGGCTTGTTGGGGCAGAAAATCGCATAGATGATCCCGCCTACAAGCGCTGCGATGGCCGCTGCGGCGGCCGCAATCCAAAGCGCTGTCGCGGCAGGCGGCACGCAAAGGGCAAGCAGCCCGGCCAGTATCGCGAGCGCCGCAGCGATCGCCACCAGAAGCCTCAGCAAGCCACAGCCGAACCCTTCGTCATCCGTAGGCGGTGTCGTCGGCGGCTCTGAAGGCTCACAGGACGGGACCTGCACCTGCAGGCTGCCGCCGTCGCATCCCGCCGGGGACGTGACAACCACGTTGAAAGTCTGGTTCGTGTTTCCGGAATACGGCCCGGTATGCGAAAGAGTCTGGCTTCCCGATCCGGACACCTGGTCCAGAACCGTGCCGTTCGAATCCTGCAGTTCCGCATCGAACTGTGCTGGCGCGGTTAACGTCGCCTGGATCGTCACGCTGCGCCGTCCCTGATCGTCGCATTTTTCGCCGACAACATGGAAGAATGATATTTCCGGGCACACACATGGCGGTATGTCGATGGTGATTTCGTGGTCGGTATTGCAGTGGGCCGGATCGGTTACCACGACCTTGAAAACCACAGAGCTGCCTCCGGGCGCCATCTGTGTGTGGGTCAGCACCAGTGTGCCTGTTCCGGATTGTTGTGCGAGAACATTGCCCACCGCATCACGGAGTTCCGCGGCATAGGGATCGCCCGATGCTGGCGTTAGGGTAGCGGTAACTGTGAGTTCCCTATTCCCGTCTTCATCGCACGGTCCGATTTCATAATCGGAACTGATCGTGTCCGGGCAGGGCTGGCAACTGGGGAATGACAGCGGAATGGAAATGCCGGGGCAATTCGCCGGCGATGTCACCTCAACGGTGAATGTCTCGCTGCCGGAATAATCACCGACGACAGACAGGGTCTGTGCGCCCGGTCCGGCCACGGTATCCAGGACGGTCCCGCCCGAGTCTTTCAAATCGGCCGAATATGCCCCCGCGGAATTCAGCTGCGCAGAAATGTTGACCGTGGATGTGCCGTTGGCATTGCAGTCTCCAATCGAGATGCCGGTCCACTGAACCGTGGGGCACATCCCCACCGTGGGGGGACAATCAAGATTGAACTCGGCCTTGTTATCGCAGTTTCCTTCGCCATCGTCACATTTGACGACCAGATCGATACGGCTGCCACAGGCGCAGGTATCCAGGGCGGGATCAAATTCGAACTCCCATGTGTTCGGCGTCACACCCGTATCGACCGGTATACCCGATTTCGTTTTGCTTTGATTTTGGCAGAAAATGGTAACCGATACGGAGCGGCATCCTTCCGCAGTGCCGGATACTTTTATCTTGTCCAGCACGCCGCCAGTTGAAGACCCAATCGGAGGATTGATAGTGATGCTGCAGGCCACATTCTATCCTTCCATAATGATTTTGTTTGAAATCTCCGTATGAGGGTATCATCAAATCGAAAAAACGCCAAATGCGGGTTTCATTGATTCCCTGCGGGCGTTGGTGACCCCGTCATCTATCTGCTGTTTCAGCCACCCTGGCGGCATTGACGGAATCCGAAGCGTTTCGTCCTGCAAAATGCACAAATGGCCACAAAAGCATGCGGCATGGTGGTTGGAGGTTGTGGTGGGAAATCAGCCTTTGGGCATGGTCAGGGTGATGCTACGCCCCGACTTCGCATAGTGCAGTTCGGTCTCGCCGATGGCGGCGATCTTGCTGCCGTCGATACGGTCGCCGACCTTGATCTTCTTGTAGCGGCCATTGGAAAGCCGCACCAGCGCGCGCGCATGGCCCGGAACAAGGCGCTTTACGCCGCCGGACCACCAATCGCCCCCCGATTTGACCCGCATCAATGCGCCCGCCGCGCGCCCATGCGTAATACGCCCGTGAAACGCATAGGAGGGACGTCATGAAAGTTCTGGTCAGCTACGCCACCAGCGAGGGGCACACCCGCAAGATCGCCCGCACACTCGCCGACCGGATCGCCGACAGCGGTCACATGGTCGAACTCCTCCATATCGACGACGCCGACGATATCGATCTGGACCGGTTCGATCGAGTCATCGTCGCCGCCTCGGTCCATGCCGGCCATTACCAGCGCGCGGTGTCCGAGTTCGCGGCCAAACACGCGGCGCAGCTGGGCGCGAAGCCGTCGCTGTTCCTGTCGGTCTCGCTTGCCGCAGCGGGCCACGATGCCGAGGACTGGCGCGGGCTCGACAAGATCCTCGCCGATTTCCAGGACGCCACCGGCTGGACGCCGGGCCGGGTGGAACAGATCGCCGGCGCTTACATGCCGTCGCAATACGACGTGTTCCGCCGCTTTGTCATGCGCCGCATCCTGGCCCAAAAGGACCCCGAGGCCGACCTGGATCAGGACAAGGAATATACCGACTGGCCCGCGCTCGACGCCCTGATCGCGGAGTGGCTGGGGGCGTGACGGACGGGCAGTCGGGTGCCGGTAAACAGCGCTTCGCGGATTGATCCCATACCGAAAACCAAACTAACTTCGTCCGAAGTTCTGAGGCTTTGCTTTTGCAAAGCGTGGGATGAAAAGGAAGTATTTTTGCGGAATGGCTGTTTTTAGTAATTTCGAAAAACAGGTCGTCGACCTTCTGACCGAAGGCAGTCTCTCACGAGGCTTGAGGTCGAGGCTGAACGACGAAGCAACTCGCGTCGATCTCCGGGTTTCGGGAACGGATTATTTTCTCACGGTTCGCCATGACGACCTGCCGGTCGAGAGAGCGGTGTTTGATCAGCCTTTACTTGTCGGTGAAGCTGACGAAATACTGACCGGATTTATAATTTTCGTCGAAAACCATGAGCTTACGATCGAGTGCCATTCATGGGGCGGTTGTGATGTTCCAAAAGGATACAGAGACCTCGACGTTCAGATAACGTCCTAGCGCTCCCGCTCAATCCCGCGACCCAATCCCGGCGATCTGCGCTCCCGCCTCACCCGTCGAAATAATGCGCCCGGCACTCCGCCTCGCGGCCGCGCACCACGCGGGACCCTTCCAGCGGCCCGTGGGTTTCGGTGACCACCGTGCGCACATGTTCGCGCCCGCCGGATTTGGCGAAGTAGATCACCACCCAGTCACGGGTCCGCCCCAGCTCATGCGCCAGCGCGGTGTTGGAATAAAGCGCGGTGAAATCCCAGCCGTCGCGTTCCTCGTGCAGGATCGGCAGCCAGGCCTCGCCGTCCGGATTGAACCGGCGCGGCGCGATCATCCGCAGGGTGCCCGCTTCGGCCTGCCGCCGGTAACTGCGGTCGATCTCCAGAAGCGCCGCGACCGGCGGTTCCTCGTGTTCCTCCTCGCCCCGCCGCGACCGCCGCGCCAGCATCGCCGTCAAGGACGCCCGGATCGCCGCCGCCTTGCGCGGCCCGATGCCGTGGACGTCCTCCAGGCTGCCGTCATGGGCGGCGATTTCCAGCGCCTCCAGCGTGTCCACATGCAGCGCGTCATGGATGCGCTGCGCGGTATCCGGCCCGACGCCCGGAATGGCCTGAAACAGCTCTTCGGGTTCCGCCTCGCCGCGCATCCGCTCCAGCTGCACCCAGCGGCCGGTATAGGACATCTCGTCGATGGCGCGCGCCAGCCGCTCGCCGATCCCGGGCAGCTTCACCAGCCCGTCGAAACCTTCCCGCGCAAGGATCTCCGCCGGCTCCTCCGCCAACTGCCGCACCGTGTCGGCCGCCACGCGATAGGCGCGCACCCTAAACCGGTTCGCGCCCTGCGCTTCCAGCAGTTCGCCCGCCTCGTCCAACCGATCCGCGATCTGCTCGCGCGACAATCCTCTTGCCATGGCTCCCCCAAGCTGGCCGGAATGGCCGGGATCAGACTATCAGCCTTACCCGGCTTGTAAATCCGCACCGCTTCCCTTGCGTCCCCCGGCCACCTATCCTTGCCCCAAGGCCGGAAGGATAGACCGCGAAAGGACCCGACCCGCGATGAGCGTTCTCGTGCAGCCCCGCCTGATCAACGATCCCGCCGGCGATCCGGGGCTTTACTTGGATTTCCATTTCGGGCGCCGGGCGATCCTGTTCGATCTGGGCGACACCGCGCCGCTGTCGGCGCGGGAATTGCTGCGCGTTTCGCATGTCTTCGTCAGCCACGCCCACATGGATCACATTGCCGGGCTCGACCGTCTGTTGCGGCTGCGGCTGCACCGGCCGCGCCCGCTGCTCCTGCTCGGGCCGGCCGGGTTCGTGGACCAGATGCAGAACAGGCTCGGCTCCTTCACCTGGAACCTGCTCAATGAGGCCTCGGTCGACTTCCGGCTCACCGTGCAAAGTTTCGACGGCGAAACGATCACAGAAGCCGCCGAATTCCGCGCCCGGGAACAATACCGCCGCCGCGGCCTGCCGCCGCCGGACCTGCCGCCGGGCACCGTGCTGCGCGAACCGGAATTCGACATTCGCGCCGCGGCGCTCGATCACGGCACGCCATCGCTTGCCTTCGCCTTCCGTCAATCGCGGCGGTTCAACGTCCTGCGCAACCGGCTGGACGATCTGGGCCTGCCGGTGGGCCCGTGGATCGACACCGCCAAGCAGGCGATGCGCGACGGGCTGCCGGACGATCAGGTCATCGTCGTGCCCGGGGCGGGGCAGGTGACGCTCGCCGTCCTGCGTGACGGCGCGTTCCAATCCGCCCGGGGCCAGCATTTCGCCTATGTCGCGGATGCCGCCGACACGGGTGAAAACCGCGCCCTGATCGCGGATCTGGCCCGCGGCGCCGATCACCTGTTCATCGAATCCGCCTTTCTCGACCGTGACCGCGACCTTGCCACCGCCACCCGCCACCTGACAGCGCGGGCGGCTGGCGAAATCGCCCGTGCCACCGGGGTGCGGCGGGTCACGCTGTTTCACCATTCGGCGCGCTACGATGACTATTCAGGCTTCGAAACCGAGATGCGGGCGGCTTTCGATCACGCCTGATCCAGCGGCTTCAGCAGGTCGAACACCCGCTGCCGCATCCATGCGGCCATTGGCGTGCGGTCGGCCCGCTTGTGCCAGACCCCGACGATCAGCGCCGGGGCGATCAGCATCGGCGGCCGGAACACCTGCAACCCGAACCCTGCCGCCACCTTGCGCGCCAACTGGTCCGGGATCAGCGCGATCAGGTCGCTTTCGCTGACCACCCGGCACACCCCGGAAAACACCGGCATCGTCATCGCGACGTGCCGTGCCCTGCCAACCCGGGCCAGCGCATCGTCGCCCATCGCGCTCAGCTTGCCCTCGGGCGAAAACAGCACATGGGGCAGGGCGCAAAAGGTCTCCATCGGCATGGTGTCGCCATCGGTGGCCCCGATGCCGGGATGTCCCGCCCGCGCGATGACCGAAAAGGGCGATCGGAACAGCGGTTCCCGATTGGCCCAGTCCGGCAGCTCGGTGTCGGGGATCAGCGCCAGATCGGCGCCGTATCGTTCCAGGCTGTTGATGTAATCATGCGGCACCAGGTCGATCAGCTGCGCCCTGAGGCTGGGGGCCGTCTTGTTCAGCAGATCGCCCAGCGGCGGCATCAGCAGTTCGGCCATGAAATCGCTGGCGGCGATCTTGAAGGCCCCGGTGGCGGTGGCCGGATCGAAGGTGCCGGGCGGCGAAAGCAGGATCTCGATCCGCTCGAGCTCATCGCGCAGCCCGTCACGTAGCGTTTCGGCGTAATCCGTCGCGACAAGCCGGTTGCTGTGGCGCACGAACAACGGATCGTCCAGCGCATGCCTGAGACGCGACAGCGCCCCCGATACCGCCGATTGCGACAGGCCCAGCCGCGCGCCCGCCTTCACCGTCGATCCTTCGCGAAACAGCGCATCCAGCACCCGCAGCAGGTTGAGGTCGAGCGTCGCGAAATTCATATCAGCGATACCTTCTATCAAATATAACGGTTTGCCTGATACCGTGTGCCGCCGCTAGGCTCCTGTCAACGGAAGCGCTTTCGTTTCATCCCGAACAAGACGGAGGAAACGATGAAAGACCTGACGACCGACCCGGCCAGCATCGATTGGAACGGCGTGATATACAAAACCATCCTCGGCCCCGATGAATCCGGCGGCGCCATGTCCATCGTGGACAGCCTGTCGCCGGTGGGCAGCGGCCCGCCGCGTCACATCCATCATGCCGAGGACGAAGTCTTCGTCATGATCACCGGCAGTTGCCGGGTGTGGATCGCCGGACGGGAACGGATCGCCGGGCCGGGCGACAGCATGTTCATCCCGCGCGGCACCGAACACACCTTCAAGGTGGTGGGCGACGAACCCTCGCGCCACCTCGTCATCCTGACCCCCGGCGGGTTCGAAGGTTTCTTCGCCGACATGGCCGCCGGCCAATACGTTATCCCGCGGGACATGGCCGCGATCGGGGACGCGGCCAGACGTCACAACATGTCCTTCACCGGCCCCCCTTTGGATTGAACAGCATGACAGCAAAACACATCGTCCATCACATCCCGGTCTGCCCGTTTTCGCAGCGCCTTGAAATCCTGCTGGCCCAAAGGGGGCTGACCGGCGCGGTCGAATTCCGGGTGGTCGACATCACCAAACCGCGCGATCCGGCGCTGCTGGCGAAAACCCGTGGCACCACGGCCCTGCCGGTGCTGGAAACCCCCGACGGTACGATCCTGAAGGAAAGCCTCGTCATCCTGCGTTATCTCGACGAAATCCTGCCCGGCCCGCCGCTGCGGCGCATCGATGCCGCCGAACATGCCGTCGAATCGATGTTGATCGCGCAGGAAGGGCCATTCACCATGGCCGGTTACCTCTACGTGATGAATCAGGATCCAGGTCAGCGCGACGCCCACCGCGACAAGCTCCTCGGCCTCTATCGTGGCCTCGACGCGTTCCTGACGCAGTACAGCCCGGACCGGACCTTCCTGTTCGACGATTTCGGACTGGCCGAGGCGGTCTACACCCCGCTCTTCAAACGGTTCTGGTTCCTCGACTACTACGAACGCTTCGACCTGCCGCCGGACGATGCCTATGCCCGCGTGCGGCGCTGGCGCGAGGCCTGCATGGCGCATCCCTGGACCGATCAGGTCAGCCGCGAAGAAATCGTCAAGCTCTACTACGACTACGCGCTGGGCGCCGGCAACGGCGCTCTGGTCGCGGGCCGGGCCGTGTCCAGCTTCACCTTCGACCCGCGCTGGCAGGGCCGCCCCTGGCCACCGCGCGACAAATATGCCGGAACGGTGTCGGACGCGGCGCTGGGGCTCCTCTAGGGCGGCGCCGTCGCCCGCCCGGCCCCGGGGAACAGCAGACGGGATCATCGCAGGCGGGCGGGGAGGCCCGTTAAGCTTGGATCTGTCAGCGTCTATGCAGCGTTCTGGTCCTCCAACCAGTTCAAGATCGCGCGGGTCGTTTCTTCGGGCTTTTCCTGCTGAATCCAATGGCCGCAATCAAGGCTGACCACGTCTACATTGGGCACGAATTCTGTAAGGTTTTCTGACTTCGGAATCGTATCCCGGTCGCCATAGATCATGAGCGCAGGCTGTTGGATGATCGGGTTCACGTCCGCCAATATGTGCCAGTTGCGGTCAAGGTTCCTGTACCAGTTGATGCTGCCCGTGAACCCGACTTTTTCAAAGGCAGAGACGAAGACGGCCAGTTCGTCATCACGCATCAAGGGATCGCCAAGCGATGCTTCCGCCCTGGCGAGGTTGATCATCATCATGCCGGGTTCCGGCGGTGCGGGGGGAACATTCTTGCGGAACAAATTGCGCAGGAACCGGGACGTGTTTTGGTCCAGCACGGCGTCGGCAACGCCCGGCTGTCGATTGAAGTGAACGAAATAATAGTCGCTTCCGAGAAATTCCTCCAGGAACTCGATCCAGGGTTTTTCCGTGCGCGCTTGGTAAGGCAGGGCCAGGCTTATGACTTTGCTTACCCGGTCCGGATGCAATAGCGTCAGCCCCCAAACGACATTCGCACCCCAGTCATGGCCGACGAAGATGGCATCTTCGTACCCGTAGTGGTCGAGAAGCACGACGAGGTCACCAGACAACTGTTCAATGTCATAGTCCGTCACGTCCGCCGGGCGGGATGAATTGCCATAACCCCGCTGGTTCGGAACGATGACATGATAGCCCGCTGCGGCGAGGGCGGGCATCTGATAGCGCCAGGAAAAGGCATGCTCTGGCCAACCATGACAAAGCACAATCGGGTTTCCGGCATTTTCCTGTCCGGTTTCAAAAACTTCAAGTTCGACGCCGTTCACCGAAACAAGTGTGGGCGTGGGAAAATCTGCGGGGCTGAACATTGCTTTGTCTCCTTGTTTAACAATTCAACAGCCGCTTAGAATGGAATGGTGCCAAAAATTGGCACCTTTGTGTGGTGGTTTGCTGAAATGAATACTCGCCTCCGACATGACGCCATCGTGCGCAGCCTTCGCCGCAACGGCACTTCGACGGTCGCTGAGCTGGCGGAGGAAGTTGGCGCATCCCGGCGCACCGTCTTGCGTGACATCGCGGCGTTGCGGGACGAAGGGTATGTCATTCATTCCGAACCGGGCCGTGGGGGCGGTCTGCAACTCGATCCGCAATCGGTTCAGACCACGGCACGTCTGTCGGTGGCCGAAGTCTTTGCGCTTCTCATCAGTGTTGCGAGCATGCGCGCTGCCGGAAACCTTCCATTTTCGGGTCTGGCCGACGCCGGGCTTGCCAAGATCGAGAAATCCCTGCCGTCTGACAAGGTCCGGGACCTGCGCCGGTTTCTGGATTGCCTTTACGTCGGAACGCTCGCGCCACAAGTCGACATATCCGATATGGGGACGATGGATCCCGCACTCCTGCCCGCATTCGAACCCGCTTTTCTCAAGCGGCTGTATTTGCGCTTCCGTTATCGCGACGCGAAGGGAATTGAATCCACGCGACAGGTCGAACCGCAAGCCATGCTAATCTTGCCGCCACTTTGGTATTTGGTTGCCTGGGACCCGTCGCGCCAGGACTTTCGGCATTTCCGAATGGACCGGATCAGCGAACCGGCATTCATGGACGGCACAACATTTCGCCGCCGGCATGTGCCCTTCGACGATAACGTCCGCCCAATTCGACACACATCTGGCTGACCTTCGACTGGGTGCAGAAAACAAAAGCTCCCGGCCGCTTGTTGTGCCGGCCGCAATGCACGGAAAACGGGTCTTCCGCTGCGGGTCATCCGCATGTGCGCCGTGGCCTTGCTGACGAAAGGGGCCAAGCGGCGCAATGCGACCGTTTCAGCTGTCATCGTCGCGGGCGTGGCGACCTGCGGCGAAGATGCTCGTGATGTCGGTTCGAAAACGCCGCAAGCGCAGCGTGACAAGCAGCGACTCGATATTCGCCAGGATCCCGAGAACGACGACGGCAAGGAAGATCTGGCGCGAATAGTCGATCAGGTAAAGCCAGGCGAAAAACACCGCCGCGCAAAACGCGGCGGTCTTTGACAGGTACAGGTGGTAGGCCGGCAGCCCGCCGAACTTCGCCAGCGAAGCAAGCGCGGCGGCGGCATAACTGGCGAGGAACAGGTAGAGCCACGCGCGTTCGGACCCAAGGTTGTGACCCTCGAAGATGAAGAGCCCGAAAATCCCGGCAAGCAATGTGCACGCGTCGGCGATCGTGTCGAGCTTCGCCCCGAGGCGCGATTCCTGTCCCAACCATCGGGCCAGCGGCCCGTCGACCAGGTCGGTCAGCAGACTGAGGCCCAGAAGGATGAAGAAGGCGTCGCGCTGTCCGGCGGCGGCCAGCCAAGCCGTGACCGGAGCGGCTGCAAGCCTGCAATAGGACAACTGGTCTGAGATGTTCATGCGAGAAACGCCTTTCACCTTCTTTATACCGACGCGGTCCGTTCGCGACCCCGGACAATCCGTGCCAAGCTGCGCGATCATCGCCAGGCAAAACTGCGCAGCAGAACCGGTCGCACAGGAATGCAAGCTTGCGCCATGACATGTGTCAATGCCGGTTAGGCTGTGGCGGGATCACATACATCCGGCGATGACTGATGCCATACCCGCCCGAGGAGAGAATTATGCTGCCTGCTTTTCCCAAACGCGTGGTCGCGCGAACCGTGTTGGCGCTGGTGATGGCGCTGACAGGTGCGCCCGCATTCGCGGAAACCAAGGTCGGATCGGTCGTGGACAGCCGAACGATGCTCGGCTTCAAGATAGACGATGCAGCACTTGAGGATTTGCTGCCCGGTGGCTGGGACAGCTTTACCCTGCCGCAAGGCCCGATTGCAGGGGCGAACCTGATCGTGGCGCTGATCGACCGGCACATCATCCTCGATGGCGCGGGCGCACCGGAAAACCCGGCGTCCGGGCCGATCGTGGTGTTGCTTGCCTATGCGCGCAAGAACGGCGCAAAGGACGTGCGGGCATTTGTGATCCGCGTCTACGAAGAACCGCCCCTGGTCGACCCCTATGGCAATTCGGTCCCCGCCGATGTCGATCGTCACGCAGCGTACAGGGACGCCGGGGGCGGCGACCGGGTGCAATCCGAAGTCTGGACCGTTCGGACACGAACGGGGGGTGAACTGAAGCTCGATCTGGAACACCGGTTGGGGGAACTGCAATGGTCGACCGGGGTGGAAAGCCGGCCCTTTTCCGCCCAGACACCGGACGCATTCCGTATCTTCAGGTACGATCAGTTGACGGGTCTTGCGATGAGCACGGCGATGGGGAAGGCGCTGGAGGGGCGGATCAGTTTTTCGGTGAACGACCCGGCGCTGGAGGCGGTTTTCGACGGGCGCGAAGTTTTGGTATCGGTGCTGCAGGTGCCGATCCAGATCCGGGAGGTTTTTTCTCAATAACCACCATCGGCGATGCCGCGGGGCACAGGGTTCATGCCCGTAAATTCGACCGGAAACCGCACTGCGCACCGGTTGGGGGTATACGTACCGTTTGCCGCTGCAAAAGGCGCAAATGTCTCTGAAAAAGTGCAGCGGAAGCGGTCGCTGGACTGCCGGGGCGGATCAGCCCTTGGGCATCTTCAGGGTGATGCTGCGGCCCGATTTCACGTAGCGCAGTTCGCTTTCGCCGATGGCCGCGACCTTGCCGCCATTGATGCGGTCGCCGACCTTCACCTTCTTGTAGCGCCCCGACGACAACCGCACCAGCGCGCGCCGGTTGCTGGGTTGGCCATAGACGCCTATCAGGTTGATTTTGCGAAGGTTTATCTGGTTCTTGACGGTTGCCTGGCGGGCCACCGAGGCCTTGGTCGGCAGCGCGGGCTGCACCGCCTCCGGCTTGAAGATCGACCCGGTGGCCAGCTGGACCTCGGACTGCTTTTCGGTCCGCGCCACGATGTCGGAGAAATTCGTCGGCCGGTTTTTCGGCAGCAGCGACGCCACCACCGCGTTCGCCGTCGGCTTGTCATCCGCCGCCTGTTCCTGCGCGCTCTCCGGCCGCAGCCGCGGCCGCAGCGCGGCCAGTTCCACCCGGGTGCGGCCGCCGAGGTTGTTGCGCTCGGTCTGTTCGATCAGGTCCTCGGGGCGTGTCCTGGGGCGCAGGGCGGCCAGGCGCGTGTTCTCTAACTCGTTGACTTCACTGCGGCCTTCCTGCCGTTCTGGCCATTTCGGCGGGGTCGCGGGCGGTTTGCCGGAATAGATCACTATGCCTTCGGGGGTCAGCGATCCTTCGGGGGAAGCCTTGACCAGTCCGCGCTGATCGAAATCGAAGCGGGTCCCTGCGGCGACCGGATCGGAGGGCATCGCCGGGGAGGCATCGCCGCTCATCAGCTTCGGGTCGGGCAGGGCAACGGCATCGAAGGCCAGCACCGGATGGTCGATGGAAGCGACGTAAAGATCGTCCAGCGCGGACGTTCCCGGCACGTCGGGTTGATCCGGGGCCGCCTGCCAGATGCCGGTGGTGGCATAGCGTTCCTCGGTACTCTGCAGCGTCGGCAGGGCCGCCGGATCGGGCGTGTCCTGCAGAGCGTCGGGCAGGTCGGGTTCCGGTTCCAGTTCCGGCGCGGGCAGGGCGATCGCTTCGTCCAACGGCGGTTCGGTGGTTGCCGTGGCCGGAGTACCGGCTTCGGCCAGTTCTTCCTCGGTGGCCATTTCGGGGGACAGAGCCGCCGCCACGCTGTCGCCGGCATCGCGGCGGAACAGGGAGGCAAGCCCGTCCGTGCTGAAAGAGGCCCAGGCCGCCATGACAACCAGGAACACTAGAAGCAGCGCGGTCAGAACGAGCCCCAGGTAACGCGGTTTGCCGCCGACGGCATCACCTTCGCGAGCGCCGAACACGGTCAGGCGTTCCGCTTCGGTTTCGGGTTCAGGCACCGAAACCGGTGCGGTGGCGGGCAGGCTATCGGGCAATGGTTCCTTCCGCGTGGCGGTTTTGTTGCCACGGTCGGAAGTGGCGCCGCTGCGCTTGCCACGGTTAAAGAACGACTTGCGGCTGCTGCGTGCCGGTTCCTGCGGTTCGGTCGGGCGCAGGCTTGCGGCCATGTCCAGAATCGCGGCCGAAGGATCGTCCGCCTGGGTTTCTGCCACCGGGATCGGTTTGGAAACGTCAGGCCCTTGGTTGTCGGGATCCTTTGCTTCGGCCAAGCCACGCTGCGCCCCGCTGAGCGGCGGCGCGCTGTCCGGGGCCTCGTCCCGCTTGGCCCGGACGGTCGAGAAGGACAACGGCGGAGTGGTGGTGCCGTCGGGGTTTTCCGCTTCCGGCGCTGGTTTGATCGATGCCGGCGTTTCCGCCGCGGGCGGTTCGGACGATGGGGCAGCCGGCAGATCCGCCGTCGCGTCGGCCGCTTCCGCTTCGAACGCCTTCAGCATCTCTTCTTCTTCCGGCGTCAGCGGCCGGTCTGGTCCCAGTTCCTGTTCCGCCAGCCGGGCGGCTTCTTCGTAGTCCTCGGGTTCGCTGGTCGCGTCGGTGGCCGGTTCCGGGGATGCTTCCGGCGCCTGTTCCGGCCCGTTGATGATGTCGAAACTGGGAACGCCGATTTCCTCGATCAGCGGTGCCTGTTTCGGCGTTTTGGGCTTGGGCGCGGGATCCGCGGCGGTTTCCGGTTGTTCTGCACGGGTCGGTTCCGGGGCCGTTTCCGGTTCGGACGGCCGGGCGCTGCCGATGATCTTGATCGGTTCCTTGTCCGGGGTGACCGGGCCGCCGAACAATTCGGTTGCCGCGTGGGTGCCGCCGAAGAACGGTTCGCCGAAAAAGACACCGTCGCTCGTCCGGGCGACGAAACTGACCGGATTGAACTGGTGTTCATGCGCAAAGGCTTCGGCCTCGGCCAGGGTTTCGCGGGCGACGGCGGCGATCTGCAACTGGCCGTCTTTTTCAACCCAGTCGATGGCGAGTTCGGACAGATCGTAGGGGGAAGCCCCTTCCATCGCGCGATTTGCCATCGCTTCATAGCTGTTCGGACCTGCGCCGCCGACTGGTATGTCGAGATACTTGATCTGCTCGTCGGGCAGGACCAGCTTGCTGGTCAACCCGTCCGGTTCGAGCCGGAACGCGGCTTCGCGAAGGTCGTCCAGCGCCCCGGTCAGGTCGTCATCGTCGAAGCGGACCGAGCCGACAAGATGCCAGCCCGTTGGCACGCGATGCAACAGGTCAATGCCTTCAAACGAGAGCTTTAAAGCAAAGTTCGGCTTCATGGCTTCGTTTATTCACCTTCTCCCTGAGAGCGGGAGTACTGTTTCTATCGCGGCGGATACTAAAGCAGCTTCCGCTGCAGGGGAAGGGATAGCGAACCATCCTCCTGTTCCTACGGGGAAAACCGCCGATGGGTGCCCCGGACCGGCAGCGCGAGCTGGTCCGGGGCTAGGTGTAAGGGGGCGTGGCCCGGATCAGACCGAGGCCTTGTCCAGCGCCTGGCCAAGGTCGCGGATCAGGTCGTCCGCATCCTCGATCCCGATGGAAATCCGCACCACGTTGGGGCCTGCGCCTGCCGCGATCTGCTGCTCCTCGGTCAGTTGGCGGTGGGTGGTGCTGGCCGGGTGGATGACCAGCGAGCGGGTGTCGCCCAGGTTGGCGACATGGCTGAACAGGTCCAGGCTGCCGACGAATTTCACGCAGGCGTCATAGCCGTCCTTGAGCGCCACGGTGAACAGCCCGCCCGTGCCCTTGGGGAACAGCGCCTTGGCGCGCGCATTGTACGGGGAGCTTTCGAGCCCGGCATAGGTGACCTTTTCCACATGCGGGTTGGCTTCGAGCCATTCGGCCACTTTCTGGGCGTTCTGGCTGTGCCGTTCCATCCGCAGCGACAGGGTTTCGATCCCCATCAGAGTGTAATGCGCCGCCTGCGGGTTCAGCGTCATGCCCAGATCACGCAGCCCGATGGCGATGCCGTGGAAGGTAAAGGCCAGCGGCCCGAAGGTTTCGTGGAATTTCAGCCCGTGATAGGCGGGTTCGGGTTCGGAAAGCGACGGGAACTTGCCGCTGGCGGACCAGTCGAAATTGCCCGAATCCACCACCACGCCGCCGGTGACGGTGCCGTTGCCGGTCAGGTACTTGGTCATCGAATGCACCACCAGCGTCGCGCCGTGTTCGATCGGGCGGCACAGGTAGGGCGTGGCCGAGGTGTTGTCGACGATAAGCGGCAGCCCCGCCTTGTCGGCAATGGCGGCCACCGCGGGCAGGTCGGTGACATAGCCGCCCGGGTTGGCGATGGATTCACAGAAGATCGCGCGGGTGTCGTCGTCGATCGCCGCTTCGATGGCGGCGGTGTCTTCGAAATCGACGAACTTGGCGGACCAGCCGAAGCGCTTGATGGTCTGGCTGAACTGGGTGATCGACCCGCCGTAAAGCCGGGTCGACACCACCACGTTGAGCCCCGGCGCCATCAGCGGGAACAGCGCCATGATCTGCGCCGCGTGGCCCGAGGAACAGCAGACCGCACCGACGCCGCCTTCCATCGTCGCCACCCGTTCCTGCAGCACCGCCACGGTCGGGTTGGTCAGGCGCGAGTAGATATATCCGACCTCTTGCAGATTGAACAACGCGGCGGCATGTTCGGCGTCGCGGAACACATAGGCCGTGCTCTGGTAGATCGGCGTCTGCCGCGCGCCGGTGGCCGGATCGGGCCTGCTGCCGGCGTGAATTTGCAGGGTGTCGAAGCCGTAGCTGGGGGTGTCGGTCATGGGGTGTCCTCCTCGAAAGCCGCGTTCGGCGATGGGTTCCGAAATTGGATAGGGCATAGAAATGGCCCCCACAACAGTCAAATATCGAAAGGTCTGCCGATGCGATCCGTTTTCCACCTTGCCTATCACGTGCGCGATCTGGACGAGGCGCGCGCCTTCTATGGTGATCTTCTGGGCGCGCGCGAAGGCCGCAGCACTGACACCTGGGTGGATTTCGATTTCTTCACCCATCAGCTCAGCCTGCATCTGGGCGAACCCTTCGCCACCGCCAAGACCGGCAAGGTCGGCGATCACATGGTGCCGATGCCGCATCTGGGCGTGGTTCTGGAACTGCCCGAATGGAAGCAGCTGGCGCATCGGCTGGAAGCGGCGGGGATCGATTTCGAAATCCCGCCCTCGGTCCGGTTCGAAGGTGAGCCGGGCGAGCAATGGACGATGTTTTTCCGCGATCCGTCCGGCAACCCGATCGAGATCAAGGGGTTTGCCGATTTCGACCAGGTCTTCGCAAGCTAGGGAATTGATGGCGCGCGCGCCCTAGCGCAGCCACAGCCCGTTTTTCTTCAGCTGCTGGCGGATCTGCTGTTCGCGCCGTGGCAGGTGATCGCGGTCGAACAGGGCGCGGGCCTTTTCGCCCTTGCCCTGAAAGACGAAGCGCTTGATCGGCTCGTATTGCTTCAGCACTTTTTTCACCCTGTTGGGGGCGGCGATGTCTTCGAGCAGGTCCACCACCTTGTCGCTTTCGCGGGCGTAAAGCAGCGGCATCGTCCGGTAATGGCAGCTGTAATCGCCATCCAGGTACCCGTCGGGCAGCGCATCGCGCCCGCCGCCGAAACTGTGGATCACAAGCGGCAGGGCGATCTGATCGAGCCAGGGATTGAGTGACTGGCAGGCCAGTTCCTCCGGCGGGTCGGTCTTGATGTCGACCGCGTAGTCGGCAAATCGATCGCCGAACAGTTTCGGGCATTTGTAGTAGAAGAACCCGGCGTTGAAATAAAGGTAGCGGCGCCAGTATTCGTCGGGCTGGCCGAGGTCGAGAGAGCTTTCGAAATCCAATCCGAATCGGTCATAAAGCGATTTCCAGATCGCCGTATATCCGGGGCCGTAGAGTTCCGGCTTGGGCCAAGTGCCTTCGACCTTATTCGACGCCGACGGGCGGTCGAAATCGAACGGTACCTCGGTCAGGTCACCGGTGATCAAAGTATCGGTGTCGAAGAAAACGAAGGGTTCGCCCGTGGGCAGGGCGGCGAGCGCCTCGATCTTGTTGCCATGGGGATATTTCTGTCCGAAATACCGGTTTTCGAACGGCAGGATTTCCGCGCCGAATTCTGCAAGCAGGTCCAGCACGTGGGCGTTGGTGATCCTCGGGTCGTCCTGCCATAGCGATCCGGGCTGCGGTTCGGCGACGAAAAACCGCCCCGGGAAATCGGGATTGGTGGCGTGCAGCGAGGCGGCGAACAGTAATGCTTCGTATTGCAGGCGGTTGGTTTGACCGACGATGACGATGTTGAAAGGTTGGATTTTTTCGTCCGTTTTGGTCATACTCGGGCTGCCCTGACCTCATTTCATTTCACTATAGGGGCAAGGCGGTGCCGACAGAAGGGGCCGCGGCAGATTTTGCGAAAGGGGATTTTCATGCTCGACGTATTTCTGATGCTGGTGGCGATGGCGGCCCAGGGGGGCGGCGATGGCAAGACGACGTCGCGTACCGCGGTGGATCCCGCGCCGATGACCGAAAGCGCCACGCAAATGACACAGGCCGCGCCGCAGGCCACCACCCAGACACCCCAGCCCAGTACCGAGGTGCCCAGCGGCAAGTTCACCACCGCGCAGGAGGTGAAGCCAATATTAGGGATGACCAAGTCCAGCTGGATTGCGGTGCGCGAATATAATGGTCAGGACATCGTCTACTTCACCCAGTTGCTCAGCTGGCGCTGCGGGTTGAACGCGATTCGATATTCGTTCAATGACGGGCCGATCCAGGTCTATCCGCTGCCAGCTTGCCACGAAGACACCGCCTCGCCCAACGCTCTGGTCGATGACGAGGCGATGCCGATCATGGGATTGGCACCGAATTCGGTGCAGAAGGTCTATGTCGAAATTTTCTATGACGACATGACCACGGATTCGGCCACCTTCGATCGCAAATCGGTGCTGATGCCCTGATCATCTTTCCGCAATCCCGAAAACCACACGGTCCCGAAAGGGTTTCATGTCGCTTGTTTTGCTGGGGGGGAAGTGGTGGGCGACCCTGGAATCGAACCAGGCGTGCGTCTCCGCGAGGGAGTTACAGTCCCCTGCCACACCTTGCGGCCTGTCGCCCACTTCCGACGGCACTGCCGTCTGGTGATGGGCTGATTACTGTGCTCTGAAACGGGCGTCAACCAGAAAATCCCTTGCAGGCGACGATGTCCCGGCGCATTAACGCGGCCACGCTTCTGGGAAAGGATCGGGGCATGAAAAAACCGAAATGGGTCGTCGCCAAGGAGCAGGCGAAAAGGGCCGCCGCGTCGGAAACGGTGTGGCTGTTCGGCTTGCATGCGGTACGCGATGCGTTGCTGAACCCGAACCGTGAAAAGCTGCGGCTGATCGTGACCAAGAACGCGCTGGACAAGTTGGCCGACGCAGTGGACGAAGCGGGTATCGAACCGGAAATGGCGGATCCGCGCAAATTCACCGCCCCGATCGATCCGCAGTCGGTGCATCAGGGCGTGGCGCTCGAGGTCAAACCACTTGATTGGGGCCGGCTGAATCAGGTCTGTGCCGGTCAGCCGGGGCTGGTGCCGCGGGTGGTGATGCTGGACCGGGTGACCGATCCGCATAACGTCGGCGCGATATTGCGTTCGGCCGAGGTGTTCGGCGCTTCCGCGGTGATTGGACCGCGCCATCACAGCGCGCCGGAAACCGGGGCGCTGGCCAAGACAGCAAGCGGCGCACTGGAGCGCCAGCCCTATCTGCGGGTGAAAAACCTGGCCGAGGCGATGCAGGAACTGCGCGACATGGGCTACCTGATCCTGGGGCTGGATGGCGAGGCAGAGGTGACCATCGACGCGGCGGTCGAGGGGCATCGCGATCGCCCCATTGCGCTGGTGCTGGGTGCCGAGGGGCCGGGGCTGCGGCAGAAGACCAAGGAAACCTGCGACCAGCTGGTGCGGATCGATTTCGCCCGCAGTTTCGGATCGCTCAACGTGTCCAACGCGGCGGCCGTGGCGCTCTACGCCGCGAGAGGGTGAGGCGTCAGACCGCTTCCAGCAGGCCCTGTTTTTCCGTCACAACGGGCAGGAAGCGGCCCTTCACCATCCAGGAAAGGCCAAAGGCAAACAGGGCGATTGCTTCGAAGGTGAAGACGGGCGGCAGGATCGCGGAGGTGCCGAAGGGGGCACCCTTGGTCACGCCGATCGCCGCCATGCAGGCCAGGATCGTCAGGCCGCAGAACAGATAGGTCGTATTCCTGATTTTCTTGGCCAAGGACATTTCCGTCTCGCCCCGGGCGCTTGTCACGACGCCTTGGCCATTGTCGCGGCGGAAGGCGTAAAGCGCGAAATAGGCCAGGATCGAAAACAGCACGAAGGCGCCCAGGAAGTGGAAGAACTGGGAATTGAACGGCTGGCCGAAGACCCGGATCACCACATAGTCATAACTGGCCTGCGTCGTGATGGTCAGCGGATTGTCGGGCTGGGGGGCGTAGGCGACGAAGGCGCGGCCCGAATAGGCCTTGACGCAGCCGGGGCCCAGCGTGGGGAATACGGCGATGCACAGCGCGCCCACGGCGCCGCCGGTGGAAAAATAATTGTCCCACTTCGTGTGTCCCCTGTAGCAAAACAGGAACACGGCGATGAATCCCATGCATCCGACGAAGAAACTGCCCCAGAAGGGGATGTAGTAATAATGGCTGATCGAACTCATCCGGCAGAAGTCGCCGATGAACGAGGAGGCGTAGAGCAGGCAGGGCAGAGCAAAGGCGATCACCCCGACATAGAGAGCGATCCGTTTCTGATCGAGCGGAACCGGCGAAGGATTTCCCGTCCGTGTCAGCGGGCCTTTGGTGACCATATTCACTATGCTTTGCATCGGCTGTCCTCCGCGTTTGGGAATGCACCTCATGGTAGCATGAAACGAAGGTGACAAGAACGGTCTTGCGCTCGGGGCATCGGTGTCTATCTGTGATCGGATGCCTCACAGTCGAAAAATAGCCACCTGCTGTTATTGCGGCCGCCGCGCCGAGTTGGTCCTGTCCGGGGAAGTCCGGCACGAACTGAGCTGCGCCTCCTGCGGCGCGCCTTTGCATGATCTCAAGCGGTTGCGCTCGGATGCCGTGCAGCCACGGTCAAGGTCGCAGAAGCCGGCGAGGGTCAAGCCGGACAGGCGCAAACCGCAGAAGTTCAAGGCAAAGAGCTACAAGCGGCGCAAGGGCTTCGGCGCCAGGCTGCTGGATGAACTGTTCGATGCGGTGGAAGACATATTCGATTGATGCCTGGGTCCGTTCACATTTCGTTCACGGCTTTTTGACAGGCTCTGGAAAAATCCGGATTCGCACCTATCTGTTGTAGCAGAGACGCGAAACCGGAACTTTGCGATCTCATTCACTGTCCCTCGTTCCGACACTGGCGCCCAAGCTCGCTTGGGCGCTTTTCTTTGCGCTCAAAGAGTCTTCCCCTGACGCGGCGGGCGCGGTATCGCTTGGGTATGAGCGAACAGTATACCGACGAATTCCTGAAAAAGGTCCTGACCCAAAGCAAGCGCGTTGCTGTTGTGGGCGTGTCGATGAATCCCGTAAGGCCGAGCTACTACGTGGCGCGTTACCTTTCGCTGAAGGGGTTCAAGGTGGTGCCGGTCAATCCCGGCCATGCTGGCGAGACCCTGTTCGGCAGCACCGTCATCGGATCGCTGCGGGATATCGAGGGACAGATCGACATGGTCGATATCTTCCGCCGCTCGGATCACGTGCCGCCAATTGTCGACGAGGCGCTGGATTGTTTTCCGAATTTGAAAACGATTTGGATGCAGATCGGGGTCGAACATCCGCAAGCCGCTGAAAAGGCGCGCGCGCGCGGGGTGGACGTGATCATGAACCGCTGCCCCAAGATCGAATATCAGCGGCTTTATGGCGAACTGCGCATGGGTGGTTTCGCAACCGGGGTGATCTCGTCGAAGCTTTGAAGCGTCGATGACTGGGGCAGGGGCTCAGGCCACCTTGTCACCCTTTCTGCCGGCTCCGATACTCACCTCGACCCGGTTTCTGCCGTTGAGTTTCGCTTCGTAGAGCGCGGAATCGGCCGCCTCGACAAGGCTTGTCCGGTCCATTTCGGTGTTCGTGGTCGCCACGCCCAGGCTCACCGTGACATCTATTCGATCGGTGCCATACCGGAACTGATGATTTTCGATCGCCTTGCGCAGACGTTCGGCGGTTTCGCGGGCCGTGGCGATCGTCGTGCCTGGCAGCAGGACCGAAAACTCTTCCCCTCCAACGCGGAAAGGGCGGTCGAACGACCGCAGGTTCTTGCCCAGGACAACGCCGATTTCCTGAAGCACGACGTCCCCGGCGGCATGCCCGTAAGTATCGTTGATGGACTTGAAATGATCGATGTCCAGCGCCAGAAGCGCGGTGGTTTCGCCAAGCCGCTGAACCCGGTCGAAGGTTTCCGTCAGCGCATTCTCGAACGCGCGGCGATTGAGCAGCCGCGTGAGGCTGTCGCGGACGGCAAGATCGGCCAACGCTGTTTCGGACATTTTGATACGACCGATCATCCGGTTAAATTCTTCGGCTACGCGACGCAGTTCTGGCGGCACCTGGATTTCGATCCGGTAATCACGTTCGCCCTGGGCAAACCGTTCCGCCCCGTCGACCAGGCGGTTCACGCTGCGCGTCATGATCCGGCCGACAAGGAAAATCCCGCTGAGCGTCGTTATAAAGGACGCGGCACCGGCGATTCCCATGATCCAGATCGACCGTTCATAATATAAAACCGCCTTGTCGTGATCGGCTGAAATCGCGACGGAAATCAACCTGTAGACCGCCGACAGCTTGTCGGAAGCGGCGGCGATATGGCCATGGAACTGCCGCATGAGCCGGCCCGCATCTTTCTCCATGGCCGATGGGGATAACGAAATCAGCTCCGTCGCGCTGCGGTCCGCTGCGATCCAGTCCTCGCGGGCGCGCTGCAGCAGGTCTCTCGCACCGGTCTCGATATGAAAGTGCGGTTCGAGAATCGCGAATTCCGCTTCGATCTGTTCTCGCAACCGTCGATAGGTGAGGGGCCCGGTAGGATTGGCGCCACTCGCGAACTCATCCACCGGGGCGAGAGTATCTTTCATCAAGATGCTTAGTTGTTGCGTCGGCCCGGCATGATAGCGCTGTTGCTCCGCAACATTCTCGAACGGCACGATAACGCTTTGATTGAGGAGCACGAAACCGGCAATGGCGGAGACCGCGATCGGCAAAAGGGCCAGGACGGCGTAAAGTCCAATCCAAAACCGGAACGATCTGGTTTTCAACAAGCCGATCACATCACTGCCTTTCCGAATGTCCGCCGCGTGTCCTGCCCCATTGAAAACAGTTCGGATTTAAATGTGGTTAAGAAGTGCTGTTTGCTGCGACCGTTTCGAGGAGGATCAAGTCGGGATGACGCGGCGGTCGGTTGCCGCGTGCCGCAGCTCCTGCAACGAAAGGGGATGCGGATCAGGAGCGGGAAATAACCGAATTCTGCCGCATTGGCAGCGTGCGTTGCCCCTCTGCTGTTGCAACGCATTCACGCACAAGGAAGTGTTTTGTTGCGACGCCCCCGATCAGGGTTTGCGCGCGGCCTTTTCGGCGATGCCCGAGGTGCCCTGGCGGCGGGCCAGTTCGGCCATGACATCCGCCAGCGGCACGTTGCGCGATTGCAGCATCACCAGCAGGTGGAACAGCACGTCGGCGGCTTCGGAGGTCAGCCGCGCGCGGTCGCCCTTGACCGCCTCGATGATCGCCTCGACGGCTTCCTCGCCGAACTTCTCGGCGCATTTTTCCGGGCCCTTGGACAGCAGTTTCGCGGTCCAGCTGGTGTCGGGATCGGCCGCTGCGCGCGCGGCGATGGTCTGTGCGAGATCGTCGAGTGTCATTCGATCCTCATCGGAATGCCCGCTTGCGCCATGTGTTCCTTGGCTTCGCGGATGGTGTAATCGCCGAAATGGAAGATCGAAGCTGCCAGAACGGCGCTGGCGCCGCCCTTGGTGACGCCTTCGACCAGGTGGTCGAGATTGCCGACGCCTCCGCTTGCGATGACTGGGATATCCACCGCGTCGCTGATCGCCTTGGTCAGGGGCAGGTTGAATCCTGCGCGGGTGCCGTCGCGATCCATCGAGGTCAGCAGGATTTCACCGGCGCCCTTTTCCGCCACAAGCTTGGCGAATTCGACCGCGTCGATCCCGGTGGATTTGCGCCCCCCGTGGGTGAAGATTTCCCAGCGGATGCCGTTGCCGTCGGCATCGGTTTCCACGGTCTTGGCGTCGATCGCCACCACGATGCATTGGCTGCCGAACTGGTCGGCGGCTTCGGCTACCACGTCGGGGTTGGCCACGGCCGCCGAATTGAAGCTAACCTTGTCGGCTCCTGCCAGCAGCAGCTTGCGCACGTCCTGCACGCTGCGCACGCCGCCGCCCACGGTCAGCGGCACGTAGCATTGTTCCGCCGTCCGCTGCACGACGTCGAGCATCACGCCGCGGTTTTCGTGCGTTGCGTGGATGTCTAGGAAACAGATTTCGTCGGCACCTGCCGCGTCATAGGCCTTGGCCGATTCCACCGGATCGCCGGCATCGACAAGGTCGACGAAATTCACGCCTTTGACGACGCGGCCATCGGCGACGTCGAGGCAGGGGATGATGCGGGTTTTCAGCATGTCGGAGCACCTTCGGGCGGGATTGCCCCGTCTTTACTCCGCGGTCGGGCCGGATGCAACGCGGGCGATGCGGCGCATGGTGCTGCGGGCGATCAGGATGTGAAACGGTTTGATCAGCGTCAGGTAGGCGGTGCCGAACGCATTGTTGCGGTGCACCCAGGTCGCCATATGAAGCCGCCCGCCATCCTGCATCAGGCAGATGCGGAAATCGAGATGGCGGTCATCGGTGCCGAGGATCAGCTCGTCTTCGCCCTCGTATTCGACCGGGAAGATCGCCCCGTCGCCGCTATCGCTGTTCTCCGTCTTCAGGCCGAAGGGTTTCATCAGCGTGTTGCGCAGGTTCATCAGGGCCTTGGTCCAGCCGGGCATGGTGAAGCCGATATCCGCCGCCGCGCGCGGGGAAAGCGGGCTGTCCACCGCGTAGCCGTCAATGAAATCGCCCTTTCGCACCTTGGACCACAGGCGGGACTTCGCGGGCAGGGGGGTGGTAGTGATGTGTTGCATCGGTGGCCTCGATCGTTACCTGCGGCGATATTTGCCGAAAACGACAAATTCAGGGCTGTGGTGCAGTGTCTCATGCACGTCCTGCGTGTGTGCGGGTGGCGCGGTTCAGCGGCGGATGACACGCCGGATCAGGTTGAAGGCGGCTTTCAGGGTCAACACGAGCAGAATGGTCGCCGCCACGGGCAAGGTCAGCATCATCAGCCAGCCCATGACGAAAGCGGTATAGAGCGTTTCGCCCCAATCCTTGCCGCCCACGATGCAGGGATTGACGTATCCTTCATGCAGGACGCAATCGTGGCGTTCGGCGAACCAACTGGCCCAGAACATGCTGATCGCCGGGGCGAGGCTAATCAGCAGGACGATGGATATCAGCAGGGTGCGCCGCCGCCGGATCATTCCTTCAGCAGCTCCAGTGCCTCTTTCAGGTCGATGGCACCGTCGTAAAGCGCCCGGCCCGAGATCGCACCGTTGAGCGGCGCGCCGCAGTTCTTCAGCGCCCGCAGGTCGTCGAGCGAGCTGACCCCGCCGGAGGCGATCACCGGGATGGAAACGGCATTGGCCAGCGCCGCGGTGGCCTCGACATTGGGGCCCTGCATCGCGCCGTCGCGGTTGATGTCGGTATAGATGATCGCCGCCACGCCCGCGTCCTCGAAGGATTTGGCCAGATCGGTGACCATGACGTCGGTTTCCTCGGCCCAGCCCTTGGTGGCGACGCGGCCGTCGCGCGCATCGATGCCGACGGCGACATGGCCGGGGAATTCACGTGCCGCTTCGCGCACCAGAGCGGGGTTTTCCACCGCAACGGTGCCCAGGATCACCCGCGCCAAACCCTTGGACAGCCAGTTTTCGATCGTGGCCATGTCGCGGATACCGCCGCCCAGCTGCGCCGGCACCTTGGTGCGCTTCAGGATCGCTTCGACCGGGGCGGCATTGACGGGCTCGCCGGCGAAGGCGCCGTTCAAGTCGACGAGGTGCAGCCATTCGCAACCCGCTTCGACGAATTCCATCGCCTGCGCGGCAGGGTCGTCGTTGAACACGGTGGCCTGATCCATTTCGCCTTTGTACAGCCTGACGGCATTGCCATCCTTGAGGTCAATCGCGGGGTAGAGGATCATGGCGCGGCCTTTCACAATAATCGTTGGGCGGTCTTTTGCATGGGCGGACGGAAAATGCAACGCGGGTGGCATGATGACCCGGTTTGACCCGATGTCAGGCTTGATCGGAATCGGTGGCTTGGGTCAGGATCACCCCGTCCAAGGGAGGGATATGAATGAAGAAGCTCATCTTCGCAGCCGTGCTGGGGCTTGCCAGCGCTGGCGCGGCATCTGCCGATCCGGTCGAAGGCATCTGGAAAACGCAGGTGGATGACGGGGCCTATGCCCATGTCACCATTTCGCCCTGCGGCGAAAATATCTGCGGCGTCATTTCGCGCACCTTCAATTCCGGCGGCGAATATCAGTCCGAGAATGTCGGCAAGAAGCTTGTCTGGGATATGCAGGCAAGGGGTGGAGGCAGCTACAAGAAGGGCAAGATCTGGCAGCCCTCGACCGGCAAGATCTACAGTTCGAAAATGTCGCTGAATGGCGATGTTCTGAAGGTGTCGGGCTGCATCGGGCCGATCTGCAAGAAACAGACCTGGAGCCGGGTGAAATAGGCCATAGATCCGCCGATCTGCGCCGTGTCGTGAATAGCGTTAAGTGATTATGTTAAGAAATGCGCCTATCTTGGAGCGATGACATAATCCAAAGCGAGGTACGGCATGTTTCGCGGATTACTGATTTGCGCCGTGCTGACTGGGGCGGCGGGGCCGGTCTGGGCCGAACCCGCCCTGGGCACATGGCTGACGCCCCCGGACGGCAAGGGACAGACCGCCCATATCGAGGCGCGCCGCTGCGGCGACGCGGTTTGCGGCAGGATCGTGCGGACCTATGACAAGACGGGCAAAACGATCACCACGCCCAATCTAGGCAAACGGTTGTTCTGGGACATGAAGCAGGTGGCGCCGGGCGAATATCAGGGGACCGGCTGGGTGCCGCTGCTCGATGCCACCTTTCACGGCAAGATGAAGGTCAAGGGCGATCGTATGGTGGTCCGGGGCTGCATCGCCTTCGTTTGCCAGTCGCAGACCTGGCGCCGGATCAGGGCTTCCAGTTAAGGAAATTGGCGATCAGCCGCAGCCCGGTCTTCTGGCTTTTTTCCGGGTGGAACTGCATGCCCAGCATGTTGTCGCGCCCGACGATGGCGGTGATCGGGCCGCCGTAATCGACATGCGCCAGCAGATGCGCCGGATCGGTCACCTGCATGTGATAGGAATGCACGAAATAGGCGTGATTACCGGTTTCGATCCCGTCGAAAACCGGGTGCGGCTGGTCGATCACAAGGTCGTTCCAGCCCATGTGCGGCACTTTCAGCGCCGGGTCGCTTGGTTCGATTTTGATCACGTCGCCACCGATCCAGTCGAAGCCGGGAGTTTCGGTATATTCCAGCCCGCGAGTGGCCATCATCTGCATGCCGATGCAGATGCCCAGGAACGGCTTGCCCCCCTTGATCACGACTTCTTCCATCGCTTCGAATACGCCGCGATGATCGAACAGCGCCTCGCGGCAGGCCGGGAAGGCGCCGTCGCCGGGCAGCAGGATGCGGTCGGCGGTGCGGATCACCTCGGGGTCGGAGGTCACGGTCACCTCGCCGGCGCCGGTTTCCGCCGCCATGCGCTGAAACGCCTTTTCCGCCGAATGCAGGTTGCCGCTTTCGTAATCCACAATCGCTGTCAGCATGGGCCGGTATCCTTTGTCGTTCCGTCCTTCACCTGAAACGAAACGCCGGCGGGGTCAAGGGGCAGGGCGCCCCGGCGCTCTGCCGCCGGGGGTGTTTGCGGTGTGACACGGCCCCCGGACATCGCGCCGGATCAGACCGGACCGGTGTATTCGCCGCGCGCGGGGTAGTCGTTGGCAATGGCGAAATCCAGCGCGCCGACCAGTTCGGCGAAATGCGGGCGCACGAACGGCATGGTCTGCACCGATCCGTAATAGAGCGTCTGCTCCGGCGTGATCATGAACAGGCCCGGTTCGGAAAACAGCGCAGGTTCCTCGATCCCGATCGAGGTCTTGCCGCGCGAAGTCGAGATGTACAAACCCCAGTCCCGGGCGACGCTCAGCGGCAGGTCATACCCGAAACGCAAGGACGTGGCGCCGATCTTTTCGGCCATCGCGCGGGTGCGGTCCTCACCGTCCGAACTGACCGCGATGCAGTTGACACCGCGTTCGGCGAATTCGCTGACGCGCTTTTCCAGCTCTTTCAGGTAGTTTGCACAGATCGGGCAGTGCAGCCCGCGATAGAAGCAGATGAGCGTGCCGCGCTCGCTTTGTTCCGTGGCGAGGTCAAAACGGCCGTGGTCCAACGTCGGGAGCGTCAGGTTCGGCGTCTTCTGGCGGGGAATCAGCATTTGGAGTTCCTTCCGGTTTAGCTTGCTTCTCTCTTATTGCAGGTGTTATCATCTAATAAGTCTTGAAAATCTGACAATAAACCCGATTATGCTATGGATCGTCTGACGACATTGGTGGAACGCTTTCATCTGTCGGTGCAAATCGCGCCGCTGGGAGGGGCCAACCTGATCATACTGAAGGCGCCGGATGGAACGCCGCTGCGCGTTTTGTTCTTTCCCCGCGACGGTCATCAGGGCGGGGCGGCGGGTGATGTGCTGCTGGCCGCCCGTGTCGACTGGGCGGGTCCCGGCAATCCGCTCTTGGCGGCATTGCCGGAAGTCGTAGATTTCAACCTGACAGACGATGCTGAAACTCAAGGCCTAGTGCGTCTGATGTATCGCGAAGCGCGGGCCAACCGTTGCGGGGCGCAATCGGTGGTCAACCGGCTGGGGGACGTGCTGATGGTGCGCCTGCTGCGCGATCAGATCGAACGCGGCGCGACGGAACCCGGGTTGCTTGCCGGGCTGGCCGATCCGCGCCTCAGCCGGGCGATCGTTGCTATGCACGACCATCCGGGGCGGTTGTGGTCCAACGCCGACCTCGCACAGGAGGCGGGCCTATCGCTGTCGCGGTTCTGCGAATTGTTCGCGCAACAGGTGGGCGAAACCCCGATGGGATACCTGCGGCGCTGGCGCCTCATCCTGGCGCGGCAGGACATGCTGCGCGGCGACCGGGTCGATGCCGTGGCGCGCCGCTATGCCTACGGCTCTCCCGAGGGATTCAGCCGCGCCTTCCGTCGCGCCTACGGCATCGCGCCGACGGCGCTGCGCACCGGCCGCGAAGCCGCCTGAGCGCCTCGCCGTCGCGTGAGGCGGATCATGCGCGGGGGCTGGCCCCGATCACAGCGCCCCTTTGGTCGAGGGAATCGCATCGGCCTTGCGCGGATCGGTTTCCACCGCCAGCCGCAGCGCGCGCGCCACCGCCTTGAACGCGGCTTCGGCCACGTGGTGGGCGTTGAAGCCGTGAATCTGGTCGACATGCAGGGTGATGCCGCCGTGGGTGCTGATCGCCTGGAAGAACTCGCGCACCAGTTCGGTGTCGAACGTGCCGATCTTGGGGCTTTGGAAATCCACGTTCCAGATCAGGTAGGGGCGCGCCGACAGGTCCAGCGCACAGCGCACCTGGGCGTCGTCCATCGGCAGATGGCATTCGCCATAACGCCGGATGCCCTTCTTGTCGCCGAGGGCCTGGGTCAGCGCCTGGCCCAAAGCGATGCCGGTATCTTCGACCGTGTGGTGATCGTCGATGTGGTAATCGCCCTTGGCGCGGATGGTCATGTCGATCAGCGAATGACGCGCCAGCTGGTCCAGCATGTGGTCGAAGAATCCCACGCCGGTCTGGTTGTCATAGGAACCGGTCCCGTCGAGATTGATTTCGACCGAGATATCGGTTTCCGCCGTCTTGCGCGTGATCTGGGACGTCCGCATGTCGTTCTCCGTGTGCTGTCGCGGGTTTATAGGCCGCGGCGGGGGCATTTCCAAGGCTGCAATGCGGCGCCGCGCGGGAATGCAAATGACCGTTGCAGCGGGGGCGCGGACGTGACAGCTTGGCGCAAAGACGAACGAGGCCGACATGACCACTTGCGTATTTGTACAGATCCGCTGCAAACCCGGCACGACCTATGACGTGGCCGAAGAAATCGCGCTGCGCGAAATTCATTCCGAGCTCTATTCGACCAGCGGCGAATACGATCTGCTGATGAAGCTCTATATCCCCGAGGGCGAGGATATCGGCAAATACATCAACGAAAACGTTCGGAATATCGCAGGGATAGAACGCACGCTGACGACGCTGACGTTCAAGGCGTTCTGATCAGCTCTGACCGGCGTCCAGCCGGTCGAGCGCGTCGAGCGTATCCTGCAGCAGGATGGGCAGCATTTCGCGCCGCACCGCCATGACCGCGATATCGCCTTTCTTGCCGGCGATTTCGATGTCCAGCAGCGCTTGGCGCAGTCTCTCGGCCCCGAAAAGCGCCGCGCTTGATGCGAATTTGTGGCATCGCGCGGCGATTTCCATCGTGTCGCCGCATTCCTCCTGCAGCCAGTCGACAAGCGAGGTCAGTTCCTCGGTCAGCTGCGCGCGCAGGGTGGCATAGCCATCCCCGACGCTGTCGCGCAGGGCGCCGTTGGTTTCGGCGTTGATCAGTTGCTGACCCGGGGCGTCGGGGCAGGAACCGGAAGTCTCGGGGGCGACCTCTTCGGGTTGGGCCTGGGTATAGGTGGCGATGATGCGTTGCAGGTCCCGCCGCATCAGCGGTTTGGGCAGAACGTCCTGCATGCCGTCCTGCAGGAATTCGGACACGTTTTCGGGCAGCACGTGCGCGGTCAGGGCGATGATCGGCGTGTCGCTCGATTTGCCATTGCCCGCGCGGATGCGCCTCGTGGCTTCGCGCCCGTCGAGGATCGGCATCGAAATATCCATCAGGATCAGGTCGTATTTCTTGGCCGCGGCCTGGGTGACGCCTCTTTGACCGTCGGGGGCTTCGCTGATCCCGTGGCCATCGCGCGACAGCATGGCGCGCACGACGTTGCGGTTGATTTCGTTGTCCTCGACCACGAGAATGTCGAGCTTCCGCCCGGCAACTCCGTCTTCCGGCGCGGGACGGTTCCTGTCGATCACTTCCGCTGCGCGGGGCCGTGCCTGATCTGGCGGTTCTTCGGCATCTTCCATCGGAATCCTGACCCAGAAGGTCGAACCTTCGCCAAGGGTGCTGTCAACGCCCAGTTCGCCGCCAAGCAGCGAGGTGATGCGCTTGACGATCCCCAGGCCCAGCCCGGTGCCGCCCGCTTCGCGGTTGTAGGCGCTGTCGCTGGTCACGAAATCGTCGAAGATCATCGCCAGGTCGTCGTTCGAAATGCCCATGCCGGTATCGGCGACCTTGAATTCGATGACATCGGTTCCGGGTTCTGCGATGACTTCGACGGTGATTTCCCCGTCCTTGGTGAACTTGATCGCGTTGCTAACGAGGTTGATCAGGATCTGTTGGATCCGGCCCGGATCGGTTTTGACCCATTTCCGTTCCGGCCCCAGGAAGTAGCTGTTGATGGTGTTGCCGCGCTTGTCGGCGTGGTCCCTGAGATTGTTCAGCGCCGTATCGACGACATCGGGCAGGTTCGTGGGGCGGTTGCGCAGGATCGGTTTGCCCGCCTCGTAACGGGCGATATCCAGCACGTCGTTGATGTGATCCATTAGCAGCCGGCCCGAGGTGGACATGTTGTCCACGTAAGCATTTTGACTGCCCGTCAGCGGCGTTTCCTGAAGCAGCGACAGGTTGCCCATCAGGCCGTTCAGCGGCGTGCGGATTTCATGGCTCATCACGGCCAGGAACCGGGCCTTGGCCTTTTCACCGGCCAGCGCCTGGTCGCGGGCTTCGATCAGGTCCTGTTCGGCGCGTACCCGGAAGGAAATGTCGCGGATGAAGGCAATGAAGAACAGGCGGCCGTGCAGATCGCTTTTCTGTAGCGCCAGTTCGACCGGGAACGTTTCGCCATTGGAGCGCTTGGCATCCAGCCGAACCCGCCCCTTGCTGACGATGTGGAACGGACCGCCGCTGCGGATGCGCTTCATCGCTGTGTTATGCGAGTCGGCATATTGTTCCGGAACGATCAGGTCGGCCACGTTGCGGCCGATCGCTTCCTTGTAGGAGTAGCCGAAGATTTCCACCGCGGCATTGTTGAATTCCTCGATGACACCGTCTGAATCGGTCACGATCACGGCATCCAGCGCGGTCGAGATCACGGCCCGGGTTCTCTGGCTGGCCTCGATAACCTGGCGGCGGCGTTCTTCGGACCGGCGATTGAGCGTATTGAAGTAATAGGCCAGCAGCAGCAGCGTTCCCATCAACAGGGCCGACGTGGCCGTTAGGATCAGCAGGGTCGATGCGATTTCGGTGCGCCGGGTTTCGCGGGCCTGTGCGAATTGGGCGACGCCCACCTGCGCCAATCGATACAGGTCGGGTGCGACTTCAGCCGCGTCTTGATCCAGGGCCGCCATCCCGGCCGCCAACTGCGCATCTTCCGCATCGATCAGGGGCAGGGTGCGATCCAGGAAACCGCTGACGGCTTCGGTCGACGTCCGGAACGTTTCGATATCGCGCAGGAATTCGTAGGAAGAGGATTCCCTGAATATGCTGATCCTGCTGTAGAGGATGTCGAACTGAAGCCGCACCGCGTCGAGGCTTTCGGCATCTCCGGCTTCTGCCTGGAGCACGCTGTTGCGGAACCTCAGGAATTCGTTTTCGGCCCGGCCAAGCGACCATTGCACCTCTTCGGCATTCGCGATGCGCAGTTCCCGGACTTTGTTGATGACGTCAATTGTTTGAAAAACAACCAACATGAAACTGACGGCCGCAATTGCCATCAGTAATCGGGTACTGCCCATATTGAACCGGTTCCCCATGCCGACCGTCTTTTCGCCCAAGGCGTTTTCAGGCGATGCTTTGGCGGTCAATCTATGCGGTGAATCCGGTGCTGTCGAGCGCTCAGTGGGGTGGGTGTAGAATGATGAATCGGGCACTGTTTACCATAACCAGGGTTTAACTAACCATACGCTGTACTTTTGTTCGGCTCGGAACCTTCCTGAATGCGCGATCCGTTTCCGTTTGGATAAGTGAACCGAAAAGGTCCTGACTTCAAGCCGCTGGGCAAAAAGCGGGCCACATAGGCCAAGTCTTTCCTATCAGTCTAGCGTTTACCAGCGATCATGTCTGTTCCTCAAAAGAATGATTGATGAAATAAGACGGAGGGAAGCTCGTCCTAAGTATGGGGTGGCGGTTTCAGGGCGTTTCGGATTGCCGCAACGATCGCATCAGGAAAGTGCGCAATTCCCGCGGCGCGATCGGTTTGTGCAGCAAGTGCAGCCCTGCCTCCTGGCAAATCTGTGTGACTGCGACCTCGCGTGTCGCGGTGGCGATGCAGGCGGGGACCGGGCCCAGGTCGCGGCGCAGCGCGGCGATCAGATCGGTGCCCAGTTCGCCGTCGTCAAGTTGATAATCGGCGACGATCGCATCCGGGGTGACGCCGAATTCCTCGATCAATCCGCGTGCCTCGACCTCGTCGGCGCAGGCCAGGACGGTGACGTCCCAGCTGTCCATCACAACGGTCAGCGCATTGCGAAGCTCGGCATCATTTTCCGCCAGCAGCACGATCATGTTTTCAAGGCTGTCGGTCTTTGCCGCATGTTGCGGTCCCACTGCGCGCCCGGGGTCTCGTTCGGCCGGCGCCCGGGGGATTTCGACGGCGAACATCGTGCCCCGGCCGGGCCTTGAGCGGACCTGCAGCGGGTGTTGCAGCAATGCGCAGGCGCGTTCGACGATGGCCAATCCCAATCCCAGCCCTTCGCTGGCGCTGCTCGGGCTGTCGACGCGGTGGAATTCGTTGAAGATCAGCTCCTGCTGGTCTTCGGGGATGCCGGGGCCGGTATCGTGCACTTCGATCCGGACGGAGTGTTTCAGATGCCGCACCCCGACAAGGACGCGGCCGGTCTGGGTATAGCGGACCGCGTTGGCCATCAGGTTCTGCAGAATGCGGCGCAGATAGGTGGCGTCGCTGGCGACCACCGCCGATGACGCGACCAGCCGCAGGTCCAGCCCTTTTTTCTGCGCCAGCGGGGCCATTTCATCGAGAAGCTGGATCATCATCCTTCGCAACGGCACCTGTCCGACATGCACCGAGGCCCGGCCTGAATCCAGTTTCGAGATATCCAGCAGCGCCCCGAGAATATTCTCGACGCTGATCAGCGCGTTGTTTGCGCGGCCCAATACCGAACGCACCTGATCGTCGGGATGATCGGCCGCGACCGACCCGACATAGAGCTTGGCCGCCGACAACGGTTGCAGCAGGTCATGGCTCGCCGCCGCCACGAAACGGGATTTCGACGCGTTCGCCCGTTCCGCATCGGCCAGCGCATCTTCGAGTTCCAGCGTGCGTTCGATCACCCGCTGTTCCAGTTGTTCATTGGCCTCGTAAACCGCCTGCACCGCAGCACGTTCGGCGCTGATATCGGTGAAGGAAAACACGAACCCCTTGTCGGGCATTTCCTGCGCCGACACGGTCAGGGTTTTGGAGTTGCGGTGCAGGACTTCGAATGACAGCGGCGGGCGCTGTTTTTCGGTTTGAACCCAGTCTTCCACCTCTTGCGCCGATATTCCCTCCTCGAAGGCAAGTTCGTGACGGAACCGTTCGAACAGCATGTTGAAGCCGATGCCGATGCGGAACCGCCCCAGCGGGATCGACAGCAGTTCGCTGGCACGTTCGTTCCAGCCGACCAGCCGCGCCTGGCTGTCGAAGATGCACACGCCCTGATCGAGGTGGTCCAGCGTGGCGCGGATCAGCTTGGCCTGATCGTCCAGCATCCGGTCGCGTTCGCGCCGTTCCAGCCGCATGATGTCGGTCACGTCGGTCTGCAGGATCACCGTGCCGCCATCGGGCGTGCGGTGTTCGCTGACCTGCACCCAGCGGTTCCAGATCATGCGGACGTTGAAAATGACATGGCTGTCGGTGTGTCGTTCCATCCGCCGTGCCGCCCAAGTCTCCGGCGTTTCGTCCTGGCGTAGCGATAGGAATTTCGAGTGGCTGACCAGGCGGATGTACTCGGCAAAGCTAAGCCCCGGTACCATCTTGTCGCGGATATCGGGCATGTGCATGCCGAAGCGGCTGTTGCACATGACCAGCCGTTCGTCCGAATTGAACAGCGCGAAACCTTCCTGCACCGTCTCGATCGCGTTGGTCAGGTTGGCGCGGGCGGCTTCGGTTTCGCGGTTGGCCTGCGCCAGCTTGGCGTTGGATTCGTTCAGCAATTCGAGCGCGCGGCCCAGGTCGCGGGTGCGCGCGCGGACCTCTTCCTCAAGGATGACGGCGCGCTGGAACTGGGCATAGGCGGCGTCGGACGCGTCGCCGCCCTGTTCCACCCGGCGCATCAGCGCATCGGCGATCTTGACCAGTTTCTGGTTCTGCCGCTCGATGGAATCGTGGGGATCGATCAGGGGATGGGTCATGCGGTCAGGCCGTTTTCGGCGGCTGTTCGGGCGGGTAGATCGCGACCCCGGTGAGCGTCTGGTTCACATGCATCGAATTCAGCTGCTCGCCGTAGGTGGAAAATCCGACGACATGGTTTGACGCCAGAATGTCGGACAGCTTGCCCTTGAGTTGCTTCTGTTCCGCTTCCAGCCTTCTCAACAGGCAATCGCAGGCAAGGATCGCGTCCGGGGCGCCGTTTGCCGACAGGTTTCGGATTTCCCCTTCCAGATGTCCCACCATGTCCATCGGTTCGGCCAGCGACAGCACGAGCCCTTCGCCGATCGCCGAGAAGAAGACCAGATCGCCGTTATCCGCCACCCGCTGGATCGACCGGACGTGATGCTGTTCGCCGATCCGCACCACCACCGGGTGGGCGGCAAAGGTGAACGTGTCGAGCTGTTCAGGGTCCTTGCCCAGTACCCGGGCATATTCGCGCGCCGCCGGTTCGGCGTTGATTTCGTGCACGATGCGGCGGTCTGGATCGGCGCCGGTCACCACCATGCGCCGTTCGGTCGGCACCAGATGGTCGCTCTTGAACACCTTGATCGGGCAGATGGTGCGGATTTGCGCCACGATGGCGGCATTGCGCATCGCGCGGCCGTTCGCGATCACGAAAGTGGTCTCGAAACTTTCGCCATCGCCGGCCGACCCGCCGAACAGCGGCACCGGGCCAAGCCCGAGCGCAAGGTCGGCGGTCAGCTTGTCTTCGCAGCGCGACAATCCATCGATCATCAGGAAATTGAATTCGTAATCCCAGTCGGGCACGTCGCGCATCAAGGCGTTGCGGCTCTGGACCATCCGCCCGATCAGCGCCTGCGGATCGTATGCGTCCAGATCTTCCACCAGCAGCATCCGGGCACGGAAATATGCCCGCGGAAATCCCACCGCGACGATATTGCCGTCTGAATAGCCCTCGCTTGTCAGTTCCCCCGCCGTGGTGCAGCCCAGGACAAGGCTGTCGGGAAGCAGTTCGGCCGCGCGCGCGGCCACGTTTTCGATATCGGCCTGCGGCGACACGAACAGAAGCACAAGGTCGAACGCCTCATCGCCAAGCTCACGCGACAGGGTCAGCACGGGATCGGGGGCGGTGCAGGCGATATTGGCGGTGCGCATGATTTCAGGCGCACAGCGCACCGAATGCGACGGACCCGCGAACTGGTCCATCCTTTGTCCTCCCATGTTTCCTCCGGCGGCGATTGTTGCCGGTTAACCGCCGTCTTGCAAGATCGCGCGGAAGCTCGTTTCCTTGGCGATCAGAACCGCCTGGGTGCGGCTTTGCACGCCCAGCTTGCGCATGATCGCGGTGACATGCGCCTTCACGGTGGTTTCGGCGATCGACAGGTCGAAGGCGATCTGCTTGTTCAGCTTGCCCTCGCAGATCAGCTGCAGGATGCGCGCCTGCTGATTGGTCAGCGTCGCCAGCCGCGCGCTGGCATCCTCGCAGCCCATATCGTTGTCATCGTCCAGCAGGTCGTACCCGTCGGGGACATAAACGGTGCCGCGGCGGATCGCGTCGAAGGCGGCGGCGAAGACATCGCGCTGGCTGTGCTTGGGTACGAACCCCGCCGCGCCCGCCCTGATGGCCGAACTGATCACCCTGCTGTCGCTCATCGAAGACACGATGATCACAGGTGCCCGTGTCGCGGTTTTCAACCGGATCAGCCCGTCGAACCCGTTCACGTCCGGCAGGTTCAGGTCCAGCACGACGATATCGGGGCTGCCGTTCTGGGCGATTTCGTCCAGCGCCGCCTGCAGGTGCGCGGTGGCGCGGATCTCGGCGGTGCCGGTCACAGCCTGCAGGGTCATCGCCAACGCGTCGCAGAACAGAGGGTGATCGTCCACGACCAGTGCCGACTTGATTTCGGTCGGCGCGGAAGGCGCGGCGCTGTCGGACATGGAATTCCCTTCCGGTCGGTCAGATCTGAGGATCAGACTAGCAATCTGCGCGGTCACGGGAAAGTGGGCGAAAGTCGTATGCGAGGGTGCTTGCGCAATCGCCGGTCTACGCCGATAGTCGAATAGCCTTATGGCTGCGAATGCGCCTAGGATTTCGAAACATCAGGAGGGCTCGCAAATGCAAATGACAGATTCCCGCGAAATCGCCGCGGACCGGCAAACCGTCTGGGCCGCGTTGCTTTCGGCGGATGTACTGAAGGAATGCGTCCCCGGCTGTCAGGCCATGGCCGGTTCGCCCGAGGAAGGGTTCGAAGCCACCGTGGTTCAGAAGGTCGGGCCGGTGAAGGCCACCTTCAAGGGCGCTGTCAGCCTGTCGGATATCGTCGAGGGCGAAAGCCTGACCCTGACCGGCGAAGGCAAGGGTGGCGCGGCCGGCTTTGCCAAGGGCGGCGCCAAGGTGACGCTGTCCGACCTGCCCGATGGCGGCACGCTGCTGGGCTATGACGTCGACGCCAAGGTCGGCGGCAAGCTGGCGCAGCTGGGCAGCCGGATCATCGACGGTGTCGCGCGCAAGATGGCGGACCAGTTCTTCGAACGGTTCCAGACCGTCGTGGAAGGGCCCTCGGAAACCGGCGAGGATACCGAGCCGGGCGCGGAGGGCGAACAGAAAAAAGGCTGGATGAAAAAGGTTTTCGGGGCATAATTCCCGATATTCATTCACGAAATTGAAGGCGCTTATCGGCTTAGGGAGGGCACGATGACAGAAGTAAGAATGACAGTGAACGGCCGCGAGGTATCGGGCGATGTCGAGGGGCGCACGCTGCTTTCGACATTCCTGCGCGAAAACCTGGGTCTGACCGGGACCCATGTCGGTTGCGACACCTCGCAATGCGGCGCCTGCGTGGTGCATGTCAACGGCAACGCGGTGAAATCCTGCACCATGTTCGCGCAGGAAGCGGCGGGCGCCGACGTGGCGACCATCGAAGGCCAGGCCAATGCGGACGGGTCGCTGAACGCGATCCAGCAGGCGTTCCAGGATTACCACGGCCTGCAATGCGGTTTCTGCACCCCGGGCATGGTGATGTCTGCGGCGGCCCTGCTGAAGGAAAACCCCAAGCCGAGCGAAGCGGAAATCCGCAATTACCTCGAAGGTAACATCTGCCGCTGTACCGGCTATCACAACATCGTTCGCGCGATCATGGCCGCCAGCGGTCAGGACGTGCCGGCAGTTGCCGCGGAATGATCGCCACCGCGCGGGTTTCGCGCGGGGAAACGTATTTTCAGAACGATGAAAGGGCAGGGGGCGACCCCGGACCCGATCACAGGGAGGATTTGAAATGCCGAAAGATCATGGCATCGGCGCCAGCCCGAAGCGGCGCGAAGACGTGCGGTTCCTGACCGGAGCCGGAAATTACACCGACGACATCAATGTGCATGGGCAGACCTATGTCCATTTCCTGCGCTCTGACGTGGCGCATGGGACGATCAACAGCATCGACGCCTCGGAAGCCGAGGCGATGGATGGGGTGCTGAAGGTTTTCACCGCCAAGGATTTCGAAGCGGTGGGCGGACTGCCCTGCGGCTGGCAGGTGACCGACCGGTTCGGCGAGGTGATGCAGGAACCGAAACACCCGATCCTGGCCGAGGGCAAGGTGCGCCATGTCGGCGATCCGATCGCCGCTGTGGTGGCCGAAACGCCCGAACTGGCGCGCGACGCGGCCGAGGCGATCGTGGTGGACATCGATGAACTGCCCGCCGTGGTCGACATGAAGGCGGCTCTGGAAGACGGTGCCACCAAGGTGCATGACGATCTGACCTCCAACCTTTGCTATGACTGGGGCTTCGTCGAGGAAAACAAGGAAGCGGTGAACGAGGCGTTCAAAAACGCCGCCCATGTCACCACGCTTGAACTGGTGAACAACCGCCTGGTCGCGAACCCGATGGAACCGCGCGTGGCGATCGGCGATTACAGCCGCGCCAACGATGAACACACGCTTTATACCACGTCGCAGAACCCGCATGTGATCCGCCTGCTGATGGGCGCTTTCGTGCTGGGTATTCCCGAACACAAGCTGCGTGTGGTGGCTCCCGATGTGGGCGGCGGGTTCGGCACCAAGATCTTCCATTATGCCGAAGAAGCCTTCGTCACCTTCGCCGCCAAGGCGCTGAACCGTCCGGTCAAATGGACCTCCAGCCGGTCCGAGGCGTTCATTTCGGACGCGCACGGCCGCGATCACGTGACCAAGATCGAACTGGCGCTGGATGCCGACAACAAGTTCACCGCGCTGCGCACCGATACCTATGCCAATATGGGGGCCTACCTGTCGACCTTCGCGCCTTCGGTTCCGACCTGGCTTCACGGGACGCTGATGGCCGGCAACTACACCACGCCGCTGATCTATGTGAACGTGAAGGCGGTGTTCACCAACACCGTGCCGGTCGATGCCTATCGCGGCGCGGGTCGCCCCGAGGCGACCTTCCAGCTGGAGCGGGTGATCGACAAGGCGGCGCGCGAACTGGGCGTCGATCCGGCCGAACTGCGTCGGATCAACTTCATCAAGCCGGAACAGTTCCCCTATGAAACCCCGGTCGCGGTTGCCTACGACACCGGTAATTACCACGCCACGCTCGACAAGGCGCTGGAGATGACCGACTACGCCAATTTCGACCAGCGCGCGGCAGAGAGCAAGGCGCGCGGCAAGCTGCGTGGTTTCGGGATTGCCCACTACATCGAGGCCTGCGGCATCGCGCCGTCGAACCTGGTGGGGCAACTGGGTGCACGTGCCGGCCTTTACGAAAGCGCCACGGTGCGGGTCAACGCCACCGGATCGATCAGCGTGATGACAGGGTCACACAGCCATGGGCAGGGGCATGAAACCACCTTCCCGCAGGTGATCGCCGAAATGATCGGGATCGACGAAAGCCAGGTCGATATCGTTCATGGCGACACGTCGAAAACGCCGATGGGCATGGGCACCTACGGGTCGCGGTCGATCGCGGTCGGCGGGTCGGCCATGTTCAAGGCGGCGGAAAAGGTGATCAACAAGGCGAAGAAGATCGCCGCCCACCTGATGGAGGCCTCGGAGGCAGATATCGAACTGGCCGACGGTCAGTTCAGCGTCGCGGGCACCGACAAGTCGGTCGCCTGGGGTGATGTTTGCCTGGCCGCCTACGTGCCGCACAACTACCCGCTGGAAGACCTTGAGCCGGGGCTTGAGGAAACCGCCTTCTACGACCCGTCGAACTTCACCTATCCCTCGGGCGCCTATTTCTGCGAAGTGGAAGTGGATCCCGATACCGGTTCGATCGATATCCTGTCGTTCAGCGCGGCGGACGATTTCGGCAACGTGATCAACCCGATGATCGTCGAAGGTCAGGTTCATGGCGGCGTGGCACAGGGCATCGGACAGGCGATGCTGGAAAACGCGGCCTATGATGAAAACGGTCAGCTGCTCACCGGGTCCTACATGGACTACGCGATGCCGCGGGCCGCGGACCTGCCGAGCTTCAGCGTCGACCATTCCTGCCAGACACCGTGCACCCACAACCCGCTTGGGGTGAAGGGTTGCGGCGAGGCCGGGGCCATCGGGTCGCCGCCGGCGCTGGTCAACGCGGTGATCGACGCGCTGCATCGTGGTGGTTACCCTGTCGAACATATCGACATGCCGCTCAGCCCGTCGCGGGTCTGGAACGCGATCCAGTCGGCGAAGTGATATCAACCTCGGGGCGGGGTATTCCCCCGCACCCTCAGGGGAGGAACAAGGATGTATAATTTCGATTTCGAACAACCGGCCAGCGTTGACGCGGCCGTGGCGGCGCTCAAGGACGAGGACGCATTGCCGCTGAGCGGCGGTCAGACCCTGATCCCGTCGATGAAACAGCGGCTGAACGCGCCGTCGAAGCTGGTCAGCCTGACCGCGATCGAGGCGCTCAAGGGCGTGTCGGCGGCGGGCGGTGCCTTGACCATCGGTGCCGCGACCACCCATGCCACCGTGGCGGCCGAGGCTTCGGCCTATCCGGCGCTGGCGGCGCTGGCGGGCGGCATTGGCGATCCGGCGGTGCGCAATCGCGGCACCATCGGCGGGTCGCTGGCCAACAACGACCCGTCGGCCTGCTATCCGGCGGCGGTGCTGGGATCGGGCGCGACCATCGTGACCAACGCGCGCGAAATCGCGGCGGATGACTTCTTCGACGGGGTGTTCACCACCGCGCTGGAGGAAGGCGAAATCGTCACCGCGGTGAAATTCCCGATCCCGGAAAAGGCCAATTACCAGAAGTTCGAACAGCCCGCATCGCGGTTCGCGCTGACCGGGGTGTTCGTGGCCAAGACCGCCGACGGCGTACGCGTCGCGGTGACCGGTGCCTCGGAAGAAGGCGTGTTCCGCTGGACCGAGGCGGAAGAGGCCCTGTCGGCCAATTTCGCGCCCGAAGCGGTGGACGGCCTCAGCGCCTCTGCCGACGGGTTGATCAGCGACCTGCACGGCACGCCGGAATACCGCGCCAACCTGATCAAGACGCTGACCAAACGGGCGGTGGCCGCGGCCTGAGCCATGTTCCGGATGCAGGAACAGCAAAGGCGCCCCGCGGGGCGCCTTTTCTCATTGCGGTGATCCCGGTGGCGGGCGGGCCGGCCCCGAGAACCGCTCACTTGAAGTTGCGGCTGTCCTTGATCTGGTCCCAAGCCCACATGACTTCCTGCAGCTGTTCTTCCTGGCTGCGGTCGCCGCCGTTCATGTCCGGGTGCAGCACCTTGATCAGCTTCTTGTAGGCCTTGCGAATCGCCGCCTTTTCCCAGTGAACCTCGGCTTCGAGGATCTCGATCGCGCGCTTTTCGGTCGGCGGCAGGCGGCGGCCGCCGCCGTTTGACTTGCCCGGGTTCTGGGTCGCGTTTTCACCCAGCACCTGATGCGGGTCCTCGATGCCCAGCCGGGCCCAAGCGCGCGCCTCGGGATCGTCCATCCGTTTGGTTTGCCGTTCCCAGACCTTGTCCTTGGAATGCTGCGCGTTCATCTCCGCTTCGGTCTTGCCTTCGAAGAAGCTCCATTTCTGGTTATATTCGCGCACGTGATCCTTGCAGAACCAGCGGAATTCATCCAGCACGTCGGGCGCCTTGGGGGCGCGGTACTTGCCGGCCTCCTCGCATCCTTCATGCTCGCAGACGCGGGTGGATGTCTCGGTGGCGCCGGACATGCTGCGGCGGCCACGGGGATTCTTCTTCTTGGCCGACTTGATCGACATATCGAACCCAAAGGGGTCTGACTTTACCATTCTGGATCACCTTTTCGACTCGGACCGTGGAGTTTAGACCATCTGCCACCAGATTGAAGGGGCAATGATTGAAAATGAGCAGAAAATCGCAGATCGAGTCGCGTTTGAGCGCGGCGTTCTCTCCCGACTTTCTGGCCGTGACCGACGAAAGCGAAATGCATCGCGGTCACGCCGGATATGGACCCGGCGGCGAAAGCCATTTCCGGGTCAAAATCCGCGCGGCGGCACTTGCGGACTTGTCACGGATCGACCGGCACCGGGCCATTCACCGGGTTCTGGGCGCGGACCTGATCAGTCAGATCCACGCCTTGGCGCTCGAGGTCGAACCATAGGTAGGAAGCCGCCGGGCCATCCGCAAGCCCCGTCGGGGCGCATGGGGTCGCGGACTGTGGTGTCAGCCGCTCCGTACCGCGGGTTCAACGCGCGGCCGGGGCCTCTGCCGCCTAGGTTTCCCCGGATTGACTTGCAGCGCCTTCTTCCTCCCGCGAAGCGGCCGGGTCGGACAGGTTCTGGCGCGCGTCCGGGGCCATCTCGGCGCCTTCCGGCGGACGCGGTGCAAAAGCGTCGATATCCCCGCGCCGGGGGCGCCGGAACACCAGGAAGGTGCGGAAGGTGGTGCTGGAATGGGTCAGGCCCTGGCGTTCCTCGCTCGGCAGGGTTTCGGCACGCTGGAATTCCCAGCCATCGCCGGCCATGTCGTTCAGCAGCGTTTCGAAACTGTGGCCCAGCCGGGCGCCCGGCCCTTTGAGGCCGCGCGCCCTTGCGCCCTTGGTGGGCGCGGGCACGACTTTGTAATCATAGATGGTCATCGCGAAATCCGTTCTTGAAATCGCGCCCAGACTAGCAGTGCATCGGTCCCGCTTCAAACTGCCCTGATCCGGGCTCGCGCGGGGTCAGCCGGATTTTCGCCGGATTCCGATCGGCTTGCCAACGAAGTCGGGTATGGGAAGCCCTGCATGCGCTTCTTTCAGCGCCGCGACCTTGTCTGCCACGTCTTGCGGGTAGGGGGCGACGCGCGGGCCCGACATGTCGATATGCAGCCCCAGCCCCTCGCCGGTGGCCGACAGCCAGCCATCTTCGTGATAGAGCCACTGGCAGAAATGGAACCTCTTGTCGTCGGCATCAAGCAACTGAAACGCGACCCGAACCTTGTCACCTTCATGCAACTCGCGCAGGTAGCGGACATGGAATTCCGCCGAATAGGTCGTCATCTTGCGCTCGGCCGCATACTCGGGACCGAACCCCATCTGCGCGAAAGCCTCGTCGGCTCCGCGGTCGAACAACACGTTGTAATAGGCCATGTTCAGGTGGCCATTATAATCGATCCATTCGGGCAGAACCTCCTGCAGGGAGGACATGAACGGGGTGGCGGTCGTCATCGGGCGCTATCCTTCGGTCGTGCATTTCCGCCGCCGACCCTAGCCCCATTCCGGCCTGCTGCGCAAAGGGAAAGCCCGTTTCGATTGTGCGCCCGTTCCGGTCGCGCTTCATATCTCAAGAAAATGCCTCCGGCGGGGACACTTGAAAACAGGAGAGGACTTGAAACTAACAGGTCTTCTCCTTTTGAAAAATATCCCGGGGGGTGTCGCCGCTTGCGGCGACGGGGGGCAGCGCCCCCGCACCGCTTTGCCCGTGGGCAAAGCTCACCCTGCGCGCCCTGAAAGGGCGCACCGCTTGATCAGATTGATCAGAGGCCGAGTTTCTGCGCCACCAACTGGTTGACTGCCTTCGGATTGGCCTTGCCTCCGGTGGCCTTCATCACCTGACCGACGAACCAGCCCGCAAGTTTCGGGTTTTGCTTAGCTTTTTCGACCTGATCGGGGTTGGTGGCGATCACCTCGTCCACCGCGGCCTCGATCGCGCCGGTGTCGGTGACCTGTTTCATGCCGCGGTCTTCGACGATCTTTTCCGGATCGCCGCCCTCGGTATAGACGATTTCAAACAGGTCCTTGGCGATCTTGCCGGAAATCGCGTCCGAGCTGATCAGCCCGATGATCTCGCCCAGTTGTTCGGGGCTGACCGGGCTGTCGGTGATGTCCCTGTCGTCCTTCTTCAGCCGGCCGAAGAGTTCGTTGATCACCCAGTTCGCGGCCATCTTGCCGTCGCGGCCCGCGGCCACCTTTTCGAAGTAATCGGCGGCTTCCACCTCGGCGGTCAGAACGCTGGCGTCGTATTCGCTGAGGCCGAAATCGGTGACGAAACGGGCCTTTTTCTCGTCCGGCAGTTCGGGCAGCGACTTGGCGATATCATCGACCCAGCCCTGTTCGATTTCCAGCGGCAGCAGGTCGGGGCAGGGGAAGTAGCGATAATCGTGCGCTTCCTCCTTCGACCGCATCGAACGGGTTTCGTTCTTGTCCGGATCGTAGAGCCGGGTTTCCTGTTCGACCTCGCCGCCGGCTTCGACAATGGCGATCTGGCGCCGCGCCTCGACCTCGATCGCGGCCTGGATGAAGCGCATCGAGTTCATGTTCTTGATTTCGCAGCGGGTGCCGAGATGCGAGAAATCTTGGGTTTCCATGTATTTTTCGTAAGCGCCGGGGCGGCAGATCGATACGTTCACGTCGGCGCGCAGGTTGCCGTTCTGCATGTTGCCGTCGCAGGTGCCCAGGTAGCGCAGGATCTGGCGCATCTTGGTGACATAGGCGGCGGCTTCCTCGGGGCCGCGGATATCGGGGCGGCTGACGATTTCCATCAGCGCCACGCCGGTGCGGTTGAGGTCGACGAAGGACATGTTCGGGTCCATGTCGTGGATCGACTTGCCGGCATCCTGTTCCAGGTGGATGCGTTCGATGCGCACCTTGCGCGCCACGCCCGGACCCATGTCGACGAGGATTTCACCTTCGCCCACGATCGGGTGGTAGAGCTGGCTGATCTGATAACCCTGCGGCAGGTCGGGATAGAAATAGTTTTTCCGGTCGAAGGCGGACCACAGGTGAATTTCGGCCTTCAGCCCCAAGCCGGTGCGCACCGCCTGTTCGACGCAGAATTCGTTGATCACCGGCAGCATGCCGGGCATCGCGGCGTCGACGAAGGACACGTTGGAATTGGGCTCGGCGCCGAATTTGGTCGAGGCGCCGGAGAACAGCTTCGCGTTTGAGCTGACCTGGGCATGGACCTCCATGCCGATCACAAGTTCCCAGTCATGTTTCGCCCCGGCGATCACCTTGGGCTTGGGGGTCTCATAGGTCAGGTCCAACATCGCGTCCGTCCTTTGTCACGGGGTTAGAACCGCCTTCTAGGACAGGGGCGCGGAGGGGGCAAGGGGGCAGGCGGGTTTCGCGCCTGCCGGATGCGTTTAGCGCGGCGAAATCACCATCGGGCCGCTTTCGTCGAACACGATGCGGGCGCCTTGGCGGATTTCGGCGGCGAAATGGCTGGCGATGCGGCGCAGGGCGCGTTTTTCGCCGTCGCGGGCGATGCTGTCCAGGGCCGCGGGGCCGGAGGCCCGCGTCGGGTCTTCGTGCGCCATCGCCCAGATCACCGGGTGCACTTCGCGCAGGTGATCGCGCAGAATCCAGTCGAAGGCGCGGGCCAGTTGCGTGGCCTGCGACGACGGGAACCTGTCCTGCTGCAGCGTCACCGCGCAGAAGGCGGCGAAGGTGTTGACGATGTGCTGATCGGGCCGGCGCTGAAGGATGTCGCGCATCGCGTCGAGGAAGAAGTCGACGTCCAGCATTTCGATTGCCGTCGGGTCCACCGCCAGCGCATCCAGGTAGGTCCAGGCATAACCGCCCATGCCCCAGATGTCCCGGGTCAGGACCGCGCTGCGGCGGGCGCCGATTTCCAGTTGCTGGTAGCTCCCGAACCAGCGCGGCAGCAGGTGATTGCCGAAAGCGCGCATGTGGCGGGGATTGGCCGGGTCGAGTTCGATCAGGTCCTCGTAATCGTCGACGATGCGCTGATCGGCACCGGCCTGGGCGGCCAGCAATGCGCAGCGCGTCGCGGCGAGCGCCGGGCTGTCATGTTCGAACGGGCTGAAACGGTCGAGGATATCGGCGGCCCGGGCCATCTTGGTTTCGAATTCGCGGCGCCGGTCGGCGGGAATGTCGGCAATCCCGCCGTCGCCGCGCCAGGCCCAGGCGATGTCGATATAGGCGTTGATCACCACCAGCGCGACACCGTAATCGTGCGGGTGGTCGTCAAGAACGCCTTCGAGGTCGCGCAGCCCGTGGCGCGGGGCGTGCTGGGGCATCAGCCCGGGATCGGCAAAGGCGGCCAGCACCGGGGCCGTGACATCACTGCGGGCACCAAGCGCCAGCAGGTCGGCCTTGGACATGCCGCCGGCGGTCACCGCGCGTTCCCGGTCGAGGTCACGGATTTCCCGGCCCAGTATTTCCCACATGTCCTGCCGGGCCAGGAACTGACCGCGCTGTTCCAGTGCCCGGCGTTCGGCTTCTTCGAGGCTGATGTCGCTGACGGGAATATCCAACGCGTCTGTTCGCAGCGGCTTGGCGACGTGGGAAGAGGCTTCAGTGCCTGTGCGTTTCAGGCCCCGCGACGCGGATGACAGCCGACGCGACAGGGCCAGCGCCCGACCGGAGATTTTCGACAGGTTTCTGATCTGTTGGGATATCGGGGTTTTCAGGGGCATCGCGTCTCTGTTTCAGCTTGGTTGTCGTCGTCGTTCCTTGAAGAATGACGGCGATTTCAGGCCGAAAAATGGCGCAGACGCGGTGATAGAGGGATCAAATCTGTCCCGAATATTCTGATGAATTCGGGATTTAGGAACAAACCCCGGCGCGGTATCTCGATTGTTTCCGGATCAGTCGGATATCGTCGGCAGGCCGACGATCGTCAACGGCCCGCCGACACATCGAGGATGCTCCGGGTGACATAAGATGCCTTGTCCGACAGCAGCCACAGAATCGCCTCCGCCACCTCTTCGGGATGACCAGCGCGTTTCATCGGCACCATGTGGACCAACCGTTCAAGCCGGTCGGGTTCGCCGCCCTTGGCGTGAATTTCGGTTTCGATCAGCCCGGGCCGGACCGCGTTCACCCGGATGCCTTCGGCAGCGACCTCGTCCGCGAGGCCGAGGGTGAAAGTGTCGATTGCGGCCTTGCTGGCGGCATAGTCGACATATTGGTTGGCCGATCCCAGCCGCGCGGCGGTCGAGGAGACGTTGACGATATTGCCCGGCTTGCCGGCGCGACGCATGTGCAGCACGGCCTGCTTGGCGACAAGGAAGGCACCGATCACGTTGACGCCGAACATTCGGGTCAGCCGCTCGGGCGTCATGTCGGTGACCGGGGCGGCGGGGGCGACGATCCCCGCGTTGTTGATCAAGTCGATGGCAGTGTTGGGCGGGATGGCGTCGAACAACGCGTCGATCTGGGCCGGGTCTGAAACATCGCATTGAACGATCTGCGCCTCGCGCCCGGCGGCACGGACATCCGCCGCGACCGCTTCGGCCCCGGCACGATCCGAGTTGTAGGTCAGGATCACATCGGCGCCATACGCCGCCGCAAGTCGGGCGCAGGCCGCGCCGATACCAGCGCTGCCGCCGGTGATCAGGATGGTTCGGGAAAGGTTCATCTGTTCCGCCCTTGTTGTCGGGCGGAAGTATCAGGTGGCGTTGCGCAGGGCGTCAACCCGGATCGCACTGTGGGCGAACCAGAGTCGCAACTGCCGCGCCGGGGGCAGGGCAGTGACCGGCAAGCGCACCTTGCGGCCACCGGTCAGTTCAAGGCTGGGCGAGGCGACCGAAAACGGTCCGCCGCGGCCACTGATCGATACGATTCCCGACAGCGGGAACGCCCAGTGCTTGTCACCGTAATAGACTTGGAAATGGCTGCTGGTCAGCCAGCATCCCGACCGGGTGCTGCTGACGATTCCGCGCCAGACCAGCGCGGTGAAGAAAGACGTGCAGGACACCATGGCGATGCCTTCCGGAACCGACAGATATCGCGCGGTGACGAACAGCAGGATCCACAGCAGGCTCAGCGCCGCCATCTTGGCCCATTGCAACGGATCCAGCCCGTCAAAATGATATTCTTCAATACGCAACATGCTTATACCCTATTCGAATATTACGCCGAAAATGGGGCAAAGTTTAGTATCCCGTTGGGAATCTATCCCAACGGGTAGCGGTCTTCGGGTTGCGTGTGGATCACGCGTTCCGGATGCGGGTGACCATTTCCGTGGTGTCGCGGCTCAGCCCGTCCTGGGCCAGAATCCGGTCCAGTTGGGCCAGGATCTTGCCTTGCCGGTCCTTGTCGTAGCGTTTCCATGTTTCGAACGCCGAACACATGCGCGCGGTGGTCTGCGGATTGACTGGGTCGAGCTTCAGCAGCCAGTCGGTCAGCAATGCGTAGCCGGCGCCGCTTGCATGGTGGAACCCGGCCGGATGCCCGGCCAGCGCCCCCAGCGTGGCGCGGAACCGGTTGGGGTTCTTCATGGTGAAATCTGCGTGTTGGGTCAGCGCACGGGCGGTGCCCACGGCGCGGTCGGGATCGGCCTGAATGATCTGCAGGCTGAACCATTTGTCGATCACCAGCCGATCGTGTTTCCATTGTTCGTAGAAGGCCTGCACTGCCCTGTCGCCCTCGCCGGCGGCGATCAGGCAGCCAAGGGCGGCCAGTTGCTGGGTCATGTTGTCGGCGCTGTCATACTGCGCCTGCGCCTGCGCGCCGCCATCCAGCCGCGAAATCAGCGCCAGCGCGGCATTGGCCAACGCCCGCGATCCGGACTGGTCGGCATCGGGGCGATAGGCGCCATCGACCTGATATTGCGCGTAAATCCGCGGCAAAAGGTCCTGCATGTGCTGCGCCATCGCCAATTTCAGCACCTCGACGGCCTGCCAGATCGCCTTGGGATCGGGGACCTCGCCCAGGTCAACCAGCGTCTGCGCCAGGTCGTCCTGGCTGGGCAGGCTCATCGCCAGCGCCCGGAAGGCCGGGTCCAGCGTGTCGTCGCGCACCACCGCCTGCAGCGCATTGAGATACCCGGTATCGGGCGAAGCGCCGTCGCGGATCATCGCGATCAGCCCCGAGCGCGCCAGCGCGCGGCCCGCTTCCCACTTGTTGAACGGGTCGGTGTCGTGGGCCAGCAGGAAGGCGCGTTCGCTGTCGCTGGTTTCGCGTTGCAGGATCACCGGCGCGGAAAATCCGCGCAGGATCGACGGCACCGGTTTGGCCGCCAGTCCCTCGAAGCGGAAGCTCTGTTCTCCTTCGGTCATTTCCAGAACGGTAGTCGGCACCACCTCGTCGCCGTTGGGATTGAGAAGCCCCACCGCGATCGGGATCACCCGCGGGTCCTTGTGATCCTGTCCCGGGGTCGGCGGCGTGTCCTGCTTGAAGTTCAGCGTGTAGGTGCCGTCCTCGAACGTGTCGGAAACCGACAGGCGCGGCGTGCCGGCCTGTTCGTACCAGCGCTTAAACTGTGAAAGGTCGCGGCCGGTGGCGTCCTCGAACACCTGCAGCCAGTCCTCGATCGTCGCCGCATCGCCGTCGTGCCGTTCGAAATACAGGTCCAGCGCCTTGGCATAGGAATCGTCGCCGACCAGCGTCTTCAGCATCCCGATCAGTTCGGCGCCCTTTTCATAGACGGTGGAGGTGTAGAAGTTGTTGATCTCGACAAAGCTTTCGGGCCGCACCGGGTGGGCCAGCGGACCGTTGTCTTCGCGGAATTGGCGGCCACGCAAGGCGATCACGTCCTCGATCCGCTTGACCGGGGCGGACCGCATGTCGGAAGTGAACTGTGAATCGCGGTAAACCGTCAGACCCTCCTTCAGGCACAGCTGGAACCAGTCGCGGCAGGTGATCCGGTTGCCGGTCCAGTTGTGGAAATACTCATGCGCGATGATCGCCTCGATCCGTTCGAAATTGGCGTCCGTGCTGGTTTCCGGGGAGGCCAGGACGCAGGAGCTGTTGAAGATGTTCAACCCCTTGTTTTCCATCGCCCCCATGTTGAAATCGTCGACCGCGACGATGTTGAAGATATCGAGGTCGTATTCGCGCCCGTAGACATCCTCGTCCCATTTCATCGATTTCTTCAGCGCCTCCATCCCGAAGGCGCATTTATCCTCGTCGCCGGGGCGGACCCAGATGTTCAGTTCGACATCCTTGCCCGACCTGGTGGTGAACCTGTCGGGGTGGTTGACCAGGTCGCCCGCCACCAGCGCGAACAGGTAGGCCGGTTTCGGCCAGGGATCGTGCCATTCGGCAAACCCTTCGCCCCGCGCCACCGGGTTGCCGTTGGACAGCAGCACCGGCAGGTCGTTTTCGATCCGCACCGTGAACACGCCCATCACGTCGGGCCGGTCGGGATAATAGGTGATCTTGCGGAAGCCCTCGGCCTCGCACTGGGTGGAGTACATGCCGTTGGAGATGTAAAGCCCCTCCAGCGCGGTGTTGCTTATGGGGCTGATTTCCACCTCGGCTTCCCAGGTGAATGGCGCGTCGAGCACGTCGCAGGTCAGGCCCTCCAGCGTCAGTTCCGGCATCACCTCCTGGCCGTCGATCCTGGCCCAGAACAGCCGCAGGTTTTCGCCGTGCAGGAAGAATTCCTTATCGGCGGCTTCCGGGTTGGGGCGGAATTCGATCCGGCTGATCACGCGGGTATGTTCCGGGCTGAGCCGGAAGGTCAGATGCACGCTGTCCACCAGGTAGGCCGGCGGGGTGTAATCCTTCAGGTAAATGGTCTGAGGGGCAGCGTCTTTCATCCGGGGGATCTCCTGTTCTTGCGTTGCCGCCGACGTTAGGCGCAGGGGCAGGGGGCTGCAATAGCGGATGAAAGGGGTGCGGCGGCGGGTCATCCAACCCGCCACCGGGCCTGCTATCAGGCTGGCAACCGGTTGGTTCGATGAGCAGGCGAAGCCACGATTTCAGGGCAACAGAGCCTTGTCGATCATCACCGCACCGCCGAGCCTGATGGTCGGGTCTCCGACCGTGTCGGCGGGCAGCGCGGCAAAGGCCGCATCGGTTGTGCCGGACTGCTGGTGACCGGGGGTTCGGTCCAGCGCGATCCGAGTTTCGAACACAGCTATCGCAACGCGGGCGATGATCCCCGCAGCGCGATGGCGGTGATGCGCCGCACGCATCGGAATGATCATTGATGCGGCATGTGCACTGGTGCAGGGTGAAGTCTCGGCTATATGCTATTCCATTCGCTGTCTGATCATATTATTCAGGACATGCAAGGTTATCAGAGGTTCAGGATGGCACGTCCGGTCGTCGGTATCATCGGCAATCAATATCTTCTCAATGATTCATACCCGGTTCATGCCGGGGGGCTGATGAATACCGAAGCGGTGTCCGGCGTTTCGGATTGCTTGCCCGTCCTGATCCCCTCCGACCCGCGTTTCGTGAGCGTCGATGAACTGTTGGAAACATGCGACGGTTTCGTGCTGACCGGCGGGCGCCCAAACGTGCATCCCGAAGAATACGGCGAAGACCCGACCGAGGCGCATGGCGATTTCGACCGCTGCCGCGACGCGATCACCCTGCCGTTGGTGCGGGCATGCGTCGAGCGCGGGCAACCGTTCCTGGGCATCTGCCGCGGTTTCCAGGAAGTGAACGTGGCGATGGGCGGATCGCTCTACCCCGAAATTCGCGACCTGCCGGGAAGGATGAACCACCGGATGCCGCCCGATGGCACGCTCGAGGAGAAATTCGCCCTTCGTCACACGGTCAAATTTACCGAAAACGGCCCGTTTCACCGTTTGATGGGCGCGCCGGAGGTGATGACCAACACGCTGCACGGGCAGGGGATCAAGCAGCCCGGGGCCCGTATCGTCATCGACGGCTACGCGCCCGACGGCACGCCCGAGGCGATCTATGTCAAGGATGCGCCGGGCTTCACCTTGTCGGTCCAATGGCACCCGGAATTCGATGCCGCCAATGACCCGGTGTCGCGCCCCCTGTTCGAGGCGTTCGGGCGCGCCGCGTATGACTGGGTCGAGGGCAAGAATCGGGTCGCGCTGAAACAGATGGCGTGACCGGATTGTGCGCCCGTTCCGGGCGCGCTTGATATCTCAAGAAAATGCCTCCGGCTTTTTCTTTCGGATCTGCCTCCGGCGGGGATATTTGGGAAAAGAAGAAGGATTGGGGCTCCGGGGCTTCTTCTTTTTGAAAATATCCCGGGGTGAATTGGCCCTTGGGCCAAGAGGGGCAGAGCCCCTTCTTCCGCCTCAGGCGGCCATCAGCACCCGGGCTTCATTCGCTTTCAGGCACAGCCGGGCGGTGTCGCCGAAGCCGTTGGGATCACTGCGCAGTTCCGGGAACAGCGCAAACAACTCTTCGCGCGAAGGCTGCGACAGTGCGCTCAGCCCCATCTGGCCGGGGTGGAAGCTTTCCGAAGCGACGCCTTCGGCGAAGACGATTTCATGCTGGTCGAACATGAGGTGATAGTAGTCCACCTTCAGCTGGTCGATCTGCTGGATCGAGCTGCCGTCGATCATGTGTTTGGCCGGGATGAGGACCTCGGGAGCGTTGAAATAGAGTGTTGCCGAACATGATTTGTGCAGCATCCGGTGCTGTGGCGAAACCAGCAGCGCCCGGTCGTTTCCCAGCGTTCCGGGAGCGATGCGGATCGGGGCGAAACTGTCGGTGCCGGTGACGCTGCGCGATCCGGTCCAGCGCAGCGGCTGCATGCCGTGATCGCGGGTCAGGATCAGGTCACCGGGGCGCAGGTCTTCGACCGGGCGGGCGCCCTGCGCGGTTTGGATCAGGGTGCCGCCGGTGAAGCAGATGATCACGTCCTCGATATTGGAAAACTCCACCAGCGTTCCGTCCGACAGCGTGGCGGAGCCGGCCAGCGCGTCGGGATCGGTGCTGGTATAGGAGATGTCATCCCAATCGATCAGGCCGCCGAAATCGAGCGTGTCGCCAACCGGTTCGTCGCCTTCACCGCCATCGATTCTGATCGTGCCGCCGCCAAGCGCGGTTTCGTCGATCACGAACAGGTCGTCGCCCGCGCCGCCGGTGGCGCTGTCGCCCGAACCGGCATGGATCACGTCGTCACCCGCGCCACCGTCGATCAGGTCGGCACCGGCGCCGCCCAGGATGGTGTCGGCCCCGTCTTCGCCGTAAAGCCTGTCATTGCCGCCCGCGCCATCGATCAGGTCGTTGCCGGCCCCGCCATAAAAGGCGTTTGTCCAGTCCGGCCCTTCGGCGTCATAGCCGGTGAGCGTGTCGTCCCAGTCGGACCCGATGATCCCGTCGAGCCCGCCAGCCAGCGTGTCGCCCGCCGCATGGCCGCCCGCAGCGGTGTTCGCCCCGAGATCGATGGCAACCCCCGCGTCGGAGCCGGAGTAATCGATGAAATCCATCCCGGCGCCGCCCGACAGGCTGTCGCCGCCCGCGCCGCCCTGCAGCGTGTCGTTTCCGGTGCCGCCGCTCAGCGTGTCGTTGCCGTCGCCGCCGCCGAGGCTGTCGTCGCCGCCCTGGCCGTAGATCGCATCATTGCCGGTGCCGCCAGACAAGACGTCATTGCCATCCGCGATCGCCGGGATGGTGTCGAAATGCATGTCGCTCATCCAGATCGCCTGGGTGCCGCTCTGGCCATTGCCATAGATGATCTCGACTCTGCCGACCGGCCCGGCGATTTCGATCAGCGCCGAACCGCCCTGATCGCTGGCGCTTTCCGCCACCGTTTCGGCGTTGATCGTGTTGCCACTCACCGTGTCGCCGCCCCCCAGCGTGATCGTCACGGCGACCGGATTGCCGTCGGCATCATAGGCGTTGATGCTGACGATGTCGGTATGGTTGCCCGAACCCCAGTCGATATCGTAGAGCCGGAAGGAAACGTTCTGAACCGTGTCCTCGACGCTGCTGCCGGGATTGCCGGTGAAGCTCAGCGTCGTGGTCGAGGTCGCGCCATCGCCTTTGCCGTAAAGCCGCAGCCCGGAATTGGGGTCGAAGTCTTCGCCGGTGCCGACATATTGCCCGGTGGTGTCGATTTCGTAGGTCGGATTGTTGTTGCCATCATCGCCGAAGCCGACGCTTACCGTTATGTCGCCGGTATCCTGAGTGAAGCCGGCGCCGAGGTCGGTGCCGTCGCTGCCCTGCGCCGTCCAGTCCAGGACCTGGGCGGTCGGGGAGGGATCGGTTTGGTCGTCACCGTAGATCACGTCGTCGCCATCGCCGCCATCGACGGTATCGGCGCCGGCGCCACCCGACACGGTGTCGTTGCCCGCGCCGGAAAGCACCGTGTCGTCGCCTGCACCCGCCACCACGGAATCGGCGGTGTCGGTGCCGTGGTCGATCTGGTCGCCATCCGCATCGGAATAGGTGTTGTCGATCGCATCCGCCCCGGTGCTGCCATCGACAACCCCGTCGGGGTCGGCGGGGGCGCCGTCGATGAAACCCTGGACGTAGTGGCCTGACGGATCGCCCGAACCGAAATCGTTGTTTTCATACCCGCGCAGCGCCCAGCGGCTGCCCGATCCCTCCAGTGGCAGCACGTTGTCGCCGCCATCGGTGAAACCCGTCTGCGCCGTGCCGCTGCCGCCATTGGTCCAGCGGATGTCGCCATAGATGAACTCGGTGGTGAAGTCGCCGTCGCCGGTCGCGGTCAGGACCAGTTGGAAGGAATTGTCGCCCGGGCCGGAATAGGGCGCGACATCGGCCCACGTGAAGGTCATCGTGCCGGCATCGGGATCGATATCCCAGTAGATTTCGCCGCCCTCGGTGATGTCGATGTCGCTCCAGAATGCGGCGATGGTGGGGGTGCCGGTCCCGGCAAGGTCGGGCGCGTAGGCGGTCTGGGCCGCGCCGAAGCTGATGGTGCCGTTCGAATTCAAGAACACCGAGTTGTAGTTGGTGCCGAAGAAATCGATCCCCTCCGTGCCGAAGAGCGCGCTTGCATCGATTTCGACCGATCCGTCATCGCTGTCGCCGACCGTCTTCGGAGCGAGGGAGAAAACGTTTTCACCGTAACCGGCCGGTCCGCCCAGCCCTGACTTCATATTTGCCATTTACCAGCTACCAATTCCAGATCGTGCGCCGGGTTGGCTGTTTCCGCAAAGGCGATGCAAAGCGGGGCAGCCGACCGACCGTTTCCGAAATCAGTACAATCGTGGCGAGACTGAAATAGGCGGGAATTGGGGAAACTATTGGACGGATACGTGGAAACTGGGCAGGGATGTGGCGCGCTGCCCGGATGTCGTCACAATCGCGGGGAGCGGCTGGCCCGGAGAGCCCGGGCAAGCCGTTTGGTTCGAAAAGGCGGTCGGGACGATCAGACCTTGCCGCCGGCGATCTGGATTTCCTGGCCGTTGACGCTGCCGGAATTGGGATCGCAGAGCCACATCGCGGCCGCCGCGACCTCTTCGGCGGCGATCAGGCGCTTGTGGCGGTTGGCCTGGACCATAACGTCACGGGCCTCGTCTTCGTTCATTCCCGAGCGCTGGCTGATCGATTCGATGTTGCGGGTGATGACGTCGGTGTCGACATAGCCCGGGCAGAGCGAATTGAAGGTATAGGGCTGGCCCATGAAATCTTCGGAAATCGAGCGGATCATGCCGATTACCCCGTGTTTTGAGGCCGAATAGGCGCCGCCGCCCGGCAGCCCGCGCACACCGGCGATCGAGGACACCGCGATCACCCGGCCCCAATCCGTGGTCAGCATCGAACGCATCGATTCGCGGATGGTGAAGAAAACGCCATCGAGATTGGTGGCCATTACCTGGCGCCAGAAGGCGGTGTCGGTCTTGTGCAGTTTCTTCCCGACGGCGATGCCTGCGTTGGCGACGCAGATCTGGATCGGGCCGCGTGCGGCAACCGCATCTTCAATCACTTTCACCACCTGCGCCTCGTCGGTCACATCCATCGCGGCGGGAAACATGTTGGCCTCGGCCACTTCCTCCAACACGTTGAGCCGCCGCCCGGTGATCGTCACCAGCGCCCCGGCCTCGGCCAGCGCCTTGGCGATGGCCAGACCGATCCCGGTGCCGCCGCCGGTGACCAATGCGTGTTTGCCCGTCAAATCCATGTCATGTTCCTCCCTGAATGTTTTCTGCAGCGTATCCGTCAGCCACGGTGCCGCAAGCCCAGCGTAGCGTCACGGCAGTGTCGGCCCTTTACAATCAAATTCGTATCTGTGAATTTCATTGTCGAAAATGCACTTGGAGGATTTCCATGAAAACGTTTGTTGTTGCCGGTGCGCTGGCTCTCGCTGCCGTTGCCGCACAGGCGAGCGAAGATATCGCGGATCAGTACCCGCAATCCGAACTCTACTCGAAGCCTGTCGAGGTGATCCCGCATGTTTTCACCGCCACCGGCGCCACCGCGCCGCCGAGCTATGAAAACAGCGGCCACAACAACAACCTCAGCTTCATCGTCACCGACGAAGGCGTCGTGGTGATCAATGGCGGGGCTTCGGTCCGGCTGGCCAAGGCGCTGCATGACGAAATCAAGGCCGTCACCGATCAACCGGTCAAGCTGGTGATCAACGAAAACGGTCAAGGGCACGCGATGCTGGGCAATGCCTATTGGGTCGACCAAGGGGTCGATATCCTGGCCCATGTCGACGCGATCGAAGCCTTCACCGAAGAGGCCGATTTCATCCTGCAGGGGATGGAAGGCTATAACAAGGACAAGGCCGAAGGCACCCGGATCGTCACCCCGAACCTGAGTTTCGAGGACGAATACAACCTGACCCTCGGCGGGGTCGATATCCATGTGATGCACTTGGGACCGGCGCATGATCCGGGCGACACTCAGGTCTGGCTGCCGCAATGGGGCATGCTGATCGCCGGTGATATCGCGTTCCACGAACGGATGCTGCCGATCTTCGAAGGCACCTGCACCAGCTGCTGGATCGAAACCTGGGAAACCAAGCTGGAACCGCTGAACCCGACCTATGTGATCCCGGGCCATGGTCACATGACCAACCTGGCGCAGGTGCGGCGCTATACTCACGATTATCTTGTCGACCTGCGGACCAAGATCGGGGAACATATCGACAATGGCGGCGACCTGGCCGAAGCCTATTACGTCGATCAGGAGCGTTGGCGCAATCTCGACACGTTCGATGAACTGGCCACCAAGAACGCGGGCCGGGTCTTCGAGGAAATGGAGTGGGAATGACAAAGCTGACAACGATTGTTGCCGCCGCGCTGATCGGGTTCACCGGTCCGGCGCTGGCGCAGGATGATGCCGTGGCCGAAGCCATCGTCGACTACATGGATTTCGCCACCTATGAATCCGGGATCATCCTGCCGCAGCAGATCGACAGGGCGGTGTTCGAGGCGGCGACGTTCGTCGACACCCGCGATGCCGACCAGTACGAGGCCGGTCATATTCCCGGCGCGACGCATATCGAATGGCGCGAAATCCCGGGCCGGATCGACGAACTGCCCGAAGACGGCATGGTGATCCTGTATTGCAATACCGGCAGCCTGTCGGCGCAGGCGACCTTCGCGGCGCGGCTGATGGGGCGCGAGAACGTGCTGGTGCTGCAAACCGGTTTCACCGGATGGCAGGAGGAGGCCGCCTGGAAACCGGAATGATGTTCCGGGGGTAGCCACGAGATAGGGAAATGATTGGCCACGATACCGGATGGTTTCGTGATAGGATTCCCGCGGCGCGGCGAAGACTGCGAAAAAGGAGGCGAAGCAGCTATGTTGAAATGGCTTGATATCCCGCCGGTATGGTTGCTTGGCGCCGTCGTCCTGGCCTGGTTTCAGTCGGCTTACTATCCGATGGGGCTGAGCTTCGGCGGGGCGGTCGCGGATTTCCTCGGCGGCATCCTTGTCGGCGGCGGGTTGGTGCTGATGGCGCTGGCCGTTGTCGAGATGCGCAAGCACCGCACCACCATCATCCCGCACAAGGAAGCCAGCGCAATGGTGCAAAGCGGTATCTACAGCCGGTCGCGAAATCCGATCTATCTGGGCGACCTGCTGGTCCTTGCCGGACTGATTCTGCGCTTCGATGCTGTGTTGGCGCTGCCACTGATTCCGATATTTCTTTGGGTGATCGAAAAACGTTTCGTCATACCCGAAGAAAATAGTTTAAGGTTAAAATATCGTGCGGATTTTGCCAGATACTGTGAAAGGACGCGCCGTTGGATTTGACAGTAGCGCACTTAACGTGCATCTGGGGTGCGTTATTCTGCGCAATATTATTGCGCCAATCGAAGCTATATAGCTCCGTTATGTCGGAGCGGGTTCAACAATGTTCTGAAGGGGGACGTGTAAGTTGAAAATCGGAACGCCAAAAGAAGTGTTCGAAGGGGAAAATCGCGTTGCGATGACTCCCGACTCGGCTCTGCAGCTGCAGAAGCTGGGTTACGAATGCGCAATCGAGAGCGGGGCAGGTTCCAATGCCGGTTTCTCGGACGAGGCTTATGAAGCAGCGGGCGTAGAGGTCATTAAGACCGCCGCCCAACTGTGGAAAAGCGCGGACATTATCGCAAAGGTCCGCCAGCCCAACGAAACCGAGCTGAAGCGCCTGACCAAGGACAAGACACTGATCAGCTTCTTCAATCCCGCCGGGAATGAAGAGGGGATGGAGTTGGCTAAGTCGAAGAAAGCCAATGTCATCGCCATGGAAATGGTGCCGCGGATCAGCCGCGCGCAGAAGATGGACGCGCTGAGCTCGATGGCCAATATCGCCGGCTATCGCGCGGTGATCGAGGCCGGCAACAACTTCGGCCGCTTCTTCACCGGCCAGATCACGGCGGCGGGCAAGGTGCCCCCGGCCAAGGTTCTGGTGGTGGGCGCGGGTGTGGCCGGTCTGGCTGCCATCGGGACCTCCACCTCGCTCGGCGCGATCACCTATGCGTTCGACGTGCGGCCCGAAGTGGCCGAGCAGGTTGAATCGATGGGCGCCGAATTTGTCTATCTGGACTTCGAGGAAGAACAGCAGGACGGTGCTGCCACCGGCGGGTATGCCTCTGTTTCCAGCCCCGAATTCCGCGAAGCGCAGCTGGCCAAGTTCCGCGAACTGGCGCCCGAGATGGATATCGTGATCACCACCGCGCTGATCCCGAACCGCGAAGCGCCGGAACTGTGGACCGAAGACATGGTGAAATCCATGAAACCCGGCTCCGTGATCGTCGACCTCGCGGCGGAAAAAGGCGGCAACTGCAAGCTGACCGTCGCGGATGAAAAGATCGTCACCGACAACGGCGTGACCATCATCGGCTACACCGACTTCCCCTCGCGGATGGCGGCACAGTCTTCGACGCTTTACGCCACCAACATTCGTCACATGATGGCTGACCTGACCCCTGAAAAGGACGGTAAGATCAATCACAACATGGAAGACGACGTGATCCGCGGCGCCACCGTGACCTTCGAGGGCGACATCACCTTCCCGCCGCCGCCGCCGAAAGTTCAGGCCATCGCGGCCCAGAAGAAGGAAGCGCCGAAGGAACTGACCGCCGAAGAAAAGCGCGCCCAGGAAGTTGCCGCGTTCAAGGCACAGACCAAATTCCAGGTCACCCTTCTGACCGTCGGCGCGGTTCTGATGCTGATTGTCGGTGCCTTCGCACCTGCCAGCTTCATGTCGCACTTCATCGTGTTCGCGCTGGCCTGCTTCGTGGGATTCCAGGTGATCTGGGGCGTTTCGCATTCGCTGCACACGCCGCTGATGGCCGTGACCAACGCAATTTCGGGCATCGTGATCCTCGGTGCGCTGTTGCAGGTCGGATCCGGTAACTGGCTGGTGGTGGTCCTGTCGGCCATCTCGATCCTCATCGCGACGATCAACATCGTCGGTGGCTTCATGGTCACCCGCCGCATGTTGGCGATGTTCCAGAAATCTTAAGGGAAGGGAGCGGATAAATGAGCATTGGTATCGTCTCCGCCGCTTACATCGCGGCAACTGTTCTCTTCATCCTGTCGCTGGGCGGTCTGTCCGGTCAGGAAAGCGCCAAGCGCGCTGTCTGGTACGGCATTTTCGGCATGGCCCTGGCGGTCATCGCGACCGTGTTCGGTCCCGGCATGGGCAACTACCTGATCGTGCTGGTCATGGTCGCGGCCGGTGCCTTCGCCGGTCAACTGGTGGCGAAGAAGGTCGAAATGACCGAAATGCCCCAGCTGGTGGCGGCGCTGCACAGCTTCGTCGGTCTGGCCGCCGTGTTCATCGGCTTCAACGCGCAGTTCGAAATGACCCGCGTGGCCGAGATCATGGCAAGCGCCCCGACCTCGCTGAACGAAACCGGGCTGCTGTCGTGGCTGCATGACCAGGGTATCGACGGTTTCGCAGGCAAGGTGGCACACAAGACCGCGGTCGAGTTGAACATCCTGAAGGTCGAGGTTTTCCTTGGCGTGTTCATCGGTGCCGTGACCTTCACCGGGTCGGTCATCGCGTTCGGCAAGCTGGCCGGAAAGGTGGACGGCAAGGCCAAGAAGCTGCCCGGCGGTCATATGCTGAACGCTGGCGCGGCACTGGCATCGTTCGTGCTGCTGGTGATCTACTTCAGCACCGGCGCGCTGTGGCCGCTGCTGGTGATGACCCTTCTGGCCTTCTTCATCGGCTATCACCTGATCATGGGCATCGGCGGTGCCGACATGCCGGTGGTTGTGTCGATGCTGAACTCCTATTCGGGCTGGGCCGCGTCGGCGATCGGCTTCTCGCTGGGCAACGACCTGCTGATCGTGACCGGCGCGCTGGTCGGGTCTTCGGGTGCGATCCTGTCCTACATCATGTGTAAGGCGATGAACCGGTCCTTCATCAGCGTGATCCTGGGCGGCTTCGGCGGCACAACCGGTCCGGCGATGGAAGTCGAGGGCGAACAGGTCGCGATCGATTCCGACGGCGTTGCGCAGGCCCTGGACGAAGCCGACAGCGTCATCATCATTCCGGGTTACGGTATGGCGGTGGCTCAGGCTCAGCAGTCGGTGTCGGAACTGACCAAGCGCCTGCGCGCCAAGGGCAAGGAAGTGCGTTTTGCGATCCACCCCGTGGCGGGCCGTCTGCCGGGGCACATGAACGTGCTGCTGGCCGAAGCCAAGGTGCCTTATGACATCGTGCTGGAAATGGACGAGATCAACGACGACTTCCCGGAAACCGACGTGGCGATCGTGATCGGCTCGAACGACATCGTGAACCCGGCGGCACAGGAAGATCCGAACTCGCCCATCGCCGGCATGCCGGTTCTGGAATGCTGGAAGGCCAAGCAGGTCATCGTGTCCAAGCGTGGTCAGGGTACCGGCTATTCGGGCATCGAGAACCCGCTATTCTACAAGGAAAACACCCGCATGTTCTATGGCGACGCGAAGAAGTCGCTGGACGAACTGCTGACCAAGATCGACTGATCCCGGTCCAAGCGGATTGGAAAGGGCGCCCTCCGGGGCGCCCTTTTTCGTTTCGGGAAATGGCGACAATAGGGGGGCTGTTGGCCGCTCGCCCGTTCAGGTTGGAGTGGCTGTTCCGGCTTCGGCCTAATCGTCCAGCGGTTCGCCGTGGCATCCCGTCGGGGCGAGCGATGCGAGGTCGAAACCATTTGGCAGGCGGCTTGACTGGTCAAGGCAGGCAAGGCTGAGCTGCTTGTCCGTCAGCCCCCGTGCCCCGCGCAGGTCGGCGCCACGCAGATCGGCGTGGTCCAGCTCGGCGTCCTTGAGTTCCGCAGCCTCCAGGCTGGCGCCGTTCAGATTGGCAGCTTTCAGGTCTGCCCCGGACAGATCCGAGCGCGACAGGTCGGCACCGCCGAGGTCGCTTCGTTCTAATTCGGCACCGCGCAGGGAGCTTTCCTCGAAATCGATTCCGCGCAGGTCCAGTGCCTTCAGGTCCGCCCCGGCAAGTTCCAGTGCTTCGAATTCGAGATCCAGTTGCTGCAGCAGGTTCAGTTCGGCCAGGAAACCGACGACCTGCCCGGCGCGCTTGCCCTCCACCATCCGCAGGATCGTCATCGTCTGCGCCCTGAGAACGGTGCCGACCTTTTCCGCCGGGGCATCTGCCGGGGGGGCGATCGTCCATTGACTGACCCGGTCGATGAACTGCTGCACCGCGACTTCGCGGGCGCGTTCCTGTTCGCTCTGGTATTGGGTGAAGCTGATTAGCGCGGTGCCGAAACCCACCATGCTCGGCACCAGCAGCAGCGATACCCAGTCCCAAAGGGTTTTGCCCTCAACCCCCAGCCAGCGCGGCATGAACCAGCTTATCAGGATCAATCCGATCAGCAGCAGGGCGATTGCGCCAAGGAAGAATGCCAACATGTCTAAACCCCCGTTCCTGCCTCACCAAAGCACAACCTGGCAGGGCAGGGCAGCTTAAAATTAAACCGGCGCCGGGCGGGGCAGAGTGGGTATGCGAAGGTATGCGGTCAACACATTGAAAATGATTGGTTTTTTGCGCGTCCTGTGTCAGAAACATGACAATACGTGTTAAGAAGGCCGTGCAATGCTTGAAGATCATCCGCTTCGTTACGAACTGGCCAACGAGCTTCATGCCCGGCCTTTCCCGTCGCTCAACGTTCCTTGCACCGCCGTTTATCTGGCGATCAAGCGCACCGACGATGCCGTCGGGCGCGATCGGCAGGCCGATTTTGACCACCTGCTGGCGCTGCTCGACCGCTACGGCGCGCCGCATCCCAAGCCGGGCGCGACGCATTATTCGGGCCAGATCGGGCGGCACTTGTTGAAGTGGGAAAGCCACACCGAATTCGTGACCTATACGGCGTTTTCCAACACGCTGAGCGACCGGGCCTATGATCCGACCGATTTCGAGGTGTTCCCGGCCGAGTGGCTGGATACCGCACCGGGCGCGCGGGTCAGTTCGGCGCTGATCCGGGTACTAGAGCGGCCGGACGTGGATGACATGCGCGACATGATCGGCCAGTGGTTCGTGCCCGAAAGTCTTGCCGCGTCGCGGGTGCTGGACGACGCGGCGGTGATCGCCGGTGACTTCCGGATCGATCCGGCGGGGCATATGCGTTTCGCCGTCTTCGTCAATCCAGGCACCGGCAGCCGCCGGGTCGGCCGGGTGGTGCAACGGCTGTGCGAGATCGAAACCTACAAGAGCCTGTCGATGCTGGGCTTTGCCCGGGTCAAGCAGATGTCGGGCCGGATGGGCGAGCTCGACAATCAGCTGACCGGGTTGATGGATGAAATGGGCGAGGAAAGTTCCAAGGCCGATCACACGCTGGCCGGGCTGTTGTCGACCTCGGCCGAACTGGAACACATGGTGGCGCGCAACGCGTTCCGTTTCGGGGCCACCGAGGCCTACGAGGCGATTGTGCATCAGCGGATCGCGGTGATGCGCGAACAGCGCTTCGACGGGCGCCAGACCTTCAAGGAATTCATGATGCGCCGCTATGATCCGGCGATGCGCACGGTGAAATCGACGCAAGGGCGGCTGGCGTCGCTGGCCGACCGGGCGATCCGGGCCGGGGAACTGCTGCGGACCAGCGTCGACGTGGAACGCTCGGCGCAGAACCAGAAGCTGCTGGAAAGCATGAACCGCCGCGCCGACCTGCAGCTGAAGCTGCAGAAGACGGTCGAGGGGCTGTCGGTGGTGGCGATCAGTTACTACGCGGTGTCTCTGGTGGCCTATGCGGCCTATCCCCTTGCTTCGGTCATCGGCCTCAGCAAGGGGGAATTGACCGCGGCGCTCACTCTGCCGGTTGTAGCGGTGGTGTGGTGGTTGATCCGCCGGCTTCAGAAGCAGATGCACTGAGCAGCCGCCCGGTGATCCAGCCGCCCGCCGCGATCGACAGGAGCGCCAGCACGGCGGCGATGGACAAGGTCGGCACGCCCGACAACCCGGCCCCCACGGTGCAGCCGCCGGCCAGAACGCCGCCGACGCCCATCAGGACAGCGCCGGTCATGTAACGGCCGGTCTGGCGCGGGGTTTCGAAGCTCTGCCATTGGAATTCGCCACGGATCAGGGCCGACACCGCCGCCCCGGCGATCACGCCGCCCAGCAATCCCGCCCCGAACGTGGGCGCGATCGAGCTTGACGCGATACCCCAGAACAGGGTTTCGGCGGCGGGGGAGGTGAAGCTGAGGCTTTCCAGCGCGATCGGATCGAAATCGTCGTAGAGCACGTAACCGGTGACGGCCCATCCCGATGCCGCGATCAGGCCGATCAGCCCGGCCAGCACCAGATGCGTGGCGCGGGCACCCGACCGGGTGGCATAGGCCAGCAGAACGGTTGCCAGAACCACGGCCAGAATCGGACCGGCGCCGGGCAGGGCGGCGCTTTCCAATGCCACGGTGTAGCTGCCAAGCGCGGTGCGCAGCGGTGCAAGAACCCCCTTCAGCGTAGCATGTGCGGTGGTGGCAAAGACCGCCAGCACCAGAAGCGCCCTCAGGTTGCCGGATCCGGTCAGAACGCTCAGTCGCGATACGCAACCCCGGGTCAGGACCATGCCAGCCCCGAACAGCAGCCCGCCAGCGGCAATCGCCGCGACCGGCAGTTCGGTGACCATGAAGCGGTGATCGTCAAACCCGATCAGCCCGTTGATCACCATGAACTGGGTGCCGAGGATCGCCAGCGCCAGCGCCGCCAGCCAGACGCCGGCGGCCTGACGGCGGTCATCGCCGACGATGGCGCGCCGGAAACAGAAACGGGTGATCTGTGCCAGTGCGCCGAACAGCGCGCCCAGGATCAGGCCAGCGTAAGCGGCGGCCTCGGGCGCGGTCAGGTTTTCAAAACCGAGAGATTCGAACATGGTGCCCCCCATGAATTTGGAACGAAGGCACTGTTGTCGGAATGGTTTTGGGAAATCAATCTTTCAACCGGCGATAATGAGGCATCTCAGAAGGACTTTGTTCTTCTTGGAGTGAGCGCGGCGGAACAGTGTCTCCAGATGCGGTCACTGGCATGACAAAGGCCCGCAGGTTGTCCTGCGGGCCTTGTTGTTGTTCTTATTTCGGCTTGATCGTCGGTCGGATCACCGTCCCCGAATTCGCGGGTCAAGCGCATCGCGCAAACCGTCACCGAGGTAGTTCACGCTCAGCACCGTCAGCGAAATCGCCAGGCCGGGCCAGAACACCCGCTCGGGGTATTGCTGCAGGTAATCGGTGGCGTCGAACAGCAGCCGCCCCCAAGTCGGGAAATCCGGCGGGAAACCGAGCCCGAGAAAAGATAAGGCGCTTTCGGTGATGATCGCGTTGGCGATGCCCAGCGTGGCCGAGACCATGATCGGGCTCAGAACGTTGGGCAGCACATGGCGCAGGATCATCATCGTGTTGCGGGTGCCGATCGAGCGCGCCGCCAGCACGAATTCGCGTTCCTTCAGCGCCAACACGTCGCCGCGCACGATGCGCGCGGTGGGCATCCAGCTGGTCACGCCGATGGCGCAGACGATCAGGATGAAGATGCCGGTTTCCGGCCCGAAGGCAGCGTTCAGCGTATCGCGGAACAGCAGCACCATCACCAGCAGCAGCGGCAGCAGCGGCAGGGCAAGGAACAGGTCGGTCAACCGCATCAGCGGCCCGTCCAGCCGTTTGAAATACCCAGCGACGACGCCGACGAGGCTGCCCAGAAACAGCGCCAGCAGCATCGCCGTGATGCCGACCGCAACCGAGGTCTGGCCGCCCGCCATCATCCGGGCCAGTGTGTCGCGCCCCAGCTGATCGGTGCCCAGCGGGTGGCTGAAGCTGGGGCCCTGGTTGCGGGCGCGGATGTCGATATAGGTGGCGTCATAAGGCCAGACCATCGGGCCGACGAAGACCGCCAGCACGATCAGCAGAAATATGATCCCGCCCAGCAGCGCGCCGCGATGGGTCTTGAACTGCTGCCAGACCGCGCGCCACTGGCTGCGCGGCGGGGCGACGGGGATCGGATCGATCAGCGCACCGGCCGGGGTGGCGCCGCCTGCGGCCGGGGTGACTTTTTCAGGAGCCTCAGTCATAGCGGATCCTCGGGTCCAGGATGCCGTAAAGGACATCCGCGATAATGTTGAACAGCACGATCAGCAGCGCAAAGATGAAGGTCAGCGTCTGCACCATCGGCAGGTCGTTGGCTTCGATCGCGCCGATCAGCAGCTGACCCAGGCCGTTCACCTTGAACACCTGTTCGGTGATGATCGCGCCGCCGAACACCTGCGGCGCGCCGAGCGCGATCACAGTGACGACCGGGATCATCGAATTGCGTAGCACGTGCACCAGCACCACGGCCTTTTCGCCCAGCCCCTTGGCGCGGGCGGTGCGGACGTAGTCCTGGTTCAGGTTGTCCAGCATCGAGGCGCGCATGAACCGGCTGATCTGCGCCGCGTTATAGAGCGCCAGAACGAAGACCGGCATCGCCATCTGCCGGAGCTGCTGCACGAGGCTGGCCCAGTCGGTCACCTTGTGCGTGGTGTCGTAGATCGACGGGAACCAACCCAGGTTGACCGAGAATATTACGATCAGCAGAACCCCGGTGAAGAAGGTCGGCACCGAGAACCCGATCATCGAAATGAAGGTGCCGACCTGGTCGAAGATCGAATATTGCCGATAGGCGGAATAGATCCCGATCGGCAGCGCGATCAGCACCCCGACGATATAGGACATGCCCACCACCCACAGGGTTTGAGGCATACGCTGGACCACGATATCCATCACCGGGCTGCGGGTCTGCCAGCTGAGCACGCGCAGCTTGCCTTCGGCAAATCCGGTGCCGAAGAGGTTGTCAATCAGGACCTGCGGTTCGATCCAGAAGAACTGCACCAGCCATTTCACGAAACGGATATGCACGGGCTGGCCGAGTCCAAGCGCTTCGCGCATTTTTTCTTTGACTTCAGGGGGAACGGTGAGGGGAACCTGTGCCATCGGGTCGCCAGGGGCGAGTTCGAGAAGCAGGAAGATGACCAGGCTGATGAACAGCAGGGCCGGGACGGCCAGCACCAGTCGTCGGACGGTAAAGGTCAGCATATACGGAGGCCTTTGCGGCTTGGTCTCGTTGTCTGCCCGAGGTTAACACCGAAAATCGGGCCAGAAAAACCCCGGCCTTGGAAAGGCCGGGGAAAAAAGGACCGAATTACTTGATCCGGTACCAGTCAGCTGCATTCCACAGCTCGGAGTCCCAGGTATTCAGCTGAACGCCGCCCAGGGTGTTGGAATGTCCCGACACCCGGCCACGGTCGACCAGCGGCACCACGACATAGCTGTCCTTGGTCAGCATTTCGTTCAGCTTCTTGGCGATTGCGCCACGTTCGGACAGGATGCCCGTCTTGCCCAGTTCGGCGACCAGCTTGTCATACTCCGGATCGCAGAAACGGTTGATGTTCTCGCCCTGCCACTGGGTTTCCGGACGCGGGGCCTTTTCGCAGGTATGCTGTGCCAGATAGCTTTCCGGATCGGTGCCGTCGAAGTTGTTGGCGTACATTTCCACGTCGGCATAAAAGCGCTGGAAGGTGTCGGGCGATCCCGGGTCGCCGCCGAAGAACACCGATGCCGAGATGTTGCGCAGCTCGGTTTCGACGCCGATTTCGCTCCACCACTGCTTGATCAGCGCTTGGAAGTCCTGGCGCACGGCATTGGTCGAGGTCTGGTACAGCAGGCTCAGCTTGACGCCGTTCTTTTCACGGATGCCGCCGGCGCCGACTTTCCAGCCCGCTTCCTCCAGCAGCGCCTTGGCGCCTTCGATATCCTGGGTCAGGCAGTCGGTGTTATCCGAAGCATACATCGCCGGAGCGGGGACCAGATTACAGGTCGCGCGACCGGCCTTGCCGTAGCCGATTTCCACCAGCAGTTCGCGGTCGATCGCCATCGACAGCGCCTTGCGGACGGCCAGTTCGGACAGCGCCGGATGCGGATGCTTGGCGGTCGACCGTTCACCCTCGGGCAACGACGGCGACGGATCGGTCATGTTCATTTCGATCCGTTCCACCAGCGAACCGAAGGCCGCAACGACCTTGCCCTTGCCGCCTTCTTCCATCTTGGCGATGACGTCGGGGGCCAGCTGCAGGTTCCAGGCATAGTCGAATTCACCGGTTTCCAGCACCGAACGCGCCGCCGCGGTGGCATCGCCGCCGCCCTTGAAGGTCAGGGTGGCGAAGGCCGGCTTGGCCGGATCGCGGTAATTCGGGTTGGCTTCCATCGAAATCACGTCATTGGGACGGAAATCGGTGACCACGAACGGACCGGTGCCGATCGGGCCGAAGTTGGCCTCGGTGCATTCCGGGGCCTTCGCGCCCATGCAGTTTTCGAACTGCGCTTTTTGCAGGATCGGCGACTGGCCGCCCATGAACGGCCCATAGGGATTCGGTTTCGGTTCCGCGAAGGAAACCTTGACGGTCAGGTCGTCGATCACGTCGACGCTGCTGATGCCTTCGAACTTGGCCAGCTGGGCACAGCCGCCTTCGGGATGCATGCAGTAGTCGGCGGTGAATTTCACGTCGGCCGCGGTCACGGCGGACCCGTCCGACCACTTCAGGCCTTCCTTCAGTTTCCAGGTGATCGAGGTCAGGTCCTCCGACACGCCGCCGTTTTCAACGGTCGGGATTTCTTCGGCCAGATAGGGCACCAGCGCGCCGGTGGGGTCGTAGCGGCCCAGTGGTTCGATCACCAGCGACGAGGATTCGATATCCTTGGTGCCGCTCGACAGATAGGGGTTCAGGATCGAGGGGGCCTGCCAATAGATGATGTTGACATGGCCGTCCGCTCCGCGCTCGGCGAATGCGGCAGGGGCCAGGGCTGTCGCAGCGACGGCGCCTAGCAATAGGGATTTAATTTTCATCGTCTTCTCCTTGTTGGACACGGGGTTATTCCCCGCTTTTTTCACCGGTACGGCCGCTTTGACTGCCCGGCGTTAGTTTTGATTCTGTCTGCGGCTTAAGGACGGGAATGCGATTTGCGCCAAAATTTAAAGTGGCATCGCGCCCGTCTGTTCCACGACTGGATGCAGTTCAAACTTATTGGTCAAAAAATGCAAGGGGGAGGGCCGCTGACCCTAGGGCAGCGATGCTACCGGTTTGACAGCGGGACTGACCTGTCTGTAGCGTCACTTGAGTAATGATCAAAAATTGACGGGATGGGCGCGATGCTGGACCAACCGATCGCCAGGATCGAGAATTTGCGGGTCGAATTTCAGACCAAGGACGGCCCGGTTGTCGGGGTGGAGGATGTCTCGTTCGACGTGAATCCCGGTGAAACCGTGTGCATCGTGGGTGAATCCGGTTCCGGAAAATCGGTATCGAGCCTGTCGCTGATGCGGCTGGTGGAATTCGGCGGTGGTGAAATTGCGGGCGGTCGGCTGATTTTTGACCGAAAAGATGGTGAAGAACTCGATCTGGCGAAAACCGACCAGAACCTGATGCGCACCATCCGCGGCAACGAAATCGGCATGATCTTCCAGGAACCGATGACCGCGCTGAACCCGGTCTTCACCGTCGGCCGGCAATTGACCGAAGGGCTGCGCCTGCACATGGGCATGACCCGGGACGAGGCCGAGGCGCGCGCGCTGGAGCTTCTGAAACAGGTGCGTATCCCGGAACCGGAACGGCGGCTGAAGCAATATCCGCACGAATTGTCGGGCGGCATGCGCCAGCGGGTGGTGATCGCGATGGCGCTGGCCTGTGAACCGCGGCTGCTGATCGCCGATGAACCGACCACGGCGCTGGATGTGACGATCCAGGCGGAAATCCTGGCACTGATGGACCGGCTGAAGCGTGAAACCGGTACCGCGGTGATGTTCATCACCCATGACATGGCGGTGGTGGCGCAGATGGCCGACCGCGTCGTGGTCATGTTCCGCGGCAACAAGGTCGAGGAAGGCCCGGTCGAACAGATCTTCGAAAATCCGCAGCACGACTATACCAAGGCGCTGCTGGCGGCCGTGCCCAAGCTGGGCGAAATGACCGGCAAGCCGCTGCCCGAGCCGATGAAGCTGCTGGGCCGTGAACAGGGCGAAATCAAGCCGATCGCCGGCACCGACGAGCCGCTGCTGACGGTCAAGAACCTGATCACCCGTTTCCCGGTCAAGGGCGGGTTTTTCCGCCGCACCATCGCCAATGTGCACGCGGTCGAGGATGTGTCGTTTACCCTCAACAAGGGCCGCACCCTGTCGCTGGTCGGCGAATCCGGCTGCGGGAAATCCACCGCCGGCCGCTCGATCCTGCGGCTGGTCGAACCTTTGTCGGGGCAGATCGATCTGGACGGCACCGATATCATGGCGCTGGATCATGCCGGGCTGCGCGATGCGCGGCGCGACATGCAGATGATTTTTCAGGATCCCTTCGCATCTCTCAATCCGCAGATGCAGTTGGGCGCGGCGGTGGCCGAACCGATGAAGAACTTCGGCACCCATTCGGGCAGCGAACGCGAAGACCGCGTCGCGATGCTATTCGACCGGGTGGAACTGCCACGCAGCTTCATGCGCCGTTATCCGCATGAATTGTCGGGCGGGCAGCGTCAGCGGGTGGCGATTGCGCGCGCCCTGGCGCTGAACCCGAAACTGATCATCGCGGACGAAGCGGTTTCGGCGCTCGACGTGTCGGTGCAGGCGCAGGTGCTGAACCTGATGATGGAATTGCAGGCGGAACTGGGGCTCAGCTTCCTGTTCATCAGCCATGACATGGCGGTGGTCGAACGGGTCAGTCACGATGTCGGCGTGATGTATCTGGGCCGGATCGTCGAATTGGGGCCGCGCCAGGCGGTGTTCGAGGATCCGCAGCACCCCTATACGCAGGCGCTGATGAAGGCGGTGCCGATCGCCGATCCGCGCAACCGGAAATCCGAACGCGACCTGAATTTCAAACCAATTCCGTCGCCGATCCATCCCATCGGATACGAGGCCACTGCCTCGGAATATAATGAAGTCAGCCCTGGTCACTTCGTTCTGACCACGGATAGTGAATACTGAGGCCCAAATATGCCCGCGCGATTATCGCCCTATGAGATCATGGAACGGCTTGTCGCTTTTCCAACCGTCAGCCGCGACACCAACCTGCCCCTGGTGGACTGGGTCGAGGATTACCTGAAAAGCCACGGTATCACCGCCCACCGCCATTACAACGAAGACAACGAAAAGGCCGCGATCTTCGCCCATGTCGGACCCGAGGAAGAGGGGGGCATCGTCCTGTCCGGCCATACCGACGTGGTGCCCGTGGACGGGCAGCCCTGGGCCTCGGACCCGTTCACCGTGGTGGAACGGGATGGCAAATATTACGGTCGCGGCTGCTGCGACATGAAAGGCTTCGACGCGCTGTCGATATGGGCCCTGGTCGAAGCTCAGTATCGCGGTGTAACCCGCCCACTGCAGCTGGCGCTGAGCTATGACGAGGAAATCGGCTGCACCGGCGCGCCGCCGATGATCGAACGGATGCAGGAGGTTCTGCCCAAGGCCAAGACGGTACTCGTCGGAGAGCCTTCGATGATGACGGCGGTAACTGCCCACAAGGGCGGGCGCGCCTTCTGGGTGCATATGCATGGATTCGAGGTGCACAGTTCGCTCATGCATACCGGCGTCAACGCGATCATGTATGGCGCCAAGCTGATCGAATGGGCCAACACGATAAACGCCGAAAACATGGCGCGGACGCCATCGGATGTCGCCGCCCTGTTCGAACCGCCCTGGACCACGGTGCATGTCGGCCAGATTTCCGGCGGCACCGCCCATAACATCACCGCAAAAGATTGCGAATTCGGCGTCGATTTCCGCATCCTGCCGGATGAAGATCCGGAGATGTGGCGCGAATTGTTCCTCGCCAAGGTTGCCGAGGTCGAGGCCGAGATGCAGGCGGTGGTGCCCGAAACCCGGATCGAGATCATCGAGAAATTCGGCCTGCCGGGTCTTGCCCCGGAACAGCAGGGCGAGGCCGAGGCGATTGCCCGCGCGATCACCGGCGACAACGGCAACCACGTGGTCAGCTATGGCACCGAGGCGGGGCATTTCCAGACCGCGGGCTATTCCGCCGTGGTCTGCGGGCCGGGCAATATCGAACAGGCGCACCAGCCCGACGAATACATCACTGTGGCCCAGTTCAACGCCGGGCACGATTTCATGAAGCGCCTGCTCGACAGGCTCTAGGGGGACGCTATGCCGATCAAGAACCGCTTCGCCGAAATGCATGGTGAAATCACCGCCTGGCGGCATGATTTCCATGAACACCCCGAAATCCTATTCGACGTGCACCGCACTGCCGGCGTGGTGGCCGACAAGCTGCGCGAATTCGGCTGCGACGAGGTGGTCGAGGGCATCGGCATCACCGGCGTCGTCGGGGTCATCAAGGCGGGGAATTCAGACCGGGTGATCGGGCTGCGCGCCGACATGGACGCGCTGCCGATGGATGAAATCACCGGGCTCGACTATGCCTCCAAGACGCCGGGGGCGATGCATGCCTGCGGCCATGACGGCCATACCGCGATGCTGTTGGGCGCGGCCAAATACCTGGCCGAGACGCGCAATTTCGACGGCACCGTGGTGCTGCTGTTCCAGCCTGCCGAAGAAGGCGGAGGTGGCGGGCTGAAGATGGTCGAAGACGGCGCGATGGACCGCTGGAACGTGCAGGAAGTCTACGGTCTGCACAACATGCCGGGCGTGCCGGTGGGCGAATTCGCCATCCGGCCCGGGCCGATGATGGCCTCGGCCGATGAATTCGAAATCAAGGTGACCGGCAAGGGCGGCCATGCCGCCATGCCGCATGAAGCGGTGGACACCACGCTGGCGGCCAGCCACGTGGTGGTGGCGCTGAATTCCATCGTGTCGCGCAATGTCGACCCGGTGAAACACGCGGTGCTGACCGTGGCGACCTTCCTGACCGAAAGCGACACCCAGAACGTGATCCCGCAGACCGCCAAGCTGCGCGGTACGGTGCGCTGTTTCGATGCCGACATGCGCGATCTGATCGAGGAACGTCTGACCGCCGTCGCCAAGATCACCGCCGAAGCCTATGGCGCGACGGCCGAGGTCAACTACCACCGCGGCTACCCGCCGACGGTTAATACCGACGAGCAGACCCGCTACGCGATCGAGGCGGCCGAGGCGGTCAGCGGCAAGGTCGATGCAAACACCCCGCCGATCATGCCGGCCGAGGATTTTTCCTACATGCTGGAAGCACGCCCCGGCGCCTATATCTTCCTTGGCAATGGTGACACGCCGATGTGCCACCACCCCGCTTATGATTTCGACGATGCCGCGATCCCGCTCGGATGCAGCTTCTTCGCCGAACTGATCGAACGCCGCCTGCCGCGCGCCTGAAGAAAGAAGGACCAGAAATATGCCCGTTAAGAACCGATTTGCAGAATTGCAGGATGAAATCACCGTCTGGCGCCGTGATCTGCACGAACATCCGGAAATCCTCTATGACACCCACCGGACCAGCGCCATCGTGGCCGAGAAGCTGAAGGAATTCGGCTGCGACGAGGTGGTCGAGGGCATCGGCCAGACCGGTGTCGTGGGCGTGATCAAAGGCAAGGCGACCGGATCGGGCAAGGTGATCGGGCTGCGTGCCGACATGGACGCGCTGCCGATCCACGAACAGACCGGGTTGGAATATGCCTCGAAAACCCCCAACGCGATGCATGCCTGCGGCCATGACGGCCATACCGCGATGCTGCTGGGCGCGGCCAAGTACCTGTCCGAAACGCGCAATTTCGACGGCACCGTGGTGGTCATCTTCCAGCCCGCCGAAGAAGGTGGCGCTGGCGGCAAGGCGATGTGCGACGACGGGCTGATGGACCGCTGGGGCATTCAGGAAGTTTACGGCATGCACAACTGGCCAGGTCGCCCGGTGGGCAGCTTCGCCATCCGTCCCGGCGCGTTCTTCGCTGCAACGGATGTGTTCGACATCGAATTCGAAGGCCTCGGCGGTCACGCCGCGAAACCGCATGAAACCGTCGATACTACTGTGATGGCGTCGCAGGCGGTTCTGTCGCTGCAGACCATCGCCAGCCGCAACGCCGACCCGGTCGATCAGGTGGTGGTGTCGGTGACCTCTTTTGAGACCTCGTCGAAAGCCTTCAACGTGATCCCGCAGCGGGTGACGCTCAAGGGCACCGTACGCACGATGAGCGCCGAGATGCGCGATCTGGCGGAAAAGCGGATCGGCGAGATCTGCAACGGCGTGGCGGCGACCTTCGGCGGCACCGCGAAGCTGGATTATCACCGCAATTATCCGGTGATGGTGAATACAGAGGAGCAGACCGACTTCGCCGCCGAGGTAGCACAGTCGATCAGCGGTCAGTGCGACGAGGCACCATTGGTGATGGGCGGCGAGGATTTCGCCTTCATGCTGGAAGAACGCCCCGGTGCCTATATCCTTGTCGGCAACGGCGACACTGCGATGGTGCACCACCCCGAATACAACTTCAACGACGACGCGATCCCGGCCGGTTGCAGCTGGTGGGCGGAAGTCGTCGAGAAGCGGATGCCGGCGGCTTAAACGCGGTGCAGGATCAAACGCGGGTCGAGTGACATCTGTCGCTCGACCCATTGCTGTTCGGCGTTGAAGTCATGCGGCACCTGTTCGGCGGTGCGGCGGCCCGACAGCGACAAGGAACTAAAAAAGTCGAAACCGTAAAGGTCGATCGACGCGGCCTCGGATCGCAGCAACAGGTCGATCATCATCGCGCCGGTGGTGGGGGCCGACCCCATATCCTCGCGCAGCCGTGCCACGGCCTCTGCCGGATTGAGGAAAAACCGGCTGTCATGCGCCAGCCAATAGGGCAGGCGCTTGCGCTTGCGGGTCATCCACAACAGCCGCGACGGCGCTCGTCCGGCAATCAGATCGCGCGCGGGGGGCGTCGACATCGCGATCCAGTCGGTGCGATTGCCGTGGGAGTGCGGATCGGGGATCGGCGCCGAATTGATGCGGATCACCAGATCGGCATCGTCGATCTGCGCCCCGTATGTCGATTGGCTGAGAGACCGGGCATTGCCGACCAGCGCCACCGATTTTCCGGCAAGAAGCGGAGCGACCGGGGTCGAAAGTTTCTGCAACGCGGTTTCGTCGCGGCGCAGGCGGGCGATATGGAAACGCAGCCAATTCACGAGGCCAGTTCCCGTATCAGTGCCGCGGCCCGCTGCGTCGCATCCGCCAGTGCGCTGTCGATCTGCGCCAGTTCCTGCGGCGAAAAGGCGTGGGCGGCGGGGTCGGAATCCATCCGCAGGAGATCCGTGTCGGATATGACCCGCTGGGTGCCGAGGCCCAGATCGGTCAGCAACTTCTCGATCTTGCCCGAGGTCGAGGTGACGGCGAGAAACGGAGTTCTGGTCAGCAAGGACAGGCAGACGGCGTGAAAACGGCCGGTGATATGCAGCTCAGCCCCCGCGATCAGCCTGAGGTATTCCGCTTCGTCGCGTGGCATCTCGAAGCGCGGCCGCCGTAGCGTCGGATAGCCATTGTAAAGCGCGTAGAGCGCCGATTTCAGTACGCTGCCAAGCACGGGAAGATGCCAGACGGGGTGGCGCAGGGTCTTGGTCGGGATATAGGTCGCTCCGGAAAATCGGTGCGCAGCCCGGGCGAGCGCCCGGCGTCGTTCAATGCGCACGGAATCCCCGATGATGACGCCGCTGCGGGGCTGGGCGGAGATTTCGGCCGGTGCCGACAGCGACAGGTCCGGTAGCCAGTCCACCGGTCGCCCGACGGCGGCGCTCATCTGGGCCGCACTGTCGCTGTCGCGCGCCGAAAGGATGTCGAAACGGTTGAGAAGTTCTGCCCATTGCGGCGGGTTCTGATCATACATCGCGTTGATCAGGGCGAGCTTTTTGCCCTGCGCCGGGACAAAGTCCGCGATCTTCAACAACCTTTCGCCCGCCGCCGCGCCGTGATGCAAAGTCCCTTCGCCATTGATGACAACGAGGTCGGCACGTTCCAGGGCGGAAAGGAAATCCGCGTCCCGTTCCCAGTCGTTTCGCGCCGCGCTGCGGGCCAGCACAGTCACGTCCTCGCGCCGCAGCCCGTCCAGCAACAGCCGAACCACCCTTGCGCAGCCGTGGTGATACCGCGTCGAGGTGTCGTTGAGGATCACAGCGTTTCGGGTCATGGCATCAGCTGTTCAATTCTGCTCACCAGTGCGGTGATCTGGGTGTCGTTCCGTGCTCCGGCTGTTCGCGCCGCGCTGGCCGCCGTTTCGAGAGCGTCGCCACTTAGCCAATCGGCCACGGCGCTGGCAAGGGCCTGCGTATCGGACGCTACGCGCGCTGCACCGCATTTTTCTGCCCTCTCGAATGCGGCGGCGTGGTTGCCCACATGGGGGCCGCGCAGCACTGGCAGGCCGGCGGCCAGCGCCTCTGCGGGGGAATGGCCGCCGAGATCGGCGAAGGTGCCGCAGATCACCGCAAAGGGCGCGACCGCGAAAAGCGTGCCCGCCTCGCCCAGAGTGTCGGCGAAATAGACCTGCGCGTCGCCGATTTCTTCGCCCCGGCTGCGCCTGCGGGCGGTGAGCCCGTTCAGAACGCCCTCGAAACGCGGCATTGCATCGGGATGGCGCGGTGCCAGCAACAACAACAGGTCCGGCCGGTCACGCAGCAGCCGGCGATGGGCTGCAAGCAGCTGTTCGGCCTCTTCGGGGTGGGCGGACATCGCCAGCCAGACGGGGCGACCGGAAATCTGGTTTCGCAGCGCCGCCACGGCCTGCGGATCCGGCCTGGGCGGAGGGGCGAGGGTTTTGAGGTCCGTGACCATGACATGCCGCTGTTCCGGCAGGCCCAGCCCGATCAACTGCGCCGCGGTGTCCTGATCCTGCGAGGTCGCCAGCGCCATGCGCGACAGGACTGCTGCGGAAAGCCCGGGAAAGCGGTTGCGGGTGCGCGACGGTCGCGCGTTCAGGATCCCCATGCGCACGCCCGCGCGCGCCAGTCTGTCAATGACCCGCAGCGGCAGGTCGCTTTCCACGAACAACGCCAGATCTGGACGCCAATAGTCGAGGAAGCGCGCCGCCGCCGCGCCGGTGTCCAGCGGTGCGAACTGGTGCATGCAGTTTGGCGGAAATTGCCGCGATACCATTTCGGCACCGCTCTGCGACGTGGTGGTAATCAGAAGTTGTGCATCGGGCATCGCGGTCGCCACCGCAATCGTTGCGCGCAGTTCCCCCATCGACGCTGCATTGATCCAGACCAGCGAACCTTGCGGACGCGGCAAGCTGGCATGGCCGAAGCGTTCGCCCAGCCGGTCCGCCGCGCAGCCCATTGCGCGATGCCGCTTGCCTGCGAAACGGTGCAGCAGCGGCGCCGCGCAGAAAGTCACGAAACGATACAGGTGATAAGAAAGCGGCCAGCGCTTTGCTGTCGGTTGGGTCATCCGCCGGTGTGGCTCATGTGGCGGGACATCTTGCCCGTCACTTCCTGCCGCGAATAGTCGAAATCATGGCCCTTGGGTTTCATCCCGATGGCGGCGCGGATCGCCGCTTCCAGCGGCGCGTCGTCATCCGGGTGATCGCGCAGGGCAGGGCGCAGGTCCTGCATGCCTTCCTGACCCAGGCAGGTGTAGATCTCGCCGGTGCAGGTCAGCCGGACCCGGTTGCAGCTTTCGCAGAAATTGTGGGTCAGCGGCGTGATGAAGCCGATTTTCTGACCGGTTTCTTCCAGCCGCACGTAACGCGCCGGTCCGCCCGAACGTTCGGCCAGATCGGTCAGGGTGAAGCGTTCGGCCAGTTGCGCCCGCAGGTCGCTGAGCGGCCAGTATTGATCCAAGCGGTCCTCGTTGCCGATGTCGCCCATCGGCATCACCTCGATGAAGGTCAGGTCCATGTCGCGCGATTTGCACCACTCGACGAGGTCGAACAGTTCCACGTCGTTGAAGCCCTTCAGCGCCACGGTGTTGATCTTGACCCGCATCCCGGCCTTCTGGGCGGCGTCAATGCCGCGGATGACCTGCGGCAGCCGTCCCCAGCGGGTGATGTCGGCGAATTTCTGATCGTCCAACGTGTCGAGCGAGATGTTGACCCGCCGCACGCCCGCCGCCCATAGGTCACCGGCGTATTTTTCGAGCTGCGATCCGTTGGTGGTCAGCGTCAGTTCCTTCAACGCGCCGCTGTCCAGGTGCCGCGACATGGCGTCGAAAAAGGTCATGATCCCGCGCCGCACCAGCGGTTCGCCGCCGGTGATGCGCAGTTTTTCGACGCCGAGTCCGATGAAGGTGGAACACATCCGGTCCAGTTCTTCCAACGTCAGCAGTTCCTTCTTCGGCAAGAAGGTCATGTTTTCCGACATGCAGTAAACGCAGCGGAAATCACACCGGTCGGTGACGGAGATGCGCAAATACGTGATGGCGCGCTGGAACGGATCTATCAGGGGCGTTTTCATAGGGGTGAAACTAGGGGCGGAAACCCGCCGCGGCAAGGGTGGATATGATTGATCGCCGTGGCGAAAGGTCGTAGCCTGAGCCCATGAAACACGTTGCCCTGATCCTTCTCCCCGCTTTCGCCCTGTCGGCGTGTACCGACGTTCCGCTTCTCGGCACTCCGCCTTGGCAACGCGCGCCCGCAGGGGTGGCGCGACCGGCCGATGCTGACACCATGCCCGCCCCCGAGGCGGTCGAGGTCACGCCGCTGGAGGACACTGCGTCGGCGGCGCAGCCCGCTACATCGGGGATATTGGGGACGACCGTCGCGTCGCTGGGCGATCCGTCCCGCGATGGGTTCTGGATCGAGACGCCGCTCGTGTCGGCGCCGGGCCGGGGGCGGGTGCGCTACCCGGCGAACGGGCGCGTGGTCAAGGTCGACCTGATTCCGATCGCGGGTCCGGTCACTGCCGGTAGCCGCCTGTCGCTCGGCGCGATGCGCCTGCTTGATGCGCCGGTGAAGGGATTGCCCGAGGTCGAGGTCTATCTTGACTGATTGGGGGCGGCGAATCCGATGCGGGTTTCGCCGCAGCCCCCGTGCCGTGAAATAACGCGCTAAACCCTTGGCGGCAGGTATTTCGACGCTTCCTTGCGGGAGAAGGGTTTCATCGCCTTGCCATGTTCACGCAGGAACTGGATCACCCGGTCGGGATCGTGTTTCGACAGATCGCGCAGCCACCAGGCCACCGATTTCTGGATGAACCATTCGGGATCGTTCACGTAGGCCCCGGCCCAGCCGAGCACCCGCTCGCGGATCTCGACATCCTGCGGCTTGGGGTGGTTCTGCTTGGTCCAGGGCAGGGTGATCACCATCGCCGCGCGCCGGGTCCAGTGACTGTCCGAGCGAGTCCATTCCTCGACCTCGTCGATGCGGGACGGGTCGGCTTGCAGCCGTTTCTGCCCCGCCATCATCGCGTGGTCGGCAATCGCCCAGCTGTCGAAATCCGGCACCCAGCTCTTGATCAGGTCCCAAGCCGCCTGATCGGGTTTGATCCGCGCCTGGGTCAGCAATTTCGCCGCCGCCAGTCGCGCCTCGAAAATGTCCGTGTTCCAAAGATCCCGCGCCAGCGTGACGCGGTCCTCTACCGTCAACTGCTGCCGCCACGCCTTGGTCAGGTCGTTGATCGCCGGATTGGGCACCCCCAGATAGGCGCGCGGAACCTTGTGATAGTCGGCGGATCCCTCGGCCCGGCCCGGTTCGGCATGCGCCTTCAGCGCTTCGAGTGCATCATTCAGGGTCATTCTACTGTCACCGATTTGGCAAGGTTGCGGGGTTGGTCGACGTCCGTGCCCTTGGCAACCGCCGTGTGATAGGCCAGAAGCTGCGCCGGCACCGCGTAAAGCACCGGGGTCAGGACCGGATCGATTTCGGGCATGACGATGGTCTGCCACGCGCTGTCTTCGGTCTCGGCCGCCCCGGCCGCATCGGTGATCAGAACCACCTTGCCGCCGCGCGCCAGCACTTCCTGCATGTTCGAAACGGTCTTGCCGTAAAGCGCGTCATAGGGTGCCATCACCACCACCGGCATTGTCTTGTCGATCAACGCGATGGGGCCGTGCTTCAATTCCCCGGATGCATAGGCTTCGGCATGTATGTAGCTGATTTCTTTCAGCTTCAACGCGCCTTCAAGGGCCAGGGGATACATCAGTCCCCGGCCCAGGAACAGCACGTCGGAGGCCTCGGAAAGCTTCCGCGCGGCGGCGGCGATGGCGCCTTCCTGTTCCAGCGCGGTGTTCAGCGTGGCGGGGACCGCGCGCAGCGCGCTGAGCTTGTCGGCGATTTCATCGGCCGTCAGCGTGCCCCGCTGTTCGGCGGCTTTCAGCGCCAGCATCAGGAGAACCGTCAGCTGGCAGGTGAAGGCCTTGGTCGAGGCGACGCCGACTTCGACCCCGGCAAGGATCGGCAGCGCCAGGTCGCTTTCCCGCGCGATCGAGCTTTCAGGCACGTTGACCACCGACAGGATCTTGTCGGCCTTGCCGTCGCAATAGCGCAGCGCCGCCAGCGTATCGGCGGTTTCGCCCGACTGGCTGACGAACAGGGCCACGGTGCGGGGCGCGATGGGCGGTTCGCGATAGCGGAATTCGCTGGCGATATCGACCTCGACCGGCAATTGCGCCAACTGTTCGAACCAGTACTTCGCGGTCAGACAGGCATAGAAGGCGGTGCCGCAGGCAACCATGGTCAGACGGTCGATCCCGGCGAAATCGAAATCCTCGGGCAGTTCAACCGAATTGCCGTCGGCGGACAGGTAATGGCGCACCGCTTCGCCGATCACCATCGGCTGCTCGGCGATTTCCTTGGCCATGAAATGCTTGTGCCCGCCCTTGTCGATGCGGGCATCGTCCATGTGGATGGTGCGCATTTCGCGATTGGCCAGTTCGCCATTGGCATCCCGGATTTCAAGGCTGTTGCGGGTGATCACCGCGAAATCGCCTTCTTCCAGATAGGTGATCCTGTCGGTCATCGGCGCCAGCGCGATGGCGTCGGAGCCTACGTACATCTCGCCCTCGCCGTGGCCCACGGCCAGCGGGCTGCCCTTGCGCGCGGCGACCAGCAGGTCGTCTTGGCCCTCGAACAGGAAGGCCAGCGCGAAGGCGCCGTTCAGCCGTGCCAGGGTTTTGTAGGCGGCCGCGACGGGATCGTCGCCCTGTTCCATATAGAACTGGGCCATCAGGGCGACGGTTTCCGTATCGGTTTCTGTGGCGAAATGGATGCCTTTCGCCGCCAGTTCGGCACGCAGTTCACGGAAATTTTCGATGATCCCGTTATGCACCACCGCCACCTGACCAGCCTGGTGCGGATGGGCGTTGATCACGCTGGGCGCGCCATGGGTGGCCCAGCGGGTATGACCGATCCCGGCCTTGCCCGGCAACGGGTCGTGAACCAGAAGGTCGCTGAGATTGACCAGCTTGCCCACCGCGCGGCGGCGGGACAGGTGGCCATTGTTCACGGTGGCGATCCCGGCGCTGTCATAACCGCGATATTCCAGCCGTTTCAGCGCGTCCACAAGGATCGGCGCTGCTTCGTGTTCGCCCAGGACCCCGACAATTCCGCACATTATCCTGCCCCTTTGTCCCGTTTCGCCTTTTTGGCTTGCAATATTTCGCGCAGCTTCGTCGCCAGCCCCGGTTTGTTGACCTGCGTCGCGCGCGCAATCGCCAGCGCGTCGTCTTCGATGTCCTGGGTGATCACCGATCCGCTGCCGGTCATGGCGCGGTTGCCGACCCGGACGGGGGCGACCAGCATGGTGTTCGACCCGATGAAGGCATTCGCACCGATTTCGGTCTTGTGCTTCATCACCCCGTCGTAATTGCAGGTGATGGTGCCGGCGCCGATATTGGCTTTCTCGCCGACATGGGCGTCGCCGATATAGCTCAGGTGGTTGGCCTTGGCGCCTTCGTCCAGCACCGCGTTCTTGATTTCAACAAAGTTGCCCACGTGCACGTCCTCGGCCAGTTCCGCACCGGGGCGCAGACGGGCATAGGGGCCGACGGTGGCACCGCGCGACACGTGGCAGCCTTCCAGGTGCGAAAAGGCGCGGATCAGGGCGCCGGATTCCACCGTGACGCCGGGGCCGAACACCACGTTGGGTTCGACGACCGCATCGCGTCCGATGACGGTGTCATGGGCGAAATGCACGGTGTCGGGCGCGGTCAGCGTGACACCGTTTTCCATCGCCTCGGCACGGGCGCGGGCCTGAAAGGCGGCTTCGGCCGCGGCCAGTTCGGCGCGGGAATTGACGCCCAGCGTTTCGCTTTCGTCACAGGTGACGGCGGTGGCCGACAGGCCTTCGGCGCGGGCCAGCGCGACGATGTCGGTCAGGTAATATTCCGCCGCCGCATTGTCGTTGCCGACCTTGTCCAGAAGCCGGAACAGGGTGGCGGCGTTTGCTGCGACAATGCCGGAATTGCAAAGAGTTATCGCGCGTTCCTCATCGGATGCATCCTTGAATTCGACGATCCGTTCCAGCGTGTCTCCCGCCATCACCAACCGGCCGTACCGGCCCGGGTCGGCGGCATCAAATCCCAGCACGACAACGTCGTTCAACGCCCGTGCCGCGACGATCTTTTCGATGGTTTCGGGCTGGATGAAAGGTGTGTCGCCATAGAGCACGATCACGTCGCCGTCGAAATCAGCCAGCGCCTCGCGCGCCTGCAGCACGGCGTGACCGGTGCCCAGCTGTTCTTCTTGCAGCGCCGTCTCGGCCCGGTCATCCCAGTCGCGCGCAGCGCTGGCCACCTCGTCGGCGCCGTGGCCGGCCACGATCACCAACTTTTCCGGATCGATCGCCGCGCCAGACTTCATCGCATGGACCAGCAAGGGGGCGCCCGCGATTTTGTGGAGGACCTTCGGCAGGTCCGAATTCATCCGCGTCCCCATGCCTGCGGCGAGGATGACAAGTGCCGTGCTCATGCTGCTTCTCTTCGTATTTGCGTTGCGCCCGTTTTATCTGCTTGGCACAAGGGCGCAAGGCCGCGTTGCATCACTTGTGATTGCGGGGTGCAACAGTGACTGGCGAAAAAGCGCCAAGCAAGTAGGATGGGCAGGCATGCAAACTGTGATCTTCGATCTGGACGGAACTCTTGCAGATACCAGCGGCGATCTGATCGCGGCGGCGAATGCCTGTTTCCGGGCGATGGGGCGCGGCGACGTTCTGGATCCTTTGGTGGATGCCGCGACCGCGTTCCATGGTGGGCGGGCGATGCTGACGCTGGGGCTGGAACGGATCGCGCATGGCGATGTGGCAGCGCAGGTGGAGCAGTGGTATCCGCATCTGCTGAGTGCCTACGAGGCCGATATCGACCGCTACACCAAGATTTATCCCGGCGCGATGGAGGCGGTGGGCGTACTGAGCGCAACCGGCTACAAGGTCGGCATCTGCACCAACAAGCCCGAAAAGCTGGCCGAGACCCTGCTGGCGCGGCTCGGCATACGCAATGCGTTCGCCTCGCTGATCGGGGCCGATACCTTGCCCACGCGCAAGCCCGATCCGGCGCCGTTGCGCGAAGCGGCGCTGCGCGCGGGCGGCGATCCGGCGCGATCCCTGATCGTCGGCGACACGATCACTGACCGGCAGACCGCCAAGGCCCTCGGCGTGCCCTGCATCCTGGTCACGTTCGGGCCGGACGGCCGGGCGGTTGCGGATCTCGACCCCGAGGGGATGATCGATCACTTCGACGCCCTGCCGGGCGAGGTGCGGCGGCTGATCGGCGTGCCCGCGTTGACGGACTAGGCGCAAAGGCTCAGAAATACCCCATGAGCGAGAAATTTACCGGCAATTTCACCCAGCAGGAACCGATCCCGGACGAAGCGATCGAGGCCGCCGTCGCGGTGATGAAAACCGGCCGTCTGCACCGCTACAACGTGGCGCCGGGCGAGGCAGGCGAGGTCGCGCTGCTGGAACGAGAATTCGCCGCGGCGATGGGGGCGAAATACGCGCTGGCCGTGGCTTCGGGGGGCTACGCGCTGGCCTGTGCCCTGCGCGCCGTCGGGGTGGGGCCCGGCGACAGGGTTCTGACCAACGCCTTCACGCTGGCTCCGGTGCCCGGTGCAATCGCCAGCGTCGGCGCGGTGCCGGTCTTCGTCGGCGTGACCGAGGAACTGGTGATCGACCTTGATGATCTGGCCGCCAAGGCGGGGCAGGGCGAAGTGCTGATGCTGTCGCACATGCGCGGGCATCTGTGCGACATGGACCGGTTGATGGGTATCTGCAACGCGGCGGGCATTCGGGTGATCGAGGATTGCGCCCATACCATGGGCGCGCGCTGGCGCGGCCGGCTGTCGGGAACCGACGGGATCATCGGCTGCTATTCGACCCAGACCTACAAGCATCTGAATTCGGGCGAGGGCGGTTTCCTGATCTGCGACGATGACGAGGTCATGGCCCGCGCGGTGATGTTGTCGGGATCCTACATGCTGTATGACCGTCACCTGGCGGCGCCTGATCCGGAGGTGTTCGAGGCGGTCAAATACTACACGCCCAACGTGTCGGGCCGGATGGATCATCTGCGCGCCGCGATCCTGCGGGTCCAGTTGCGCGATCTCGACCGGCAATGCGACCGCTGGAACGAGCGTTACCGGGTGGTCGAGGATGGGTTGCGCGGCACGCCGGGCCTGACGGTGATCGAGCGTCCCGAACAGGAAGACTATGTCGGATCGTCGATCCAGTTCCTGCTGCTGGACTGGTCCGAGGACAGGATCGCCGAGGTTCTGCGGCGGTGTCTTGAGCGCGGGGTTGAATTGAAGTGGTTCGGCGGCGCCGAGCCTTCCGGCTTTACCAGCCGCTACGACAGTTGGCGGTACGTGCCGAGCGAGGCGATGCCGCGCACCGATTGGGTGCTCAAGGGGATCGTCGACATGCGGCTACCGCTGACCTTCAGCCTGGAGGATTGCGCGCTGCTGGCTCGGATCATCAAGGCCGAAGTCGGCGCGGTCTGGCAGGCGGGATAAGGGGCGCTGCCCCTCTTGGCCGACGGCCAATTCACCCCGGGATATTTCCGAAAAGAAGAAGAGGATCGCCGTACCCTGTCCGGGCGGGGCGCGTGGGCGTTTGGCGCTTTGGTGAACAGCACGCTTGACGCGACTCGGGCGCTGTGACATTTATTGAACAAGTGTTCATTAACCCGGAAGGAGGAGCCGGACCATGTTCAACGCCGTGATGAATTTCGACCTGGGCGAAGATGTGAATGCGCTGCGCGAGATGGTGCATCGCTGGGCGCAGGAACGGGTGAAGCCGATGGCGGCCGAGATCGACCGCTCAAACGCCTTCCCCAACGAGCTGTGGCAGGAAATGGGCGAGCTGGGCCTTCTGGGCATCACCACGCCGGAGGAATACGGCGGTGCCGGCATGTCCTACCTGGCGCATGTGATCGCGGTCGAGGAAATCGCCCGCGCCTCGGCCAGCGTTTCGCTGAGCTATGGCGCGCATTCGAACCTTTGCGTCAACCAGATCAAGCTGAACGGCAACGAGGAACAGAAGCGGAAATACCTGCCCAAGCTGATTTCCGGCGAACATGTCGGCGCGCTGGCGATGTCGGAGCCCTCAGCCGGGTCCGACGTGGTGTCGATGAAGCTCAAGGCGGAAAAGCGCAACGGCTATTATGTTCTGAACGGCAACAAGTACTGGATCACCAACGGCCCGGATGCCGACACGCTGGTGGTCTACGCCAAGACCGACCCGGACGCCGGGTCGAAGGGCATCACCGCCTTCATCATCGAAAAGTCGATGACCGGGTTTTCCACCTCGAACCATTTCGACAAGCTCGGCATGCGCGGATCGAACACCGCCGAGCTGGTTTTCGAAAACGTCGAGGTGCCGTTCGAAAACGTCCTTGGTGAGGAGGGCAAGGGCGTTCGCGTGCTGATGTCGGGGCTGGATTACGAACGCGTGGTTCTGTCCGGGATCGGCACCGGTATCATGGCCGCCTGCATGGACGAGGTCATGCCCTACATGGTCGAGCGCAAGCAGTTCGGTCAGTCGATCGGGGATTTCCAGCTGATGCAGGGCAAGATCGCCGACATGTACACGGCGATGAATTCCACCCGCGCCTATGTCTACGAAGTCGCCAAGTCCTGCGACCGGGGCGAGGTGACCCGCCAGGACGCAGCCGCCTGCGTGCTTTACGCCAGCGAAGAAGCGATGAAAGTGTCGCATCAGGCGGTGCAGGCGATGGGCGGGGCAGGCTTCCTGTCGGAAGCGCCGGTCAGCCGGATTTTCCGCGATGCCAAGCTGATGGAAATCGGCGCAGGCACTTCCGAGATCCGCCGCATGCTGGTGGGCCGCGAATTGATGGCGGCGATGCGCTGAGCCATGCTGCCGCGTGCTGAAACCTATGGCGAATTGATCCGGGATTTCCGCTGGGACATCCCGGCGCGGCTGAACATGGCGGCGCAGGTTTGCGACGACTGGGCCGCGCGCGCGCCCGACCGGGTGGCGATCATCGACATGACCGGGGCCGAGCGCCGCACCGTCAGCTATGGCCGGTCGCGGCAGATGGCCGACGGGCTGGCGCATGAGCTGGTGGCAAGCGGGGTGAAGCGTGGTGACCGGGTCGGCGTGTTGCGGTCGCAATCGCCCTGGACGGCGGCGGCGCATATCGCATGCTGGAAGCTCGGCGCGATTTCGATCCCGCTGTTCAAGCTGTTCGGGGTCGAGGCTCTGATCACGCGGCTGGAAGATGCCGGCGTCGAATTGGTCGTCGCCGATCCGGACGGGACCGAAGGGTTGACCGAATGGCTGAAGGGGGCAGGGCGGCAGGCGCTGGTTCCGGAAACCTGCGATCTTTCCGATGCCCGGTTCGAGACCGCCGATACCGGCTCTGAGGACCCTGCCGTTCTGATCTATACCAGCGGAACGACCGGGGCGCCCAAGGGCGCGCTGCACGGCCACCGGGTGCTGACCGGCCACCTGCCGGGGGTCGAGGTCAGCCACGATTTCCTCGGCCAGCAGGGTGATTGCCTGTGGACGCCGGCCGACTGGGCCTGGATCGGCGGGCTCTTTGACGTGCTGATGCCCGGTCTGGCGCTGGGTGTGCCGGTGGTGGCCGCAAGGATGGACAAGTTCACCGTCGCCGAATGCCGGCGCATCGTCGACGTGGCGGGGGTGCGCAACGTGTTCTTCCCGCCCACGGCTTTGCGGATGCTGAAGGCCGAGGATGCCGCCATTTCGGGCCTGCGCTCGGTCGCCTCGGGCGGCGAACCTCTGGGGGCGGAAATGCTCGACTGGGGGCGTCGCGCCTTCGGTTTGCGGATCAACGAATTCTACGGCCAGACCGAATGCAACATGGTGGCGTCTTCCTGCGGCGCGCTGTTCAGCCCGAAACCGGGTTGCCTCGGCAAACCCGCGCCGGGGTTCGAGATCGCGGTGCTGGACGGCGACGGAAACCCCTTCGACGGCGAGGGCGATATCGCCATCCGCAAGGGTGCCGCCAGCATGATGCTGGAATACTGGAACCGGCCCGAAGCGACGGCGGAGAAATTCGTCGGCGACTGGATGCTGACCGGCGACCGGGGCACCTGGGACGGTGATTTCCTGCGCTTCGTCGGGCGCGAGGACGACGTGATCACCTCGGCCGGATACCGCATCGGGCCGAGCGAGATTGAGGACGGTCTGCTGAAACACCCCGCCGTCGCCACCGTCGGCGTGGTGGGCAAGCCCGACCCGCTGCGCACCGAGATCGTCAAGGCCTACGTGGTTCTGAAGCCGGGATATGAGCCCAGCGAGGCGCTGGCGAAGGAATTGCAGGATTTCGCCAAGGCACGGGTGGCGAAGCATTCCTATCCAAGGGAAATCGCCTTTCTCGACGCTCTGCCGATGACGGTGACGGGCAAGGTGATCCGCAAGGAGCTGAAGCGGCGGGCGGCTGAGGAGATTGCCCATGATTGACGATCAGCATCCGAACGCTGCCTTCTTCGAAATGATCGAAAAGATCGAACGAAATTTCTACGCCGATTTCGATCCCTTCTATTTTTGGATCATGGCTGATCGTGTACATACCGCTTCCCCTGCGAAGCTGCAGGTTCATGATGAAAACCGGGAAGTAATTTCGGATCATCCTCTCAATGATCGCCTTGAAAGGGCGATTGCGAACTATGACAAGTATGCGTCTTACACCGTCAGGGCATTGAGATACTTCTCTTCGGAAACGCTGATGCTATTGCTTCTCAGTGCTCCTAAGTCAAATCCATTCCCGCGCACGGCGTCAGTGCTTCGGGGGGACAGGTTGCTAGAACCAATACGATCTATTGCGTCCGGTAATGTCCCCGACAGTTTTTCGCTTTCAAGGAAGGGGGTCCCGATTGGATTTAATGAATGGGTTTCGTTCAAGCTGTTTAGCAACGTGGATTTGCTGTCCACTGAACAGGGTTCGGGAGAAATTATTGACCTTGTCAGAGAAGAGGCCGAGCTACTGTCTGAACGTGGTGCAATCAACGCCTATAAGCACGGGAAGCCTGTAAGCTATGGAGAAGGTATTAGACTTCAAATGAAAGGTGAGGATGGGGAGTATGTACCGGTCAGCTTACCATTGTTAGGTTTGAATTGGATCGATTGGTACGAGAAGCCAGCAGAACACCTTTCAATCGCTTTCGGCACTGAGGAACTAGATCCTGAAAGTGATAAAAAGCGAATATTTGCGACGTCTTTGTTAATGGATTCCATATGCCAAGTACGTTTGGCGTATTTGGACGGCAAACAACTGGACGACATACAAGTACCTATAAACATTGAGATAGGTAACAAAGTGAAGCGCCAGAAATTCAAATTTAATCTAGACGCCAAGAAGGATGAGAGATGAAACTGAAATCCAACGCTCTTCCCTCCTCGGAGGCCTTCCAGGCCAATCTGAAGGGCCATCTCGAGGCACTCGAAACCGTGAGCAAGGCCGCCGAGGCCGCCCGTCTGGGCGGCGGTGAACGGTCCCGTCAGCGCCATGAAGCGCGCGGCAAGATGCTGCCGCGCCGCCGGGTGGCGAACCTGCTCGACCCCGGTTCGCCCTTCCTCGAAATCGGCGCCACCGCGGCACACGACATGTACGGCAATGCCGCCCCCGCTGCCGGTGTCATCGCCGGGATCGGCCGGGTGCACGGGCAGGAGGTCATGGTGGTGTGCAACGACGCCACGGTGAAGGGCGGCACCTATTACCCGATGACCGTCAAGAAACACCTGCGCGCGCAGGAGATCGCGGAACAGAACCATCTGCCCTGCATCTACCTGGTCGACAGTGGCGGCGCCAACCTGCCGCAGCAGGACGAGGTGTTCCCGGACCGCGATCATTTCGGCCGCATCTTCTACAATCAGGCCAACATGTCGGCCAAGGGCATCCCGCAGATCGCCGTCGTCATGGGATCCTGTACCGCCGGCGGCGCTTACGTGCCGGCGATGTCCGACGTCACCATCATCGTCAAGGAACAGGGCACCATTTTCCTCGCCGGTCCGCCGCTGGTGAAGGCCGCGACGGGCGAGGTGGTCAGCGCCGAGGACTTGGGCGGCGGCGATGTGCATACGCGGCTCTCGGGCGTGGCGGATTATCTGGCCGAGGACGACGCCCACGCGCTGGCGCTGGCGCGCCGCGCCGTCAGCCACCTGAACCGCGCCAAGCCGCAGACGGTACAATGGCAAAGCCCCGAGGACCCGGCCTACGACCCCGACGAAATCCTCGGCGTGGTGCCCGCCGACCTGCGCACCCCCTACGACATCCGCGAGGTGATTGCGCGCACCGTCGACGGATCGCGCTTCGACGAATTCAAGCCGCGGTTCGGCGAAACCCTGGTGACGGGCTTCGCCCATGTCAAAGGCTGCCCCGTCGGCATCGTCGCCAATAACGGCGTGCTTTTCAGCGAGGCCGCCCAGAAGGGCGCGCATTTCGTCGAGCTGTGCAGCCAGCGCAAGATCCCGCTGGTGTTCCTACAGAACATCACCGGCTTCATGGTCGGGCGCAAATACGAAAACGAAGGCATCGCGCGCCATGGCGCCAAGATGGTCACGGCAGTGGCTTCCACCAAGGTGCCGAAGATCACCATGCTGGTGGGCGGCTCCTTCGGGGCGGGCAATTACGGCATGGCGGGACGGGCCTATTCGCCCCGCTTCCTGTGGACCTGGCCCAACTCGCGCATCTCGGTGATGGGCGGCGAACAGGCGGCGGGGGTTCTGGCCACCGTCAAGCGCGACGGCATCGAACGGCAGGGCGGCACATGGTCGGCCGAGGAAGAGGCAGACTTCAAGCGCCCTACCATCGAGATGTTCGAGGAACAATCCCACCCGCTCTACGCCTCCGCGCGTCTGTGGGACGACGGTATCATCGACCCGCGCAAGACCCGCGACGTGCTGGCCCTGAGCCTCAGCGCCTCGCTCAATGCGCCGATCGAAGACACCCGATTTGGCGTGTTTAGGATGTGATGATAAATGACCAGGCCTAGGAATAGTCAGCGGGGCAAAGTACTGCCATTTCGGCGTGGCGCACGGCGCCACCCGAAATGGGCTTTGGGCAGGCCGCCTGGTCGACCAAGGCATCCTCTTCATAACTGGCGCAGTAGGTTTGGTCTTGGCGTTGCCGTTCTGACATTGGGTGCCGTGGTGTTGCCCCCGGTCGGCGATGCCGTAAATGGAATGGTGAAACCTACGGACGGCTGTCGCGTCGTCGGTATCATAGACGGGGATACTGTACGGCTCCTTTGCTCGCGTAGTGGCGTCATATCAGGACGCGTGCTCGGTTATGATACTCCTGAGAAAAAGGCGCGATGTCTGAGCGAATTCATCGATGCATTACGCGCCACGCAACATCTGCGTTGGATGCTCTGGAAAAGTTCTAAGATTTCAACCCAGACCGTGGGTAAGGACCGATACGGCCGCGTATTGACGAAGCTAAGCGTGGATGGCTCGGACGTCTCCGAACGTATGATCGGTACGGGGCTAGCGCGCAGGTATGACGGAGGGCAGCGCCAGAGTTGGTGCGTAGAAGGATTTGGAGGCTTCTGATGTTTGATAAGATTCTGATCGCCAATCGCGGGGAAATCGCCTGCCGGGTGGCGCGCACCGCCCGTGCCATGGGCGTCAAGGTGGTTGCCGTCTATTCCGACGCCGATGCCTCCGCCGCCCATGTCGCCGCCGCCGACGAAGCCGTCCATATCGGCGGCTCGGCCCCGGCGGAAAGCTACCTCAAGGGCGAGCGGATCATCGAGGCTGCGCTCAAGACCGGCGCGCAGGCGATCCATCCCGGCTATGGCTTCCTGTCGGAAAACCCCGATTTCGTCGACGCGGTAGAGGCGGCAGGCCTGACCTTCATCGGCCCCTCGGCCGATGCGATCCGCAAGATGGGGCTGAAGGACGCCGCCAAGGCGCTGATGGAGGAAGCCGGTGTGCCGGTCGTTCCCGGCTATCACGGCGCCAATCAGGCCCCCGAACACCTGTCGGGTGCTGCCGACACCATCGGCTATCCGGTGCTGATCAAGGCGGTCGCGGGCGGTGGCGGCAAGGGGATGCGGCTGGTCGAGGCGCCCGCGGATTTCATGGCGGCGCTGGACAGCGCGCGCAGCGAGGCGCAGACCGCCTTCGGCAACCCCGATGTCCTGATCGAGAAATACATCCAGAAACCGCGCCATATCGAGGTGCAGGTTTTCGGCGACGGCGAAACGGCGGTGCATCTTTATGAACGCGACTGTTCGCTGCAGCGCCGCCACCAGAAGGTGATCGAGGAAGCCCCGGCGCCCGGCATGACCGAGGAAATGCGCGCAGCGATGGGGCAGGCGGCGGTGCGCGCGGCCGAGGCGATCGGTTACAAGGGCGCAGGCACCATCGAGTTTATCGTCGACGGCTCCAAGGGGCTGCGGCCCGACGGGTTCTGGTTCATGGAAATGAACACCCGCCTGCAGGTGGAACATCCCGTCACCGAGGCCGTTACCGGCATCGACCTTGTCGAATGGCAGTTGCGGGTCGCCGCGGGCGAGGATCTGCCGCTCGGACAGGACGAACTGACCCTGACCGGTCACAGCTTCGAATCACGGCTTTATGCCGAGGACGTGCCCAAGGGCTTCCTCCCCGCCACCGGCACGTTGGCGCACCTGCAATTCCCCGCAAGCGCCCGCGCCGATAGCGGCGTGCGCACGGGCGACACGATCAGCCCGTTCTACGACCCGATGATCGCCAAGATCATCACCTTCGGCCCTACCCGCGACATCGCGCTCAGCCGGATGAAATCGGCGCTGGACGGCTGTCAGGTGGCGGGGACGGTGACCAACCTGCGCTTCCTCTCTGCGCTTTGTGCCCATCCGGGCTTCGCGGCGGGCGAGGTCGATACCGGGCTGATCGGCCGCGACATCGACGATCTGACCGGCGCGCCGGTTCCCACCGTGCAGCACCGTGCGCTGGCGGCGCTGGCGGCGCTTGGCCTGCTCGATGGCGGTGATGAAACCGGCTTTGCCCTGTGGGAACCGCTGGCCCATCACGTGGCGCTGGACTTCGACGGCGAGGCGTTCGACGCGGATGTCCGCAGCCATGGCCCGGATCGCCACAGCGTCACCATCGGCGAGGAGGTCGTGGAGGCGATCCGCACCGGCACCCGCTGGGCGCTCGACGGCACCCCGGCGCCCGAACTTGCGGTGGCCGGCGACCTGATCACCGTCTTCGCCGATTCCGGGCTGGGCTTCACCCGCATCGATCCGCTCGACGTCGCCGCTAGCGGTGGTGCTGCGGGCAACGTGATCGAGGCGCCGATGCCGGGGCTGGTCAAGGCGGTTTTCGCCGAGGCCGGGCAGGCGGTGCAGGAAGGCGACCGGCTGGCGATCCTCGAGGCGATGAAGATGGAACATTCGCTGCTAGCGGCGCGCGACGGGGTGGTGGCCGAGGTTCTGGCCGAACCCGGCGCCCAGGTCGAAGCGGGCGCTGCGCTGATCCGGCTGGAGGAGGAAGAGGGATGACCGCCCGGCTGCATTCCATCGCGGGCAGCCGTTCCTTCAGGGTCTTGTGGCTATTGTTCGAACTGAACGAAGAGGTCGAGGTGGTCCGCTACGCGATCACCGACGGGTCGCTGCATACCGAGGATTTCAAGGCGATTTCGCCGGCGCGCCGGGTGCCGGCGCTTGAAATCGACGGTCGGGTGCTGTTCGAAAGCGGCGCGATCGTCCAATACCTGTGCGAAACCCGGTCCGGTCACGGGTTGATGCCCGCCCCGGAAGATCCGGAACGGGCCGATTGGCTGATGTGGCTGCACTACGCCGAAACGCTGGCCTGCCATATTCAGAACTTGAACATGCAGCACCTGTTCCTGCCCGATCCGGCGACGCGGTCCGCTACCGTGATGGAACTTGAAACCAAGCGTCTGGCGATCGCGCTGAAGGGGATCGAACGGGCGCTGCAAGACGGCGATTACCTGCTGCCGTCCGGATTTTCCGCCGCCGACATCATGATGGGGTTCACACTGGAAAGCGCGTCGCGCTACGTCCGCTTCGACCGTTTCCCCGCTGTCGCGGCCTATCGCGACCGGATCGCGGCGCGGCCGGCCTACCGCTCCGCGCTCGCGGCCGAGGGCGCGCAGCAATTCTATGACCGTGATTTCTATGATCTGCCCGAGGTGTGACCGATGACCGAATACGTCGAAATCTTCGAAATGGGGCCGCGTGACGGGCTGCAGAACGAAAAGCGGCTGATCCCGACGACGGAAAAGATCGCGCTGGTCGATTGCCTGTCCGAGGCCGGGTTCAAGCGCATCGAAGTGGCCAGTTTCGTCAGCCCCAAATGGGTGCCGCAAATGGCCGACAGCGCCGAGGTTCTGGCCGGCATCACCCGCAAGCCGGGCGTGTCCTACGCCGCGCTGACCCCGAACATGAAGGGGCTGGAGCGGGCCTTGGCAGCGAAGGCCGACGAGGTGGCGATTTTCGGATCGGCCTCGGAAGGGTTTTCCAAGGCCAACATCAACGCCACCATCGCCGAAAGCCTGGATCAGTTCGCACCGGTTGCCCGGGCGGCGCAAGAGGCCGGGATCCGGGTGCGCGGCTATATTTCCTGCGTCACCGATTGCCCGTATGACGGTGCGACCGACCCGGCGCAGGTTGCACGGGTGGCCGAGGCGTTGAATGAGATGGGATGTTATGAAATCAGCCTTGGCGACACGATCGGGCAGGGCAAACCGGAAACCATCGCGGCGATGCTCGATGCCGTTTTGCAGGTGACCCCGGCAGAACGACTGGCCGGGCATTACCACGACACCGCCGGGCGGGCGTTGGCCAATATCGAAGCGTCGCTGGAAAGGGGCGTGCGCGTATTCGATGCTGCCGTGGGTGGTCTGGGCGGTTGCCCTTATGCGCCCGGGGCTGCGGGCAACGTGGCGACCGAGGCGGTGCAGGCGCGGCTGACCGAGCTTGGCTACGAAACCGGGCTCGATCCCGTCGTGCTGGATCAGGCGGCGGAAATGGCGCGCGCGATGCGCATCGGATAAGGCAGGAAGAGGGCGGGGCATCCGCCAAGCGGAGGAGAAGCGGGATGAGCGAAACAGTCAGCATAGAACGGGACGGGCGCGGCGTTGCCACCTTGTGGCTGGACCGGGCGGAAAAGCATAACGCGATGTCGGCGCAGATGATCACCGACATTCACGACGCAGCCGATGCGCTGGCGGCGGATGATACGGTGCGCGTCGTTGTGCTGGCCGCGAAGGGCAAAACCTTCTGCGCAGGCGGCGACCTGGGCTGGATGCGGAGCCAATTCGAAGCCGACCGTGATACCCGCATGGCCGAGGCGACGAAACTCGCCCGCATGCTGCAGGCGCTCAACACCCTGCCGAAGCCGCTGATCGGCAAGGTGCATGGCAATGCGTTTGGCGGCGGCGTCGGAATGGCCAGCGTCTGCGATATCGCAATCGGCAGCGATCAGGTGACGATGGCGCTGACCGAAACCCGGCTCGGGCTGATCCCGGCCACCATCGGGCCTTACGTCTGTGCCCGCATGGGCGAGGCGCGGGCGCGCCGGGTATTCATGTCGGGGCGACGTTTCAAGGGGCCGGAAGCGGTGGAACTGGGGCTGTTGGCCAAATCCGTTCCCGCCGAGGATCTGGATGCTGCTGTCGAGGCCGAAATCGACCCCTATCTGGACTGCGCGCCGGGGGCGGTGGCACGGGCCAAGGCGCTGCTGCGCACGTTGGGGCCGCGCATCGACGAAGAAGTGATTCAGCACACCGCGGCCGAGCTTGCCGCCTGTTGGGAAGGCGACGAGGCGCCCGAGGGCATCGGCGCCTTTTTCGAAAAGCGCCAACCCGCTTGGCAGGGGTGACGGCGGCCCGATCCCGATTGCAGGTTGATCAGACACTTGGCGGCGCTCCCTCCGGGGGCGCCGTTTGTTCATCTATAGATGTATGTCGCTTGCGTCTTTCAACAGAATCGCCCATGCGAACATGACCTGTCCGAGGCCCTGTCTTCGGCCCGTTCCCCCGGGAAAGCTGCCCCGCACGGAAAAAAAAATTCACCTCCGTGCTGCGGCACAGCAAAGGCGGTTCCAGTGTGCTTTTGTATACATGGATTTTTCCGAACTTCTTCAATAATGTGAATATGTTTTGGCTCGGTTGACCCTGACAAGGGGCAAGAGTAAACCCTGCCTAGCTATAGCAGCCTACTGACTGCGCCTTTTGCGCATGAAAGGAGCCACCGTGGAAGAGATGCTGAGGGAATACCTTCCCATCCTCGTCTTTCTGGCCATTGCAATCGTTCTTGGCCTTGTTCTGATCCTCGCCGCCGTCGTTCTTGCCGTTCGTAATCCGGACCCTGAAAAGGTGTCTGCCTACGAATGCGGTTTCAACGCTTTCGACGACGCGCGAATGAAATTCGATGTCCGGTTCTATCTGGTGTCGATCCTGTTCATCATCTTCGATCTGGAGATCGCGATGCTGTTCCCCTGGGCGGTGGCCTTCAAGGACCTTTCCATGGTTGGATTCTGGTCGATGATGGTTTTCCTCGGCGTGCTGACCGCAGGCTTTGCCTATGAGTGGAAGAAAGGGGCCCTGGAATGGGAGTGATGACGGGGTCTAACACCGCCGGCTTCGACCGCGAAGTCGCGACGCAGGAACTGAACCGCGAACTGCAGGACAAGGGTTTTCTGCTGACCACGGTCGAAGACATTGTGAACTGGGGCCGCACCGGGTCGCTGCACTGGATGACCTTCGGTCTGGCCTGCTGCGCGGTCGAGATGATGCACACCTCGATGCCGCGCTACGACCTGGAACGCTACGGCACCGCGCCGCGCGCCTCGCCGCGCCAGTCCGACCTGATGATCGTCGCCGGCACCCTGACCAACAAGATGGCCCCGGCGCTGCGCAAGGTCTACGACCAGATGCCGGAGCCGCGCTACGTGATCTCGATGGGATCCTGCGCCAACGGTGGCGGCTATTACCATTACAGCTACTCGGTGGTGCGCGGCTGTGACCGCGTCGTACCGGTCGACGTCTACGTGCCCGGCTGCCCGCCGACCGCCGAGGCGCTGATGTATGGCATCATGCAGCTGCAACGCAAAATCCGCCGCACCGGCACCATCGTGCGCTGATCGCGGAAGGGGACAGACAATGACCGAAGCCTTGACCGAACTGGCCACCCATATCGAGCTCAAGCGGCCCGATTGCGTGATCGGATGGGACATCGTCTATGACGAACTGAACATCGACGTGGCCCCGGCCAATATCGTTGATTTCGTCGATTTCCTGAAAGCCGACCAGACCTGCAAGTTTTCCTCGCTGGTGGATATCACCGCCGTCGATTACCCCGAGCGGGCCAAGCGGTTCGACGTGGTCTATCACTTCCTGTCGATGTACCAGAACCACCGCATCCGCCTGCGGGTGTCGGTGCGTGAAGACGAAATGGTGCCCTCGATCGTTGATGTGCACCCTTCGGCCAACTGGTTCGAGCGCGAAGTCTTCGACATGTTCGGTATCATCTTCTCGGGCCATCCGGACCTGCGCCGGCTGCTGACCGACTATGGCTTCCGTGGCCACCCGCTGCGCAAGGATTTCCCGACCACCGGTTACACCGAGGTGCGCTACGACGAGGAACTCAAGCGCGTGGTCTATGAACCGGTGAAGCTGGTTCAGGAATACCGCCAGTTCGATTTCATGAGCCCTTGGGAAGGTGCCAATTACATCCTGCCCGGCGATGAGAAAGGGGAGGCGAAATGATGGACGGCTCCAAGTTTGACGACGGCAGCGTGGACGCGCTGCAGGGCGAACAGAAAATCCGCAATTTCAATATCAACTTCGGCCCGCAGCACCCGGCGGCGCACGGCGTGCTGCGCCTTGTGCTGGAACTGGACGGCGAAATCGTCGAACGCTGCGATCCGCATATCGGCCTGCTGCATCGCGGCACCGAGAAGCTGATGGAATCGCGCACCTATCTGCAGAACCTGCCCTATCTCGACCGCCTCGACTACGTGGCGCCGATGAACCAGGAACATGCATGGTGCATGGCGATCGAAAAGCTGACCGGCACCGAAGTGCCGCGCCGCGCGTCGCTGATCCGGGTGCTGTTCAGCGAAATCGGCCGGGTGCTGAACCACCTGCTGAACGTGACCACGCAGGCGATGGATGTCGGCGCGCTGACCCCGCCGCTCTGGGGCTTCGAGGAACGCGAGAAGCTGATGATCTTCTACGAACGGGCCTGTGGCGCGCGTCTGCACGCGAACTACTTCCGCCCGGGTGGGGTGCACCAGGACCTGACCGACGAACTGATCGACGATATCGAGGAATGGGCGGTCGAATTCCCCGTCGTTCTGGACGATATCGACGGGCTGCTGACCGAAAACCGCATCTTCAAGCAGCGCAACGTCGATATCGGCGTGGTGAGCGAGGAAGACATCCTGAACTGGGGCTTCTCGGGCGTGATGGTGCGCGGGTCGGGCCTGGCCTGGGACCTGCGCCGCGCGCAGCCCTATGAATGCTACGATGAATTCGACTTCCAGATCCCCGTCGGCAAGAACGGCGACTGCTACGACCGCTACCTCGTCCGGATGGAAGAGATGCGCCAGTCGACCAGCATCATCCGCCAGGCCGTCGCCAAGCTGCGCGATTGCCCCGGCGACGTGTTGGCCCGTGGCAAGCTGACCCCGCCTAAGCGGTCGGACATGAAGCAGTCTATGGAAGCGTTGATCCATCACTTCAAGCTTTACACCGAAGGCTTCCACGTGCCCGAGGGCGAAGTTTATGCCGCCGTCGAGGCGCCCAAGGGCGAATTCGGCGTCTACATGAAATCGGACGGGACCAACAAACCCTACCGAGCCAAGCTGCGCGCGCCGGGCTTCCTGCACCTGCAGGCGATGGATCACGTCGCCACCGGCCACCAGTTGGCCGACGTCGCCGCCATCATCGGCACCATGGATGTCGTGTTCGGGGAGATCGACCGGTGATGTGTGGAATTGAACTGACTATCGGAGCTTGTGCCTGATGCTACGCCGTCTCTATCACGATCAGCCCGAAAGCTTCGCTTTCACGCCCGAGAACCAGAAATGGGCCGAGGCGCAGATCACCAAATATCCCGAAGGCCGGGCGCAATCGGCCGTCATCCCGCTTCTGTGGCGGGCGCAGGAACAGGAAGGATGGCTGACCCGTCCGGCGATCGAATATGTCGCCGACATGCTGGGCATGGCCAACATCCGCGCGTTCGAGGTTGCCTCGTTCTACTTCATGTTCCAGCTGACCCCGACTGGGTCGGTGGCGCATGTGCAGGTCTGCGGCACCACGTCGTGCATGATCTGCGGCGCCGAGAAGCTGATCGAGGTCTGCAAGGACAAGATCGCGGACAAGCCCTTCACCCTGTCGGAAGACGGCAAGTTCACCTGGGAAGAGGTGGAATGCCTGGGCGCCTGCGCCAACGCGCCGATGGTGCAGATCGGCAAGGATTACTTTGAGGACCTGACCGCCGAACGCTTCGCCGAGATCCTTGACGAACTCTGCGCCGGCAAGGTGCCGGTGCCGGGGCCGCAGAACGGCCGTTTCGCGTCCGAACCCAAGTCGGGCCTGACCTCGTTGAAGGAATTCGACAGCGGCAAGACCCAGTATAACGCCAGCGTCCAGTTGGCTGTGGATCTGGGCGACACGGTGAAGCGGATCGACGGCACCGAAGTGCCGATCCTGACCCCGTGGCTGGGCAAGGGCAAGCCGTCCGCACCGAAAGCAAAGAAGGGCTCGGCAAGCGATACGGCTGACCGCTCCAAGGGGCGCCCGGCGGACGAAACCGGCGTGTCCAAGCAGGCGGCGCCGGCCAAGGCAACCGCCAAGCCGGAGCCAGCGGCCGAGGTGGCCGAAGCCGAACCGGCACTCCTGACCGCCCCCCGCGAAGGCGGCGCCGACGATCTGAAGAAGCTCAAGGGCGTCGGACCGAAGCTGGAACAGACGCTGAACGAGCTGGGCTTCTACCATTTCGACCAGATCGCGGCGTGGACCGAGGCGGAAATCGCTTGGGTCGACAACCGGTTGAAGTTCAAGGGTCGGATCACCCGCGACGGCTGGATCGAACAGGCCAAGACCCTGGCCGCCGGCGAAGATACCGAATTTTCCAAGCGCGTCGACAAGGGCGACGTGTACTGAGGATGATCTGAGTGAGTGAAGAGCGCGATATCGCCCTGGCCCGCAAGGGACGTATCACCGCCCTGGTGATCGCCGGAACAGCCGTGTTCTGGATCGTGGCGACTTTCGCCGGCGCTCAGCTTGAGCTGAGCCAGCGCACGCGCGCGCTTTTCGACCTGATCGCCTTGGCCGGGTTCGTCCTGGCCCTGGTGATGATTTTTCAAATCTGGCGCGCGCGCCAGAATAGCAAAGGGTAAAACGGGATGCTGAAGGACCAAGACCGTATCTTTACCAATATCTACGGCATGCATGACCGCACTCTGGCGGGGGCAAAGGCCCGGGGACATTGGGACGGCACTGCCGGCATCATCGAAAAGGGCCGCGACTGGATCGTGGAGCAGATGAAGGCCAGCGGTCTGCGTGGTCGCGGCGGCGCGGGGTTTCCGACCGGTCTGAAATGGTCCTTCATGCCGAAGGAAAGCGACGGGCGCCCGGCCTATCTGGTGGTCAACGCCGACGAATCCGAACCGGGCACCTGCAAGGACCGCGAAATCATGCGCCACGATCCGCATACGCTGATCGAAGGCTGCCTGATCGCCAGCTTCGCGATGGGCGCGCATGCCTGCTACATCTACATTCGTGGCGAATACATCCGCGAACGCGAAGCGCTGCAGCGCGCGATTGACGAAGCCTACGACGCCGGTCTGCTGGGCAAGAACGCCGCCGGATCGGGCTGGGATTTCGACCTTTACCTGCATCACGGGGCAGGGGCCTATATCTGCGGCGAGGAAACCGCGCTGATCGAAAGCCTCGAAGGCAAGAAGGGCATGCCCCGGATGAAGCCGCCGTTCCCGGCGGGTGCGGGCCTCTACGGTTGCCCGACCACGGTGAACAACGTGGAATCGATCGCCGTCGTGCCGACCATCCTGCGCCGCGGCCCGGAATGGTTCGCCGGTTTCGGCCGCCCCAACAACGCGGGCACCAAGCTGTTCGCGATCTCCGGCCACGTCAACAATCCCTGCGTGGTCGAGGAAGCGATGTCGATCTCCTTCGAGGAACTGATCGAGAAACATTGCGGCGGCATTCGCGGCGGCTGGGACAACCTGCTGGCGGTGATCCCCGGCGGGTCGTCGGTTCCCTGCGTGCGCGGTGAAAACATGCGCGACGCGATCATGGATTTCGATTACCTGCGCGGCGAACTGGGCTCGGGCCTGGGCACCGCAGCCGTGATCGTGATGGACAAGTCGACCGACATCGTCAAAGCGATCTGGCGGCTGTCGAAATTCTACAAGCACGAAAGCTGCGGTCAGTGCACGCCTTGCCGCGAAGGCACCGGCTGGATGATGCGCGTGATGGACCGCCTGGTGAAGGGCGAGGCCGAACCGGAAGAGATCGACATGCTGTGGGACGTGACCAAGCAGGTCGAAGGTCACACCATCTGCGCCCTCGGCGACGCGGCGGCCTGGCCGATCCAGGGCCTGATCCGCAATTTCCGCGAGGAAATCGAAGATCGCATCAAGGCTCAGAAAACGGGCCGCATGGGCGCGATGGCGGCGGAGTAACGAATGATGCGTGGTGCGGTCATCCTACTTCTGGCGGCGGGGCTTCTGGCCGGTTGTGGCGTTCGGGACAAGATCCGGGGCGACAATAACCGCGTGGCCTTTGACGGGATCTATTTCAAATCCCGCCTGACCGCCGAAAAGGATGACAAGATGGCCTTCGCCATCGCTGTTGCCGGGGCTTCGCAGAACCTTGAGGCGGCGCGCGAGGCGGGCCGCTTCGAGGCGACCAAGTACTGCGTTACCAATTTCGGCAATTCCGATGTCGACTGGACCGCCGGCCCCGATGCGCCGGCGGAAAACTTGAGCCTCGCAAACGACACTCTCAGCTTGGCCGGACGGTGCCGCGGATGAGAATTATTCCTGTCATATCAGCGCGTTGCGCCGGATGTTATTGCATAACAGCCGATCGTATCCGCATCTCTTCACAGCGTACCGCTGTGAACCAAGGAGATGTGACATGCGTATGATTTCGACCCTGATGACCGCCGCCGCCCTGACGCTGGGCCTGACCTATGCGGTCAGCGCCAAGGCGGCGCTGCGCGACGTGCCGCAGATCGACGACAACATGCTGTGGGTGGCGATCGCCATCGAGATCAGCGACAAGTGCGACGAAATCAAGCCGCGCACCCTGAAGGGGCTTTTGTTTCTCAATTCTCTGAAGAACGAAGCCAAGTCGATGGGGTACAGCGACGAGGAAATCCGCGCCTACGTCAAAAGCGATGAAGAAAAGGCCCGCATGCGCGTGCGCGGCGAAGCCTATGTGAAATCCAAGGGGTTGAACCCCGCCGATACCGGCGATCTGTGCACTCTCGGCCATGCCGAGATCGCGCGCAACAGCCAGATCGGTGTCCTGTTGAAAGCAAAGTGAGGCCAGATGTCGGACCTACGCAAGATCGTCATCGATGACCAGGAGGTCGAAGTCGAAGGGGCAATGACCCTGATTCAGGCCTGTGAACAGGCCGGGGTGGAAATCCCGCGCTTTTGTTATCACGAACGCCTGTCGATCGCGGGCAACTGCCGGATGTGTCTTGTCGAAGTGGTCGGTGGCCCGCCCAAGCCCGCAGCGAGCTGCGCGATGCAGGTGCGCGACCTGCGCCCGGGGCCGGAAGGCCAGCCGCCGGTGGTGAAGACCAATTCGCCGATGGTGAAGAAAGCGCGCGAAGGCGTGATGGAATTCCTGCTGATCAACCACCCGCTGGATTGCCCGATCTGCGACCAGGGCGGCGAATGCGACCTGCAGGATCAGGCGATGGCCTACGGCGTCGATTTTTCGCGCTACCGCGAACCGAAGCGGGCGGCGGACGACCTGAACCTCGGTCCGCTGGTCGAAACCCACATGACCCGCTGCATCAGCTGCACCCGCTGCGTGCGCTTCACCACCGAGGTCGCGGGCATTACCCAGATGGGCCAGACCGGCCGCGGCGAGGATAGCGAGATCACCTCGTATCTGGGCGAAACGCTCGACAGCAACATGCAGGGCAACATCATCGACCTGTGTCCGGTGGGCGCCTTGGTGTCGAAGCCCTATGCCTTCACCGCCCGTCCGTGGGAACTGACCAAGACCGAAACCATCGACGTGATGGATGCCCTGGGATCGAACATCCGGGTCGATACCAAGGGCCGCGAAGTGATGCGGATCCTGCCGCGCAACCACGACGGCGTGAACGAGGAATGGATTTCCGACAAGACCCGCTTCGTCTGGGACGGGTTGCGCCGCCAGCGCCTGGACACGCCCTACATCCGTGAAAACGGCAAGCTGCGCAAAGCCAGCTGGAGCGAGGCGCTTGCCGCCGCCGCCGCCGCGATGAAGGGCAAGAAGGTCGCCGGTCTGATCGGCGATCTGGTCCCGGTCGAGGCCGCCTTTGCCCTGAAGAACCTTATCGAGGGTCTGGGTGGCAAGGTCGAGTGCCGGACCGACAAGGCGCGTCTGCCGATCGGCAACCGTTCGGCCTATGTCGGCACCGCCAGCATCGAAGATATCGACTCTGCCAAGTTCATCCAGCTGATCGGCACCAACCCGCGCGATGAAGCGCCGGTTCTGAATGCCCGTATCCGCAAGTCCTGGCTGAATGGCGCAGAGGTCGGCCTAGTCGGCGAAGCCGCTGATCTGACCTATGACTATGCCCATGTCGGCAACGACCGCGCCGCGCTGGAAAGCCTGCTGGGCCGCGACCACGGTGCCGTCAAGGACGCGCTGAGCGTGGTGATCGTGGGGCAGGGCGCGTTGCGCGAAGCCGACGGCCTAGCCGTTCTGGCCGCGGCTCAGAAACTGGCCGAGGACACCGGTTCCAAGCTGATGGTTCTGCACACCGCCGCGTCGCGCGTCGGTGCGATGGATGTGGGCGCCGTGACCGAAGGCGGTGTCGAAGCGGCCACCGAAGGGGCAGAGGTGATCTACAACCTCGGCGCCGACGAGGTGGAAATCGGCGCAGGCGCTTTCGTGATCTATCAGGGGTCGCATGGCGATCTTGGCGCACACCGCGCCGACCTGATCCTGCCGGGCGCCGCCTACACCGAAGAAAACGGGCTGTTCGTGAACACCGAAGGCCGGCCGCAACTGGCGCTCCGCGCCGGGTTCGCCCCGGGCGAGGCAAAGGAAAACTGGGCCATCCTGCGGGCACTGTCGGCGGAACTCGGTAACGCACAGGCTTGGGACAACCTTGCACAGCTGCGTCAGGCGCTGGTGGCCGAGGTCCCGCATCTGGCGAAGATCGACGAAGTCGTCGAAAACGAATGGCAGCCGCTGGAACAGGACAAGCTCGGCAAGGCCAGCTTCGTATACGCGGTCAGGGATTTCTACCTGACCAACCCGATCGCGCGGGCCAGCCAGCTGATGGCGGAACTGTCCGCCAACGCCAAGGCACGGCAACAAGCGCCGGTGGCGGCCGAGTGATGCGGCGCGCCGTGATCATATCCCTTCTGGCGGCGATGCCGATCGCCGGTTGCGTCGAGGCGCAGCCGGAGGAAATGGCATACCGTCCCGACTATCGGGGTGTGGAGACGCGGCTGCTGGACGGCGATCTGGTCAATTTCATCGTGGAAATGACCGGTGCCCGCACGGGCGAGGATGTGGCGGATTACGCGGAATGCGCGGCAGCGCAATACACGCTGATCCGGGGATATGGCTTCGCGCGCCACCTGCGCACGAATGTCGATGAACAAGGCGGCCTGTGGCGGGCGGATGCGGTTTACACCATCTCGCCGGCGCTGCCCCGTGGATCGCGGACGATCGACGCCGAAGTCGTCGCCGCGCATTGCGCGGAAAACGGAATACCGATGGTGTGAGGACCAAATGGCAGATTTCTTTGCGAACACATATCTAGGCATGGCGCTGGTGATCATCGGGCAGGTCTTCCTGATCGTCATTCCGCTTCTGGTGGCGCTGGCCTTCCTGATGTATGCCGACCGGAAAATCTGGGCCGCCGTGCAGATGCGCCGCGGGCCCAACGTGGTGGGCGTCTTCGGCCTGCTGCAGAGTTTTGCGGACTTCCTGAAATACATCGTCAAAGAGGTGGTGTTCCCCGCCGGGGCCGACAAGGTGGTGTTCCTTCTCGCCCCGATGATCAGCCTCGTGATGGCATTGATCGCCTGGGCGGTGATCCCGTTCAACGACGACTGGGTGCTGTCGGATATCAACGTCGCGATCCTGTATGTCTTCGCCGTCTCCTCGCTGGAAGTCTACGGCGTGATCATGGGCGGGTGGGCCTCGAACTCGAAATACCCGTTCCTGGGCTCGCTGCGCTCTGCCGCGCAGATGATTTCCTACGAGGTATCGATCGGGCTGATCATCGTCGGCGTTATCATTTCCTCGGGCTCGATGAACTTCGGTGACATCGTACGGGCGCAGGACGGCAACTACGGCCTGTTCAGCTGGTACTGGGTGCCGCATTTCCCGATGCTGTTCCTGTTCTTCATCTCGGCGCTGGCCGAAACCAACCGTCCGCCGTTCGACCTGCCGGAAGCGGAATCGGAACTGGTGGCCGGCTACCAGGTCGAATACAGCTCGACCCCGTTCCTGCTGTTCATGATCGGCGAACTGGTGGCCGTGGTGCTGATGTGCGCGCTGACCTCGCTGCTGTTCTTCGGCGGCTGGCTGTCGCCGATCCCGGGCCTGCCCGACGGTATCCTGTGGATGGTGGGCAAGATGCTTTTCGTCTTCTTCATCTTCTCGATGGTCAAGGCGATCACCCCGCGTTACCGCTACGATCAGCTGATGCGGATCGGTTGGAAAGTGTTCCTGCCGCTGTCGCTTGGCTGGGTGGTGATCGTGGCCTTCCTTGCAAAATTCGAAGCCTTCGGCGGTGCTTATGCCCGCTGGGCGATTGGGGGCTGATATGACTCAGATCGATTACGGCCGCGCGGCCAAATACTTCCTGCTCGCGGATTTCGTGAAAGGGTTCAAGCTGGGGCTGAAATACTTCTTCGCCCCCAAGGCCACCCTGAACTACCCGCATGAAAAGGGCCCGCTTAGCCCGCGTTTCCGCGGCGAACACGCGCTGCGCCGCTATCCCAACGGGGAAGAGCGCTGCATCGCCTGCAAGCTGTGCGAAGCGATCTGCCCAGCGCAGGCGATCACCATCGACGCCGAACCGCGCGACGACGGATCCCGCCGCACCACGCGCTATGACATCGACATGACCAAGTGCATCTATTGCGGCTTCTGCCAGGAAGCCTGCCCGGTGGATGCCATCGTAGAAGGTCCGAATTTCGAATTCGCCACGGAAACCCGCGAAGAACTGTTCTACGACAAGGCAAAGCTGCTGGAGAACGGCGACCGCTGGGAAGCCGAAATTGCCCGTAACCTGGAACTGGACGCCCCCTACCGATGAGCGACCCCACCAACCCTTTCGAGCTGATGATGCAGCAGGCCCAGGCGATGGCGAAAGCCGTCAACCCGGCGCTGGAATCCTTTTCTCCGAAAGGGTTCGAGGCGCTGTGGCCCACCATGCCCAAGGACATGATGGAAATGGCCTTCGGCAAGGGCATCAGCAAGGACGGGCTGGACGCCAAGACGCGGCTTTTGCTGACGCTCGCCGGGCTGACCATGCAGGGCGCGCAGAACGAAACCGGGTTCCGGATGACGGTGCGACATGCGCTCGAAGCCGGGGCCAGCAAGGATGAAATCGCCGAAACCATCGCGCAGATGTCGATGTTTGCCGGCATTCCCGCCATGACCAAGGGCATGGAACTGGCCCGTGAGGTCATGGACGACAAAGAGGATAAAGAAACATGACGATTGCAGCGCTGGCATTCTATCTGTTCGCGATCTGCGCCATCGCCGGGGGGCTGTTCACCGTGATCAGCCGCAACCCGGTGCATTCGGTGCTGTGGCTGATCCTGGCCTTCCTGTCCTCGGCGGGGCTGTTCGTTCTTCTGGGGGCGGAATTCGTCGCGATGCTTCTGGTCATCGTCTATGTGGGGGCGGTCGCGGTGCTGTTCCTGTTCGTGGTGATGATGCTGGATATCGATTTCGCCGAGCTGAAGGCGGAAATGGCGAAATACATGCCGCTGGCGCTGCTGATCGGGGTGGTCATCCTGATGCAGTTCGGCCTGGCCTATGGCGTCTGGGATTACGCCGAACACGCACAGGACGCGCGCGCCGCGGTGATGCCCGAGGGCGTGGAAAACACCGCCGCGCTCGGCATGCTGCTGTACGACAAGTATTTCCTGCTGTTCCAGCTGGCCGGGCTGATCCTGCTGGTCGCGATGATCGGCGCGATCGTGCTGACCCTGCGCCATCGCCAGAACATTAAGCGCCAGAACGTGCTGGCCCAGATGTGGCGCGACCCGGCCAAGGCGATGGAACTGAAGGACGTGAAACCGGGGCAGGGGCTTTGACCCCGGTCCCAGCCAAGGCCCCCGGGGCCGCGGCATGATTGATCTGATCGTCCAGGCCAAGGTGGTCATCGGGACGGTCGGGGCGGCGGGGATCGCCGCGATCTGGATTGTAAAGGCGGGGCTCGGTTGGGTCGCGCTGCGCTGGTGGCGGAGACGCCGCCAGGGTGAAACGGAATAAACGGGGCTTCGCGCTCCAGACAGAAGACGGGCCAGGGCCCGGAGGGACAGACATGATAGGACTTGAACATTACCTGACGGTGGCCGGCGCGCTGTTCGTCATCGGCATTTTCGGTCTCTTCCTGAACCGGAAGAACGTCATCATCCTCTTGATGTCGATCGAACTGATGCTGCTGGCGGTGAATATCAACCTCGTCGCCTTCTCCAGCTATCTCGGTGATCTGGTGGGCCAGGTCTTCACGCTGTTCGTGCTGACCGTGGCCGCCGCCGAGGCCGCCATCGGCCTCGCGATCCTGGTCTGCTTCTTCCGTAACCGCGGCACCATCGACGTCGAAGACGTCAACGTGATGAAAGGCTGAGCCCGATGGAAACGATCATTCTTTTCGCACCGCTCGTCGGCTCGCTGATCGCCGGTTTCGGCTGGCGCGTCGTCTCCGAGAAGGGCGCGCAATATCTTACCACGGGCCTGTTGTTCCTGGCCTGCCTGCTGTCCTGGGTCGTGTTCCTGACCCATGACCCGTCGCATGTGAAGCACATCCATATCCTCGATTATATCCAGTCCGGCACGCTGTCGGCGGAATGGTCGATCCGGCTCGACCGGCTGACCTCGATCATGCTGATCGTCGTGACCTCCGTATCAGCGCTGGTGCACCTTTACAGCCTCGGCTACATGGCGCATGACGAGAACTGGAAAGAGGGCGAAAGCTACAAGGCGCGCTTCTTCGCCTATCTTTCGTTCTTCACCTTCGCCATGCTGATGCTGGTGACCGCCGACAACCTGGTGCAGATGTTCTTCGGCTGGGAAGGCGTGGGCGTTGCGTCCTACCTGCTGATCGGCTTCTATTACAAGAAACCTTCGGCCAATGCCGCCGCGATCAAGGCCTTCGTGGTCAACCGGGTTGGCGATTTCGGTTTCCTGCTGGGGATCCTCGGGCTGTTCTTCCTGACCGACAGCATCCGCTTCGACGACATCTTCGCCTCGGCGCCGCAACTGGCGGAAACCCAGCTGACCTTCCTGTGGACCGATTGGAATGCGGCGAACCTGCTGGCCTTCCTGCTGTTCGTTGGCGCGATGGGCAAATCGGCGCAGTTGTTCCTGCACACCTGGCTGCCGGACGCGATGGAAGGCCCGACCCCGGTGTCAGCCCTGATCCACGCCGCGACCATGGTGACCGCCGGTGTGTTCCTGGTCTGCCGGATGTCGCCGCTGATGGAATACGCGCCGGAAGCGACCGCCTTCATCACCTTCCTTGGCGCCACCACGGCCTTTGTCGCGGCGACCATCGGGTTGGTGCAGAACGACATCAAACGCGTGATCGCCTATTCGACGATGTCGCAGCTCGGCTACATGTTCGTGGCCGCGGGCGTCGGGGTGTATTCGGTCGCCATGTTCCACCTGCTGACCCACGCCTTCTTCAAGGCGATGCTGTTCCTCGGCGCCGGTTCGGTGATCCACGGCATGCATCACGAACAGGACATGCGGAATTACGGCAACCTGCGCAAGAAACTGCCCTATACGTTCTGGGCGATGATGATCGGTACGCTGGCTATCACCGGTGTCGGCATTCCGCTGTCCGGCTGGATCGGCTTTGCCGGCTTCGTGTCCAAGGACGCGATCATCGAAAGCGCTTGGGCCGGCACGAACGGCGGCTATGCCTTCTGGATGCTGGTCATCGCGGCCCTGTTCACCAGCTTCTACAGCTGGCGGCTGATGTTCCTGACCTTCTACGGCGAGGCACGCGGCAACAAGCACACCCATGAACACGCGCATGAAAGCCCGAAAGTCATGCTGGTTCCGCTGGGCGTTCTGGCGCTTGGTTCGGTGTTCGCCGGTATGATCTGGTACGGATCGTTCTTCGGCGATCACAACAAGGTCAACGCTTTCTTCGGCATCCCGGTTCATCATGAAGCCGCGGCAGAAGGCGAAGCTGCGGGGCATGGCGAGGAACAAGCCGCAGCCGACACCCTCGCCGCCGCCGACACCGGCCATGGCGAAGCTGCCCCGGCAGCGTCGGAGGAGCACGCCGCGGCAGATCACGGCATGGCGCCGCAGGGTGCGATCTTCATGCATCCCGACAATCACGTGATGGATGACGCGCACCATGCGCCGACCTGGGTCAAGCTGAGCCCGTTCATCGCGATGGCTCTGGGGTTCGTGGTCGCGCTTTGGTTCTACATCTGGAATCCGGCGCTGCCGGCCAAGGTGGCCGAGGTCAATCGCCCGCTCTACCTGTTCCTGCTGAACAAGTGGTATTTCGACGAAATCTACGACTTCGTCTTCGTTCAGCCGGCCAAGGCGATCGGCCGCTTCTTCTGGAAACGCGGTGACGGCAACGTCATCGACGGCACCATCAACGGCGTGGCGATGGGGATCATTCCCTTCTTCACCCGCCTCGCTGGCCGGGCGCAATCCGGTTACATCTTCACTTATGCCTTTGCCATGGTGATCGGCATCGTGGTCCTGATCTCCTGGATGACGCTCAGCGGAGGAGCGCACTAATGAACGACAGTCTGCTCTCTCTGGTCACATTCATTCCCGCGCTGGCGGCGGCGATCCTCGCCCTGTTCCTGCGCGGCGAAGATGCGGCCGCGCAACGCAACGCCAAATGGCTTGCGATGATCGCCACCGTGGTGACCTTCCTGGTGTCGCTGTTCATCCTGGCGGAATTCGATCCCTCCAATACCGGGTTCCAGTTCGTGGAAGAACACGAATGGCTGCTGGGCATGAAATACAAGATGGGCGTCGACGGCATTTCGGTTCTCTTCGTGCTGCTAACGACCTTCATGATGCCGCTGACCATCTGGGCCAGCTGGGGCGTGGAAAAGCGGGTCAAGGAATACATGATCGCCTTCCTGCTGCTGGAAACGCTGATGCTGGGCGTGTTCATGGCGCTGGACCTGGTGCTGTTCTACCTGTTCTTCGAAGCGGGCCTCATTCCGATGTTCCTGATCATCGGGATCTGGGGCGGCAAGAACCGGATCTACGCCTCGTTCAAGTTCTTCCTCTACACCTTCCTCGGCTCGGTGCTGATGCTGGTGGCGATGATCGCGATGTATGCCGATGCCGGTACCACCGACATCCCGACGCTGCTGAACCACCAGTTCGGATCGGAAAGCTTCTCGATCCTCGGCATCCATGTCGTGGGCGGGATGCAGACGCTGCTGTTCCTGGCCTTCTTCGCCTCCTTCGCGGTGAAGATGCCGATGTGGCCGGTCCATACCTGGCTGCCCGATGCGCACGTGCAGGCGCCGACCGCCGGGTCGGTGGTTCTGGCCGCGATCCTGCTGAAAATGGGCGGCTACGGCTTCCTGCGCTTCTCGCTGCCGATGTTCCCGGTGGGCGCGGATATCCTGACGCCGCTGGTGTTCTGGATGTCGGCCATCGCCATCGTCTACACCTCGCTCGTCGCGCTGGTGCAGGAGGACATGAAGAAGCTGATCGCCTATTCGTCGGTCGCCCATATGGGCTATGTCACGATGGGCATCTTCGCCGCCAACCAGCAGGGGATCGACGGCGCAATCTTCCAGATGCTGAGCCACGGCTTCATCTCGGGCGCACTGTTCCTGTGCGTCGGGGTGATCTATGACCGGATGCATACCCGCGAAATCGACGCCTATGGCGGTCTGGTGAACCGGATGCCGGCCTATGCGCTGATCTTCATGTTCTTCACCATGGCCAATGTCGGCCTGCCGGGCACGTCGGGCTTCATCGGTGAATTCCTGACCCTGATGGGCGTGTTCCAGGTCAATACCTGGGTGGCTCTGGTGGCGACCTCGGGCGTGATCCTGTCGGCGTCCTACGCGCTCTGGCTCTATCGCCGGGTGGTGTTCGGCGACCTGATCAAGGAAAGCCTGAAGACGATCCGGGACATGACCCCGCGTGAAAAGGGCATCTTCGCGCCGCTGGTTGCGATGACCCTGCTGCTGGGCGTCTACCCGTCGCTGGTCACCGACATCATCGGCCCCTCGGTAGAGGCGCTGGTCCACAATTATGACATGGCTCTTGCGGACGCGCCCGGCGCGACCCAAGTCGCCGCATCGCACTAACGGGAGCCCTGAGAGATGATCCAGGCCGATCTGAACATTATCCTTCCCGAAATCCTGCTTGCGGTTTACGCGATGCTGGGTCTGCTTGCCGCCGTCTATACCGGCAAGGACAAGCTGGCCGGGCTGCTGACCTGGACCACCGCCGTGGTGATGGTGCTGCTGGCCGCGCTGATCGGGCTCAGCGGGCAGGGCACCAACGTGGCCTTCGGCGGCATGTTCCATGACGACGCCTTCGCGCGGTTCGCCAAGGTGACCATCCTGCTTTCCGCCGCCGCCGTGCTGGTGATGAGCCAGGACTACATGTCGCGCAAGAACATGCTGCGCTTCGAATACCCGGTACTGTTGTCGCTGGCCGCCGTCGGCATGATGATGATGGTGTCCGCCGGAGACCTGATGTCGCTTTACATGGGGCTGGAACTGCAGTCGCTGGCGCTTTACGTGGTCGCCGCGATCCGCCGCGACAGTGTGAAGTCGACCGAGGCGGGGCTGAAATACTTCGTGCTGGGCGCGCTCAGCTCGGGTCTGCTGCTCTACGGTGCGTCGCTGGTTTATGGCTATGCCGGCACCACGCTGTTTTCCGGTATCATCGAAGCGGCCTCGGGCGGTCATGCCTCGCTGGGCCTGCTGTTCGGCCTGGTCTTCGTGATCTCCGGCCTGGCCTTCAAGGTTTCCGCCGTGCCGTTCCACATGTGGACCCCGGACGTCTACGAAGGGTCTCCCACCCCGGTCACCGCTTTCTTCGCCACCGCGCCGAAAATGGCCGCGATGGGGCTGTTCGCGCGGGTGCTGCATGATGCCTTCGGTGGCGTGACCGCGGACTGGAGCCAGGTGATCGCGCTATTGTCGGTGCTGTCGATGTTCGTCGGCGCCGTGGCGGCGATCGGGCAGCGTGATATCAAGCGGCTGATGGCCTATTCGTCGATTGCTCACATGGGTTATGCGCTGATGGGGCTGGCCGCAGGGACCGCCTTCGGGGTGCAGGCGCTGCTGATCTACATGGTGATCTACGTGACGATGAACGTCGGCACCTTCGCCTTCATCCTGTCGATGGAAAAGGACGGCGCGCCGGTGACCGACCTCAACGCGCTGAACATGTATTCCAAGTCCGAGCCGGGCAAGGCGCTGGCGATGCTTGTGTTGCTGTTCTCGCTGGCCGGTGTGCCGCCGATGCTGGGCTTCTTCGGCAAGTTCTACGTGGTCAAGGCCGCCTATGATGCCGGTCTGGCATGGCTGGCGGTGCTGGGCGTGATCGCCTCGGTGATCGGTGCGTTCTACTACCTGCGCATCGTCTACTACATGTATTTCGGTAGCGAGGCCGAACCGCTGGACAAGACCCGTTCGCCGGTCCTGTGGGGCTTCCTGATGGCATCCGCGGCGGTAATGGTTCTGGGCATCTTCAACATGTTCGGCATCGAAGGCATTGCCGAGGCCGCGGCGGCGACGCTGGTCAACTGACCCGCAACGCAAACTGATCCGACAACGGCGCGCCTTGTGGCGCGCCGTTTTCTTTTGCGCCGGGGCAGGGGTTACCGATAAAACCCTCGCCTCGAAACACCCTCTTGGTTATCGTGAATTTTCAGGGGCCTAGGTGTCTGAACAGGGGGAGCAGCAACACATGATCAACGCCATCGCCGTCATCCTGTCCTGCCAGCTTGCGGGCGAAGCGGCTGCGCGGGGGCTGTCGCTGCCGGTGCCGGGGCCGGTTCTGGGCTTCGTCCTGCTGTTCACACTGCTCTGGCTGCGTCCGTCGCTGGCCGAAAGCATTGGAGGGACTGCGCGGGGCATCCTTGCGCATTTGTCGCTGCTGTTCGTGCCTGCCGGTGTCGGCGTGGTCGGCAACCTGGACCTGTTGTCGCGCAACTGGCTGCCGATCGCCGTCGTTCTGGTGGTCAGCACGGTGATCGCGATGATCGCCAGTGTCGCGACCTTCCTTGCCGTGCACCGCCTGACCCGAGGCGGCAATGACTGACGTCGCCCGGATCTGGAGCTACCTGTCCACCGAACCGCTGCTTTGGCTGACCTGCACCATCGTTGTCTATGTCGCCGCCGAAGCGGTCGCTATGCGGCTGGGGCGGCGGGCGCTGGCCAACCCTGTGCTGTTTTCCGTCATCATCATCGCGCCGATCCTGTGGCTGTCGGACACGCCCTATGAAACCTATTTCGAGGGTGCGCAGTTCATCCATTTCCTGCTTGGCCCGGCGACCGTCGCTTTGGCCGTGCCGCTGCACGCCAACCTGCGCACGGTGACCCGGACGGCGGGACCGATCCTCGCCGCGCTGCTGGTCGGATCGGTGGTCGCGGCACTGTCGGCGGTACTGTTGGCCAAGGCCTTCGGTCTGCCCGATCAGGTGATCGTATCGCTGAGCCCGAAATCCACCACCGCGCCGGTCGCGCTTGGCATTTCCGAGGCGCTTGGCGGATTGCCGACGCTGACGGCCGTTCTGGTGATCTTGACCGGCATCATCGGCGCAATCACCGTGACGCCGCTGATGAACGCGATGGGGGTCACCGACTGGCGCGCGCGCGGGTTCGCGGTGGGCGTGGCGGCGCATGGCATCGGCACCGCGCGGGCGTTTCAGGTCAACGAACTGGCCGGAACCTTCGCCGGGATCGGCATGGCGCTGAACGCGATCCTCACCAGCCTGATCGCCCCGCTGATCGTGGCATTGGTGCTTTAGGTCTCCGGCTCCAGCACCTTGCGGGCCGACCGGAAACATTCGATCCCCTGCGGCACGCCGCAATAGATCGCGATGACATGGATGATGGCGCGGATTTCTTCCTTGCTGACACCGTTGTTGATCGCGCCGCGCAGGTGAAGTTCCCATTCATGCATCTTGCCCAAGGCCCCGATCATGGCGAGGTTCATCATCGACCGGGTCTTGGCGTCGATCACATCGTCGCCCCAGCCGAAGCCCCAGCACCATGCGGTCATCGCTTCCTGAAAGGGGCGATTGAAATCATCGGCAGCATCGAGTGATTTCTCGACATAGTCTGCGCCGAGGGTGGATTTACGCTGCTCGAGTCCTTTCAGGAACAGATCTTCGTCAAAAACATACATTACCTTGCCTTTCCTATTTGAAGCCCCGCCGGTGATGATGTCGTGCTCCGGGCTTGAGAGGTGATCCATCGCGCCTTGCGAGTTTGATAGCGCCCGAGAGGCGGAAAAGCACGTCGGGATGACGGGGGCCCGGGGCCATCGCGTGACCGGCCTATTCATGCTGACACCGAAAGATCACAAACGCCATGGTTGCCGGTCAAAGGCCGTCTTTCACGACGATGGTGGGCCATCTTTTTTGACTTCATCTTAATATTCTCAATTGTGCATTTGACGACGTTGGATGTAGCCTGATGCCTGATTTCATCAGGGAATTCTGGAGATGACGATTTGGCTTGCAGGGCTGTCGCGGGTTCTCGCCGTGGCTGTGCCTTTGGCGCTTGGAGCGCTTTCCATTGCGTATTCGGATCAACTGGCGCAGCCGCCGGCCGGGAAGGAACGCCAGCGTCCGCCGACGCCGGTGCGGGTCATCACGCTTGAGCCGGTGATGCTGACGCCGCGCACGGTGGGGTACGGGCAGATACAGCCGGCGCGCGAATGGCGCGCCGTCGCCCGGGTCGAAGGCGAGGTGGTCGAGACCTCGGACCTGCTTGCCGGTGGCGAGATCGCGCCGGGCGGCACGGTTCTGCTGCGGATCGACGATGCCGATATCAAGCTGACGCTGGCCCAGATCGACGCGCAGATGCGGGCGCTGGAGGTGAAGAACGAAACGCTCGCGGTCAGCCTCGACCTTGTCGAAAAGGACCTCGAGCTTAGCCGCAACGACGTCACCCGGCAGGAAGACCTTGCCGAACGCGGCGTCGCCAGCGCGGCGGCGCTGGATCAGGCCCGGCGCCAGGAACTCGCCGCGCGCGGCAAGGTGGCCGAAATCAACAACCAGTTGGCGCTGAATGCTGCCGAACGGGATGTTCTGGTCGCCCAGCGGGCCAGCGCGGCGCGGTCACTCGATTTCACGACGATCACGGCGCCCTATGACCTGCGCATCACCTCGGTCGCGGCAGAGCAAGGCCAGGTCGTCAACCGCGGTCAGGCGTTGCTGACCGCCGAGGGGATCGACGCGGTGGAGGTCGCCGCGCAGTTCCCGCTCGGACGCATGGGGCCGGTTGTCCGCGCGCTCGGGCCGGGCGGGACCGTGATGGATTTGAAGGCGAAGGTGCGGTTGCCGGCGCCGGGCCACGTGGCATCCTGGGATGCGCAGGTCATGCGGGTTGCCGAGGCGATCGATGCCCGTACCCAAAGCACCGGCATTGTCGTGCGGATCGACGATCCGCTGGGGCAGGCCGCCGCCGGGCAGCGCCCGCCGCTGCGCCGCAACACCTTCGTATCGGTCGAGCTGAGCGCGCCGCCGCGCGACGTGCTGGCCGCGCCGCTGGACGCGGTGCGCGATGGGCGCGCTCTGGTGGTGAACGCCGAGGGCAAGCTGGAACCGCGCGCGGTTGAGACCGCCTATAGCGTCGGATCGATCGCGGTGATTACCGGCGGGGTCGGGGCGGGCGAACAGCTGGTCGTTACCGACCCGGCGGTCGCGGTGCCGGGCATGGCGGTGAAACCGATGGAGGACAAGGCGCTCAAGGCCGAAATCGCGCGGTTGGCCCTAGGAGCGGAGCCTGCCAAATGATCCGCCTTTTCGCGACGCATCCCACCGCCGCCAACATCCTGATGCTGGCGCTGATCGTGCTGGGCCTTGTGGCGCTGCCGACCCTGCAGCGCGACACGTTCCCGGTCGTAGCGCCCTCGGAGGTCGAAGTGCGCATCGCCTATCCCGGCGCGTCCCCGGCGGAGGTGGAGCGCGGCATATGCGAAGCGGTGGAAGACCCGGTCCGTGCGGTCGACAACCTGGCCGAACTGTCCTGCCTGTCGCGGGACAACCAGGCCGTTTTGACCGCCGAGATCGTCGAAGGCGCCGACATGCAGCGTTTTTACGATGACGTGACCGCGGCCGTTGACGGCGTCAGCGGATTGCCGGACCAGTCCGAGCGCCCCGTCGGCCGCATCGTCGAACGCATCGCCAGCGTCGCCACGGTGGCGGTGACCGGGCCGGAAGATCCGCATGTGCTGCTGGCCTATGCCGACCAACTGGCCGAAAGCCTGACCGCGGACCCGCAGATCACGCGGGCGACGGTTTCGGGCTTTTCGGATCGCGAAATCGCGGTTGAACTGTCATCCGCGGCGTTGCAACGGTTCGGCCTGACGATCGCCGATCTGGGCGCGGCGCTGACCCACAGCAGCCTCGACATGCCCGCCGGCACCCTGGAGGGCGATCAGGGCGACGCGCTGATCCGCTTCCTGGGCGAACGGCGCAGTGCGGGGGAACTGGCCTCGATCCCGCTGACCGGGTCGCCGGGCGGCGCCGAGGTGCGGCTGGGCGACGTCGCCACGATCACCACGCGCTTTGCGGATCCTTGGCAGGCAGCCTATTTCAAGGGGCAACGGGCGGCGCTGATCAACGTGACCAAGACAGAAAGCCAGGACGCGCTGCGCGTCATGGCCGTGCTGCAGGCCCGCCTGACCGAGGCGCGGGCCGCGGCGTCCGGAAACATCACGCTGGAGATTTCGCAGGACACCACCTCCAACATCACCGAACGGCTTCGGATCATCAGTACCAACGGCATTCAGGGCCTTGCGCTCGTGCTGGTTACCATGTGGCTGTTCTTCGGCTTGCGCTTGTCGTTCTGGGTGTCGATGGGATTGCCGGTGTCCTTCCTTGGTGCGGTTTTCGCGATGCAGGTTTTCGGGCTGACCATCAACATGATGACGATGGTGGCGCTGCTGGTGGCGATCGGGTTGCTGATGGACGACGCGATCGTGATTTCGGAAAATATCGAACGCCGCCGCCGCGCCGGGGAAAGCGCGCTGGACGCCGCCGTGAACGGTGCCGCGCAGGTGGCGCCGGGGGTTCTGGCGTCGTTCCTGACGACGGCGATGATCGTGGGGCCTTTGGCCTACATGAGCGGCAATATCGGCGCGGTGCTGAAATACATCCCAATCACCCTGATGATCGTGCTGATCGTCAGCCTGATCGAAGCCTTCCTGATCCTGCCCAACCACCTGAGCCACAGCCTGAAGGATGACGGGCCGGGCCGGGTCAGCGCCGCCGTCAATCGCGGCTTCGACTGGATCCGGGATCGTATCGTTGTCCCGCTCTCGGCGCTCAGCCTGCGGTTTCGCTACCTGACGCTGGGGCTTGCGGGGTTCCTGCTGCTGTTTTCGCTCACGCCCTATACCGGCAAGTTCATCAAGTTCCAGAGCTTCCCGCAGCTTGAAAGCGACACCGTCGAGGCGCGGTTTCTGCTGGTGCAGGGTTCGCCGTTCGAACGCACCGAGCAGCGGGTGAGGAAAGCCGTCGTCGCGCTCGAGAAGATCAACGAAAAGTTGACGCCGGAACAGCCCGGCGGGCAGGCGTTGGTGCAAAGCTACACGGTGTCTTACGGCGTCAATGCCGACACGCCGGAAACCGGGCCGCATATGGCGACGATCAGCGCGCGGCTGCTGCCCGCCGGGGTGCGCACGACCGAGGTGACGGCGATCCTCGACGCCTGGAAGAAGGCCACCGGGCCGCTGCCCGACATGGCGGCGCTGCGCTTCACCGACAAGGAACGCGGCGTCGGCGGCAAGCCCATCGATATCCGGCTGCAGGGGGCCGACCTTGCCGAACTGGAGGCCACGGCGCGCGAAATGCGGCGCTTCTTCCTCGATTTCGCCGGGGTGCGCGATGTCAGCTATGACCTGAAGCCCGGCAAGCCGGAATATATCGTCACCCTGCGCCCCGAGGCGGCCAGCGCGCTTGGCATTTCCGCGCGGGACGTGGCGACGATGTTGCGCGCGGCCTTCCGTGGCGATACCGGGCTGGAACTGCGCGACGCGCAGGGCACGATCGACATCGTTGCGCGGCTGGACGCGGACGACCGCGCCGCCGCCTCGGATATCGCGGCGCTGCGGCTGCGCGGTCAGGACGGTGCGCTGGTGCCGTTGTCGGTGGTGGCCGACATCACCGCGTCGCGCGGCTATGCCAGCATTCAGCGCATCGACGGGCAGCGCACGGTATCGGTGCAGGGCACGATCAATCCGGCGGTCGCGAATGCGCGCGAATTGATGGCGGCGCTGAAGGCCGATTACCTGCCGGGGCTGGCGCAGAAGCGGCCGGGCGTGTCGGTGTCCATCATCGGCGAAACCAAGGATACGGCGACGACTGGCGGGTCGCTGCTGCGCAACCTGGCGATCGGGCTGATCGGCGTATACCTGATCCTGTCGTTCCAGTTCCGCAGCTTCGTGCAACCCATCGCTGTGCTGGCGGTGATCCCGCTTGGCGCTGTCGGGGTGGTCTGGGGCCACATGGCACTGGGGCTGCAGATCTCGCTTCCGAGCCTTGTCGGGCTGGCGACGCTGGCGGGGATTGTGGTGAACGATTCAATACTGCTGGTGGTGTTCATCAAGGACCGCTTGCAGGGGGGCGCCGATATGCTTGACGCCGCGCGCGACGCGGCGGGCGACCGGTTCCGCGCGATTTTCATTACCTCGCTGACCACGGTGGCCGGCCTCGCGCCGCTTCTGTTCGAACAAAGCACCCAGGCCCAATTGTTGCGGCCGATCGTGGCAAGCCTCGCCTTCGGGCTGACCGGGGCGACGCTGCTGGCGCTGTTCGTGACACCGGCGGTATTTGCCATCCTCCATGATCTCGGGTTGATCCGTATCGCGAAGACGCAAGCCCGTTCCGCCGCCATTTCCGGCGTGTCCTGAAAATGCGTCGTAACACCCGTTTCACCGGCCGGAGGATCATCCGTGCCGGTGGAACGGGCGCGGCGCTTTCGGGCCAGCGCCTGTTCGATCCCCTGAACGGATCCGCATGAATTGGTCGCTTCACGGTCCGAAATCCGACTTGTTGACTTAGATCATGGCTGGTGGTTCGGGGCTGAAGCAAGTTCAATGTCAGGTTTAATTTAAACGCCGAACTTGGACTTTGGAGACGGACGAAAAATTCCGCCGATCGGTCAGGTGCGGCCATGAGGCATATGTAATGGCCCCGTTTGAGAAATTGATTTCGCCCTCCCGCGTGCTGATCAGAGACTTTCTTGTTGCCTTAATCGCCGCTTTGGTCTGGCTCGTCGCGGTTCCCGCTTTCGGCGAGCATGTGGGCTATCAACCGGATTATAATTTTGAAGACCAGATGGAGAAGTTGAAGGAAGAGGGGCATGATTGTCTCCCCTCATCCTATTCGATCCAGCTTCACCCGTTCTGGGTCCGGATGGGGGCCAAGGCTTTCGATACCTGCGTCAATGACAACCTGACACAGGCCCAGTTGCTCAAATACATGGCGCTTGGGGCCGGGTCGCTCAGCCCGGCCGGTGCGTATGTCGCGCCCTACACGATTTCGGAGCTGAAATCCGATGGCGTGAAATGCCTAATGAAAGCATATGTCGAGGCCTCGGATGGCCCGTCACGGGATGAAAAAGACGCCTGGAACGGCAGGATTGACGGAGGCTTCGCGGTCAAGGATTGGCATGGTTTCATATCCGCCATTCCGGAACTTGCCGATCCGGATGCGGAAAAGGTGACCCAGGCGTTCGTCGATATCTCCTTGGCCTATTACGAGCGCCGGGCCGAGGCGGTTTCCTTCGTCGATGCGGTGAAGGCCGCGGGGCGGCAAAGCTGGCGGGATGTCAGCATCTATTTTTACGGCGAACTCCCGGTCGTGCTGGAGGAATACGATCAGTATGTGAAGGAATGCCAGTATGGGTTCGCGCGGTCCTCGCTGAATCGCGCCATCAAGCTGGCGGACAGGGAATGCCGGGCGTTGGGGCACAATTATCGCCTTATCGAACAGGAGCTCGTTTCAAGCATCTACCGCACCTGGACGGCAATGGAACAGGACCTGATCGGGGACAGCCCGGCCTTGGTGATCCTGCGCAACAAACAGCGTGAAATGAAGGTCGATCTCGCAGAGGCAAAGGCCGATCTGCGCGCGTATGTGAAACACTTCGACGATTTGGAAAAGAAGAACAAAACGCTCGAAAGGCTCGTCTGGAATTTCGAGAAGGAACAGGAGGATTACAGCCATCAACTCGAACGCACGCGGGCGGCTCTGGGCAGCCCCGCAGCCTGCTATGCCATCGGCGAATTGCGTAACCTGCTGAGCGACAAGACCGGGGCCTGCCGGGCGTCGTTCTTCCGCGGGCGGCTGGCCGGGATGAATGCCCAGCCCGAAGTCGTTGAGCAGGAGCTTTTTCAGGTTGCCAGCCGGAAATCGGCCGCATGGTGGGCTGAGGTGAGCGAAATACGGTCCCTGTTCAACGCCTGCCGGGAGAGCGAAGGATTTGGCCGGATCGAGGCGCTGAAAGGCAGGATTCGGGCGAACCCGATCGTGACCGTGACCGAGGGAAGCTGCAAACCCGTCGAACAGCCGTTTTTGTTGGGCGCGTTGAACAAGTTCGCCCCGCTGCCGCATTGCCGCAAGACCACGGTGCCCGAAATCGAGGGCGAGACGCTGTCGTCGGCGGCCGACATGCTCAATGACGCAGAGCTGGTGATCGCCGGCAAGCCCGAAAAGGTCGAGCCGAAAGAAGGCCAGACCCCGGGCGTGGTCATCGAAAGCGATCCCAGGCCGGGTAGCACGGCCCGGGTGTGGACCGGCGTGCGACTGACGGTCGTCGACCGGTTTCCCGAAGAAGACCTGGTCGAGATGCCCAAGGTTCTGGGCCTGACCGCAACCGCGGCCAGGGACGCGGTTGCGGCTGCGGGGCTGACGCCGGTGGTCAAAAGGGGCCTTGCCGCCAACAAGATCGAGTATGAACCGGACCATATTTACCACGCCAATCACGAAGAGGGGGACAAGCTTGCGCGACTGACCGAGGTGGTCATGATCAAATATGGCCCGCGCCCCAAGGTCAAAGTTCCGAAAATCGCGGGATCGGATATCACGAAGGCGCGCGGCATCCTGACCGCTGCCGGTTTCGTCCCCGGCAACCCCGCGGCGGGAAATCCGGCGCCGGAGGGCAAGGAACCCGGCGAAATTTACGGCAGCCTGCCCGAAACCGGTTCCGAACAGGAAATGTTCACCACCGTTCAGCCGCTGGTCTATGGGTTACGTGCCCAGGACTCCGCTGAAGAAGATGCCAGCGAAGAAAGCGACGATGGCGAGGAAGAGGCCGAAGAACGTCCCGTTCCGCCGGTGAACGGCAAGCCGCCGCAGGTGGCGGCCTCGATCATCGAGAAGGGCAGCTTCTTCGTTGCGGGCTCCGTCACCCCCGGCAATCCCGCCAAGGAAGGTGAGAAACCGGGCATGGTGCAATCTACCGTCCCCGCGATCGGATCACCGCAGCCCAAGGGGACGGTGGTGAATATGCTGGTCGTGATGCCGGTTCAGGACGAAAGCGCGGCGGAGGAGGGAGACGTCGCACCCGAGGCCCCTGCGGGCGAGGATGACAGCTGGATTGGCCGTTGGCGGGTTGCCGGAAAGCATACCAGCGACAGCGGCAAGGTGACCGATATCCGAGGCATGATGGAGATCGCCCCGCGGCAGGGAATGCTGACCCTGAAGTGGTCGACGGAAAAGGACGGCAAGCTCAAGAAGGTGATGGAATTGCCGGTGGCCGTCGGTCCCGACAATGTTCTTCGCGTGCATCCCGATACGCTGAAGAAAATGGAAAGCGAAGGAAGCGCGTCCGGCAGTGGCGGCGTGATCGGCAACGAGGTGAACAAGATCGCTCTCATGTTCAAGGAAATCCTCAAGACGCTCGAAATTTCGCGGCAGGCCAACCAGTGCGCGGTCAGCGTCTCGGATCCCAAGAAAGGGCCCATGACGTTGGCTTTCACCTGCATCCGCGAAGGCGACGCATCGCAATGACGCAAGCGATCGTCGCCATCTCCGGAACAGGCCGGCACCTGTCCGTGGCATCGAAATCGGGACCGCGATACGCGACGGCCCGGCACCTTTTTCAAAACCCTTTTCACGGGGTGGGAGAATGAACATGAAAGCACTGCGAACATGGCGGCTGGCGATCCCGGCCCTGGCGATGACCGGGGTCCTGAACTTCGCTCCGGCGACACAGGCGCTGGCGGATCAGGTCGAAGGCCGCGTGTCCAAGGTCAGCGCGGGGGCGAGTGTTTCGATCACAGTGCCGGATGGCACCGTGGTTGCGCCGGGCGATCCCGTCACCATTCTGGCCGACATCCCGGGCCTCGGCCTGACCGCGATCGCGACCCCCTGGACGGTGGACAGCTTTGCCAATGGCGTTGCGGTGGCCACACCGCAAAGCCCGCCGACCGGCGCGCCGCAGGTCGGATATACCGCGCGGATCGAAACCGACGCGGTCGCTGGCAGCGCTGTCGTCGCCGATCCGGCGCCGGATCCGGAAACGGGAGGAGCGCAACCGGGGGAAAATCAGGACGTGACGTCGATCTATCTTCGCGCCCGGCAACTGTCCTTGTCGGACAATTCGGCGGATCATGGCCGCGCCGCGATCTTGTATCGTCAGGCCGCGGACATGCAGCACGGTGGCGCGATGACGGCGCTCGGCGCGCTTTATGGGTTCGGGCGTGGCATGGACAGGGACGACCGGGTCGCGCTGGACTGGCATCGGCGTGCCGCCAAACTGGGCGATGCGGAGGCCATGCTGCGGCTTGGGCTGATATATCTGACCGGGCGCGGCGTTGCCGTGGATGAACGCCAGGCAGCGGCCCGGTTCCGGCTGGCCGCAGCCGGTGGCAACGCACAGGCGATGTACATCCTGGCGCTTCTGCACGAGGACGGTATCGGCGTCGAGGCCAGCATGACGGAGATGGTTCGATGGCTGGAGCAAGCGACACGCGCGGGCCATCTTGAAGCGATGTACATCCTGGGCGAAATCTACGAGGACGGCGAAGACGGCATTATCGCCGCGGATATCGGCAAGGCCGAACGGTATCGGCTCGCGGCGGCCAATGCCGGTCATGTCGGGGCGATGGAGCAGCTTGCCGATTTCTATCTGGGCAGGGATGCGGGGGCTGCGGAACGATGGTCCAGCGCGGCGCGCAATACCGCCCCGCGCCCCGACTATCTGAGCGATCCGCGCTGTCTGAGCTGGTGGGAATGCTATTTACCGGCGCTGGAACGGGCGGGTGATCGAGATACGCATGCGGATGTCCAGCCCATGCCGGACGCGGCAGGGACGACGCGCGGGGAAGCAAACGCGCCAACGGTACGGGTCACCTACGTGGTTCAGGATTGTGACAGGATTGCGGCAACCCCGCTTGACCCCGACCGCCCGGACCCGGATCTGGGCGTTCCCTATGCGCAGCTGAACCCGCCGGTGGTGATTGCCGAATGCAACGCGGACATCGCGCAATGGCCGGACACGGCCCGGTTCTACGCCCAGATCGCCAGAGGATATCACAAGGCCGGTAGGTATGCGGATGCGTATAACGCTGCCATGATCGGGGCGGAGATGGGAAGCGGGCAAGCCATGGCCATCGTCGGTGCCCTGTACCGTTCCGGCCAGCACGTTGCCAAAAGTCCCGCAGAAGCCCTGCGATGGCTGGAAAAGGCAGGGTTCGCCGGGAACATCGTGGCCATGCATTTCGCGGCCTCGATGCATCTGAACGCCGAGGGCGTGCCCTACAACGCCCGCGCGGCCGCTGAATGGTATCAGGCCGCCGCCGATCACGGCAACGGGGAGGCGATGGCCAACCTGGGCGTTCTCTATGACAACGGGCAGGGAGTGGCCTACGATTCCGACGAAGCGGCCGCCAACCTGATGGCAGGGCTGGCAATGGGATCGGATAGAGCGCGGGACATCTTGCTTGGGAATCCCAATCAGCTGTCCCCGCATACCCGTAAGGCGGTGCAGCTGATCTTGCGCAATGACGGGCTCTATACCGGCGCATTGGATGGGGCATTCGGGCCGCAAACGCTGCGGGCGCTGCGCGCACGAATTCCGAATTGATTTCACACCATTGCGGGCTGAAAACCGGCATCAGACCCGGAACGCTTGTTCGCTTTGAACTTTAATTTCTTGGCGCAATTCATTGATAATGATGCGCAAAGGGTAATGTTCGGCGGCTTCTTCCGCGCCGGGTGTTTCCCGTCCCGCGTTCACGTCCGCGTGATGTGGCAACTTGTCACGACGGGCCTAAACCGATTGACAGCGCGCCGCGGATTTCTCTTTCTAAACGCCAGCTTACCGCCCTGAAATGTCGAAGAGAACTCTCGATGCGCCTTGTTCTGTCCCTCCTGCTGCTTGTGGCCGTCATGGTCCGCGCGACAGTTCCGGACGGGTACATGGTTGCTCAGAATGCCGAGACCGGCTTCGAAATCGTGATCTGTACCGATGGCGGAATGGCAACCCTGTTTGTCGATGAAGCGGGAAATCCCGTCGAATCCGACCAGCATGATCAGGAACCGGGCGAAACATGCCCGTTTGCCTTGGCCGCGACCGCGCTGCTTGCGGTCGAGCAGCCGCAGCCGGATTTCCAACCCATCGGACGGAACCTGCCATCCTGGGCCGCCGAAGACCAGCGCACGCGAATCGCGATTGTCGCGTCGAATGCCGCACGGGCGCCCCCGTTCACTGTCTGAATTTCCCACCTGCAACGCCTGATCCGAAGCTCGTCCCCTGAGAACGAGACGCGGGGCGCTTGCGCGATTTCTGACAGTGAACGGACCAAGATAAATGACAGTGAAAATCCCGGGGGCCCGTGCCGCCCGCCCGACCCGTGCCCTTGCCTATGCCCTGACCAGCACTGCGCTCAGCCTGCTTCCGCTGCACCAGGCCGTCGCCCAGGAAAACCCGACCCCCTGTGAAGGTGCCGAGTGCCCGCCTGCCGCAGAGCAGGGGCCGCAAGCCGCCGAAACGCCCCTTCCGGTTGCGGATGACACGACCGACCTGGTGCTGCCGACCGTCGCGGTCGAGGCCGCGGCGCCCGTTCCCGAACCGGCCCCGTCGCCGGCACCGCGCCGGGCACCGGCCCCGGTGATTGCCGCCCCCGCGCCGGCGGTTGTCGCACCGGCGGCCAACCCCGAAAGCCGCTTTGCCGCCCGCCCCGCGCGGGTGCAGGAGCGGACGAAGATCGGCCGGCTCAGCGTCGATACGCCGTTGAACGGCACCGCCCTTGGCCGCGAGGATCTGGAAACCGTGCGTTCGTCCTCGGCGGAAACCGATCTGTTGCTGCGGGTTCCGGGCATTTCGATGATCCGCAATATCCGCATTCCGACCGGCGGCAAGGGCTATACCAACAACCTGATCGACGGATTTTCGGTGCGTTCGCAGACCTTGGGCAGCTTTGGATTTCTGGACGATGTGAACCTGTGGGATGTCGAGGCCGTGGAAATCACCCGCGGGCCGGCATCGGTTCTGTATTCCTCGAAGGCGGTGGGCGGTACGGTCAACGTGATCAGCCGAACCCCGCCGGAAACCCAGGAAACCGAAGCCTTCGCCGAAATGGGATCGAACGGGTTCACGCGCGCCGGTGTCAACTTGGCAGGGCCTCTCGGAAGTTCGGAGGAACTGGGCTATTCGTTCAGCCTGAACAAGCTGGATTCAGACGGCTGGCGCGACCGTTCCGCGATCGAAAAGCTGGGTGTATCGGGCAAGCTGGTCTGGGCGCCGAGCGACCGGACAGAACTGACATTCCGTGCCGAGTATCAGGACATGTACGAGGAACATCCCGGGCGGCTGACACAGGAACAGTTCGACGAGGATTGGCAGCAGGCACAGTATTTCAACCTCTACGAGGACAAGCAAAGCACCACCTTGTCCGCATCGCTGAAGCATGAATTCGATGCCAACCGCAGGGTGGAACTGAGCTACGGCTTTTCCAACACTTCCGGCATCGATGCCTGCCCGGCGGGATGTTCGTCGCGCATCGCCTCCTTGCTGCATGTCGAAGTGGATCACAGCACCCATAACCTGCGCGCGCTTTACGAGCAGGACTTCGCCGCGATGGATGGCAAGCTCAGCCTTGGGGTGGATGCGTTCCAATCCACCAAGAAGGACGACACCTATTGGCGCAGCACCAACAGCTTCACCCCGACAAGGCTTGGCAGCGCCTATACGCTTGACGAAACCTCGGTCGCGCCCTTTGCGCAATACGAATTCTCACCGCTCGAGGATCTGCGCCTGATACTGGGCGCGCGCTATGAGAATTACGATCTCGAGGTCGACGACCGGTCGCCCTACACCGACAATGACGGCGCCGAACACTATTCCGAATTGGTCACCAAGGGTGGGCTGAGCTGGGAATATGCGCCCGACAGCATCCTGTGGGCCTCGGTCGCCGAAGGTTACTTCGTGCCCTCCACCCGGGATACGGTGACCGACATCAACGCGCGTCCGCTGCCGCCGGAACATTCGATGACCTATTCGGTCGGCCTGCGTGGAGAACTGATGGGCGGCGATTTCGGTTATGACCTCGGGCTGTATCATTCGACCATCCGCGATCAGGCGGTTTCGCTGTCCTGTGGCGGTGACGCGACCCTGTGCCCGGGGAATCCGGACGGGGATTATCCGGTGGCCGCCGGCAAGGTGCGCTATCAGGGGATCGAAACGACGCTGCACTGGCGCGCCAGCGACCAGTGGCGGTTCGACCTGGCGCATACCTATGCCCGCAACACCTATGTCGATTTCGTCACCGACGGCGGCGATTTTTCCGGCAAAACCGCCCCGGCAAGCCCGCTGCATCACGCCAACCTGCGCGCGACCTATGCCCCGACAGAGGCCTTGGATATCGAGTTGGAGGCCGACTGGATCTCGGCTTACTACACCAACGAAAGCAATACCGACCGCTACAAGCGCCCGGTGCTTTGGAACCTGCGCGCGCGCTATGACGTGGATGATCGGGTCATGCTGTTCGGATCGGTCGAAAACCTGTTCGACGTGAAATACGCCAAGCGGGTATCGGCGACCAACGATCCAGATCCCGTGCGCGGCTACGCAGAAGGCTATTCGGAACGCACGTTCCGCTTTGGCCTGACGGCCAGGTTCTGAGGGGATGACGATGCCGAACATTCCCGCAATCCGGCGCGCAGTGACATGCGCGCCGTTGGTCCTTGGCCTGTTGCTGTTGACGATCCTCGGTATGGCAGCGGCGGGCACACCCGAGCGCGCCGATGCGGGCAAGCCGAAGCTGGCGGTGATATCGACCGCTTTCGTGCTGGAAAACAAGTTCCGGATGATCGCCGAAGCGGCGCGCGCCGAAGGTGTCGACGTGCAATGGCTGCATGTCGACACCGCCGCGCCCGGCGCGCTGGAGGCGGCGCTTGAAGGTGCCGACCTGGTGCTGATCGACGCCCCGCGCAGCACCGATATCGCGCAGGTCGAAGCCGCCGCCGGCGAAGCGGTCCGGGCCTCGGGGCTGCCGAGCTTGCGGGTGTCGGTGATGAACCGCGGGTCGCGCATGCAGGCGCTTGGCCTGCCGCCGGGCGATATGGCGGAAACGCTTTTCGCCTATTGGGTGGCGGGCACGGCAGAGAACCATCGCAACCTCGCACGCTATATCGCGACCTGGGTGCGGGGCGGCGATCTGGCATCCGTCGCGCCGCCGCGCGACCTGCCCAATGGCGGCATCTATCATCCTGCCGCGGCTGAGATTTTCGCCGATCTGTCAAGCTACCTGGAGTGGTGGCAGGCCCGTAACGGCCCGCGCGGCGCGCGCCCGGTGCTGGGGATGGAGTTTTCGTCGTCCTACATCTCGGACGGGCAGACCCGGATGCTGGATGACATCATCGCCGAGATGGAAGCGCGTGATGCGGTGCCGCTGGCCTTCTACCGCTCGACCCGGATCGCACGCAGTTCCGCCGCCAACCGGACATCGGCCAACGGGGCCGCTGCCAAGGACCGGGGCGGCAAGCCCGGTCCGCAGGCAAACCAGCCGGGACTTCCGGCAGGCCGAACCGCGCGGCGGAAACCGATATCGGGACCGAATTCCCCAACCCGCGCCCCTATCGCCGCGACGTGATCAACGAACCGCTGGTCACGATCAACGGTCGGATTCTTCCGGATGTGTTGCTGGTCAACACCTTCATCGGTGGCAATCCGGACGGGCGCAAGGCGTGGCTGCAATCGATGGACCGCCCGGTGATCCACCTGATGCGCTATCGCGGTGGCGACCGGGCCGCCTATCTGGCCGACACCGCCGGGGTGAACACCTTTTCGCTGTCCTTCACGCTGACCAATTCCGAATATATCGGTATGCAGGATCCGGTGATGCTGTCGCTGGTCGAGGACGGCGAGGTCGTGCCGATGCCGGAACAGCTTGATCACCTGCTGGACAAGGCGATGCGCCTGGCCGTGCTGCGCCACAAGCCCAACGCCGAAAAGCGCGTGGCGATGGTGTACTGGAACACGCCGGCGGGCGAAGCCAACATGGGCGGGTCGAACCTGAACCTGCCGCTTTCGATGCTGGACATGGCGGCGGCGATGCGGGGCGAAGGGTATGATGTCAGCGCTTTCAGCGAGGACGAAATCATCGCCCGCGCCCATGCGATGCAGGCACCGCGCTATCGCGAAGAGGCGATGGGCGCGTTGGTGCAGGGCGAGGACTGGGCCTTCCTTCCGGTGGACACGTATCGCGAATGGTTCGCCACGCTGCACGCCGAAGTGCAGGACCGCATCGACCGCTTCTGGGGCATCGCCGAGGAAAGCCAGTGGCTGGTCAAGCGCGATGGGCGGCTGGGCTTTGCCATTCCGCGGGTGCGGCTGGGCAACCTGACCATCCTGCCGCAACCGCCGCGCGGCATGATCGCCATGGCCGGGATGGAGGACATGGAACACGACCTGTTCCACGACGACAAGGTGCCGGTGAACCATCCCTATCTGGCCACCTACCTGTGGCTGCGGCAGACACAGGACGCGCTGATCCATTTCGGCACCCACGGGTCGCAGGAATGGACGCCGGGCAAGGAACGCGGGCTGTGGGCGTTCGACGATCCGCAGCTTCTGGCCGGCGACATTCCAATCCTCTATCCCTATATCGTCGACAACATCGGCGAGGCGATCCACGTCAAAAGGCGCGGCCGGGGGGTGATCGTCAGCCATCAGACGCCGGCCTTCGCGCCGGCGGGGCTGTCGCCCGATCTGACCGCGCTGAACGATCTGTTCCTCGAATATCATACGGTGGTCGAAGGTCCGGCCCGCGAAAACCTGCGCAGGCAGATCACCGCCAAGGCCGAGGAAACCGGCTTCGACAAGGATATCGGTCTCGCGCCGGGCGAACTGACCGCCGATTTCGAAACCCATGCCCGCGATCTGGAAACCCTGATCGAGGATCTGGGCAGCCAGATGCAACCCTTGGGCCTGCATACGTTCGGCACCGGGCCGGACACCGATCTGGCGATGGCGTCGAATATCATGCAAATGATGGGCGCGCCGTTCTACGACGCGTTGGGCGTCGATCCCGGAGAAATCTTCAAGGCTAGTTTCGAAACGCTTGGCGACACGCTGCCGATGCGCTTCGTCACAGATCACGTGCTGGGTGATGCGGCCGCAGACCCGGCAATGGCCGAATGGGTCAAAAACGGGCGCCGCTATCACGCGATGCTGGAAGGCCATCACGAGATCGACGCGGTTCTGGCCGGTCTTTCGGGGCGCTGGATCGATCCCTCCTATGGCGGCGACCCGATCCGCAACCCGGATGCGCTCAGGACCGGGCGCAACGTCTACGGCTTCGATCCCACACGGATCCCGACCCGCAACGCCTATGCCGCCGCCGAAAAGGCGATGGCCGAACTGATCGCGACCCACGCAGAAACCCACGGGGCCGCGCCGAAGAAGCTGGCCTTCACCATGTGGAGCACCGAAACGATGCGTCATCTGGGCCTGCTCGAGGCGCAGATCATGGTGGCGATGGGCGTGCGTCCGGTCTGGGACAAGGGCGGCCGCGTCACCGGCATGGAGGTGATCCCCGCCGCCGAACTGGGGCGGCCACGGATCGACCCGGTGATTTCGCTGACTGGGCTTTACCGCGATCAGTTCCCCGCCGTCATCGAGCGGCTGAACGAAGGCATCGTCTTGGTCAATGCCCTGGACGAGGACGCGGTGCAGAACCCGCTGCGGGCCAACACCGCCCGCATCGCCGACGCGCTGCGCGCCAAGGGGATCGAAGGCGGCCTGGCCGAATCCTTCGCCCTGACCCGGATCTACGGCAACGAAAGCGGCAATTACGGCACCGGCCTGCCCGATGCGGTGATGATGAGCGGCGACTGGGAGGAAAATGACGGTCAGCTTGCCGACGGTTACATGATGCGGATGTCGTGGGGTTACGGCCCGGACAAATCGCTGTGGAGCCAGCGTCTGGGCGATGGCAAACCCGGCAGCGTCAACGCCTATGCGATGCAGCTGTCGGGCACCGACGCGGCGGTGTTTTCGCGGTCGTCCAACCTGCGCGGCCTGCTCGATACCGATCACCCGTTCGAATATCTCGGGGGTTTGTCGATGGCGATCCGGGCGATCGACGGGGAAAGCCCGCAGCTCTACATCTCGAACATGCGCGACCCGAACCGCACCAAGCTGCAGGCGGCCGAACGCTTCATGGCTTCGGAACTGCGCGCGGTTTACCAGCATCCCCGCTGGGTCGCGGAAATGAAGGACGAAGGCTTTGCCGGCACGCTGGCGCTGCTGAAGACGGTGAACAACTTCTGGGGCTGGCAGGCGATGGACCGCAATATCGTCCGCGACGACCAGTGGCGCGAATTCATGGCCGTCTATGTCGAGGACCGCTATGAGCTGGGCGTGCGGGAATGGTTCGAGGACAGCAACCCGCAGGCGATGGCGCAGATCACCGAAAGGATGATCGAGGCGATCCGCAAGGGTTACTGGGATGCCGACGAAGACACGCTGCGCAAGCTGGTCGAGGTCTATCAGGACGTCGCCACCCGGCACGACGTGGTGTCCGACAACCGGGTTTTCACGGATTACGTGGCCGAACAGGCGGCGGGCTTCGGCCTGACGCTGGCGGCACTGGCACCCGACATGGCCGCCGCCGCGCCGCAGCAACCGGCGCAATCCGAACCGCTGCCCGAGGTCAAACCGGAACAGACCGAGGCCCCGACCGAAACGGTGACGGGCCAGAAGCTGGAGCAGAAGGCCGAACCGCCCGCGCCCCCGGCGCCGCCGCAATATCGTGCGCTGATCCCCTTCCTCCTGATCGGGTTCGGCTTCCTTTGGCAGGGGGCTGCGCTGGCCCTTGGCCGCGATCCCACCAAAGCCGGAGATGTCGCATGACCTTTCTTGAAACCCTTATGTTCGAAGTCTCGAAACTGTTCCTGATGCCCGTTCTGGTGATCCTTGCGATCATGTTCACGGTGGCTCTGCTCTACCTCGGGGCCTTTCTGGCCGAACTGGCCGCGCGTATGACGGGCCGGGCGGGCAGCCGACCGCTGTTCCGGTTCCGCGCCGCCAATCCGGCGGCCAGTCGCGACGCGCTGGAACTGCACCTATTGCGGCGGTTGGAACCGCTGCGGGTGGTGTCGCGGGTGGCGCCGATGCTGGGGCTTGTGGCGACGATGATCCCGATGGGGCCGGCGCTGGTCGCGGTCAGCCAGGGAGACACGGCCGGTATTGCCGAAAACCTTGTGATCGCCTTTGCCGCGGTCATCATCGCGCTACTGGCGGCGGCGATCACCTATACCGTTCTGTCGGTCCGGCGCCGCTGGCTGCTGGAAGAACTGGACGCGCTGCTGAGCGCCCCCACGGAGGGCGCGGCGCATGGCTGATCAATCCTCGTACCGGCATCACGGGCTGAGTGTTCTCGACGACGACGATGGCGACGATCCGATCCTGTCGGTGGTCAATATCATCGACGTGTTCCTGGTCATCATCGCGGTGCTGTTGATCACGGTGATGGAAAATCCGATCAACCCGTTCAGCGCCGAAAGCGTGACGGTGATCAAGAACCCCGGCCAGCCCGACATGGAAATCACCGTCAAGGACGGGCGCGAGATGACGACCTTTGCCGCCACCGGCCAGATCGGATCGGGCACCGGCACCAAGGCGGGCATCGCTTACCGGCTGGAGGACGGGTCGATGGTCTATGTTCCGCAAACCGGGCAGGGGGGCGGACAATGACCGATTTGGCGCTTCACGACCTGTCGCCTCTGGGGATGTATCGCAACGCCGATTGGGTGGTGCAGTGGATCATGCTGGGGCTGTTGGCGGCCTCGGTTCTCAGCTGGACGGTGCTGTTTGCCAAGATGGCGGAACTTTTTGCCGCGCGGATCGGGATCGGGCGCGGGCTGCGCCTGCTGCGCCGTGCCGAGACGCTGAAGGCGGTGCAGGAGGCACGCGGCCCGGTGGCGCGGATGCTGGCCGAAACCGAAACGGAACTGGCCCAGTCCGGGCGGGACCTGCCCCCGGTCGGTATCAAGGACCGGCTGGCCCTGCGGTTGTCGCGGATCGAGGCGGCGGAGGCCCGCCGCATCGCCAGGGGCATCGGCATTCTGGCCACGATCGGGTCGATCGCCCCGTTTGTCGGCCTGTTCGGCACCGTCTGGGGGATCATGAATTCCTTCATCTCGATCGCGCAAAGCCAGACGACCAGCCTTGCCGTCGTCGCCCCCGGCATTGCCGAGGCGCTTCTGGCGACGGCGATGGGGCTGGGCGCGGCGATCCCGGCAGTGGTGATCTATAACGGGCTTGGCCGGGTGATCGCCGCGCACCGGGCGCGCATCGCAGATGCCGGGGTTCTGGTTCTGGCGATTGCCGGGCGCGATCTGGACCGTGCCGGGACAGGGGGCTGAGCGATGGGTTTTCCGATGCACGAGGATCATGGCCTCGAGGAAATGGCCGAAATCAACGTCACGCCCTTCATCGACGTGACGCTGGTTTTGCTGATCGTTTTCATGGTGGCGGCGCCGCTGGCGACGGTGGACATTCCGATCGATCTGCCCGGTCAGACCGCGCCTGCCTCCCCGCGCGAAGAAGCCCCGGTGTTCCTGACGCTGACGGCGGAAAACGTGCTGATGCTCGGCGACGCCCCGGTGCCTGCCGCCGGGTTGGCGGCTGCGCTGGAGCAAACCACGGGGGGCGACGCGGAAACACGGCTCTATCTGCGGGCCGACAGCGCGGTGCCGTACGGCGCGTTGATGGCGGTGATGGATGATCTGCGCGGCGCGGGGTATCGCAAGGTGGCGCTGGTCGCGCTGGAAAAATCCGGGGGCACGCCGTGATCCGGGCAGCGGGGTTGGGGTACTGGCTTGCCGGCGCGGTACTGGCGGTTTCGCTGCACGGGGCGACCGTGCTGGTGCTGACCCCCAAGGCGCCGCCAGCGACCCCGCCTGCACCCGATGGCGGTTTCGTGGTCGAACTGGCCGAGATCGAAACGGCCCGGCCGGATTCGGCCCCCGACCTGTCCCTGGGCGAAGACATGCAGGCGCAACAAGCCGTCGCGGCCACGACCGAAATGCCCGAGATGGCGCCGCCGCCCGAACCGGACCCGGTGCCCGAAGACATCGCACGCCCCGATCCGGTCCCCGACCGCCGCCCCGATCGTCCGGCCCCGCCACGGCAACCGGCCCGGCCCGAGATCTCCGAAAGCCGCACCACGCACATGGTCGCCGCAACGCAGGACGTCGTGAACCGCGCCAAACGTCAGGCCGTCGCGCCCCGCAAGCCCGATCCGCAGGCGGTGTCGGCATGGATGCATGCGCTCGAACTGGCCTTGCAGCGGCACAAGCAATACCCCGAAAGCGCCCGCCGCGACCGTGCCGAGGGGCGGGTGATCCTGCGGCTGGCCTTGGGGGCCAAGGGCAACGTGGTGAACGTGTCGGTTCTGTCCAGTTCCGAGTTCGAACTGCTGGACCAGGCGGCGCTCGACCTGGTCAACGCCGCCGGTCCTTTTCCGACCCCGCCGGCATTGGGGGCAAATGGCCAGCTCAGGATTCGCGTCCCCATCGATTACGCGCTGAAATAGGCGATACCGGCGACGCTGCCCCGATCGCTTCGGCGCCGCGCGAACGCGAAGCCCGAGCCCTTTAGGGGCGCGGTTCAGTCCTTCCTTTGCAGCGCGATCATCATCAGCGCCAAGGTGGACGATCCGATCATCAGCAACAGCGACACCGCGTTGAGCAAGGGCGTCGATCCTTCTTTCATCCGGTCGAACATCGCAATGGTCAGCGGCGCGTCCGATCCGACCAGCATCAAGGTCGTGTTGAAGTTCTCGAAGCTCATCAGGAAAGCGACCACGAAGCCGCCGATCAGCGCCGGCAGCAGGAAGGGCAGGGTGATGGTGCGCACCGCGGTCAGGTGGCTTGCCCCGAGGTTCAGCGCGGCTTCTTCCAAAGAGCGGTCGAATTTGTGCAGGCGGGCGGACACCACCAGGGTCACGATGGTGGTGATGAAGGAAAACTGGCCCAGGATGACCAGCGGCAGGCCGGGGCGCAGGGCTTCGATGTCCCAGCCGATGGTTTCCTCGATCCCGTTGGCGGCGGTCGAGGAGAAAACCAGGATCGAAATGCCAAGCACGATGCCCGGGATCACCAGCGGCAGCAGCATCAGCATGTAGAAGAAGCTTTTCAGCCGGAATTCGTAGCGGTTGAACAGGAACGCGTTGGTCGCGCCCAGCACCACCGACATCAGCGACACGAAGAACGCGATGAAGGCCGAGTTACCGAGCGCGCGCAGAATGGGGCGTTCGTGGAACACGCCGATCATCGGGCGTTCGCTGCCGAAGAACCAGGCCAGCGTGCCACCTTCCCAGGGCAGGGAAGGAAACTGGCTGTTGTTGAAGGCGAAGACCGACACCACCACGAGCGGCAGCGCCAGATAGAGGAAGAACAGCGCCACGTAGGCACGATAGCTGTAGCGGACAAGGCGGGGTTGGCGGATAGTCGGGATCATCTGTTACCCCATCGTCTTTTCAAGCGTCTGACCGGACAGTTTCAGCGTGCCCCAGACAATGATCGAGGACAGCAACAGCAGCATGAAACCGAAGGCCGCCCCGAGTTCCCAGTTGAAGCGCACGATGAACTGCGAATAGATCAGTTCGGTGAACCACAGGCTGTCCTTGCCGCCCAGCATGGTCGGGGTCAGGTAGTTGCCCAGCGACAGCATGAACACCACGATCGACCCGGACACGATGCCCGGCATGGCGTGGGGGATGACGATTTCGCGCATCACCGACATGCCGTTGCCGCCAAGGTCGTAACCGGCCTCGATCACGCTGTCGTCGAGGCTTTCCATCGTGGTGATCAGCGGCACCACCATGAACAGCATCGAGGTGTAGACGAGCCCGACCATCATGGCGACGTCGTTATACAGCATCTCGACCGGCTGATCGGCCAGGCCGACCCATTGCAGCAGGTTGGAAAACACGCCGGTTTCCCGCAGCAGGATCATCCAGCCGAAGGTCCGCACCAGTTCGGACACCCAGAACGGCACCAGGCACAGCAGGAACAGCGCCGATTGCAGCCGCCCCTTGGCGATCTTGGCGATGTAGAAGGCGACCGGGAACCCGATCACCAGCGTCAGGGCGGTGGCCAGAACCGACATCAGCGCGGTGCGCGCGAAGGTCAGCATGTAAAGCGGTTCGCCGAAAAACGTCAGGTAGTTGGCAAGGCTGGTATCGTATTTGCCCACGCCGATGCGTTCGCGGATCGAGATCAGGAACATGTCGATATGCGGGATGATGATCAGCAGCCCTAGCCACAGGACAAGCGGCGTGAACAGCAGGATGAAGCCCAGTTTCGATCCCGCCCGCATTACTGATACACCTGTGTGAAATCTTCCGAGGCGGCGAAGCTGTTCGCCTGTTCGCCCGACCATCCGAAATGCAGCGTGTCGCCACGCCCGACACCGGCGAATTCGCCGGATTGCGGCAGCGTCACCTCGATTTCCTCGCCGCTTTCGGTCTTGAGGATCAGGCGGCTTGCGGCACCGTTGAACAGCAGCGACGCCACCGTCCCGCTCATCTTGTTTTCGAACTGCGCCAGGTCGTCGGCGGACCGGCTGATGCGGATCGCTTCGGGCCGGACATAGATATCGGCGGCGTCGCCGACCGACAGGTCGCGGCGATGGTTGTTGCCGGTCATCGTCAGCCCGGCCTCGGTGATGATCTGAAGCTGCCCGGCCTTGGCGCGGGTCACTTTGCCCCGCCACCGGTTGCTGTCGCCGACGAATCCCGCGACGAAGGCGCTTTGCGGTCGATAGTACAATTCCTGCCCGGTGCCGACCTGTTCGAAACGGCCGTGGTTCATCACCGCGATCTGGTCGGACATGACCAGCGCTTCGGACTGGTCGTGGGTGATATAGACGAAGGTCGTGTCGAAGGCGGCCTGCAGCGTCTTCAGTTCGACCTTCATATGCTCGCGCAGCTTCAGGTCGAGCGCCCCCAGCGGTTCGTCCAGCAGCAGAACATCGGGTTCCAGAACCATGCAGCGGGCGATCGCGACGCGCTGTTTCTGGCCGCCGGACAATTCATCGACCTTGCGCTGTCCGATATCGGGCAGGCCGATCCGTTCCAGAACTTCGCCGACCTTGCGGGTGATTTCGTCCTTCGCGACGCCCTTGCGGCGCAGCCCATAGCCGATGTTTTCGGCGATATTCATCATCGGGAACAGCGCCAGATGCTGGAACACCATGTTCACCGGGCGCTTGTTCGGCGGAGTGTCGAGCACCGAACGTCCCTTGATCCGGATGTCCCCCGAGGTCGGGTCGATGAAGCCCGCAACCATCCGCATGATGGTGGTCTTGCCGCAACCCGAGGGGCCGAGAATGGAAAAGAAGGACCCGGCCGGAACCGAGAATGATACATCGTCCACCGCGGTGAAGGCATCGAATTTTTTGGTCAGGTTCTGGATTTCAAGATCTTGGGGCGTCATGCAAAGCTCGATCAAATTCGTCACCCCCGAACCAGCGGTCCGGGGGTGATCGTTGGTGGTTATCGTGGAAACTGACGGGTCAGTTGGCGGCTTTCACGCGGTCAAGCGCGGCGCCTTCGATCATTTCAAGCCCGGCGGGAACCGGCGGGTACCACTTGATGTTGTCCACGGCCTCGGGCGGGAAGCTCGCCTGATAGCGGGCTTTCAGGTCGGCCGAAACGTATTCGTCGGCGCCTTTCGAGGCGGTGAAGTTGCCCGCCGCGTCGGTGATCTTGGCGGCGATTTCCGGGCGCATCACGAAGTTGATCCAGTCGTAGGCCGCATCGTCGGCTTTGCCCTTGGCGGGCAGGACGAAGGTGTCGATCCAGCCCAGGGCGCCGGAGGCGGGCGCAACGAAGGTGATGTCGGGATTGTCGGCATTCAGTTTCCAGCCGCCGGTATCCCACGCCATCGAGGCAACGACTTCGCCCGAGCGCAGCAGCCCCATCAGTTCGTCGCCGCCGCCCCAGTAGGTTTTGACGTTGGCCTTGCAGTCGATCAGCTTGGCTTCGACCTGATCGATGACTTCCTTGTAGGCCGCTTCGTCACCATAGGCGGCGAACGGGTCCAGCCCCATGGCATAGCCGAACCCGATCAGGGTCGGGCGCTTCAGGCGATAGGACACCTTGCCCGCGACGTCGGCGTTACACAGGTCGGTATAGTCCTTCACGCTGCCGGCCTTGGCGGTGTCGACGACCAGGCCCGAGGTGCCCCAGACATGCGGCACGCCGTAAACTTCGCCATCGACGGTGGTATTGGTCTTGGTCGCTTCCAGCATCGATCCGATGAACTGGCCGGCGTCGATCTTGCTCAGGTCGATCGGCTTGTAGATGCCGAATTCCGCCTGCGGGCCGGCGATGCGGTCCTGGCTGGGCTGGGCGAGGTCGAAACCGCCGCCACGGGTGGCGCGCAGCTTGGCAATCATTTCCTCGTTGTTGGAAAGGGTTACTTCGACGGTGTGGCCGGTTTCTTTCTCGAACATGGCGACGACGTCTTCAGGCGCATAACCGCCCCAGGTCAACAGACGCAGCGTGTCGGCTTGGGCGGCGCCCGCAAGGCCGAGTGCGGCAACACTGACCGTCGACAGCAGGCGCGCGGCCTTCTGGTAGATGGATTGCATGATTACCTCCAGGTGGTTTCCCTGTTTCGGTCATGATCTGCGCGATGCAAATCCATAAGCCGTCACAAGGACTTGTGAATTAAAGTTGTCCAATCAGTCAAACTATTACGATGTCAGATTCGCTTGTCAATTATGTAACAATATGGGGTTACGGCAGGTAAACTTTACCATGATGTTGCTGGGCGCGCGCATTTTGCGGCCCTTGGCGACAGGACCGCGATGTTGATGACCACCTCGGTCTGCGGGATCGGTTCGCGCGCTTGACAGGCGCATGGGCGACATCAAAACGGTTCCGGTTTCGCGCCGCCCAAGGCCGAAATATCAGTTCAGAAGTGCAGCGATTCCACCCTGCGCCGCGCTGCCTTCGGTCAGTCCATGCACCTTTTCCATGATCGATGCCGCGTCGATGCCGTGGTGGTGGTAGAGATCGCCGATCGTGCCGGTCTGGCCGAAATGTTCGACGCCCAGTGGAATCGTCCGGTGTCCCGCCACGGCGCCAAGCCAGGACAGGGTCGCCGGATGGCCGTCGATCACGGTGATGATCCGGCAATGCGGTGGCAGGTCCTGCATCAACCGTTCGGCATGGGACCGGGCCCCGGCATTGCCGCGCGACCGGGCGCGTTGCGCCGCGGTCCAACCCGCATTCAGCCGGTCGGCCGATGTCACCGCCAGCACGCCGATATCCTTGCGGTCCTCGGCAAGCAGGCCGGCGGCCTTGATCGCTTCGGGCGCGACGGCCCCCTGATAGGCGATCAACACCTCGCAATTCGGCCCCGGTTTGCGCAGCCAGTAACCGCCGTCGATGGTACCCTGGCGGAACGTGTCGTCGGCGCGCTTGCCCGGCTGTTCGATCGGGTTGGTGGTCAGCCGTAGGTAGACGGATCCGCCGGTTTCGTCGCGCAGCCATGTGCGTTCGTCAGGGTCACCTGCGCCGTCGCGTTCCAGGTAATCGAACGCCCATTGCATGATTGCCGCCAGTTCGTCGGCAAAGGCCGGTTCGAACGCGGCCAGCCCATCCTGACTCATCCCGATCAGCGGCGTGCCGAGCGATTGGTGTGCACCGCCTTCGGGCGCCAGCGTCACCCCCGAAGGTGTTCCGACAAGCAGGAAACGCGCGTCCTGGTAACAGGCATAGTTCAGCGCATCGAGGCCGCGGGCTACGAACGGGTCATAGACGGTACCGATGGGGATCAGGCGCTTGCCGAACAGGCTGTGCGACAGGCCCGCCGCGCCCAAGAGCAGCATCAGGTTCATCTCGGCGATGCCCAGTTCGATATGCTGGCCCTCGGGGGCGAATTCCCATTTCGCGGTCGACGGGATGCGGTGTTCGATGAACGCGTCGGCCTGTTCGGTGCGGGCGAACAGCTTGCGGCGATTGACCCAGGGGCCAAGGCTGGTGGTGCCGGTGACATCGGGCGATGTTGTCATGATACGGTCGGCAAGTGTGCTGTCGCCCTTGGCAATATCGTCCAGTATCTTGCCGAAAACGGTTTGGGTCGATACTTCGCGGTTGGTGTCGAAGTCGATATCGGGCACCGCGATCCGGTCGTCGTGATAGCGACGGATCCCTTTAGCGAAGAACGGCACCTTAGACAGGAAATCGCGCAGCGTCGCCGGGTCGGGAACGGTTGCGAACGGATCCCATTCCTTTCCTTCGGGCACGCCCATATGCGCCTGCCATGAGGCGAATTGCGTCGTGTTCATCAGTCCGCCGTGATTGTCCTTGTGCCCGGCAATCGGCGTGCCCCAGCCCTTGATCGTGTAGGCCAGGAAACAGGTCGGGCGGTCATGGTCGATCGCGGCGAAGGCCTCGGCCATCGTTGCCACGCAATTGCCGCCAAGGTTTTCCATCAGCGCCGCCAGTTCGTCATCGCTGCGCCGCTCGATCAGCGCCGTCACTTCACCCTGATCGCCCAGATCGTCCAGCAACCGCTTGCGCCAGACCGCGCCGCCCATGAAGGTCAGCGCCGAATATTCCTGGTTCGGGCAGGTGTCGATCCAGTCGCGCAGCTTGTCGCCGCCCGGTTCGGCAAAGGCCGCGCGCTGCAACGCGCCGTGTTTCACCCGCACCACGTCCCAGCCGAAGGCGTCAAATATCTTCTCGATCCGTTCGAACAGGCCCTCGCGCACGATCCCGTCCAGCGACTGGCGGTTATAGTCGATGACCCACCAGCAATTGCGCAGGTCGTTCTTCCAGCCCTCCTGCAGGGTTTCATAAATATTGCCTTCGTCCAGTTCGGCATCGCCGACGAGCGCCACCATCCGGCCCATCGGGGCGTCCGCGCCCCACGGTTTTGCCGCGATATAATCCTGTACCAGCGACGCAAACGAGGTGATCGCCACGCCAAGCCCGACAGAGCCGGTGGAAAAATCCACGTCGTCGATGTCCTTGGTGCGGCTGGGATAGGATTGCACCCCGCCGAAGCCGCGGAAATTTTCCATGTTCTCGCGCGTCTGGTTGCCCATCAGGTATTGCATCGCGTGGAAGACCGGGCTGGCATGCGGTTTTACTGCCACCCGGTCCTCGGGGCGCAGCGCCGAAAAATAGAGCGCCGTCATTATCGACACCATCGAGGCCGAACTGGCCTGATGGCCGCCGATCTTGATGCCGTCCACCTTCGGCCGGATATGGTTGGCGTGGTGGATCATCCAGTGCGACAGCCACAGCAGGCGCTGTTCGATGGTCTTGAGGTGTTCGAGATCGGCGGTCATGGCATTTCCCCTATTCGGCGGCGTGGCGCATGTTGCGCGGCAAGGCCTGTTGCAGGTCGGCAATGATGTCGGCGGCGTCTTCCAATCCGACCGACAGGCGGATCAATCCGTCGCTGATCCCGTGCGCGGCGCGTTCCTCGGGCGTATAGGTCGAATGCGTCATCGAGGCCGGGTGCTGGATCAGCGTTTCCGCATCTCCCAGAGAAACCGCACGCCCGATCATATTCAAGCGATTCATCATGTCCTTGCCGGCCTCGATCCCGCCGCTGAGCTCAAAGGCGATCATCGCGCCGGGCTTGGCCATCTGGCGCTGGGCGAGGTCGCGCTGGGCGAAACCGGCCAGTCCCGGGAAATGGACGGGGCCGATCGCGGGATGCGCGTCAAGCCATTCGGCGACAGTCTGCGCCGTGGCGCAGTGCCGGTCCATTCGCAGCGCCAGCGTCTTCAGTCCGCGCAACAGCAGCATGGCGTTGAACGGCGCCATCACCGCGCCGGTCATGTCCTTCATGCCGACCAGCCGGATATCGGTGATCTGATCCTGCCGCCCGACAACAAGCCCCGCCACCAGGTCGCCATGGCCGCCAAGGTACTTGGTCGCCGAATGCAGCACGATATCCGTGCCCAGTTCGATCGGGCGGGTCAGGTAGGGCGTCGCATAGGTGTTGTCGACCAGCACCTGCGCGCCGTTTGCATGGGCGATATCGGCGACGGCGCGGATATCGACCAGCCGCATGTTCGGATTGGCCGGGGTTTCGAAATAGACCACGCGGGTTTTGGCGCTGATGGCGCGGCTCAGGTTGTCCGGGTCGGTTAGGTCGACATGGGTGATGGTGACGCCCCATTTCGCCAATCCATGCTGCATGAAGGCGAAAGTGCAGCCATAAAGCGTTTCGTCCACGATCGCCTCGTCGCCGGGGCTGAGCAGGGTCCACAGCGTCGCGGTAATGCCCCCCATCCCCGAGGACAGCGCCAGCCCGGCCTCGGCGCCTTCGAGATCGGCAATGCGGCGTTCCAGCAGATCGAGCGTCGGATTGGAAATGCGCGAATAGATATGCCCCGGACGATCGCCCGCGAACATTTCGCCGCCCGCCTCGGCTGTTTCAAAAGCGAAGGTCGAAGTCAGGTGCAGCGGCGGCGTCAGCGCGCCTTCGTTCTGCAGTGGATCATAGGCGTGGTGAATGGCCCGTGTGGCAAAGCCCTTTGAGGTGTCGTTCATGGATTTCCCTTTCCGGTGATGACGTCATGCTGTCACGGGGGAAGGGGCGAAAGGTTGCGAATAATGCCAATATTGGTTTACAAATTGGAAGAAAATGCCAATGAGAGTGATTATGGATAGAAAAGATCGCCAGATCATCCGCATGCTCCAGCAGGACGGGCGCATCACCAATCAGGATCTTGCCGCGCGGGTGAACCTGTCGCCGTCGCCCTGTCTGCGCCGGGTGCGCAACCTTGAAGCCTGCGGCGCGATCCAGGGCTATTCCGCCAATGCCGATCCCGAACTCTACGGATTGCCGGTCACGGTATTTGTCCGCATCCGGCTGGAGAGCCACAACGAAAAGGACGTCCAGCATTTCGAAAGCCGCGTCAGGGCGATGGACGAGGTGCTGGAATGCCACGTGATGACCGGGCAGACCGATTACCAGCTGCGCGTCGTGGTTGCCGACCTCAACGATTACGAAACCTTCATTCGCAACCGCATCCATCCGATCGGCTGCATCGCGTCAATCGATACCAGTTTCGTTTACGGCACCGTGAAGAAAACCGCGGTGTTCCCGGATCTGGGCTGATGCGACGCGGGCGCACCGCCTCGATGTCGGTCTGGGGCGACGTGCTCCCGTTTTCGTCAACTGGCTGATTTCAACAGGTCGGTGACATGCGCAGGGCCGACAGGGCGGATGCCGGTGGGGTTCAACGCCTTGATCGAATAATAGCCGCGCGTGATGTGATCCATGTTCACCGTTTCGGCGACGCCGGGCAGGGTCAGGAACCGTTCCAGATAGGCCGACAGCCGGGGGTAATCCGCGATTTGCCGGAGATTGGTCTTGAACAGCCCGTGATAGGCGGCATCGAACCGGATCAGCGTCACGAACAGCCGCAGATCGGTTTCGGTCAGACGGTCGCCGAAAAGGTATCGGCTGGTCAGCCGCTGTTCCAGTTCGTCGAGCATCGCGAAGACGCCCGCCACCGCCTCGTCATAGGCCTGCTGCGATAGTGCGAAGCCTGCCTTGTAGACGCCGTTGTTCAGCTGATCGTAAATGCGGGCGTTCAGCGCGTCGATATCCGCCCCGATATCGTCGGGGTAGAGGCGAAGATCTGAGGGCGTCAGATGTTCGAAGGCGGTGTCGAACATGCGGATGATATCGGCGCTTTCGTTGTTCACCATCACGCCGCGCTGCGTGTCCCACAGGACCGGCACCGTGGCGCGGCCGGTGAAACCACGATCTGCGCGGGTATAGATTTCGTGCATGTAGCGGGCCCCAAAAAGCGGGTCCTCTTCGGCACCGGGGTAGCCGCTGAACTGCCAGCCCTGATCGGTCAGCTCCGGATTTACCACCGTCACCGGGATCAGCGCGTCCAGACCCTTGAGCTTGCGCGCGATCAGCGTGCGCGATGCCCAGGGGCAGATCAGCGCGACATAAAGCCGGTAGCGCCCCGCTTCCGCCTTGAAGCCGCCTTCGCCGGTGGGGCCGGGGCTACCATCGGGGGTGATCCAGTTGCGAAAACTCGACACTTGGCGCACGAAGCGCCCTTTCCCGTCGGCTTCCTGCACCGGTTGCCAGTTTTCCACCCATTTGCCGTTAACGAGCACTGCGCTTTCTCCTCAGGCCGGGTGGAACACGAAGGACCGCATTGATACCGATCCCAGGTCGATATCGTCGGTCATGAAGGTCAGGTCGTCGCGCCCATCCGACGCGCCGGCAATGGTGAGCGTGGGCAGGTAGTGATCCACCGACGGATGCGCCATCCGAAGCAGCGCGCCGAGATTTTCCCGGTCCGACAGCGCGGTAAAGTCGCGGTCGGTCAGCTTGTCGGCAAAAAGCGTGTCGAATTCGACCGCAAAATCAAGAGGTTTGCCGCCGGGGCGCATGGCGCGCAGGTTGTGCACCACGTTGCCCGACCCGAGGATCAGGACGCCCCGGTCGCGCAGTTCGGAAAGCGCCGCGCCGATTTCAAGCTGGTAGCCGAGCCCGCGCGACATGTCGATCGAGATCTGGAACACCGGCACGTTCGCCCCCGGATAGAGGAACTTGAGAACCGTCCAGGCGCCGTGATCGAGGCCCCAGGTGCTGTCTTCTTCGGCGTGATGGCTGGCCAGCAGCGAAACCACCTCGCGCGCCAGTTCCGGGTTGCCCGGCGCCGGGTAGTCCTCGCGATAGAGTGCCTCGGGGAAGCCGTAGAAATCGTGGATCGTGCGCGGCATCGCCGACACGTCGACAAGGGTCGTGTCGCGGGTCATCCAATGGGCCGACACGACGAGGATCGCCTTCGGGCGCGGCAGGCTGCGACCCAGATCGGCCCAGGCGCGGCTGAACCCGGTGTCTTCGATCGCGTTCATCGGGCTGCCATGACCGAGGAACACCAGCGGCATGCGGTCGGTCGGCGAAAACCGGTCGCGTAGGGCATGCAGGGCTCGGGCAGTGCTCATTGGAAAACTCCTTGGGGCAGGGACGGGCCGCCCGAAGGCGGCCCGTTTTGTCAGGCGAATTGGCCGAGTGCTTTTTGCAGGACCGGGATGCGCAGCGCACAGGCGCCGCTTCCGAGCAGGGCGACGGCGGCCTGAACAACGACCCAGAACAGCGGGAATTCCCAACCGCCGCCTTCGCTCGAGAATGTCCAGCCATTGCCGGCATGGGCCCATGTCGCGCCAAGCAGCACCGGGATCAGCGCCAGCGAAACGAGCCGGGTCGCCACGCCGAGGATAAGGGCCGCGCCCCCCGCCAGTTCGGCCAGGATGGTCAGGTAAGCGAACAGGGCCGGCAGGCCGAGGCTTTCGAAGTAACCGACGGTGCCCGCGATGGTGAAGACATTCACCTTCAGCAGCCCGTGGGCAAGGAACAGGGCGCCGCTGGACACGCGCAGAGCGGTCGCGGCGTAGTCGGCATTGGAATAGTTCGTGGTCATCTTTCTTTCCTTTTTCTCGCCGCGCCGTGGCGGCAGCTATCCTGCGGCCAAATTAGAACTTGCAATTAATCAACAAAATGACGATTTTGTAGAATGACTATCCCCTTAATGTTCTGAATGTCTGCCGATGGATATCGTTGATGAACTCAAGGCATTCGTGGCCACCGCCCAGACCGGTTCCTTCACCGCCGCAGCGGACCAGCTTGGCGTTTCCAACCGGCTGACGTCGAAATACGTGGGCGCGTTGGAAGCGCGGCTCGGGGTGCGGCTGTTTCAGCGTACCACCCGCAAGGTCGGCCTGACCCCCGCTGGGGAGGACCTGTTGGCGCGCGCGCCGGCGCTGCTCGACGAACTGGACGATATGCTGGCCGGGGTCGCTGAGGGATCGCGCAGGTTTACCGGCGTCATCCGCATTTCCGCGCCCGTCACCTTCGGGGAAATCTATATCGGTGCGATGCTGGGCCGGTTTGCGCAACAGAATCCGGGACTGACCTTCGACCTTCGGCTCAGTGACGGCTTTGTCGATCTGGCGAGCGAGGGGATCGACCTGGCGTTTCGCATGGGGCGGTCGGAAATGCTGTCCGTCAAGGCGCGCAAGCTGGGCGAGTTCCGCTCGATCGTGGTGGCAAGCCCCGGCTACATCGCCGCGCATGGCGCGCCCGACACACCCGAAGAGCTTCAGGATCACAGCTGCATCGTCGATACTAACCGGCGAAACCCGCGAAGGTGGGTCTTTTACCGGGGAGGGGCAGAGCATCCGGCCAACGTGCAGGGGCGGTTCCACGTGAACTCGGCCCGGGCCGCGGTCGAACTGGCCGCCGCCGGGCTGGGGATTGCATACGCTCCGCGCTTCGCGATTTGCGACGCATTGCGGGCAGGCCGCCTTGTGCCCGTGATGGGAAATTTCAAAGGCGAAACCGCCCCGATCAGCGCCGCCTATCTCGAAGGGCGCGTGTTGCCCCGAAAGATCCGCGCATTGATCGATTTCGCGCTCGAGGATATCCGCGCTGCCGATGTTCTGTGACGTATGCGAAGCGGCTGCCGTTGTCGCCGGTATTTCCCCGGCAGGGTGGTCCGGCGCGCGGGGCACCGGACCGGGGTCGGATCAGGCGGCGCGACGCAGCGACACCGCTTCGCCGGCGGCGATAAAGAGCCTCTGCGGGTCGCGCACCGCCACGCAGGACGGCTGCGGGAGCGCCACCGCTCCGGCCTTTTCCAGCGCCTTGATCTGGCGCGAAACGGTTTCGAAGGAGAGGCACAGGATCTGACCAAGCTCGACGCGGCTCAGGCGCAGGTCCATCTTGGACGGTCGCCCCTGCCGTTCCCAGAACGACAGGAGCAACGCGGCCACGCGTTCCATCGCCGTCTTGCGCCCAAGCACAACCTGCCATTTGCGTGTCTCGTCAACGCGCTGCTGAAGTTCCCTGAGGTAGTTCATTCGCAACGCCGGGATTTCGTCCATGAGCGCGGCGAAAGCCTCGGGCTCGCAGGATAGCAGTACCGTTTCGCCCATGGCGGTGCGCCGGATCCCGGCAGTTCGAAGGCCGGGCGGGGTGAGCATTTCCCCAGCGAAGGCCAAGCCGAAAAGGCGGCTGGCCCCGTCGGCATCGGTCACCTCCTTGCGCAGGGTGCCGCGCAGGACAATTTCGGCATGGGCTGATCCGGTGCCGGTGCATGGGATGGTATCGCCATCCCCGTAGACGTCCTTGCTGAAGGCTTGCAGGGCCTTGGATTTCTGCCGCGCCGTCAGGCCATGAAACAGCCTTTGGAATGCGGTGCCGGCGTGGATCGGTTCAGCGTGGCCCGGGAACTGCCACGGGAGAGGTATCGCGTTCATCTCGCGTCTCCTTCGCATGAGGGGGCTGCCGCAGTGCGCGGCAGAATGCGGCCAGAGAGAGACTGCGCTTTATGGGATGACCGGGGCGACCGGTGACGCGAGTCCCTGTTCCGACGTCTGTTCGGGAAAGCCGGACACGGGGGGGCGGCGGGCTCAGACGGGAACAGGCGGGGCGCGCGCGCCCCCTGCGTCACCGGCGATCTGCCGGTGGCGGATCTGGTGGCCGGTCAGCGTCTGCTGGTCGGACAGCGACGCGCGCACACCCGGCGCGGCCAGCGTCGGCAACGCGTTCTGCGAACCGAGAGACACCTGCACGCAATGGGGGGCGTCGCGCCCGTTTTCGCGCCCCGCCTCATCGGCCGCCGGGATCGTGCTGCCGTCCTCTCTCAGCCAGACTTCCTTCGGGCCGTGGCTGGTGCAAAGCACCAGTCGCACGCCGTCGGCCCCCGCCTGGCGCATCATGCCGTCGGGGATCGTCCCAAGCAGCACGAGCGCCAGAACAAGCAGCGTCCGGGAAAGGAGGAGGGCGAAACGCATGGTCGCGTCAGCCTCGTCCGCCATGATCGGCGGCAGGCCGGTCAGGCAATGCGGTGCGGCAATCCGCGACGCGGGGATAAAGCGTCATTTCTGGTGTCCATCGGTGGCATCCGGCCGGTCATGGCCGGGACAATCTTTCGGGCGGAGGAAGAGTGTCAGGCCACCGGTGGCGCCCGTGCGGGCCGCGCGGTGTTTCTGGTGAGGGATGACAGGCGGCCCCCGAAAGCAACGGCTGTCGCCGCGGTCGGCGCCGGGATCAGCCGGACGTGGCCGGTTTCACGGTCGGGGAAATGGAACGTCGTCAGCAGACGGCAAGCGTCGCAGTCTTTCCCGGCGCCGTGCTCCCCGGACCCGCCGCAGAGATCGGAGGCGCTCAACCCATAGGCCGCGGCGTAGATTTCGGCCCCGGCTTCGGACGCGGTGGAGAAACGATGCCCAAAACCCGACGTCGCCAGGGCGAACGTCAGGACGCAGAACAGCGCCCCCAGCAGGATTGGCAGTTTCTTCAACATCATGACAGATTAGGTAGACAGCGGCACCCGCTGGAACAAGTGTCCATTCCCCGGTGGGGCGATTTGTCCAGTGCCGGTGAGGGGCGCCGATCCGGGTGCGCCTGAAAAACGCGCGGCGAACGAGGCGCCGCCGTGGACAACAGGCCGCTGAACCGCCCGAAAGGAAACCGGACAACCGGTTTGATCATCACGGTGGCGGTGATTGAAGCGCCACGCCCTCCGAGCCGTTTTCAGACCGGGTGCAAGCAAGAACACCCCGCATGATGACGGGTTGCTTGAGATACTTGCCGGACAGGGCGTGACGCGCGTGGATGCCGGCGGGCGCGTGGTTCTGGAGACCGCCATTTCTTGCGCAAAGCTGCTGTGCCGCTTGGCCTCAAGCCGGTCCGGGTTCTTGTGCGCCCGGTTGAAAACAAAGCCAATCGCCGCCTTTGTTGCAAAATTGGTCGCTGGCCAACTGCCTTTTTTATGCCGAAGGTGGAATATCTGGTCATGTAAAGTGGCCCCGACCGTTCCACGCGGCCCAAGCCGCCCCGAGTTCGCACTTTATATAAGGCCCGATCATATGAAAAAAACCGGTCTTGACGCGACTGATATCCGCATACTCAGCGCAGTGCAGAGCCATGGCCAGATCAGCAAGTCGCGGCTGGCGGAGATCGTCAACCTGTCGCCGACACCCTGCTGGGAACGGCTCAACCGGCTGAAGGCGGCGGGGTTCATCACCGGGTATCGGGCCGATATCGCGCTGAACAAGCTGTGCGATTTCACGACGGTCATCGTCACCGTCTCGCTGGCCCATCATCGCAAAGCCGATTTCGACCGGTTTGAATCCCACGTCCGCACGCTCGATGAGATCGTGGAGTGCATGGCAACCGGCGGGGGCATGGATTACGTCATGAAGGTCATCAGCCCGACCCTGACGACCTTTCAGGAACTGCTGAACAAGCTCTTTTCGGCCGAGGTCGAGGTGGATCGCTACATGACCTATATCGCCGTGCGGCAGGTGAAGACGGGCCATCCGAATCTCGCCAAGCTGCTGGCGCGGCAGGCGTGATAAACTGCGGCGACCGGGTGGTCTGGCTTTGCCACGAATTTTAGCCCGATCAGTCCTCACGATGCCTGTTTTTTAGACCGGGTGCTGAAATTCCCGGCGCTATATCTGGCCTTGTTCAGGGTATTCCACGGCAGCAGGTGCCGTTGGCCAGAAAGGGCGAATGACATGACGCAATCGGAAGACTTCGGGTTTGGCACCCAGATCCGAAAATCCCCCTATTTCGACGCCACCGTTCGTTGGGGCGCTAAGGGATTTTCTGTTTATAATCATATGTATATTCCGCGGGACTTCGGTGACCCGGAACAGAACTTCTGGAACCTCGTCAACGATGCCATCCTGTGCGACGTGGCCGTCGAGAGACAGGTCGAAATCACCGGCCCCGATGCCGCGCGCTTTGTCCAGATGCTGACGCCGCGCAACCTGTCGAACATGGCGATCGGCCAGTGCAAATATATCCTCATCACCAATGCCGAGGGCGGCATTCTGAATGACCCGATCCTGCTGCGGCTGGCGGAAAACCATTTCTGGATCTCCCTGGCCGACAGCGACATCCTGCTCTGGGCGCAGGGCCTCGCGGTAAACTCGGGCCTCGATGTCACGATCACGGAACCCGACGTGTCTCCCCTGCAGTTGCAAGGTCCCAGGTCGGGCGAGGTGATGACGGCGCTCTTCGGCGAGAGCATCATGGACCTGCGCTATTACTGGCTGCGCGAGGTGGAGCTGGACGGGATCCCGCTGATCGTGTCGCGCACCGGCTGGTCCAGCGAACTGGGCTACGAGATCTACCTGCGCGACGGATCCAAAGGCGACATGCTGTGGGAAATGATCATGGCTGCCGGGATGCCGTTTGGCCTCAAGCCGGGTCACACCTCTTCGATCCGCCGGATCGAAGGCGGTATGCTGTCCTATCACGCCGATGCAGATATCAACACCAACCCGTTCGAGCTCGGCTTCGACCGCCTGGTCGACCTCGAGATGGAGGCCGATTTCATCGGCAAGGCGGCCCTGCGCCGGATCAAGGCGGAAGGTGTCAGCCGCAAACAGGTGGGCCTGATCATCGACGGGCCGCCACTGAAGGGGCCGAACACCACCTTCTGGACCATCAACAGGGATGGCGAAACCATCGGCAAGGTCACCTCGGCGGTCTATTCCCCGCGGCTGGAACGCAATATCGCCCTTGCGATGGTTTCGGCGGACTATGCGCAACTCGGGCTGGACGTGGAGGTTGTCACCGGCTCCGGGCCGACCGAAGCAACGATCGTCGAACGTCCGTTCTTCGATCCGAAAAAGAAAATCGCGGCCGCGTGAGCGCGTCGACATTACTCGGGATTCAGACCATGTCCGATCTTTCCATCGAACTGCACTGGCAGCGCGCCACTCCCGTATTGCAAACGGGCCAGTATTCGAACGCGCATACGGTACTTTACAATAACAGCTTCGACGTCCAGGTGGACGCCGCCCCGGACTGGGGCGGCGATCCGGGGAACACCAACCCCGAACAGGCGCTCGCCTCGGCGCTGTCGAGTTGCCACATGATGACCTTCCTGGCGCTCTGTGCCAAGGCGGGCTGGCCGGTGGCGAGCTATCACGATTACGCCGTGGCCCATCTCGGAAAGAACCACAAAGGCCAGATGTCGGTGACGCGGATCGACCTGCACCCGGTGGTGCGCTTCGATACGGGCTTCGACGTCGAAGAGGCCAAGCTGGACGAGATGCAGCATCGCGCGCATCGCTACTGCTTCATCGCCAATTCGCTTGCCGACAGTGTCGAGATCAACATCCTCTGATAGACGAAAGGAGTGCGTTCCGTGCCGAGAAACGACATCCTGCTGCGCGATCTCGACGCAGACGGCATCCTGCGGCTGACGCTGAATGACGTGGCGCGGCGAAATGCCTTGTCTGAGGCGATGCTGACCGAACTGGGCGACGCCATTGCCGAGGCGGGGAACAATGCCTCGGTGCGCGTGATCGTTCTGGCCGCGAACGGGCCGGCCTTCTGTGCAGGACACGATCTGAAGGAAATGACGGCGGGCCGCGCCGGGGCCGATGGTGGCAGCGCCTATTTCACCAAGGTGATGGGGCTTTGTTCCGGCGTCATGATGTCCGTCGTCCATTGCCCCAAACCGGTGATCGCCGAGGTTGCCGGGGTCGCAACCGCCGCGGGATGTCAGCTGGTGGCCAGTTGCGATCTTGCCATAGCGGCGGACACGGCGCGGTTCAGCACGCCCGGCGTGCATATCGGCCTGTTCTGTTCCACGCCGATGGTCGCCCTGTCGCGCAGCGTGACCGGCAAGCACGCGATGGAGATGCTGCTGACCGGTGACATGGTCGAGGCTGCACGGGCCGAGGAAATCGGGTTGGTCAACCGCGTCACCGCCCCAAGTACGCTGACCGACACCTGCATGGAACTGGCCCGCAAGATCGCCTCAAAATCAAGCATGACGCTGGCCGTCGGTAAGCGCGGTTTCTACGCGCAGCGCGAAATGACACTGCCGGATGCATACGCCTACGCCTCTGCCGTGATGGTGGAGAACATGCTGGCGCGCGACGCCGAGGAAGGCATCGGCGCCTTCATCGAGAAACGTCAACCCCAATGGCAGGACGCCTGAAACCATGCACTCGAATCCCTACAACGATGGGCTGGACCGCAACCCGGCGAATTACCAGCCCCTGACGCCGCTCACTTTCCTGGAACGCGCCGCCTCGGTCTTCCCCAACCACACTGCGATCGTGCATGGGGCCCTGCGGTATAGCTATGCCACGTTCTATGCGCGGTCCCGGCAGCTGGCCTCGGCCCTGGCGAAAGAGGGGATCGGACGTGGCGATACCGTGTCTGCGATGCTTGCGAACACGCCCGCGATGCTGGAATGCCATTACGGCGTGCCGATGTGCGGGGCGGTTCTGCATTCGATCAACACCCGGCTCGATGCGGCGATCATCGCGTTTCAGCTCGATCACGCGATGTCGCGGGTCGTGATAGCCGACCGCGAATTCATGCCGCTGATGCAGGAGGCGCTGGCGCTTGCCACGGTCAAACCCCTGCTGATCCAGTACGACGACCCGGAATTCAGCGCGCCGGCAACCCCCGTTGAGGCGCTTGACTACAACGCCTTCGTGGCGGGCGGGGATCCCGAATTCGCATGGCTAATGCCCGAGGATGAGTGGGACGCGATTTCGATCAACTACACCTCCGGCACGACAGGCGATCCCAAGGGCGTCGTGTCCCATCACCGTGGCGCCTACCTGCTGGCGCAGGGCAACGCGCTGACAACCTCGATGCAGAAACACGCGGTTTATCTCTGGACCCTGCCGATGTTTCACTGCAATGGCTGGTGTTTCCCGTGGACCCTGTCGGCCATCGCCGGCACGCATGTTTGCCTGCGGCAGGTGCGGGCCGAACCGATTTGGGAAGCCCTGGCCGAGGAGCGTGTAACGCATCTGTGCGGTGCGCCGATCGTCATGTCGCTGATGATCTCGGCGCCCGAGGCGGTGAAGCGCGATCTCGATCCGACCGTACAATTCTTCACCGCGGCCGCGCCTCCGCCCGAAAAACTGCTGGCCGACATGAAAACCGCAGGGTTTGAGGTGACGCATCTCTACGGGTTAACCGAAACCTACGGGCCCGCGGTGGTCAATGACTGGCATCAGGCGTGGTCCGACCTGCCGCCCGAGGAACAGGCGATCCTCAAATCCCGGCAGGGTGTGCGCTACCTGCCGCTGGAAGGGCTGGACGTGCTCGACCCCGACACGATGTCTCCGGTGTTGCGAGATGGCAAAACCTTGGGCGAGGTGATGTTTCGCGGCAATGTCGTGATGAAGGGGTATTTCCGCAACAAGGCGGCCACCGACAAGGCCTTTGTCGGGGGCTGGTTCCACTCCGGCGATCTGGGGGTGGTGCATCCGGATGGGTATATCCAGCTCAAGGATCGGTCCAAGGACATCATCATCTCGGGCGGGGAAAACATCTCCTCCATCGAAGTCGAAGAGGTGCTTTATCGTCATCCTGCCGTTTCCGTCGCAGCCGTTGTCGCCATGCCGCATGAGAAATGGGGCGAAACCCCCTGCGCCTTTATCGAACCGGCCGAGGGGCAACCTGTGGATGATGCCGTTCTGCGCGCGTGGTGCCGGGAGCACCTGGCGCCCTACAAGGTGCCCGGCCGGTTCGTCTTCATGCCGATACCCCGGACCTCGACAGGCAAGATCCAGAAATTCCTGATGCGCGAACAAGCGCGGGAACTGGTCGGTTGAGCCGGATTTATCCGAGCCATCGCCAGGCTACATGGAACGGTGTCTTTGCCGAGGCTTGGTGCGCAAAGCCGCCGGTGTTCATGCCGCAGCAAACGACCGGTTGCAGCTCGAAGCGGGCCCAGTCGATCGGCCGAAGAACGCGGCATGCGGACAGGTCAGGGGCAGATCCACAAAGGCAGGGCGCCTCAACGGGGCTGGTTTGATCCGCCCGCCTGTCCGGCCAGCCAGCCCAGCGTGACCGCCGAAAGCAGCCCGTTGCCGGACAGATAGCCGCTGTCGCCCGACCCGGACACGCCGCAAGCGGCGCCGCCGACGGCAAAGAGGTTGTCGAACGCCGCGCCTGAACGCTGCAGAACCCGCGCGTTGTCGGGATCGACGACCAGACCGCCCTGGGTATGAAACAGCGCCCCGGTCACCTTGACCGCGGCAAAGGGCGGTTGCAGCGCCGGGCCATCCCATGACCGGCCGAACGCGTCCTCGCCCGATGCCGGGATGTCCGTGATGCTGCGGCTCAGCGCGTCCTCCGGCAGGCCCGTCGTCTCGGCCAGTTTCGACAGGGAGGCGGCCCAGCGGATCGCGCCCTGCGCCTCGGCCTGTTTGAAATCCTCGAATTGGCGGGCGATCGCGGCGATGCGGGCGTCGAAGATCGCGAAGGCCACGCCCTCGGGCTGGGCCAGAACCATGCGGGCGGCTTCGGAATAGCCCTGGGATTCGTTCCAGAACCTCTCACCTTTCAGGTTCACCTGAATACCGCCTTCCATGATCACCGCCCAGGTGATCAGGATGCCGTGCGGTTGGGCCACGTTGCCGTGCCCCTGATACGAGGCCAGATGCCCGGTCTGCGCGCCCAGCTCCTCGCCCCATTGCACCGCCTCGCCACGGTTGCCGTCATGGCCGAACCACAACGCGTCGCGGATATCCGGGATCAGGTCGGCCACCATGTCGCGATTGCCGCCAAACCCGTTGCAGGCCAGGATCAGCCGCTGGCAGGCAATCGTTTCCGACCCGCCATCGGGCCGTTCGGCCCGGACGCCTTGGATCGTCTGCCCCTCGGCGTAAAGCCCCACCGCGCGGCGTTCGCAGATGATGTCGATCCCGGCATTTTCCGCCGCAACGCGCAGCGCATCGACCAGATCGCGGCCCGACCGGCTGGGCAGCCCGTGCATACGCCGCCGCGAATGGCCCGGGTAGTCGAAGTCCGTGACCACGGAAAGGGGCAGGTGATGGGTGTCGGTCAGCCAGTCGATCACCCGCGCCGACACCCGCGCCATCGCGCCCACCAGCCGGGGATCGTTTTCGCCATGCGCCTTGGCTTGGATGTCGCGGGCGAAAATCGCCGGGCTGTCCTCGATCCCCGCCGTGGCCTGCGTCTTGGTGCCCGCCGCCGGGATCAACCCGGCGCTGAGCGCGGTCGACCCCGAAGGCAGCGCATCGGCCTCGATCACCAGCACGTCCTCGCCGCGTTCCGTTGCGGCCAGGGCGGCCACCAGACCACCGGCGCCCGCACCGATGATCAGCGTGCCGACCTCGAGGTCGAAGCGATCGGGCGGGGTCGAAACCTTGCTCACTTGTCCTTACCGTCCAGTTCGGCGCCGATGGCCAGCATTTCGGGGGTGCCGATCACCTCGTTCAGACCGTCGAAATCGAACATCCGGTCCTTGAACGGCGTGTTCGACCCGTTGGCGCGCAGCGAGGCATAGTAATCGGTGGCGCAACGGGCCAGCGCCCGCACGATGCCGCCGGGGAAGATCACGATGTCGAAGCCCAATTGTTCAAGGTCGGCGGCCGATTTGATTGGCGTCGCACCGCCTTCGACCATGTTGGCCAGCAGCGGGATGCGGCCCCGGAAATGATTGGCCACACGGGCCAGTTCGTCGCCGGTGCGCGGTGCTTCGATGAACAAAACGTCGGCGCCCGCTTCGACATAGGCCTCGGCCCGGTCGATGGCGGCTTCGAACCCTTCGACGGCGATGGCATCGGTGCGCGCGATGATCAGCGTGTCCTCGCTGGCGCGCGCATCGGCCATGCCCTTCAGCTTGCCTTCCATTTCCGACTTTGAAATCAGCGTCTTGTCCGACAGGTGGCCGCAGCGCTTGGGATAGGTCTGATCCTCGACCTGCAGCGCGTTGGCGCCGGCGCGTTCGTAAAGCCGCATGGTGCGCTGCGCGTTCAGGGCATTACCGAAGCCGGTATCGGCATCGATCACCACCGGCAGGTCCACGCGGTCGCGGATCAGCGCCATCGTGTCGGCCATTTCGGTGACCGAGGTCAGTCCGATATCGGGACGGCCCAGCCTTGTATAGGCCACGGCGGCGCCGGACAGATACAGCGCCTCGAACCCGGCCTGTTCGGCCAAGGCGGCGGTCAGCCCGTCATAGACGCCGGGCGCGACGAGGATTTCGTTTTGTTGCAGGCGGATCTTCAGGGTCATTTACTTGCCTCCAGCAAAGCGATGGTGTCGTTGCAGGTCATCTGCGCCCCTAGCGATCCAAGCGAAACCAGCGTGGCGTCGTGGACTTCCCGCTTGAAGGCGGCGCAGCCGTCGGTCAGCAGGACGGTGTCGAAATTGCGCTGATGCGCGTCGCGCAGGGTGCTGGCGACGCCACCATTGGTGACGATGCCGCCGATCAGCAGCAATTCGATCCCGAGCGCGTTGAGGATGTATTCCAGCCGAGTCTGGTAGAAGGCCGAATAGGCGACCTTTTCCACCGTGTAATCGGCCGGTTGCAGTTCATCGACCAACTGGTGACCGAATTCACCGGGGGCGAAATCGCCTTTGCCGAGGAACGGGCGCAGCTGTTTCAGATGCGGCGCGATCAACGGTTCGCCTCCCGGTCCGGGGACCAGCGTGAACTGGGCGCTGATATAGATGCCGCCCTTGTCCCGCAACGCATCGCGCAGCGGCGCGATCCGGTCGGGCAGGGCGGTGATCGCCTCCGCCCCCTGACCGGCACGGCCATAGGCGCCCTCGGGATGCAGGAAATCATTCTGCAGGTCGATGGTCAGAAGCGCCGTTTTCTTCGGGTCGATATGCGTGATCTTGCCCATGTCATTCGTCCCCCGTGCGGGTGATGATGGTGTTGCCGTACTTGTCGACCGTTGCGCGCAGCCCCGGATCGACCAGGACGGTGGTGTCGGGTTGCACCAGGATCGCGGGCCCGTCAATCACCGTCCCAACGGGCAACGACAAGCGGTCATAGATCGCCGTATCGTACCATTGCGATGCGAAATGCACCTTGCGCGATCCCTTGAGCGAAGCCTCGATGCTACCGCCTTCGGGTGCCAGCGTTTCGAGGTCGAATTTGGGACGGCGGCCAACCACGGCGGTGCGCAGGTTCATCACCCGCCGCACGCCCTTGTCCAGCAGCCGGCCATAGGTGGCGCGATAGGCGTCGTCGAAGGCCGCGGCGATCTCAGTGCGGGTCGGTGGGGTGACCTTGCCGCCCTCGATGGTGACCGCGACGGGCACGGCGACCGTGTGGGTCTGACCCAGATAGGCCATGTCCAGTTCCACGATCACCTCGCGCGCCTCGAAGCTGCTGCGCGCGGCATCCAGCATCGCGTGCCCCTTGTCGACGTGATCCTGCAGATAACCGGCCAGTGCTTCCTCGTCGATCTGGTCGACGAAGGCGTTGATGGTCTGCACGAAGTCCTGCCGCATATCTGCGATGACGCAGCCCATGGCGCTGGTCACGCCCGGGTAGCGCGGCACGATGGCCCGGCCCAGCCCAACGTCGTCCAGCATCGCGCCGGTATGAAGCGCGCCGCCGCCGCCGAAGGGCATGAAGGCAAATTTCTTTGGATCGAAACCGCGTTCGATCGACACCAGCCGGATCGCTCCGGCCATGCGGGAATTGGCGACGGTCAGGATCGCCTCGGCCGCTTCCAGCGTGGAAAGGCCCAAAGGTTTCCCCACATGTTCGTCGATTGCGCGGCCCGCTGCTTCGACATCCAGCCGGTCCAACTTGCCACCGATGGGGTTGTCCGGATCGATCCGGCCCAGCACCACGTTGGCGTCGGTCACGGTGGGGCGGGTGTTGCCCTGACCATAGGCGACGGGGCCGGGGGTGGACCCGGCGCTTTCCGGCCCGATGTTCAGCAAGCCGCCCTTGTCGACCCATGCGATGGACCCGCCACCGGCGCCGATGGTGGTGATTTCGATCATCGGCGTGCGCACGACCATGCCGAAATCGATCGAGGTCTGCGGCGACAGGATCGATTGCCCGCCCGCGATCAGCGACACGTCGAAGCTGGTCCCGCCCATGTCGCCGGTGATGACGTCAGGATACCCGGCCGTCTGCGCGATGTAGCCTGCGGCGATCACCCCGGCGGCGGGGCCCGAAAGGGCGGTGCGCACCGGCAGGCGGCAGGCGGTATCGACCGCCATCACGCCGCCATTCGATTGCACGATCATGAATTCGCCGTCGAACCCGCCCTTGGTCAGCGCGTTTTCCAGCCGGTTCAGATACCCCGACACTTCGGGCTGCAGATAGGCGTTCAAAGCGGTGGTCGAGAACCGTTCGTATTCGCGAATTTCCGGCAGGATTTCCGACGACGCCGACACATGCGGGTTGGGCCACATGGCGCGGACGGCTTCGACCGCCTTGGTTTCGTTTTCCGGGTTGGCATAGGCGTTGGCGAAGAGGATCGCCACGGCCAGGCAACCCTGATCCAGCAAATGCTGCGCGGCGGCCTTCACCGCCTCCAGATCCACGGGGGTGCGGATGGTGCCATCCGCCAGCGTCCGCTCGGGCACTTCCAATCGCAAGTCGCGCGGAACGATGGGGTCGAAATTGCCGCGCAGGCCCCAGGTATGGGGCCGGTCACGGCGGCGCATTTCCAGCACGTCGCGCAGGCCCTCGGTGGTGATCACCCCGATCCGCGCGCCCTTGCGTTCCAGCAGGGCGTTGGTGCCGGCGGTGGTGCCGTGCACCACGACGGCCACGGTGGACAGGTCGCTGACCTGTTTGCCAATCCCGTCGAGGAACCCGCCCGACTGGTCGGGGCGCGAGGTGGGCACCTTGGCGACGCGCGCCTCACCCGTCTTTTCGTCCATCACGAAGACGTCGGTGAAGGTCCCGCCCACATCGACGCCGATCATCACGTTGCTCATGCCTTCACCTCTTTCCAGGCCGTCCCGTAAAACTCGGTCGCTCTTTCGGGGCTGAGGAAACCGAGCGCGACATCGCGCGCCACTTTCACCGGATCACGGGTTTCTGCCGGGCCGTAACCGCCGCCGCCCGGGGTTTCCAGTCGCACCGCTTGGCCCTGTTTCAGCTTGATGCCGCGCATTTTCGATGCCATCGGCGGTTCGTGCCAGCCGTCGTCCTGTTCGTAACTGAAATGGTTGGTGACCGACGCCTCGCCGCCCGCCACGCCCTGCGGCGCGAACCGGCCGCGTTCGCCGAACAGGAACGCATCGGCGCCGTTTTCTTCCAGCACCTCGATTTCATATATCGCGCCCAGGCCGCCGCGCTGCGCGCCTGCCCCTGCGCTGTCGGGGCGCAGGGCCCATTGCCGGAACATCACCGGATAGGCAGCTTCCAAAATTTCCATCGGCGGGATGGTGGCGGTGGAAATCGGCGCGTTGCCATGGTTCAGACCGTCGCCTTCCGGCGTGCCGCCGTGACCGCCGCCATAGAAGGAAAACATCACCCAGGGCTGGCCGTTCTTGCGCCGCCCGGCGATCGACAGCGCGTTGATCGTGCCATAGGCGTTGCCGACCACGATGTCGGGTGCGGCCTGCGCCATGGCGGAAAAGATCACGTCGATCATCCGCAGGATGGTTTCGGTATAGCCGCCCACCGGCGCCGGGAATTCCGCCGACAGCAGCGACCCTTCGGGGATCTTCACGTCGATCGGGCGCATCACGCCCGCGTTGGCGGGCAGGGCGGGGAAGATATGCTTGATCGCCACATAGGCGGTGGCGACGGCGGTGGGATAGGCGATGTTGACGGGCCCGGCGCAGCGCGGCGCGGTGCCGTCGAAATCCAGCACCATCCGGTCGCCCTTGATTTCCAGCGACACCTTGATCGGTAGCGGTTCGTCGGTGATGCCGTCATTGTCCAGGTAATCCACCGCTTCCCAGCGGCCGTCGGGCAGTTCGCTCAGTTCCGAGCGCATCAGCGTTTCGGCGCGACCGCCCAAAGCATCCAGCGCGGCCTTCACGGTGTCCGCGCCGTATTCGTCGAGCAATTCGTCCATCCGCTTGACGCCGAGATCGAGCGCGCCCAGCTGACCGTTCAGGTCGCCCTGCGCCGATTGCGGCAGGCGGGTGTTGCGCATCAGGATGTCGATGATGTCCTGATTGACCACGCCCGCGCGCGCGAGCCGAACGGGGGGCAGGATGAAGGCCTCGGCAAAGGCATCGGTGGCCGCCGGGTTGTAGTTGCCAGGCACCGCGCCGCCCAGATCGTGCCAGTGCCCGACCGAGGCGAGGTAGCAGAACAATTCGCCGTCGCGGAAATAGGGCCGCACCAGTCGCATGTCCGACAGGTGGGTACCGCCGATATGGGCGTCGTTGAAGATGAAGATGTCGCCATCGGCCAGATCTCCCTCGGCCGCCGCCTTGTCGATGACCGCCTTGACGGCAAATGACATCACACCGACGAAGATCGGCAGGCCGGACTTGCCCTGAACCAGCGTGTCGCCGCTGGTGGCGTGGTACAGGCCGTGGCTGGCGTCATGCGCCTCGGCGATGATCGGGTTGAAGGCGGCGCGGAACAGCGTCGCGTCCATTTCGTCGGCGATCTGTTCCATCCGGCCGGACAGGACCGCCAGCGTGATCGGGTCGATGTCGCTCATGCTTGTGCCCTCACTTCGGCGATGTCGTTCCAGACATCCTGCTTGGTGATCTTGCCACCGGTCAGTTCGAACCGGTCGATATAGCGGATGCCTTCGAAAGGGGTGCCGTCGGGCCATTCGCCGTAAAGCGTGCCGGTGGAATAGACCACGGTGACGTCGCCCGATTGCAGCGCCTCGAAGCCTTCATAGGTTTTCTTCACGAACCGGTAGCGGGGTTTCGACCATTCGATCAGGTCCTGCAGCGTGGTCATGCCCTGCGCGCCGGGGAAGTTCATCACGAAACCGTCGCCCAGCATCGCCTGCGCCTTGTCCAGATCGCGCGCTTCCATCGCGCCCAGGTAGTCCCGGATCGTGTCGCACGGATCGGGCAGGGGCGTGGCGGGTTTCTTGTGTTCGCCGCCTCGCATGTAGTCGGCTTCTTCCATTTCATGGAACATCACTGTCACGGCGTCGGGCGAAGCCGGCAGTATCAGGCGCACAGCGTCTGTCAGGGCGCGTCCGAGACGTGTCTTCACCTCGCCGGAATAGCCTTTCAGCACGTGGGTTTCGATGATGGGCATGAATCCCCCCCCCCTGTTTGTTAGATGTATTTTTTGTAATACAGGTTTTGCTGTATGAATAGTACAAAAAAGTTGCGCAAAAGGAGATTGATTTGTTGCTTTTGAAAAATCCGGTGGTACCGTTCTGTTCGATTCTAAACGTTTTCAGGGGGGCTCAGGGTGCTCAACGGTCAGTCCAGTTTGCCCGAGGGAGGTAAGGCGCGCAGGGTGTATCTGCTGCTGAGGGATGAAATGTCCTCGGGTGGCTATCGTCCCGGCACCACCCTGCCGGGTGAACAGCGGCTGGCCGAACAGTTCGGGGTCAGCCGGGTCACCGTGCGCCGGGCGCTGGATGCGCTGAACACTGACGGGCTGATCGAACGGCGCGCGGGTTCGGGCACCGTTGTGCGCGAACGCAACGGGGCCGCCGCCGGGATGAGCGTGGATTTCGCCACCCTGATGCCGCAACTGGTCGACATGGGGCAGCGCACCACCGCGCGGCTGCTGTCCTTTTCCTATGGCGATGCGCCGCAACGGGTTGTCGACGCTATGAAATTGTCGGCTGGGGCGCGGGTGCAGACCGCCGTCCGAATCCGCCTGATCGACGGGCAGCCGTTTTCCCACCTGACCACCTATGTGCCGGAAGAAATCGCCGCCAACTATACCGAGGCCGACCTGGCGACCACGCCTTTGTTTAAATTGATGGAACGGTCCGGCGTGCAGGTGGCCGATGCGCAGCAATCGGTGTCGGCGGCGCTGGCCTCGCCCGACGTTGCCGAGGCGCTTGGCGTGTCGGTCGGATCGGCGCTGTTGTCGCTGCGCCGCGTGGTCCGCGATGCCGAGGGGCGCGGGGTGGAATACCTGTCGGCGCTTTACCGGTCCGACCTGTTCCGGCTGGAAATGTCGATGGCGCGCGTCGGAGACGAGGACAGCCGTCACTGGCAGCCGGTAATCGCCGGGCAGAACGGCGGGGAGGGTGGTATATGACGGCCCGGACTCTGTTCGAAAAGCTCTGGTCGCAACATGTGATCCTCGAAGAGGCCGATGGCGCGTCGCTGCTCTGGGTTGACCGCCACCTCGTGCATGAGGGATCGCATCATGCCTTTGCCAAGCTCGCAGGACGCGGGCTGCCGGTGGCCGAACCGGACCTGACATTCGCTGTGGTGGATCACTATGCCCCCACGCGAACCCGCGATCTGTCGCAGGTACATGGGGATGTGCCGCGGATGATCGAAACGCTCGAACGCAACGCTGCCACTCACGGATTGCGCATCTTCGGGCTCAACGACCCCCGGCAGGGGATCGTTCACGTCATCGGTCCCGAACAGGGGATCACGCTGCCGGGGCTTACCATCAATTGCGGCGACAGCCATACCTCCACTCACGGGGCATTCGGCGCTTTGGCCTTCGGCATCGGTGCGACCGAGGTTGCGCATGTGCTGGCCACCCAGACGATCTGGCAAACCCGTCCGAAAACCATGCGGATCACCGTGACCGGTGAACTCGGCCCGGCGGTGTCGGCCAAGGATGTCGCGCTGAACTGGATTTCGAAGCTCGGCGCCGACGGGGCCAGCGGCTACGCCATCGAATATGCCGGGCCGGTGGTGCGCGCGCTGTCGATGGAAGGCCGGATGACCCTGTGCAACCTGTCGATCGAAGGCGGCGGGCGATTGGGGATGATCGCACCGGACGAGGCCACCTTTGCTTATGTCAAAGGCCGCCCCTTTGCGCCGAAAGGCGACGATTGGGACAGTGCGATGGAATATTGGGCGACGCTGCCCAGCGACGAAGGTGCCGTTTTCGATCGCGAAGTGACCATAGACGGGTCCGAAATCGCCCCCACCGTCACTTGGGGCACCAGCCCGGAAGAGGCTTTGCCGATCACCGGCACCATTCCCGCGCTGCAGGATCTGCCCGCCGACAAGGCTGCGCGCGCCCGCGATGCGCTGGATTACATGGGATTGCAACCGGGCCGCCCGATCGCGGGCACGCCGGTCGACCAGGTCTTCATCGGGTCCTGCACCAACGGCCGGATCGAGGATCTGCGCCTCGCCGCCGCCGTGCTGAAAGGACGCAAGGCGCAGGTGCCGGGGCTGGTGAGCCCGGGGTCCGAGATCGTGAAGCGGCAGGCCGAACAGGAAGGGCTGGACCGCGTTTTCAAAGAGGCCGGGCTTGAATGGGTCGATGCGGGCTGTTCCATGTGTGTGGGCATGAACGGCGATCTGGTCGCGCCCGGAAAACGCTGTGCCTCGTCGACCAATCGCAATTTCCGCGGCCGGCAGGGGCGCGGCGCGCGGACCCATCTGATGAGCCCCGCCATGGTGGCCGCCGCCGCCGTGACCGGAAAATTGACCGATGTGCGGCCGCTGCTGGAGGAACGTAGCTGATGGCGGGATGGACCGAACATACCGGGCAGGCCGTCGCGCTGCCGCTGGAAAGCATCGACACCGACCAGCTGATTCCGGCGCGGTTCATGTCGACGCCACGGTCCGAGGGTTATGGCCGGTTCCTGCTGCACGACATGCGCCGGGACAAGGACGGCACGGCGATTGCCGACATGCCTCTCAACCGCCACCCCGAGGCCAGCATTCTGGTCGCGCGGCGCAATTTCGGCAGCGGGTCGAGCCGCGAAGCGGCGGTTTACGCGCTGGTCGATTTCGGCTTCCGCGCGGTGATTGCCCCCAGTTTTGGCGATATCTTCGCCTCCAATGCGGTCAATAACGGATTGCTGCCGCTGAAGCTCGACCCCCAGGTGGTCGAGGAAATCCTCGTCGGACTGGGCGGGGACTGCGCAACGGCAACGATCAACCTCGAAACCTGCACGCTTTGCATTGGCGATGACCGCCACGGTTTCGACCTTCCGGACAAGTGGCGGCAAAAACTGATGAATGGCTGGGACGACATTGATCTCACGCGCGACCGTCAGCAGGAAATTCTGGCCTTCCGCGCTGCGCGGCGCGCCGAATTCGGCTGGGCTTGGCCCAGCTAACAAGGACCCCGGGCGGGGATACCGACCATGCGCGGGGACGAAACGGGGGAAAACCCCTCAACAACAGGGCGGGGCGCAGGCCCCGAAAAGGAGATCGAAAATGAAACACACGTTTATTGGCGGGCTGATTGCGTCTTGCACGCTGATCGCTGGCGCGGCGCAGGCCGAAGACACCATCACCGCGGTGCACGCCTTTCCCGAAACGCTGATCTATACCAAGTCGTTCCTGTCTTTCGTCGAAAAGGTGAACGAGGCGGGCGAGGGCGTCGTCCAGATCGAAGTGCGCGGTGGCCCCGAAGCCATCGGCATGTTCCAGCAGCCCGACGCTGTGCGCGACGGCATCGTCGACATGGTGTACACGCCGGGATCCTTCTATGGCGGGGCGCTGCCTGAAAAGGATGCGCTGGTTGCATCGAACCTGACCGCACCCGAAGCCCGCGCAAATGGCGGCATCGAAATGATCGACCAGATCCATCAGGCCAAGATGGGCGTGAAATACCTCGGCTGGTTCGATAGCGGCGTGTGCTACAACCTTTGGACCCGCAACGAACCCGAGTTCGACGACAAAGGCAACCTGAAGGTCGAAGGGCTGAAGCTGCGCGGCAACGCCGTATATAACGCCTTCTTCACCGATTACCTTGGCGCGCAGGTGATCGACCTGCCCACAACCGAGGTCTATTCGGCACTGGAACGCGGCGTGGTGGATGCCACCGGCTGGACCCAGATCGGCCTGATCGATCTGAAGTGGAACGAGTTCCTGAACTACCGGATCGAGCCGTGCTTCTTCTCTACCGACCTGGGCGTGATCGTGAACCTCGACAAGTGGAACAGCCTGAGCCCTGAATCGCAGAAGATCCTGCAGGACGTGGCGATCGCCCACGAAAAGGAAAGCGTGGAAGCGCTGACCGCCAAGCGTGACGATGACTTCGCCAAGCTCGAAGCCGCCGGAATGAAGGTTGTCAGCCTCGAAGGCGAAGCCAAGGCCAACTATCTTGCCGCCGCCCGTGAAAAGACCTGGGCGCGGATGAAGGGCCTGATGGCCGAAAGCCCGATGGGTGACGGCAATTACGATGCGCTGATCGCGAAGTTCTACGATCCGGCGAAAGACAAGTAACCGGACCTCAACGAAACTGGGCCCCCTCGGCAACGAGGGGGCCATATCACGGATCGGGACATGGCTCAGATTTCACGTCTTTATACGGCGGTTCTTTATCTCATGGCCTTTATCGCCGGGGCGATGCTGCTTTGGCTGATGGTGTCGGTGGTCGTGTCGGTGCTCATGCGGAACCTCGGGCTGCAGCCCTTCGCCTGGCTGTTCACCTCGTCGGAGTACGCTTTGCTGTACATGACCATGCTGGGCGCGCCCTGGCTGGTGCGGGAAAAGGGTCATGTTCACATCGAACTGGTGACTTCGGCCCTGCCGCCGAAAGCACAGGACATCGTCAGCCGGCTGGTGGCGGCGGGCTGCGTTCTGGTCAGCCTGATCCTGGCGTGGAAGGGGCTCGAGCTGGTGATGACCAATATCGAGCGGAATGATTACGACGTGCGGGCCTATTATTTCCCGCGCTGGATACTGACGATCAGCTTTCCCATCAGCTTTACCCTGATGGCGGTTGAATTCGCACGCTTCGTCTTCGGCGAAGAAAGAATGCATTCGGGCGAGGCGGGGATACACGAATAATGGAATGGTTCGAAGCGCTGGCCCTTCTTCTGGGCTCTATTCTTGTGCTGATGGCGGTGGGGATGCCGGTGGCGCTGGCTTTCCTCGCGGCCAATATCATCGGCGCATGGGTTTTCATGGGCGGTGAACGTGGCATCTCGGCCTTGTTGAATAACGGGTTCGGATCGCTGACGAAATTCGCCCTGGTGCCGATCCCTCTCTTCCTGCTGATGGGCGAGGTGTTCTTCTACACCGGGCTTGGCGCGCGGATGTTCAATGCCATCGACCGGCTGCTGGGCAAGCTGCCGGGGCGGTTGAGCTATGTCACGGTTCTGGGTGGCACCGGGTTTTCGACGCTGTCGGGCAGTTCGATGGGTTCGACCGCGCTGCTGGGCAGCCTGATGGTCCCCGAAATGACCGCGCGCGGCTACAAGAAATACATGTCGATCGGCCCGATCCTCGGCACTGGCGGGCTGGCGATCATCATCCCGCCCTCAGCGCTGGCGGTGCTGCTGGCGACGCTGGCGCAGATCGATGTCGGGGCGCTCCTGATCGCGGGCATAATCCCGGGGCTGATCCTTGCCGGTTTCTATATCGGGCTGATCTGGCTGCAGACCCGGATCGATCCCGAAGCGGCGCCGGCCTACGAGGTCGAGCCGATGGCCTTCGGCGAGAAGATGAAGTTGCTGCTGCGCGACGTCGTGCCGATGCTGTCGGTGATGGTGATCATCGTCGCGATGATGGTGGGCGGCATCGTCACCCCGTCCGAAGCCGCGGCATTCGGCGCCCTGGGCGTGATCGTCCTGGCTATCGCCTTCCGCTGCCTGACCTGGGAAGCGATGAAGAAATCCATCGTCGGCGCGCTGCGGGTGACGCTGATGGCCTATCTGATCGTCTTCGGGTCGGCCACGTTCAGCCAGCTTCTGGCCTTCTCGGGCGCCTCGCGCGGCCTGATCCGCTGGGCCACGGGGTTCGAACTGGATCCGATCATGATGCTGATCGTGATGTTCGGGGTGCTGCTGCTCTTGGGCATGTTCATGGAACAGATCAGCATGATGCTGCTGACCGTGCCGGTGTTTTTCCCGCTGGCACAGACCCTTGGCTTCGATCCGATCTGGTTCGGGCTGATCATGCTGCTGTCGCTGGAAATCAGCTTCACCACGCCGCCCTTCGGGCTGCTTCTCTTCGTGATGAAGGGGGTGGCGCCGCCGGGGACCACCATGCGCGATATCTACACCGCCGCCTTCCCTTACATGGGCTGTGCGTTGCTGTTGGTGATCCTGCTGGTGATCTTCCCGCAACTGGCGCTGTGGCTGCCGGGATTGTGACACCCGGGCGGGACTGAAACGAATAACGGGCAGCATCGCGGAAATCCGAGGTGCTGCCTTTTTTGAAGGGTGATTGACCAGCCTATGCCGATCGTCTCGAACAGCAGGCATTCATTGATCGAATTGAGACGATTGCGGACTTGCGGGATGTCTGAATCTGGCGGGCGCCGGAATACCCGGCGCCGCGCCAAAACTCACTTCACGAACAGGTCGCGCAGCTTCGCGCCATTTTCAGGGCTCGCCGCAAGCACCGGTTTCCAGCCCTGCTCGAGCGACATTGCGGTAAATTCCGCGGCTTCCTCTGCCGGAAGCTCATAGGCGCGAATCCCTTCTTCTTCCTGGCGCGCGAAATCGGTCTTCGCCAGTTCGGTGAAACGTCCGTTTTCGGCTTCGAGTTCCAGCATCTGCTCGGTCAGGAAATCCTGCTGTTCCTCGCTGAGCGCTTGCCACGATTTGTCGCTGAAATAGACGCCGGTTTCGACCTGAAAGAAGCCGGGCTCGATCCGCGCGGCGGTTTTTTCCTGCCAGCCGAGATCGAACAGGCCGATCGAGGGCCAGGCGTAGCCGTCGATCGTGTTGCGTTCCAGCGCGGTGAACACCTCGCCCGGGGCGGTCTGGACGGGGGTGATGCCCAGGCCGTTGAAGAAGGCCTGATAGGTCGGCGCGGAACGCACCTTGAGACCGCCGAAGTCCAGGTTTTCGGGGTAATCCGACAGGTAGATGTGATACTGGATGTTTTCGGACAGCCGGCCCAGCCAGTGGAGTTTCGCCTTGTCCTTGTGGATCTGATCCAACAGCGCATAACCGCCGTTTTCCCGCAATTCGGACATCGGGCGGTTGGTCAGCGTCATCGCCAGACCCTCGGGAACCAGGTTGGCGTGATAGACCGCCGTGGTGTTGGCCAGATCGACGATACCAGAGCGCAGCGCGTTGCCGATTTCGAACGGCGGCATGGCGTCGGGTCCGCCGATCACCTCGATCTTCACCAGCCCTTCGCCATTCGCGTTCACCCTGTCGACGAAAAGCTGGAAGGGGTCATAGAAGACCGTGCTGGCTTGGAAGGCCGAGATCGCGCGCAGTACGGCTTCTTCGGCGCTGGCGCCCTGGACCGATCCGGCAAGCGCAAGCGCCGCGGCGGGAAGCAGGGCGGAAAAACGGTAGGTCATGGGATTGTCTCCTGTTGGTGTGTTGGTTTTGTCTTGGTCTTGAGAAGGTTGCCCGGGTCACTCGAGAAGCGACGGGAGGAACAGGGTGAGCCCCGGCAGGAACAGCATCAGCGCGAGGATCGCGAGCTCGATCGCGATGAATGGAAGCGCCGCGCGATAGATCTGCACCAGCGGGGTGGCGCGGCTGGCGCCCTGCATCACCATCAGCAGGATGCCGAACGGCGGCGTCAGCAGACCCAGTTCGATCGCCACAAGCATCATCAGGCCGAGCCAGACGGGTTCGATCCCCGCGCTGTGTGCCAGCGGCATGAAGAACGGCAGGGTGATCATCATGATAGAGATCTGGTCGATCAGGCAGCCGAGCAGCAGGATGATGCCGAGCATGGTCAGGACCAGCATCATCGGCGTCGGCTCGACCGCGCGGATCATGCCCAGCAACCCGCTTGTCGCGCCCGAGAAGGACAGGATTTGCGAGAAGGTCGTCGAGGCGACGATGATGAACAGGATCGAGACGGAAACCTTTGCCGTTTCGGCAAGCGAGGTGATCAGGTTGGCAAGGGTGAGCTGGCGATAGGCCAGCGTCGCCACGAAGGCCGCGACGGATCCGAGCGCTGCGGCTTCGGTGGGGGTGGCGATCCCGCTGAGCATCCCGCCGATAACGGCGATGAATATCCCCGAAAGCGGCACCACGTCGCGCAGGAAGGGCTTGGCGCGCTCCGCGAAGCTCAGCTGATCGGCTTCGGTTTCGCGCGGCGCGCTAGTGGGAAAGATCACGGCGGAAAGGATGACAAAGGCCAGGAATGCGGCGGCCATCATGACGCCGGGCAGGATGCCCCCGATCAGCAGTTGCGAAATCGAGATGCCGGACAGTGATCCCAGCATCACCGCCAGCGCCGAGGGCGGAATGAGCACGGCGATGCCGCCGACCGCCATGGCCGGGCCGAAGGTCAGCGTCGGCGAATAGCCCCGGCGCAGCATTTCCTGCGACAGCGTCCCGCCCAGCATCGCAGTATTGGCGATGGACGATCCCGAAAGCGCGGCGAAGGTCGTGCCGCCCACCACGGTCACGCAGGCCAGCCGGGCCGGCAGGCGGATAAGCAGCTTTTCCACCGCGTCGATCGCGCGATAGGCAAGGCCGGTATGGAACAGCAATTCCCCCATCAGGATGAACAGCGGGATCGGCACGAGGGCGAAGGAATTCACCGACCCCGACGCGTTGCGCACCAGTTGCACCAGCCCGGCTTCGCCGCCGAGAAACATCCACGCCCCGATCAGGTTGGCCCCTAGGAAGGCAAAGGCGACAGGCAGGCCGATGGCGAATTGCACCGCAAGAACACCGACCAGAAGAAGAAGTATCTGCCACCAGATCATGCGTCCGTCCCCCGCGGCAGAAGCCGGGTCAGAAATTCTAGACCGCACAGCGTGAAACAGCTCAGGATCGGCACCATCATGTACCATTCCGGAAAGATGATGTTCTTGAAGATGAGGGCCCCGGTGCTCTGCGCGTCGAGCAGGGCCGTCAAAGCCAGCCACGCCATGACCGCCGAGACCGCCAGCCCGATGGCGTTGGAAACATGGGTGAGAACAGTAACGGTAGAGCGCCGAACCATCCGCAGCAGCACGTCGACATTCACATGCCCGTTCCGGCTCAAAATCCACGGCGCGCCGAAGAAGGTCGATATCGTCAGCAGGTATTCGGTGAGTTCGTTCAGCCAGGGCCAAGAGGCAAGCTCCAGATTCCGGATGACGATGTCGGTGACTACAAGGATCGCCAGCGCGGCAACGGTCGTGGCGGACACGAAGCCGGAGATTCTTAGCGCCGGGTCGATCACCTGTCTTAGGGAATGTGCGTTCATTTGTCTCTCCTCTGTCTGGATTGTTATTTCTTTAACCTTAAAATAGTCAAGCGTAGTTTTGCGCGTCAATCCATGTGTCGCGCGGCAAGCGGGCCGCTTTGCTGTGAGACGAAATTGGCACAAACGGATCGAGGCATGGCGCCGATCGCCTGCGGCGCGGCGTGAAGCCTGTCCTGAAAGTCCTTGGATCGCTATATCTCAGATAAATAAGGATTTTACGCCCCTGTTTTCTTGATTGCCTCATGCGGCGTCCTGAGGGGAGACTAAGGTCGGCTGATCGACGTGACTTTTTTAACCTTGGATTGTGTGCTGTGTTCCGGGGCAATTCGGGGCCACTTTGCGCGGCAGTCCATCACAGCCTTGGGGTATGCCCTTCTTCTTCAAGGTGGCAACATATTTTATTTTCAAAATATTTACAAAGGCTGGCGCTGGTTTTTTCGTGGCATGCGTGCATCCGAAACCGTTCATTGAGGCCTTCTGAGCCACGAAGTGAGCTTCAGGCCCAGGCCGATCCCGTATGATGTTGCTCTCCACCCACGCTTTGTCTGGATGTTGTTTTCAGACACAGGGCAGTCCCGGCGACGAAAACAGCGGGGGAAGTGAAAGCGGCCAAAACACCGCCCTTATTCGCAAGAAGTGGTGCCGTGGGCGGAACTTAAGAAGCAATGCAATTTGTCTATTTTAAAATTTGTCATCACAATCTTTCTGATATCCGCAAAGGTACCCCGGCGCAGAAATTTTGGCGTCGGTCTGCTTCCGCGGTACATTGAACACCTCCTGTCCGTTCAGTTGGTGCTCTCCACTTTTCGAAGCAAGTCCAGAGTTCACCATGTGCATCACGCTGCCAGCAGCATCCCCTTCTGTCGGCTGAGCGATGTGGTCCGTGATCATGATATCCTCGCGCAGTCAAAGCGCATCACACCATGGGTGAGTTTTGGTGCGCGAGGCTTCACCTTTGGGACGATAAAAGCCGCAAGCTGTTGTCGTTTTCGGATGCGCGGGCCCTCGTCTCATGACCCCTTGCACAATGCTTCCAGCATACCCGAGCTGCCGATGCCCCTAGACCTCGAAATGCTGCTTGCTTCGTGAACGGCTGCTTTGGCGAAGCTGCGCTGAAGCGTCTACGGGTCTAACCAAAGGCGGAATCGGGCCGCACTGCACGGCCTTCCTTTGCGGAACGGGCACAGGCCAGCGCAATGGCCAATGCGGCGCGGCCATCCTGCGCGGTGGCTGAAGGGGATCGGCCCTCGGTGATTGCTGCGTGGAACTCGTCAAGCGCGTTGTAGAAAGACTGGTCATACCGTTCGAGGAAGAAGTGCTTGAGCGGCTCGCGGGCTGCGGTGCGGCGATTGTTCCAACGCACCAGGTTGTCGTCGCGGTGGTTCAGCGTCTGCACCATGCCGTCATTGCCGAATGCCTCGAGCCGCTGGTCAAAGCCATAGGCGCAGGCGCGCGAATTGTTGATGTGCACCAGCGCGCCCGATGGCATTTTCAGGGTGGTCATGGTCATGTCAAAATCACCCTCTGCTCCGATCTGTTCGTTGAACATGCATGAGCCGGCGGCCTGCACTTCGACCGGGCGTTCGCCCGCGATCCAGCACAGCAGGTCGATGTCATGGATCGTGGCATCGACGAAATAACCGCCCGAGACGCGCACATATTCGATGGGCGGCGGGGCGGGTTCGCGCGACCAGCTCATCAACATGTTCAGCCGACCGATCTCACCCGTCTTGACCGCGTTGCGCAGCGCTGCGTTGTCGGGGTCAAAGCGCCGGTTGAAGCCCAGCATGAAGGGCACGGGATGCTCTTTCAGCGCAGTCATGGCCTGCTCGACCCGCTCCAGCGTCTGATCCAGCGGCTTTTCGCAGTAAATCGGCTTGCCCGCGCGCGCGACCCGTTCGATGTAATCGACATGGGTGTCGGTGGGGGTGGCAATGATCACCGCGTCGACACCCGGATCCGACAGGACGGCATCGAGATCATCCATCGCTCGACCGCCATATTGCGCAGCGGCCTTTTCGGCCGACGAGATGCGGGGGTTATAGATCACTTCAAGCCGCAACCCCGGATGGGCGTTGATCTTGGGGCCATAGACATGTGCCATGCGGCCCGTGCCCATCAGGGCGATGCCAAGCGTCTGTGTCATGCGGTCACCTTCGCGTCTTCCAGTATGAGTGCAGCCGCCTTTTCCCCGATCATGATCGAAGCGGCATTGGTGTTGCCTGTCACGATGCGCGGCATGATCGAGGCATCGGCCACCCGCAGCCCTTCGATGCCGTGCACCCGCAGGCGCGGGTCAACGACCGCGTCGTCGCCGACGCCCATCTTGCAGGTCCCTACCGGATGCAGCAATGACAGCCCATTGGCGCGGCAGTAGTCAAGCAACTCGGCCTCGCTTTGTACGTCTTTGCCCGGTTGCAGTTCGTACTCCACGCAATCAGCCATCGGGGAGGTTGCAGCAATCTTGCGGCCGAATTGCAGCCCGGCAATGGCGGCGCGCTGGTCGGCCTCGTCGGCGAAGAAATTGAACTGGATCTCGGGCTGCACATCCGGTCTGGGACTGGTGATATGCACATGCCCGCGCGAATTGGGGCGCATGTGTTCGGCCAGGATGGTGAAGCCCGAAAACGGATGGGGCTTGAGCTGCTCGTCGGTGCACCAGGCCATGAAGGTTACCATCATGTCGGGACGGTCGATCTCTGGGCTCGAACGGATGAAGGTGTTCGAGTAGTTGCCGTTGTCGGCAAAGGGACCGGTGCGGAAAATCAGATGCCTCAGCAGTTGCAACCCGCCTTTGAGCTTGTTGTTGTAAAGGTCATTCACCGTGGAATGCACTGTCGAGCGATACTCGGCCCCGATGCCGAAATGGTCTTGCAGGTTCTCGCCCACGCCTGTCAGTTCGTGTTTCACCTCTATGCCGTTGCGACGCAGCACCTTGCTTGGCCCGATACCGGAAATTTGCAGCAGCTGAGGCGAATTGAAGGTGCCGCCGCTCAGGACGATCTCGCGCCGCGCGGTGGCGCGATGTGATCCGCGCTTGTCGGTCCAGTTGACACCGGTGGCACGGCGGCCTTCCAGCTCGATCCGCTGCACCATTGCATGTACGCGCAGGTCGATGTTTCGCTTGGCCTTGCCGCGCAGGTAACCTGCGGCCGTGCTCCAGCGCCAACCGTTCTTGGTGGTGGTCTGAACGTATCCGGTGCCCTCTTGCTGGGCGCCGTTGAAATCGTCATTGCGCGGCACGCCAAGCGCCGCGGAGGCAGCGTGGAACGCCTCGCCCAGTTCGTGTTCCGTGCGCACGTCCGACACCGCCACCGGACCGCCGGTGCCGTGGTAATCGTCCGCGCCGCGTTCCTGATCTTCGCAGGATTTGAAATAGGGCAGGACCCCGTCCCAGCCCCAGCCGGTGCAGCCTTGTGCTTCCCAGCCGTCGAAATCTTCCGGCTGGCCGCGCATGTAGATCATGCCGTTGATCGCGCCGGTCCCCCCCAGAACCTTGCCGCGCGGCTGGAACAGGCGGCGATTGTTCAAATGCGGTTCGGGCGCGCTTTCATAGCACCAGTTCACCTTCGGGTTGGCGTAAAGCATGGAATAACCCAGCGGGATGTGAATGAAGGGGTTGCGGTCCTTGCCTCCGGCCTCGAGCAACAGCACCTTGTGCCCGGCTTCGCCCAAGCGGCCGGCAACGGCACAGCCTGCCGACCCCGCCCCAATCACAATGTAATCGTACTCTATATTGCCCATGCTCTTGCCTCCTGTCGTGACTGGTTCGACAGGAAATTTGCACGGCAGCGCTTGACCAAAGAATAGATCAAATATCAGATTTGGATAAATCGCTGCTGGCGAAGAGCCTTCAAACACAGGTTTGGTGGGGCTGTTCATCCGTCAACGCTGAATTCCAGGAGGCCCGAAATGACCCGCGAAGAGCTTTTAAGGATTCTTACCTTCGTGGACTCAAATCGCGAGATATCGGAAAAGCGCACGTCCCTTGCGACGGTCGACCCGCGCTGGAACATCATTTCCTATGCGATGCGGCGGCATTTCGAGGGCAAGCTGCTGACCATAACGTCGGCTGCCATGGCCGCCGATGTGCCCTATGGCACCGCGATGCGGCGGATCACCGAACTGATAGACGAAGGGATGTTGCTCAAGCGGCCCAAGTCCAAATCGGGCAAGTCTTTTTCGCTGCATCCCACGCGCAAGCTGATCGCCGAATTCGAAAGCTTCGCGATGCAGCTCAAGGCGATGGTGGGCAACACGTTCGGCTTTACCACCGGTGATGGAGAAATCGGCGATTTCTACTTCGGTGGTTATTACATGGCGTCGCGCATACTGCCCTATCCGAACGCGATGCGCGCCGGCGTTGGGGTGGATCGCACTTTCCGCATCCTGTCTCCCAGCGATCCGACATTCAAAACGCTGAGTGAGTTTTCGTCCAATCTGGACGAGCTCTGCGGGACCAATGTGGAAATCGTAAATCTGCCGCTGGATGAGCTGCATGGCGAGATCATGAAGAACGCGAAAAATCCGGTATCGAAATATGATCTCGTCGCTGTCGACCTGCCATGGATCGGCCAACTGGCCACGGAAGGGGTGATCGAGCCGCTTGATGCATTGATGCAGGAAGAGCGATACAACCCGTCGGATTTTCACAACGCTGCCTATCGCGGTTCTTCGTGGAACAATCATCAATACGGGCTGCCGATCCAGCCGACTGCCGAGCTTCTGTTCTGCCGCTCGGACCTGTTCGCCGAGGCGGGGCTTTCGATTCCGCAAAACACCGAAGAGGTGCTGTTTGCCGCCCGCGTGTTGCACCGGGCCGGGTTCAACCAGTCTGGCATCGTGATGAATTACGGGCGCGGCACACCGGTGGCGCATACGTTCATCCAGACGCTGGCGGATTTCGGGCAGCCGATCATCAACCTGACGCCCCTGGGCGACGAATATGACCTGACCGTGATCGAGAAAGAAAACTATCGCCCCAAGCTTGATACCGACGCCGCACAACAGGCGGCAGAGTTCCTGCTGGAGTTGGCAGAGTTTTCCCACAATGAAAGCATGATCTGCAACTGGGATCGTCGCATCGGCATCTTTTCCAAGGGGCAGGCGGCGATGACCTATGGTTGGAGCATTCGTGCCGCCGCTTTTGAGCGTGACGAAAGCTCGCCCGCGCATGGCAAGGTGCAGTTCGTGCCGCACCCGCCTGCGCCGGGCCAGCGCACCGTGTCGCCCATCGGCGGGTTTTCTCTGGCCATACCTGCAGGGTTGGACCCGCAGCGCAAGAAAGCATCCTGGAAGGTGATGGAATACCTGACCCGGCCGGAAATGCTGAAATGGTATGTGCTCAATGGCAACCTGACCAGCCCGCGCTTTTCCACCAGCGCCGACCCCGAGGTGCAGGCCAGCAGCGACATCATCACGCAGGTCGACGCGATGGACCGGCGCGGGGAACTTCAGATCTGGCCGCGCCCGTCAATTCCCGAATTCAGCGACGTGCTGAATGTGCTGGGGGATGAGATTCATCTGATGTTGCAGGGGACATCGTCGGTGCAAGACGCATTGGCGAAATCCCAGAACCGGATCGACGCGATCATGCGCGATCGTGGGCATTACTGATCGGCTTCGGCTATTGGCGCCACAGGGCTGACGGGCAGACGCCGGTCCAAGAGTTTTCCGGTAATTCCGGGCAAGCGACCATGTCCAAGCGATCGCGCGTGAGTTTTCCGCAGAGGTTTGCGAACCTGTGCTGAGGCTCGAAAGAGCGGTAAGGATTTGCCCTGATTAAAACACCGCGGCCCCCTCTTTACGGATCGGCGGATCCCCCAATGAAAAAGGACCGCATCCGAAGACGCGGTCCATCGTCATGTCCTTGCGCCCGGTGTTACCAGGTGGGGCGCTCAAACTCGTCAACGTTGTCAGGTGTGACCTTCGGCGTGTCGATCCCCTGCAGCGCCGGAACGTCGATGCCGTTGGCGACCTTCACGGCCGTCTGGATCGCAAGGATCGCGTCGTCGATCGGTGACTGCTTGTTGGTGCCGGTCATCCAGCCTTCTTTCATCTTGTCCCAGCCTTCGCCGAACTGGTTGCAGGTCACAACCTTGATCTCGCCCGGCTTTTTGCCGGCACTCTGCAGCGCGCTGACGACGCCCAGACCCATGCCGTCGTCAAAGGCGTAGACGCCGTCGATCTTGTCGCCGAACTGGGTCAGGTAGGTTTCCATCACCGTTTGCGCCTTCTCGCGGTTCCATTCCGCGGTCTGGCTGGCGAGAATGTTTACGTTCGGGTATTGATCGGCCAGCTTGTCGAGGAAGCAGTTCTTGCGCAGGATCGACACCGAGTAGCCTGGCGTGCCTTCCACGACGACGATGTTGCCTTCGCCACCCAATGCATCCCCCAGCATTTCTGCCGACTGTTCTGCCTGGGCGCAATCGTCCGGGCCGGTGTGCCCTTTGACATAGCGGCGACCCGCTTCTCCGATGGGCGAATTCGAGGTGATCACCGGAATACCACCGCGCGCAGCGTTGCGAATTGCCGGGATCAAGGCGTTTTGCGACGTGGGCCAGACGACCAGCGCATCGGGGTTTTGGGATGCCATGTCCTGGATCTGGTCGAACTGCACAGCGGGGTCGCCCTGCGGGTCCATCACTGTGGCCTGAATGCCCAGTTCCTTGCTGTAGGCCTCGGCCGTTTCGGCGTATTTGGCCTGGTAAGCGTTCGAGCCCGGATACAGAACGGTGATCCCGATGCGGGTTTCGGACAGGGGCTTTTTCAGTTCGCCATCCAGCCAGTCGGGCGCATCGCCAGCCATTGCCGTACCTGCGCCAAGCGCAACGGTCGTGGCAACAGCCAGTGCTTTCGTAAATTTGGTCATGTTGTCCTCCTCCAAAGGCCGCCTCGTTCTCCTCATCGCCATCCCCGTCGGCAGCGCTGCGGGGTGCTTGCATGCCAATGTTCGGCAGAAGGGGCACACGCTCAATCGCTGAAATGTCCAAATCTGATTTTGTGCGGCTTCCCCGTTTCGTCCTATTAATAGCCCAAATCGTGATCGCTTCCCTGTGGATGATCCATTTTGGATTTTTCGAGAGTTTTTCGGGGGCTCAAGCCCGCCTATCGTCGTCGGAGGGAGGATTTTCTGGCATGGATATATCACTGAGCGGTCTTTTACGCCGACATGGACTAATTGTTGCATTCCTGGTGTTTCTTGCTGGCGTCGCGCTGAATGCCGATGCATTCCTGACGGCCGGCAACATTCTGGATGTGCTGCGCCAAGTGTCCATAACCGGCATGATGGCGTTGGGCGTTACCTTCGTGGTTCTGACCGGCCGACTTGATCTTTCGGTCGGGTCGCTGCTGACGCTGCTGACGGTAATCGTGGTCGATCAGCACAATTCGGCGGGGCCATTCGCGGCCATCGTGATGACATTGGGGGCCGGTTTGGCAATCGGGGCCTTCAACGGGATTCTGGTCGGTTTCATCGGATTGAACGCCCTGATCGTCACATTGGCAATGCTGTCCTTCCTGCAAGGGCTTGTGCTGTTCTATTCGGGCGGGTCGAACGTGAACATCGCCAACGCGCAGGATACGTGGTTCGCGGTCTTCGGGCGGGGCGATTTTCTGGGCATCCCGGTGCCGGTGATCCTGTTTCTGCTGGGCGCGCTTGTTGCCGGGCTGGTGCTGCAATTCACCACCCTCGGACGCCGGATTTACGGTGTTGGCGGCAATGAGACCGCCAGTATTTTTTCCGGCATCGACGCGCGCTGGACCGTGTTCTGGACCTACGTCATCTCGGGCTTCACCACCGGTGTCGCCGCCATCATCATGGGCAGCCGCGTCATGGGCGCGCAAAATACCATCGGGCAGGGGTATGAGCTGACGGTTCTGGCCGGTGTCATCCTTGGCGGCACCTCTCTGCTGGGGGGCTCGGGAAGCGTCTGGCGCACCGTGCTCGGCATCTCGATGCTGGGCTTTATCCAAAACGGACTGCTGCTGCTTGGTTTCGCCTACTACGTTCAATGGCTCGTCACATGGGCTGTCATCATTATCGCTGTCTGGATCGATCTGGGCGCCAAACGCGGGAGGATCTTCGCATGAGCCACGCTTCTTCACCCATGCGGACCGGCTCGGCCTTGCATATCGCCTTGTCCTGGCTTCTGAGAAATCACATCTGGGTCTTTCTGGCGCTGACTGTCTTGGTCTTTTCGCTGGCCAGCCCCTATTTCCTGACGCTCAACAACATGGGCAATCTTCTAACGCAGGGCGCTTTCATCGGCATCCTTGCCATCGGCATGACGCTGGTGATGATCGACGGCGAGATCGACCTGTCGGTTGGGGCAATCCTGGCGCTGGCCTCGGCGCTGGCAATCGGGTTGCAAGATCACATGGGCGTCTGGCCAGCCGTCATTCTTGGTCTGCTTTCCGGTGCGGCGCTTGGGTTCGTCAACGGCACGCTGGTTGCGCTGTCGGGAATGCATTCCTTTGTCGTCACGCTGGGCGGGCTGATTGGCATTCGCGGGCTTGTTTTCGTCTATTCGGGCGAGAACGCGCTGATGGTGCAGGATTTCAGCTATACCGAGATCCCGGAAGTCTACCTTGGGCCGGTTTCGCTAACCGCGATGATTTTTCTCGCGCTGGCGCTGTTTTTCCAATGGGTGCTTTCCAGCACCCGGCACGGGCGCGAAACCTACGCCGTGGGCGACAACATCGAGGCCGCGCATGATTCCGGCATCAACGTGAAGCGCCACAAGATCATCAACTTTACCCTTTGTGGTACGCTGGCCGCGGTCTGTGGCATCCTGCTGTCGATGCGGTTGGGGACGGCCGAACCCAATGCGGGCAAGATCTGGGAACTTTGGACCATCATCGCGGTGGTGCTGGGGGGCACGCGCCTTCAAGGCGGCTACGGCAGCCTGTGGATGACCATCGGCGGCGTTCTGACGCTGGCCGTGCTGCGCAACGGACTGCGCCTGCTCAATACACCCAACTACGTCGAACTGATGGTCATGGGCGCCGTTCTGGTGTTGGCCCTCGCGCTCGACAAACTGTTGAACCATCGGGAGGGGTCGTGATGACCGATGCTATTCTCAAGGTAAAAGACATCACCAAGACCTTTCCCGGCGTGAAAGCCTTGGACAAGGTCAGTTTCGATATCCGCCCCGGCGAGGTGCATGCGCTCGTCGGTGAAAACGGTGCCGGCAAATCCACCCTCATGAAGACGCTTGCCGGGCTGCATCAGCCGGATAGCGGGGAAATCGTGTATCAGGGCAAGACGATCCAGGTGGCCGGTCCGCTGGATGCGCGGCAGAAGGGCATCTTGCTGATACACCAGGAATTGTCGCTGTCACCCGAACTTTCAGTGGCCGAGAACATTTACCTTGGCGCCTGGCCCACCAACAGGTTCGGCGTTTTGAAAAAGCGCGAATTGCGGCGCAACGCGACCGCCGCGCTCGAGGCTCTGGGCTGTGGCTTCGGGCCGGATGCGCGGGTTGGCACGCTGTCGGTTGCCATGCAGCAGATGGTCGAAATCGCCCGCGCCGAAGCCTTCAGCGCCAACGTGGTGATCTTCGACGAACCCACCGCGTCGCTGACCGATACGGAAAAGGATCAGCTGTTCCATACTATCCGTAGCCTGAAAGAGCGCGGCGTGGGCATCGTCTACATCTCGCACAAGATGGACGAAATTTTCGACATCACCGATCGCATCACAGTCCTGCGTGACGGGCAGGTGCAGGGTACTCTGGATACGAGCGAGACGGACCTGAACCAGATCACGCGCATGATGATCGGGCGCACGCTTGATACGTTCTTCGTCAAGGCCAAGGAAGAGTTCGGCGCCGAGGTTCTGCGTGTCGAGGGGCTCAGCAAACAGGGTCTGTTTCGTGATGTGTCCTTCTCGGTTCATGAAGGCGAGGTCCTGGGGCTCTACGGCCTGGTCGGTGCGGGGCGTTCAGAGGTGGTCGAAACGATCTTTGGCGTGCGCAAGGCCGATGCGGGCACGCTTTACTGGAAAGAGGGCGAGATTGATCTGCCAGCAGCCCGCCAGTCGATTGACATGGGCATGGCGCTGGTCCCCGAAAGCCGCAAGGAACAGGGGCTGGTGCTGATGATGGGGGGACGCGAAAATACCTCGCTGCCGCATCTCAGGCTGTTTTCCGAACTGTCGGTGATGAACCGGACCAAGGAAATGGCGGTGTTCGAAAAATACCGATCGGCCCTGTCGATCAAGACCACCGGCCCCGATCAGCCCGTTTCGCTGCTTTCGGGCGGGAACCAACAGAAATTCGTGCTGGCCAAGTGGCTTTGCGCGGACCCCAAGCTGATCATCCTGGATGAACCGACCCGTGGCATCGACGTCGGCTCGAAGTCGGCCATTCACGAACTGATCGCCGATCTGGCCGAACAGGGGCTCGCGGTGATCGTGATCTCCTCCGAGATGCCCGAGGTTCTGGGGGTCAGTCACCGTGTTCTGGCGATGTCCGAGGGGGATGTCGTGGCCGAGTTTACAGGCGATGAGATGACCGAGGAAAACCTGATCGATGCGGTGTCGCATCACACACAACAAGTCGCGGCGGAGTGATCCATGAGCAGCACAACAGAAAAATCACTACTCGGGATTGGGCTTATCGGTTCGGGTTTCATGGGGCGGTGTCACGCCAATGCGTTCGGGGCGGTGTCGGGGCTGTTCGATCTGCCGGCACAACCGGTCAAGGCCATGCTGGCGGATGCAACAGACGAAATCGCGCAGGCAGGTGCCAGCGCGCTTGGCTTTGCACGCGCCACATCCGACTGGCAGGAGATGATCGCCGATGATGCGGTCGACATCGTCGCCATCACCGCGCCCAACATCCTGCATGAGCCGATGGCGCTGGCCGCCATTGCGGCGGGCAAAACGGTGTATTGCGAAAAACCGCTTTCGACCACTGCCGCCTCCGCTCTGAAAATGACCGAAGCCGCAGAGGTCTCAGGCGTCGTGACCTCGGTTGGCTTCAACTTCCTTCGTAACCCGATGGTGGCGCTTGCGCGCGAGATCATAGCCTCGGGCGAGATCGGCGAGGTGACAGGCTTTCGCGGGCGCCATGCCGAAAACTATATGGCCAATCCGGATGCACCGCATTCGTTCCGCACCGATCCGCAGGGCGGCGGTGCGCTGGCCGATATCGGCAGCCACATCATTTCGATGGCGCGGCACCTGCTGGGCCCGATAGCCGAGGTCAGCGCCGATTGTCAGACCATATATCCCACCCGGCCCGTGGCCGCCGGGGCGACCGAGCGCAGCCCAGTGGTGGTTGATGACATGACCCACGCGCTGGTCCGGTTCGACAGCGGCGTGGCGGGCAGTATCGAGGCAAACTGGGCGGCCACCGGGCGGACCATGGATCTGTCATTCGAAGTGACCGGGTCCAAGGGCGCCATCTCATTCAGCCAGGAGAACATGAACGAACTTCTGGTCTACTCGGGGTCTGGTGCCGGGGCAGGTTACAAACGGATCGAGGCAGGACCCTCCCACCCGCCGTATGACCGTTTCTGCCCCGCGCCGGGCCACCATCTGGGGTTCAATGACCTCAAGATCATCGAAGTGGCCGAACTGATTGACGCGCATATGTCGCGTGGAAAATGCACACCCGATTTCCGCGAGGCCTGGGCGGTGCAGCAAACGGTCGAAGCCATGCAGACATCGTCGCAGGAACATTGCTGGATCACTGTTGGCGGCGCGACCTGAGCGTCGCCAGCCTTCCTGCGTCACGGGGAGAATGGCGCCCTATCGGGCCAACCATCCCCCGTCGACAGCCAAGGTTTCCCCGTGGATGAACTTGGCAAGATCACTGGCCAGAAACGCCACGGGCCATGCGATATCATTGGGCTGCCCCCAGCATCCGGCAGGGATGCGCGCCATCAGGGCTGCCTCCCGCTCGGGGTCGGCTTGCAGCGCGGCGGTATTATCGGTCGCGACGTAGCCGGGCGCGACGGCGTTCACGTTCACGCCCTGCGCGGCCCATTCATTGGCCAGTGATTTTGTCAACTGCGCTACCGCCCCCTTGGCCGCCGCATAGCCGGGCACCAGAATGCCACCCTGATAGGACAGCACCGAGGCAAGGTTGATGATCTTGCCATGCCCCCGCTCCACCATTCGGCGGCCCAGTTCGCGGCTGAGCAGGAAGACGGCGTCAAGGTTCACCGCCATCACCGCGTCCCAATCCTCGATCGGATGCTGCGCGGCTGGTGCGCGGCGAATGATCCCGGCATTGTTGACGAGGATGTCAATCTTGTGCCCCGCCTGATCCAGATGCACGATCATCCGGTCTATCGCGGCCCGGTCGGACAGGTCGCAATCTAGGGGCCGAAAGCTGCCCGCCAGCCCCTCGAATTCGTGTTGCAGATCGTCCGCTTGCCCGGTGATCGCCGTGCCCACGCCGATCACATCCGCACCGCATGTCGCCAGCGCCTTGGCGATGGCCCGCCCGATGCCCCGGCTTGCGCCGGTGACAAGGGCGGTTTGTCCGAGTAGGTCGATGCGCGCGCCGGGCATGGGGTGCAGCTCCGTCATAGTTTACAGGTCCGTCAGCGTGCCAAGCGCGCGTTCGGAAGTAAAGGCCACGGTTTCCGACAGCGTCGGATAGGCATGTTTCGTCAGTGCGATAACCTCCACGCGGCCCCCATTCCCATCGCCAGCACGCAGCGGCCAGCAGTTCACCGGCGTTGCGTCCAACTAAGCTTGACCTGCCACTGAACTTTCATCCGTTCGGAACCGGAGCCCTTTGGGTTGATACGCCGATTGGTAGCAGAGAGCGCATTGAAATCAATCCTGGGAACCGGCTAATCGTCGTCAAGGTGGCAGTCCAAACTTCAACAGCGTGCGAAATAATTCAGCGACCGGCGCAATTCGTCGCCCGTGTAGCCTCGTCCGATGAAAACGATCTGGTTCTGGCGCTGACCGGCCTCAGGTGGTAGCAACTCGGGCGGTTGGACGGACTTGCGAACAGCTTGGATAAGCAAAGGGCCGGCCGGGGTTTCGAAAACCCCCTTGACGCGAACCAGGTCATCACCGCGAGCATAGAGCAGCGCCGAGAGCCAGACGGAAAAACCGGCCCAGTCCACGTCATCGGGAATATCGATTCTGGTCGGCGCAATCGCTTCGCCAGCATCCTTGATCCGGGGCAGGTTGTAAGGTGGCACCTCTGGCAGGTCGGGCAAGGCGAATTCTTGGCCTTTCACGGCGGCCTCGATTTTGGCTGCCGGATTGAGCTTTCGCACGGTTGCCAGAACGGTGGCAAGCGTCGGATCGGGAACCAAGTCGACCTTGGTCAGGATAATGCGGTCGGCAGCTTCGATCTGGGCGCGACCAAGATATTCGGTGCGTAGTTGATCTGCGGCGTTCAGCGCGTCCACGAGTACCACGATCTCGTCCACTCGGATGTGATGCACCAGAACGCTATCTTTTTGTATGGCGTCCAGAATGGCCGCCGGATCGGCTAGGCCGCTGGTTTCAAGAACGATCCGCCTAGTGCTACGGTCATCGGTGCGCTTTCGGCTCTGGCTGTCGCTCAGCATTCGCAATGCGGCGACAAGATCGTCCTTGCCCGTACAGCAGGCGCATCCGCCGGCGAGCATCGTCACGCTCGCCGCTTGTGATGCTAGAAGCGTGTCGTCCACAGGTGTTTCAGCGGCTTCGTTGACCAAGATATGCGCGCCGCGAAAAACGCCTTCGAACAGCTGATGGCGGAGCCACGTCGTTTTCCCTGATCCGAGGTAGCCGCCGAGGATCGTCAGCCGCAATCGGCCATCATCGGGAAAACGGCTCATGGGCCGGTATCGGCGGGAGCGGTGAACCGGGGATCGAGCGGGTCAAGAGGATGACCTACCTGGCGCGCGGCCTCATCCCAAACTGCTTCGAGGTCGGGCACTAGAGCCGTACGACCGGAAAACGACGATACTGCGAAACCAGGGCCATGCCCGGGAGGGCGGGCGGTAAGCCCATAGCCATTGAGCAGTTTGTTGAGAATCTGTGCTCGGCGATGTTGCAAACGTAACCTGTCGCCGGCGTTATCCGCGCCCGCATCGGTCCAGTGTCCGGGCCGCGTAGGGAAACCACATGCATTACACATCGGAAAACCTCGTACCTTGGCGAAAGGGGCAACGAGCTGTCGCGCTGCCCCTTGCCGGTTCAGATCACTTCGGGGCGCTTGTCGCTATCGAAAGGGTAACGCTTGCGGAAGTCGTCCGCAATGGTGTTGAAGTCCACCCATTCGACGCCCGAGTGCCCATTGATGTAATCGATGAGGCGTTCCAGCATCAAGAGGACTTGCGGACGCCCTGCCACGTCGGGGTGAATCGTGATTGGGAACACGCCATATTCCATTTCGCGGTAGACCCAATCGAACTGATCCTTCCACATCTGCTCGATGTCTCGGGGGCTGACAAAGCCGTGGCTGTTGGGGGCGTTCTTGATGAACATCATCGGCGGAAGGTCGTCGACGTACCAGTTGGCGCCAATGTCGACGAGGTCGATTTCCTTGCCGTGTTTCAGCGGATGCATCCATTCGGCGGCGGTCTTGGAGTAGTCGATCACGTTCCACTCATCGCCGACCCGCGCATAGAAGGGCTGGAAGTCACGGTAGCTTTGGCTGTGGTCGTAGGAGAAGCCATATTTTCCGAGCAAGGCCGCGGTCACGTTGGACATTTCCCACCAGGGTGCGACATAGCCTTTGGGCGCTTCGCCTGTCAGGCCTTTGATCAGCTCGATCGACTTACACAGCACGTCTTCTTCCTGCGAAGGGGTCATCGCAACCGGATTTTCGTGCATGTACCCGTGTGCGCCGATTTCGTGTCCCGCTTCGACGATCATGTCCATCTCTTTTGGGAATGTCTCGAGCGAGTGGCCGGGAATAAAGAAAGACGTGCGCATTTCGTATTTCTTGAACAGGCGCAGCAGACGCGGCACGCCAACCTCGGTCGCGAAAATCCCCCGCTGGATGTCGTTCGGTGAGTCTCCACCCCCGTAAGAGCCGATCTGGCCCGCAACCGAGTCGATATCCGTGCCGAAGGCACAATAGATTTTCTTGGTCATACTTCTGTCTCCTCTTCGTTCCTTAAGTTGGTGGTAACGCGGCGCTAGCCGCGGATAATCTCTTCGCACCCCAAGGCCGCTCCTAGTAGCGCGGTGTCTTGGCCCGACGGAGCGGAAAGCAAAAAGCCCGTCGGCATGCCATCTGCGTCCGTGCCGTTCGGGATCGAAACGCCGCACCAATCAAGGAAATTTCCCAAAGAGGTATTGCGCAATGTGAGGCCGTTGTGGCGGAAGAATTCTTCCTGATCAGCTTCAAGCGAGCAGGTCTCCATCGCTGTTGTAGCTGTGGTCGGGCAGAGCAAAATAGTATTTCCAATCCGTGCTGCAGTTGAGGCCTGCATGCGTAGACGGGCCTGTTGCAGCACAAGGATGTCGACAGCGCTCATGCTTTCGGCCAGCCTTATGCGACGCACGACGCGGGCATCCATTTTTTCGGCTGCCGGTCCCAGTACACGATCGTGATGCAGCGCTAATGCCTCGGCACCCGCCAAGAAACCGTGGCGCGCGATAAGGTCGGTCAGCTCGGACAACTCGGGCAGGGAAAGGCGGGTGATACGGCCCCCCGCCGCCTCTAGCCGCGAAACGGTCGCATCGAAATTCGCCGCGACGGCCGGTGCGAGATCCTCGAGCAGGATCTGATCCGGAATGGCGAAGGACAACGATCTGGGCTCGGATGGCGTTGCCTCGGGCGCGCCCTTGCCTCGCAGGACAGCATCGAACAACGCGCAATCGGCGACTGTGTTGGCGAGCGGGCCGATCGTGTCCAGCGACGGCGCCAGGGGATAGACGCCGGCCATCGGATAGCGTCCCGTCGAGGTCTTGTACCCGACAACGCCGTTGAACGAGGCCGGGATACGTACCGACCCTCCCGTGTCCGACCCCATAGACAAGGGCACGATACCCGCCGACACGACCACGCCGGATGCCGAGGAGGATCCGCCTGGACTACGTTTTTGATTGGCCGGGGCATGGATGTTTCTCGGTGTCCCATAGTGCGGGTTCAATCCGATGCCGGAATAGGCGAATTCGGTCATGTTGACTGTGCCGGTCGTAATCATACCGGCCCTGTGTGCCGTTGCGATCACCGGCGCATCCGCTGCCGCGGGCGCATCCGTCTTCGTGACGACGGCTCCGGCCGTCGTCACGCGCCCCTTCAGATCGAAAAGGTCCTTCCAGGCAACCGGCACACCATCCAGTTGGCTGGCGGGCAGGCCAGCCTGAAGCCTCAGGCGAGATGCTTTCGCTTCGGTGATGGCGCGAGCACGGGTCGTTTCGATGTAGATCGCGTTGTCGCCGTGCCGCTCGAGCCGGTCATATACCTCTTCGGTCAGGGCGACGGGATCAAGTTTGCCGGATTGCAGGCCATGCGACATCTCACATGCGGTTGCATGTTCCATTGGTCTCCCCCTTAGTGGTCGATCACTGTGGCGTTGGCAGATTTCCAGGCGACAAAAGCGCTGCCGCCTGCCTTCAGGCGGTTGCGGTATTTGTCTACATGCCCTTCGATATTGATCTGTTTGCCGTCAGCGAAACGGACGATCATGTGCATGATATGCCCGACGATCTGAAGCCGTTCGATCGTGCATGGTATGGTATTCGAGCCAAAGCTCGCGCGCATTTCCTCTTCGGGCAAATCGGCGGGAACCAGATCCACGGCTTCGGCGGGCAAAATGATACTCATTTCGCGCCCGTCCTCGACCTTGATGCCGGCACGGTTCGCGCCGCCCAACACGCCGAACGCGGTTTCCAGCATGATATTGCCGTCCTGCTGTCCCCGGACGATACCGGGCAGGATCGTGTTTGACCCGATGAAGCGGGCGACGAACTGGCTTCTTGGGTGGGTGTAAAGTTCGCGCGGGGGGCTGATCTGTTCCACGCGCCCCGCATTCATCACCACGATCCGGTCGGATAGCGCCAGCGCCTCGGATTGGGCGTGGGTCACGAAGACGAATGTAATGCCAAGATCGCGCTGGAGCAGCTTTAACTCGTTTTGGATGCTCTTGCGCAGGTTCGCGTCAAGTGCGCCCAGCGGCTCGTCTAGAAGCAGGATATCGGGCTCGACAACAAGCGAGCGTGCAAGCGCGATGCGCTGGCGTTGCCCGCCAGACAGGCGCGCCGTCGGCATCTCGGAAATGTCGCTCAGGCCGAGTTTTTCGAGGATCTGGTCGACCTTGCGGTTCGCCTCTGGCCGGGGCAGTTTCTTGACTTCCAGACCGAACATAACGTTCTGGCGAACATTCATGTGCGGAAACAGCGCGTAGTTCTGAAAGATCATCGATGTCGGCCGTTTCTCAGGCAATTGATCATTCACGCGCTTTCCACGGATCATCAAATCGCCGGACGTCACTGTCTCAAACCCTGAAATCATTCGAAGGGTTGTGGATTTCCCGCATCCCGACGGGCCCAGAAAGGCAATGAATTCCCCTTTTTCGACATCGAGATTGAAGTCGATGACGGCCGGAGTTCCATTGTCATAGGTCTTGTAGACATTTGTGAGTTGAAGATCGTAGGCCAAGGGAAATCAATCCTGTTCCTGGGAAAAGGGAGGGGGTTCAGCCGGAAGGCCGGCTGAACCGATCGCGTGTTACGCCGAGAGGAATTCGTCCCACTTGCGGATGAGCAGGTCGTACTCGTCGGGCCACTGGTGCCAGTAGGCGACGTTGGCTGCGCGTTCTTCCAGCGAGCCGCCGTCGCGCAGGTCGCCTTCCTTGATGCCACGCTCGGTCGCGCCGACCCAGGGCTTGCCCTCGTACCAGAATGCGTACTTGTCGGGATCCATCACGTTCTTGACGTTGGTGGTAGGCGAGTAATAGCCCTGTTCCGATACGGCGATCGCGGGCGGGCCGGACAGCCAGTAGTCGGCATAGGCCGTGACTGCCTCGAGGTTGGGCGAGGTCTTGAGCGGGGAGATACCGATAGCCCAGCCGCGATACCCGCTCTTCATCGTGGCATAAGAGCACTCGACCCCTTGTGCCTTGACCGCCATCACCGCCGGCTGCCAGGCATCCGCGATGACCATCTCGCCCGAAGCCAGCAAGTTCACCAATTCTCCGAAATCGCCCCACAGGGCGCGGAACTGGCCTTCTTTCTTCTTCGAGATCAAGAACTTGGCGGCCTCTTCGATGGCGTTCGCATCCGGGTTGCCGGGGTTGGACACTTCCAGAAGGCCCAGTTCATTCATTGCCAGAACCGCTTGGCCGAACGCGATCAGCGGGTCGACGTTCAGGCCGGTCTTGCCCTTGAACTTGGGATCGAACAGCGAAGACCAGTTCGATGCTTCTTCGGCATCCACCAGGTCAGGGCGATAGCCGATGGAGTCGTAGTTATACACAGTCGGCACCATGTTCAGGCGCGTCTGGCTTTCGTCTTCCCAGATCTGGCCGACGATCTGCTGGTTCAGCGCCCAACGGTCCGATGGCTTGGTGAAGGTGTCGCGGATACCGGCCCAGTTCTTTAGGTCGGCCGCGGCGACTGGCGCCAGTTTGTCCGTAGCAACCATCGCGGCAAGACGCTCGCCGATGATTTCCCAGCAGTCATAGGCGTCCGAGCCGGACAGGATTTCTGTCTGGGTGTTGGGGAAGATATCCGCCTTGCCACTCACCGAGCCGACTCCGGATTTTTCCTGGAAATCGTTCAGGATCCGTTCCTGAACTGTAACCGAGAGACCCACGGTCCGCAGCTCCTGGTTCGCCAGGTTGGCGGCAAAGGCCTGCTGCGCGCCGAGGAACGGCAGACCGCCAGTTGCCAGCGCTGCGCCCCCTGCCGTGGTTTTCAGAAAGTTCCTTCTTGAGAGATTTGAACGTGTCACTTGTCTTCTCCTTGTTGAGGTCGTTTCATTCGTATTGTTATTTGGAAGGCTGCCCTTCTTCGTGTGTTCAGTAGCGCCCGACCGTAAGCCCACCGTCCACAGTAATGACCTGTCCCGTCAGATACCGAGCAGCATCTGACGCCAGGAATTTCACGACATCCGCGATGTCATCCGGTTGCCCGATGCGACCAAGAGGAACGATATCGCCCACGGTCTTGGCGCCCTCGGGGCCGAGTGAGTGTTTCTCGGACAAAAGTTGCGCGGTGCGAATATATCCCGGTGCGACACCATTTACCCGAACGCCATGGCCTCCAAGTTCTACCGCCAGACCACGCACAAGGCCAACCACGCCGGCCTTTGCAGACGAATAGTGCACATGTTCATCCCAGCCATAAGCAACGCCCATAATTGAGGACAGGCAGACGATCGCGCCGCTGCCGCGCGCCTTCATGTTAGCAACCGCAGGCCGGATTACACGTAGCATGCCCTTGAGGTCGATATCGAAGGTATGGTCCCATTTTTCGTCGGTCAGCTGTTCCAGCGGGACCCGGTGGGCGATACCTGCATTGGCGACAATCGTGTCGATCCGTCCGAACCGGGTTTCGATATCCTTGACGACCGCTTTGGCACGGTCCGTGTCGCGGACATCAAGGTGCTGGAACTCGGCCTCGCCCCCGGCATTGCGGATTTCCTGGACGACGCTGCGGCCATCATCTTCGAGCACGTCGGTTACTACGACATGATCACCGCGTGCCGCCAGTGCTTTGGCCGTCGCGCGTCCGATACCGATGCCCGCGCCGGTGATCAATGAAACTGATGTCATAGCATTACGTCTCCCGAGTTTGGCGACAGCGTCTGGCCCACGTAGAGGCGCGCCGAGTCTGAACAAAGAAATGCAACTGTTTCGGCGACATCTTCGGGCTCTCCGAAGTGTCCCAGTGGAAGTTCGGCAGCCTTCGCCGTGCGCCATTCTTCCGAAAGCGCGCGCACCAGAGGCGTGTTGATTGGGCCGGGGGCCACCGCGTTGACCCGCACGCCCTGGATCGAAACCTCGCGGGCCAGTGCCTTGGTCATGCCGATGATCCCTGCCTTCGCCGCAGAGTAGTGCACCAGCTCAACTCCGCCGATCTGCCCGAGTTGAGAGGCCATGTTCACCACGCATCCCGACTTTCGCGCGATCATGTGAGGCAGCACAGCACGGGAGCACAGGAACGTGCCACGCAGGTGCACCGCGATCATGCGATCGAAATCCGCGGGCTCCAGGTCGACGAAGCGGGCTTGATGAACGTGACCCGCGTTGTTGACCAAGTGGCTGGGCGCGCCGTATTCCGAGAGGCAGGTCTCTACCAGGCGCGCAACGTCGGCCTCGTTCGAGACATCGCCCTGCACTGCAAAGCCGCCGATCTTCTCGGCCGCGGCTTTCGCGGCGTCGCCGTCGTAGTCGTTCACGACTACGTTGAAGTCCATCGAGGCGAGCTTCGTTGCAATGGCGAGGCCAATCCCTGATCCCGCACCTGTAACGATCACGGTGTTCATGAGATATCTTCCTGCATTGCGATCTTCTTGGCGCGCCGCACGCTCAGCGCCATCAGGATGCCGTAGACGCTGAGCAGGGCGAACGAGAACAGGGTCGTCATGACGCCAAACGCAAAGATGTTGGGGTGAATCTCGACCGAGAAGGTGCCGTAGATCGCCAGTGGCAATGTCTGGTCGCGCCCCGAGGCAAACAGGGTCCGTGGGAATTCATCGAAGCTGAGCGTGAAGGCGAACAGCATCGCCGACAGGACACCTGGGAAAATCAGCGGAAATGTCACCTTCCGGAATGTCGTGATGGGCGAGACGCCCAGCGACCACGACGCCTCTTCTACAGAGCCGTCAAAACGGTTGAGGATCGCGAGCATCACCAGGAAGGCGAACGGGAACGTATAAACCACGTGGGCGACGAAGGCCGTGCTCCACCAGTGGCGCTCGATCCCGACCACGTTATTGGCCAGAAGCGAGGTGCCAAGGCCGGTCAGAACGCCGGGCACCATCATACCGAGAACGATCAAGTAGAACACTAGCCCGGCGCCGCGGAACCGCTTGCGGAAAGCCTGCGCAGCCATCACGCCCAAGACTGTGGATGTCACCATCGTCATAAAGGCCAACGTCAGCGAGCGCACCAAAGCTTCTCCCACCGGCAGCGGAGCGATCCGCGACGGAGGTGTCAGCCCGAACAGATGTTTGTACCAGTAGGTTGACCATTCGATGATCGGAAACTGGGGGCCACCCTCCGGGCCCTGCTGAAAGGACAAGATGCCCAGCACGATGAACGGACCGTAGAGAAACAGTATGAACAAACCGGCATAGACGGCTAGGACGGGTTTCAGAACCTTAGATTCCATCGCTCAAATCTCCCGTTTCAGATCGACGATACGGAGAAAACCCGCGACGACGATGCCCAGTAGGATGGTCAGAATCACCCCGACGACAGAGGCCATGGCCCATTTCAGAGATCCCACTTGGGTGACGATGATGTTGCCCAGCAGGTTCACCTTGCGCCCGGACAAAGCCCCGGAGGTGGCAAATTCGCCCAGAACCATGACGCTGACGAAGATGGCGCCGACGACGACACCGGGCAGGCTGAGCGGAAAAATTATCTTCCAGAAAATTCGTCCAAACCCTGCGCCCAGATCGCGCGCTGCCTCGATGATGTTGCGGTCGATCCGTCCAAGCATGAAGGCGATCGGCCCGACCATGAAGACCACGTAGATCTGGGTCATGCCAATGATCACCGAGAGCTCCGAGAAAAGCAACACTTCGATCGGCGTGTCGATGAGGCCGATTTTCTGGAGAATGATGTTGATCGCTCCCTCTTTGCCCAGCATGGGGCGCCATGCCAGCACCCGAATAAGGAAGGACGTCCAGAACGGGATGACACACAGGACAAGCAGGACCGTCGATACGGTTTTACTTTTTACCAGAAGGCCGACGTAAAGCGCCGCTGGGTAGCCGACGATGAACGTCAGCGTCAGGACGATCAGCCACAGCCGGATCGTCGTCCAGAGCGCACCGACATAGGCCTCGGACGCAAAGAAGTTCCGCCAGCTGTCCAATGTCAGGGTGGAATTGATCGCAAAGGTCGTTTGCGTCCAGAACGAGACGTAGACGATCATCATGATCGGTGCGACCAGGAACAGGATCATCCAGACCACGCCCGGGGCAAGCAGCTGGAACGAGTGCGTCTTTTTAGTATTGGTGCCTGCAGCGCTCATCTTGCTAACTCCTTGCCGAATACGATGGCCTGTTCGGGGCTCCACGACAGGACGTAATCCCGGCCGACTTCCAGATCGCGCGGCTCTCCCAAGCTGAGATGATGGTCAACCTCGACCGTCTTGTTATCTTCGGTTTCGAACAGGAAAACGATCGACGACCCGAGGTATTCGCTTGCAAGGTAGCGTGCCGGCAGGGCGGGCCCTGGCAGATCGGTGGAGCCAGTGTCGAATATCTGCGTACGGTCATACCGGATCGCATAGACGTCGGTTTCGTTGGCTCTCGCCCCCGAAACCGGCACTGAGCCGAAAGCTCCGTGAAAGACGCCATCCTTTAACGTGCCGTCGAAAAGATTGAACCTGTTCAGAAACAGCGCGACGTCCGAAATGATCGGGGCATCGTAAATCTCCTCCGGCGTTCCGAACTGAACGATCCTGCCCGAGTCCAGAACAGCGACCTTGTCGCCCATGGCCAGGGCTTCTGTTTCGCTGCCGGTCACGTGAAGGAAGGTCACGTCCAGCCGTTCGCGGATCGTGCGCAGTTCGGTTTGCATGCGCTCGCGCAAGTTAGCGTCCAGCGCGCCCAGCGGTTCGTCGAGCAGAACAAGCTTGGGCTGCATCACAAGCGAACGCGCCAGTGCCACGCGTTGCTTCTGGCCGCCTGAAATCTGGTCCGGATTGCGATCTTCAAGCCCGGTCAGCCCCACCATTTCGATGGTCTCTTTGACGCGTTGGATGATTTCGGCCTCGGGAGGATTGATCGCTCCGTTGCGCAGGCCGAAAGCCACGTTCTCGAATATCGTGAGGTGCGGGAACAGGGCGAAATTCTGGAAAACGAATCCGATGCCGCGCTCGTGCGCCGGTAAATCGGTGATGTCCCGCCCCTGAAACCAGATGCGCCCCGAATCAGGCGCCTCGAAGCCCGCGATCACGCGCAACAGAGACGTCTTTCCCGATCCCGAAGGCCCCAGAAGCGAAATGTAGCTGTTGTCTTCTGCGGTGAAATCAATGCTGTCCAGCGCGGTCAGATTTCCATATCTGCGCGTGACGCCGTCAAGTCGGAAGATAGGATCACTCTGCTTCATCAAGCCCTCATTGTTGCGAACGCATACCGGTTTCGAGCGGCGCGGTCCGTTTTGGGCACCTAGGTTTGCGCCTCAAAACAAAATGTATAACGTATGAAATAACTGATTAGGATTTGTTGCAAGAGTCATCTTTGCCAATTTCAGGCCCAGATAAGACGATCTAAACTAGAAAATATGTCGAAACCTCAAGAAATCGGCCTCTAAAAAAATGAATCACGCATACAGTATCCGTTTTCACACCCGAGTCAGATATTTTGGAATCGACTCGCTCTCGGGGATCAGCGCCACGATCTTCAGTCTGGCCAGACTTTTATAGGACAGGATGCGCAAATGTTCCCTGAGATACTCGGTCGACGCGCTGATCTGGCGCGATCCGATCAGTTCGAACAGGGTACCGTACTGTTCCAGGGCGACTGTATCCACCGGAAGGCCCAGGTCGCTCAGAGCCTTGTCCATCGCCGACAGCAGCAGCCGGTTGTTGGCGATGATCTCGACCAGGGCGCTGTTCGGGGCACGGCCCAGACAGTGCCGCATCAGAGCATCCTCCAGTGCGGCCGCATCCTTGATCTGGCCGTTTTCGATCTGCGCAGAAATTCGCGCGATTTGCGCATGGTCGATGAAATCGGCCGCCATCCGCAGCGCGGCTGGTTCCATGATGCTGCGCAGCTCGAACTTCTCGCGCAACGTCCGCGCGGTCAGAGGACCCGCCAGCCAATGCGAGGTCGCCCCCTTGCGTATCAGGCCACGCTCATTTAGCCGACTCAGCACATCGCGCGCCACGGTACGGCTGACGCCCAGTTGATTTGCCAGCTCTGTTTCGATCACCCGGAACTCGCCAAAGATCTGGCAGGCGGCTATTTCCGCTTCGACCATGTCATACACCCTGATCCAGGTGCCGCGAACGGCAAGTGAAGACCGCGAGGCTGGCGGTATTTCGAAATCGAACTCATCCAAAGGTTTCCGGATCGGCGCCGGGCTGTTGGTGCCCTGGCCCACAAGGTAGCCGCGCCCGCGGAAACGGTGGATCAATCCTTCGGCGTATAGAATTCGCAAAGACGCCTGCACCGGCGCGCGGCTTGTCTGCATCAGCTTGGCGATCGGGCCTTCGACCAGGACAAGGCCGTCGGGCAACCGCCCGGAAACGATGTTATGGCGCAAAACCCGGCTGATGGTTTCGTACAGGGGTTCCTGACCTGGGCTTTTGGGCTTTGACGTCATTGCGCGGAACTCCCCAGGGAGGCGATGAACCGTTTCCAGGCGCGCGCCGCGTAATTGTATTCGTCCATCACCGTATTCCACAGAGCGATCCGGCTGACGCGCTCGCGGTAGGCACCGCCGGGACGCCGCCGGCCCGCACGGACCGCGACCCTGCCGTCCGGACCTTTCAGGTCGCATCGAGCCACGTCCCCGTCGTACCAATATCCCCATTCCTCGGGGCTCAGGTATTCGCGCACGCCTTCCGCGTTGGTCATGTAGTGCCCCTGTCTAGCCATCACGGCCCCGGCAGGGCCCGAAAGCCACCAGTTCAGGTACTCATAAGCCATGTCGAGCTTGGGGCCCGTCAGATGCCGCGCCAGCGATGCGCCGCCGTGCCAGGCGCGATAACCTTCGCGGGGGCAGCTTTCGCAGAACGTGGCCTCCATCGCACCAAGGTTGCTATACGAGGGCGACCACATACTTTGTACCGACACCCGGTCCGCATGGACCAGCGCTTCGGCCTGATTGGGGGTCAGCCAACTGCCGACAAAGAAACCCTGCTGGCGCAGCGTTTCGAGCAAGCCCATAAGGTTGTCGATCTCTTCTACGGTCATGTTGCCGATATCGTTGAAAGTGAGATCGCCATTCGCTTCAGCCGCGAGGGCGACGTCGAATATGCCGATTGCGGGCTCGTCAACCAAAGCGATCCGCCCTCGGGCTCTGCGGTCCAGAAGCCAGGCCCAGCTTGAGCCTTCTGCGCCTTCGTTCCCGAAAAGGCGGCGGTCAAAGCCGAAACTATCGACGTTATGTGCCGTCGGTAACATGCTGATCGTGGGCATCGGCTGCTGGCCAAGCGTGCCGTCAGGTTGGACGTATAACTTGCGGACCGGGGCGTCGCCGTGGCCTTGCCACGTATACTTACTGATGCCGCCCGCTTTGGCGAGATCGCCGATATTGTCCCATTGCTTTATGCGGCTGGTTTCGATCGGCTGAAGCGCCCCCCAGAACCAGACGATATCGAGATTGTGAAAGCACTGTTCGTAGATGTCGTAATTCAGCGGATCAATTGCCGCCCGGCGCTGGCAGGTCAGGAAATCCAGTGACTCATGTTCGATATCGAACCCGAGATCCGCCACCGCCATCTGACGCACTTCTTCCAGCAGAGTTACATCGGTGCCCCGTATCCGCAGGACGCGCCGCTTGGATTGCGGCGGTGATGTGAGTTTGTCCGGTTTTCGAGGCGTGTCAGACATGGAGCACTGGTTTCCCTAACGCGGGGCAGGCATCGACCCCAACCTAGATATTTGGCCTGCGTTGCCAGACCGAAAATGCCTCTTTCAGGCTGGTACGGGATAAGTCGGCCGTTTACTAGGAATGTCGTTCTCAAGCGGTCGGTCTGTCCGGCGCCTGCAGGCTGGGCGGGGCGCCGGACGCTTTCGTGGCTGCACTAGCCCAGATGGGTCCGCACTTCGGCAAGCATCTTCTTGCGTGCGGCCCGGGCAGCCAGGGCTTCGTCCATATCGACTTTGCGGAACTTGACGGGGGTATGCGGTGGCAGTTGTCCAATCAGGTCCATATCCGCCGAGATGATAGCCCCAAGCGTGAAATACCCACCCCCGGACACCGCGTCGCGGTGCAGGACGATCGGTTCAAGCCCGCCGGGCACCTGAATGGAGCCGTAGGAATAACAACCATCCACGATGTTGGATGGGTCAGCGCCGGCACCGAAGGGTTGCTCGCGCTCGACGAATTCGAGTGGCTTGCCCCCCTTGAACCGGTATCCCATGCGATCCGCTTCGAGCGCCACCGACCAGTCATCGGCAAAGAAACCTTCTTGCGCGGCCGGGGTCAGGCGGTGCCAATAAAGTCCCGGCAGGACACGCAGTTCGGTCGGTTTCCCCGGCAGGCGTCGCAGGTTTTCGGGCACGTTCAGCCCGGCTTCGATCGTGTCCGCCTCACCCAAGGGGATGACATCGCCAGCCTGAATGTTGCGGCCGTCGACGCCACCTAGTGCACCGATGGGATAGGTGGACCGGCTGCCAAGAGCAGGGGGAGTGTCAATTCCGCCGCCTATGGCGACATAGGCCCGTGCACCGGACTTCAGAAAGTCGAAGCTCAGGGTCTGGCCAGCCTTGACTTCGAACGCGGTCCAGCCTTCCTGGGCGACACCGTCGACCTTGGGGGGCAGGTCCGCACCGGTCACGGCAACTAGCGCATCCCTTTCGAACTCTATCGTCGGGCCCATGAAGACAACTTCCAGCCCTGCCGCACCTTCGGGATTGCCGACCAGCATGTTGGCAACGCGCAGCGCGAAACGGTCCATCGCGCCGCCGATCGGAATGCCAAGGTGGAAATAGCCGGGGCGGCCCAAGTCCTGAATCGACGTCGACAGGCCGGGTTGAATGACTTTAAGCGACATTGAGCGCCTCCATCAGTTTGGCATTGGTTCCGGGCATATCCGCATTGAATGCGTCCAGGTCGAATTCAACTTCGGCGATTCGGGGCACGTAGGTATCCGCCTCGACCTCGGTCAGGATGCGGTCGTATTCTGCGCGGTCTATCGGCTTCCACTTCACGATGTCACCCGGCTTGAAGAAGACCATGAAGTCGCTGAGGTAGCTTTGCTTCTGCTTGGGGTCGAAGATCGGCATCGGTGTCACGCCGAACATCTGATAGCCGCCAGCGCCCCGCACCGAGTAGATGCAGGAAAAACAGCCGCCATAGCCAACCGTCTGTTTGGGGGTGTCAGTGCGCGGGCGCAGGTACTTGGGAACCTGAAGCTGTTTTTCGCGCTCGACCAGCTGATAGAGGAACGGCAGGCCCGCAACGAAACCCACCATCGACACGAACCAGGGTTGCGAGTGATGCGCCTCGATGAAGGCTTCGACACTGTCGAATCCGTTGATCCGCGCCGCATAATCCAGGTCCGTTCCCGACGGATCCTGGTGGCGTTCGCGAAACCGCATCAACGTCTCATGCGTCCACGGATCTTGGTAGTAGACCGGGATTTCGATGATACGGGTCGTGAGGCGCTTTTCCGCGTTCTCGGCCCGGTGTTCCAGTTCCTTGATTTTCGCCATCATCTCGTCTGGCGCGATCACATCCGGGTCGAACCGGACCTGGAACGATGCGTTCGCGGGACAGATTTCCGTCACGCCCTTGATGTTGGCCTCACGCACCGCATTGCTCATCGACAAGGATTTGAAAAAGGCATCGAGCGACATTTCATCATCCATCTCGATATAGATGTGTTCGTCGCCGCCATAGGTATAGCGTGTCTTCACGATGTTCCTCCTGTGGTTAGGGAGTTGGTTTGAGATTGCCCGCAGTCAGCCACGGTTCCAGCCATTGCGTGTGGAAATCGTCCGCTTGCACGGAAGGATCCCGGGCCAAGGCAAGATGCAATGGTTTCGTTGTCTTGATACCGCCGATCTCGAGTTCCTCGAGCGCGGAAGCCATCATGCCGATGGCGGTGTCCCGGTCCTTGCCATGCACTATCAGCTTGCCCAGAAGGGAATCGTAGAACGGCGGTATCGTGTAGCCTTCATAAAGGAAGTGATCGAAACGGATGCCATCCCCCTGTGGGACGCGCAATGCGCCGACCTGTCCCGGAAAGGGCAGAAACTGCATGAACGGGTCTTCGGCGTTCACGCGCACCTCGATGGCGTGGCCGGTACGGGTGATGTCCGCTTGGGTCTGCCGCAGTTTGCCGCCACCGGCCACGTGGATCATTTCCTGCACCAAGTCGATGCCTGTAAGCATTTCGGTGACCGGATGCTCCACCTGGATGCGGGTGTTCATCTCGATGAAGAAGAACTCCTTGGTTTTGCTGTCGTAAAGATACTCGAGCGTTCCGGCGCCCACATAGTTCACGGCCTTGGCCAACGCCACGGCAGTATCGCACAGATGGGCGCGCGTACTTTCTTCAAGACATGCAGCGCCCGCTTCTTCCCAAACTTTCTGGCGACGACGCTGCATTGAGCATTCGCGCTCGAAAAAGTGAACCGCGTCTGTGCCGTCCCCCATGATCTGCACCTCGATATGGCGGGGTGAGATGATCGCGCGTTCCAGATAAAGGCCGCCGTCGCCGAATGCCGCGTTGGCCTCGGCTTGCGCCTGCGGCGCCATCTTGCGAAGCTCCTCTTCGGTCTGGGCGATACGGATGCCTCGGCCACCGCCTCCTGCGGCGGCCTTGATCATCACTGGATAGCCAATTTCGGCGGCCACATTCACCGCGTCCTCCACCGTATCCAGCCGTCCCTTCGATCCGGGCACCACGGGGACCCCTGCGGCCATCGCAGCCTGCCGCGCGGCCACCTTGTCGCCCATCCGGTCGATGGTATCCGCCGAGGGGCCGATAAACGTGATGCCCGCAGTCTCCAAAGCGCGCGCGAACTGCGCGTTCTCGGCCATGAAGCCGTAGCCAGGATGCACCGCGTCGGCTTTGGTCGACTGCGCCGCCGCGACGACAGCGTCGATATTGAGATAAGACTGCGCCGCATGCGCCGGTCCGATGCAGACGGCTTCATCCGCCATGCGCACCGCCAGCATATTGGCGTCAGCCTCGGAATGAGCCTGGATCGTGTGGAGACCCATCGCCTTGGCGGCACGAATGATTCTCACCGCGATTTCGCCACGGTTGGCAATCAGCAAGCGCTCGATCGGCATTTTCAGTCCTCGAGCTCCGCTAGGGGCTCGCCCGCGTTGATCGCTGCGCCGTTTTCAACCTTATACCCGTTGAATGTGCCCGCGTTTTCGGCCTTGACTTCGATGAAGGTCTTCATGACTTCGATCAGCCCGATGGTGTCGCCTTGCGCGACCGCGTCGCCCGGTTGTTTGTACAGCGGCTCGCCCGGGGCTGCCTGCGTGTAGAAGGTGCCGGGGACGGGGGAAAGAACCTGTGCCATTTAGGTCTCCTGTTGGATGATGTTATTGAGGGGTTTTAACGATTTCTGCCGCGGGAGCGATACGGATGCCCGCATCCTGCAGGCCGTTCCGGATGGCCTGACCCATCAACAATGCGCCGGGCGTATCGGAGTGAAAGCAGATAGACTCGAACTCGATTTCGATCTCGTCGCCTTCGACCGTTGTGACCTTGCCGGTTTTGCAGGCCTTCACGCATTTCGCCGCGATCTGCGCAGGATCGGGACGGTCGACTTGACGACGAAAGACGATTGAGCCCGAATTGTCGTAGTCCCTGTCCGCGTAGAATTCCCGGATTACCGGATGTCCGGCTCTTTTCGCCGCGGCATAGGTCTTTGATATACCCATGCAGAAAAGAAACGTGTCGGGGCTGGTGCCCTGCAGCGTATCGACCAGCATTTGCGATAGGTCCTCATTAACTGCAGCTTCCATATAGAGTGCGCCATGCAGTTTGACATGCTGCAGCGGGGCACCGTGACGCCGCCCGAATTCGCGAATGGCTCCGATTTGGTAGATGATATCATTGATGAGCTCGGCTGTGGTCGTCTTTATGTAACGACGTCCAAATCCCTGAAGATCAGCATAGCCCGGATGCGCACCAAGACCCACGCCGTGCTCCTGCGCCAGCTTGACTACGCGATCCATGGAGTTGGGATCTCCCGCATGAAAGCCGGCTGCAATGTTGGCCGAGCTGACGATCTGCATGATCTCATCATCAGGGGCGTCGCCCAGTTGCCATTGGCCGAAGCCTTCACCCATGTCGCAATTAAGATCGACTGCTTCTTTCATGGTCACGTCCTCCTGTTGGAATGCCCATACCACTTCTGTTGGCATGCTCATACCATCGCGATTCGGAGCGAAATTGGTATTTCTTTTTTTCATTGATGCATTATTGAATTTTCAGATACCTTTATGGAATTGCGAGAGAGGTGGAAAATTCCATGAATTTCAGACAGTTGAAGTACTTTGTTGCGACAGCTGACACTGGACAGATCAGCCGGGCGGCCAAGTTGCTGTCGATTTCGCAATCTTCGGTCACCGGATCCGTGCGCGAACTTGAGCAAATATTGGGCACTTCGCTGTTCAATCGCCGGGCACATGGGATGGAACTGACAAAGGCCGGCCGGGAATTCCTGCAGGTCGCGCGCGACATTCTCGAAAAGGTGGACGCGGCGCACCAGATTAACCGCGGCACGTCGGATATTAGCGGAAGCCTCAGGCTTGCCGCGACCTACACTGTGATCGGGTATTTCCTGCCCTACCACTTGGGGCGGCTTGCGCAGCTCTTCCCGCGCATTGATATCCAGATCGTCGAATTGGACCGGCAGAGTATAGAAGCACAACTGCTGACCAGTCAGATCGACATGGCGGTGGCTCTGACCTCGAACATCCACCGCGAGGGCATAGAAACGCTGACATTGTTGAAATCGCCCAGACGCGCCTGGGTGCCCGCCGGCCATCCGTTCTGCAAAAGAAGAGAGGTGTCGCTAAGCCAGCTCGCGCAGGAACCCTATGTTATGCTGACGGTGGACGAGGCGGCCCATTCGAGCATGAAATACTGGAACAGCCACGACGCCCATCCGAACATCAAACTGCGCACATCCTCAGTCGAGGCGGTCCGCTCGCTGGTCGCCAACGGGCAGGGTGTCACAATCCTGTCTGACATGGTCTATCGGCCGTGGTCGCTTGAGGGGCGTCGCATCGAAACGGTGCCTATGGACGTGGAAATTCCGACGATGGATGTGGGGCTCGCATTCAATCGCGCCACGGCGCTAACACCCACAATGAAGGCGCTGAAATCGTATTTTTCCTCCAGTTTTCTGTCGCCCAAACTGCAATTCTGAACAGTGCCGACTTGTGCTTAGGCGATGCATCGATAATAAGATCGCGCCATGGTCATCTGCCCCGACACCCCTGTGCGCGTCACGCCGGGCTTTTCGAAAGTTGCCCCATGATTGTCGGACTTGGATTGATCGCCCCCTTCTTTCTTTACATCATTGTCGGGGTCGTTGCCCAAACCCTCTTGCGGCACAGTGCCGAGCAGCAGCGCTGGCTGGACGCGTTCATTTTCTACGTGGCCTTGCCAGCGCTGCTGTTTCAGTCTGTTCGGATCGTGCCGCCCGGTGCATACAGCTTGCTTGGCTTTCTTGCGATAACCACCGCGATCACGGGTACGATGTTCGCGCTGGGCTGGCTAATCGGCAGGAGGAACGAAACCGGCGATCATCCGGCCGTTTTCGGCCTGGCCGCCAGCTATTCGAACATCGGGTACATGGGGCCGGCCCTGACGGTCGCGGTTCTTGGTCCCGAGGCGGGCGCGCCGGCGGCCTTTATCTTTTGCGCCGACGTATTGCTTATCTTCAGCATCTGGCCACTGATGATCGGCACCGGTGCGCGGGGAGCGACGCGCATCGTCCAGTCCCTGCGCAAGGTCCTCACCCATCCTTTCATCCTGGCGACTCTGGCCGGGCTGATCTTTGCGCGTTCCGGGGGCGCGTTGCCCGCCTTCATCGACACGCCCCTGACCGGGTTTCAGAACGCAGCCGCCCCCGCTGCGCTTTTCTCGCTCGGTCTGACTTTAGCTCGCAGCCGGGCAGGACGATTGGAGCACCGGCTGGCGGCCTGCCTTGCGGCGAAATTGGTCGGCCACCCGCTTGCGGTTGCCTTGGCTTTTACGCTGATTTCGGGTTTCGATCCGGTCTGGGTTGCGACCGCAATTATAATGGGGGCATTGCCACCGGCCGCCAATGTCTACGTTATGGCCCGTGCAGAAGGGATCAGCGTATCGCTCTCTGCGCGCACGGTCCTTTACGGAACGGCCCTTTCCGCGATGACACTGCCGGTCGTGATTTCCCTGCTCACCTGAGGTTTCGACGAGCTGCGTGTTTAGTGGGGGATGATCGCATTGCCGCCGGGCTTTCCCTCCCTTGCCAGTCTACTTTGGCGTTGCGTGGCGGCAGCAAACGCCACGGTGACAAGGTGGAAAACCGCGCACCTCTGATGTGGTGCTTTTCAATTGCATTCGACTGGGGCCAAACTGATGGTTAGCATATGCGCAATGGCCGCCGATGCCGTTGGGTAGAATGGCCTTTGAGGGCGGTGAAGGACATGTAAGCGGAAAGGGTGAATAATGTGCAATTCAACCGATAAGGGGACGGCGACGCCGAAGGTTCTTGTCGACAACGCGCGGACGCGCGTGACGGAATGGCGCTTTGCGCAACGCGGCGACAACACGGGTTGGCACCGGCACGAATACGATTACGTCGTGGTGCCAATGCAAGACGGTGTTCTGCAGATCGTCGATAAGAATGGCGACACCACACTTTCTGAGTTGAAGGCGGGTGTGCCCTATTTCCGGAAACTCGGCGTGGAACACGATGTGAGAAACGGCAACGATTTCGAGTTCGCCTTTATCGAAGTCGAGTTTCTCTAGGCTGCAAAGAGGTAGCGCACGCAGGTTGCAAACTTTTATGCGTAAATCACCAAGTTTTCTGGGCATCAGCGGCTAAGGTTTGTCGAACACCAAGGGAACAATGCTTGCGATGCTCATTCTGACCGGGGGGAGAGGATGTTTTTTTCTACCGACCATTGTGAAGATATCGACAAGAACAAGGTGTGGTCTGAGACTCTGTCGAGCACCTATTTTCCGCTGTCCGCGGAATGCCGGAACCCGGTGGATTTCAAGGGCAATCTGAAATCCTGGGCGCTCGGCGTCGTGGGGCTTTCCGAGATGGAGTGCGATAGCGTCATGTACCGTCGCAACAAGAGCCATTTCAAAGAGGAGAAAGACAACAGCCTGCTGATCACGATACCGCATAGAGTTGACGTGCATTTCCAACAGTCCTCGCGTCAGACCAGTTGCGGGCCTGGCAGTTTCCTCGTCGAGCGGGGCGACATGCCCTACGAGTTCTCTCATGCCCAGCGAAACAAGCTCTGGGTGCTGAAGGTGCCGACATCCAGCGTGCAATCCCGCCTCGGCCCCACCGATCGGCTGGGTGCGCTGACTTTCGACGCAACATCCGGGATAGGCTCGTATTTCGTGGGTGCGGTGCGCAATGCCCTGGAAAGTATAGATGCCATCGACAGCGCGGCGCGCGAGATGGCTGGCCAGCACCTGCTGGACTTGCTTTGCCTGTCGATGCGAAGCGACGACCGTATCCTCGATAGCGCGTCGTCCAGTATTCGCGCCGCGCATTTGCAGCGCGCGGAACAATTCATTCGCGACAACCTCGCGAACCCGAACCTCAATTCTCAGATGGTCGCGGAATCCTGTGGGATATCATTGCGGTATCTCCAGGGCCTGTTCGCCGAAAACGACTACTCGGTCGTGGGCTACATTCGCGAGCAGCGGCTGGCCCGCTGCCACGAAACGCTGAGGATGGTGCACGAGTCGTCAACCTTGGCACAGATCGCGCACAGGTGGGGTTTCTACGATCAGGCGCAGTTCTGCAAGTATTACAGGGTTAAATACGGATGTACGCCTTCGGACACGCGTAAGAACACGCGGGTGGAGGCGGCAGTCACTTCCGGCAAGCACTAGGAAACCGGTCGGGCATCGGTGCCGCGGTGTTGTCGGAGAATGTTTTTCGGGCGTCCAGCACGCACACAACAGGATGGGAATGTTTGATGACAAAAACCAGAGTCGCCGTGGATGTCGGTGGTACGTTTACCGATGTCTGTATAATGGACGAGCAATCCGGCCAGATCCGGATCGAAAAGACGCCGTCGACACCCGATGATCCCATGCGCGCCATCATGACCGGCGTGTCCGACGCGAATGTGGACCTAGCGGACGTCACGATGTTCTCGCACGGTACCACCGTCGCCACGAACGCGCTGATCACCCGCAAGCTTCCGCGCGTTGCGATGGTCTGTACCGAAGGCTTTCGGGATGTCGTGGAGATACGCCGCTCCAACAAGGAAGACTTGTGGGATACCTACAAGGACGTCGCCAAACCGTATATCCCGCGCCGTGATCGCCTGACGGTCAAGGAACGCGTTGATGCAGCCGGAAAGGTTTTGCAAAAGCTGGATGAAGAGGACGCGCGCCGAGTGGCCACGATCCTGAAAAGGCGCGGTGTTCAGGCGATTGCGGTCTGCTTCATCAACTCGTACGTGAACAACGAGAACGAAGTGCGCATGCGCGCCATCCTGCGCGAGATCATGCCCGATGTTCATATATCGATCTCGTCAGATATCATGCCTGAGATCTTCGAACACGAACGGTTTTCGACCACCATGGTCAACGCCGCCGTGTCGCCGGTCGTGGTCGACTATGTCTCTCGGCTCGGCGACAAGCTTGAGGCCGGCGGATACCAGCGCGACCTTCTGCTTCTTCACTCCGGCGGGGGCGTCATGACACCGGCGAGCGTCAAGGATTTCGCGGCACGCCTCGCTGGCTCGGGGATCGCGGCAGGGGCCATCGCCAGCCGTTTCATAGGCAATCTCTGCGGCTATGAGAATTCCATTGGTTTCGACATGGGCGGCACCAGCACCGACGTGTCCCTGACCTACCGCGGCGAGGCCACAGTAACCAAGGACTGGTATATCGAATACGGCTATCCCATCCGGTTTCCCAGCATCGAGGTTCTGACGATCGGCGCCGGCGGGGGCTCGCTCGCCTGGAAAGACGAAGGCGGTTCGCTGCGCAACGGTCCGCAGTCTGCGGGCGCCAATCCAGGGCCGGCCTGTTATTCGAACGGGAACGAAGTTGCCACCAATACCGATGCGAACGTGGTGCTTGGCCGGCTGGGGCGCAGTCTGGCGGGCGGGGATATCACCCTCGATCCCGCGCTGGCCGAAGCGGCCGTGCGCGCGACGGTGGCCGAACCGTTCGGCATGGAATTGCACGAGGCGGCGGAGGCGATCATCGATGTCGCCAACGCCAACATGGCGAACGCCGTGCGGCTTTTGTCGATCAGCCGCGGGCACGATCCGCGTGACTTTGCGCTTGTCGCCTTCGGAGGAGCCGGCGCATTGCACGGCGCGGCTGTGGCCAAGGAACTGTCGATCCCGGTTGTCATCGTGCCGCCGAACCCGGGCGTGACGTCGGCCATGGGGTGCCTGCTGGTCGACATCCAGCACGACTTTTCCGACAGCTTCATGGCGGATGCGTCTACGACCTCGGCTGAAGATCTAGAAGCGGCCTTTTCCAAGATCGAGGAAGAGGCCATCGAACGGCTGCGCCATGAAGGCGTATCGCCCGAGAATACCGTTCTGCAACGCTCGGTCGAGATGATGTACCAGGGCCAATGGCGCTCGCTTGCCGTCTCGGCGCCATCCAAAATCATCGATACGCAGGACCTGGTGAATAGCTTTCACAACGAACACGAGCGCGAATACAATTTCCGCCGTGAAGACGCCCCCGTCAGCATCTTTCGCGTCGGTGTCAAGGCGACTGGCGTCGTTCAGAAGGCCGAACTGCCGTCTTTCGAGGTGGTCCAGCACACGCCCGAGCCGACTGGCACGCGCGACGTGTGGTTCAAAGGTGAGAAACGCCAGGCATCGACTTACGATCGCGCGCAGATGAAGGCCGGAGCGGAATTCGCCGGGCCTGCGATCGTGGAGCAGGTCGACTCGACCGTCGTCGTCCCGCCCGAGGCCACCGCCAAGGTTGACCAATACTTGAACATTCTTATCCGCGTGGGAGCCTGAGCCATGAATAGCACAACCAAACAAGAATTGGACCCGGTCACGTTCGAAGTTCTCAAGAACTCGTTCATCACCTCGGTCGACCAAATGGCCGAGCAGATGCTCAGAACCTGCTATTCTTTCGTGATCTACAACCGCGATTTCTCGAACGGCCTGCATGACGCCGAGGGAAATTGCGTCGCGCAGGGCAATGCTGACATAGCGGTGCATGTCGGCACGCTTCACTACACCTGCAAGGACGTGATTCGCGCTTTCAGGGGTGACATGTATCCAGGTGATGTCTACGCGATTAACGATCCCTATGCGGGCGGCACGCATTTCAGTGATGTCCGCCTTATCCGCCCAATCTTTGACGAAGAAACGCTGATTGGTTTTTCCCAGTCCAACGGCCATTGGTCGGATTTGGGCGGATCGGTCCCCGGTTCGTTCAACGTGACAGCGCACGAAATGTTTGGTGAAGCCGTGCGAATTACGCCAATCCGCCTGTTTCACAAGGGGAAGTTCTGTTCTGACGTTGCAAACATGATCGCGGCCAATACGCGTGACCCCGCCTCCATAATCGGGGATATCCATTCACAGGCTCAGGCCACCCAAGTGGCAGAACGCGAGCTTCACCGTCTGGTGGGCAAGTATGGCCGTGATCAGGTCACCAGCGGTATGGATGCGGTGCAGGACTATGTCGAACGCGCTGTGCGGCAGCGGATTGCGGATCTGCCTGACGGTACTTGGGAGTCGGTGGATTATATCGACCGTGATCCTGGCGCGGGCGAGGGAATGATCCCGATCCACATCAAGATGACAATCAAGGGTGACCAGATCACCTATGATTTCGAGGGCAGCCATCCGACAATTGCCTCGATTTACAATTCCGCTGCTGGGGCGACCTTCTCGGCGGTTGTGGCGGGGATGAAAACCTTTTTCCCCGATCTTCCGCTCAACAGCGGTTTCTACCGCATGGTAGAGGTGAAGGCGCCGAAGAACAGCGTCGTGAGTGCCGAGTGGCCCGTGGCCGTTACCGGTTTCCTGATGCCATTTGAAAAGATCATGAACGCGATCTTCGAGATGTGGTCGCAGATCATGCCAGAACGAGCAATTGCCTGCGCTTTCAACCTGGAATACCTGCTTGCCGGAGGTAATGATCTGCGCAAGCCGGAAAAGCCGATTTACATGTTCTACGAATGGTTGCCAGGCGGCTGGGGCGGGCGTAATGGCAAAGACGGCAGTGATGTTACTACGGCCTGTTTCGGGACCGGCTTGATGTCGCAGCCTTCCGAAGGAAACGAACGTGTGAACCCAACACGTGCGGACGAATTCCAGATCAAGCAGGACAGCCCCGGACCCGGAAAATGGCGGGGCGGTGCAGGTGTCATAAAGGCATCAACGCTGTTGGAAGCCGACAACACCGTGATGTCTTACATCTGCGACCGCGAGCGTGCCGTCGTCTGGGGTATTGAAGGTGGCCTGCCGTCGATGCCACACGGCCTGATGGTCGAGCATGCCGAAACTCGTGAACAAAAGTGGCTCGGCTCGGTGTTCTCGAACTATAAGATCAAGAGCGGTGACAAGTTCACTCGGCCCACCGCGGGCGGTGGGGGGTATGGTGACCCGCTGGAGCGCGACCCCGAGCGCGTTCGCCAGGACGTGATAGACGAATACGTCTCTGTCGAACGGGCAGAACTGGACTATGGAGTGGTGATCAAAGTAATCGACACCGACATGCTGGACTATGAACTGGACTTGGAAGCGACAGAAAAGGCCCGCGCCCATATTCGGGCCAACCGGGTCGGCTGGGCGCGCATGAATCCCGAAAAGGTCGCCCAGATGTACAAGGACGGTGAAATCAATGAGATGGACGCGGTGCGCAGATATGCAGTCATTCTGGATTGGGGAACCGGAGAGTTGATGTCCAATTCGACAAAACAGTTTCGCGAAAGCTTCGAAAAAAGATCTGTCGCACACTGGACGTGATGGCATTGTGGCTCGGTTGAATTTCCGGGCCACGTTTTTTGCCAAGCTCTCTGAAAAAGGGAATTGGCTTTGGGCTGGCAGGTGTCGTGGCGGTCGCTAGTGGCAAGGTCAATGTAAATGAGTGAAGAACAAAGGAATTGTCCACTGGCCATATTTTCTCGCGCCTCATGTAACGGCGGAAGTTCATTCAAGCGGTCATCCAGGCCAGATGCTGCATCCACAGGGGAGTAGCGCAACGGATGGTTCATAGAACCTTAGGGTAAAGAGGCGCCCGACTAAGTAATGCCTATTCCAGCACTTCATCTCCGTCGCGGGCGGCTGCGCGTTTGTCGGCAGACGTTTGGCCATGTTGTGCTCGTCGCTGCCACGCTCGAAGCGGCTTTCGTAGAAGTCGAGTACCATTGCGTTTTCTTTGGCGGTTAGCAAGCCATCCGCGGAGAGCCCCTCGATGATGCTGCGGCGTTGCTGATCAGACATTTTGCCATAGTAGGTTTCCATGATTTTTTCGGTGGTATGGCCAAGATTGAGGGACAAGGCTTTACGGTCTTTGGGAGAGGTGCTGAGCTCGTCCCCAAGCACCTTAAGTGTATCGCGTGCCGAGTGAGGCGTACAGTTGCGCCCGATAAGGGATGTGGTGACCTGCCACGGGATTTTTCCACCATTTGGAACTAGAGTCCGCCCCAACATGAGGACGGACAATGAAACGAACGAG
>NZ_JADMKU010000007.1 GCF_018219815.1 Thalassovita aquimarina
CCTCGGCAGCGGCATGGATGCGCGCGACCATCGGCCGGTCGGTGAACAGGAATCCCAGATTGGCGGAAAACATTGGCGTCCTCATCATTTTGGTATACCAAACGAATGACCGTTTGCGCCAGTCCTGTCAATCGGGCCTGTCGACGTGACGAGTTGCAAACCGCGGCGAAGGGCTTGTCGACGACGCGTGCAGACAAAAAAGCTGCATAACCTTGGAGGAGATCATGGCACAAAACGAGACCGGGATCAGGCTGGCGCCGGAACCGCGCCTGGCGCAATTCTGTATCGATGTGCTGCTGGCCACCGGTACCGACATGGCCACCGCCGAGGCGGCTTCGGGCGCGATGATGCACGGGTCAGTGCATGGCGTGGACAGCCACGGGGTTCGGTTGCTGGATCACTACGTAGGGGCCTTCAGGGGCGGGCGTCTGAACAAGTCCCCCGATCTGAAGCTGGAACGAACCCGCGGCGGCACCGCAATGCTGGACGCGGATCACGGTCACGGCGCCCGCGCGACCTATGCCGCCATTGACCACGCCTGCCAGATGGCCGGCGAATGCGGCATCGCGGCGGTCGGCATCCGCAACAGTTCGCATTTCGGCCCCGCAGGCGCCTATACGATGGCGGCGGCAAATCGGGGGATGCTGGCCCTGACGGTCTGCAATTCCGACAGTTTCGTGCGACTGCATGACGGCGCGTCCCGCTTCCACGGCACCAACCCGATTTCGGTCGCGCTTCCCAGCGGAGAGGAAAACCCCTGGCTTCTCGACATGGCGACCAGCGCCGTGCCGTACAACCGCGTCCTGCTTTACCGTTCGCTCGATCAGGAACTGCCCGAGGGCATCGCCTCGGATCATGAGGGCGTGGATACCACCGATCCCCATGCGGTCGAGATGCTTGCACCGGTCGGGGGTGCTTTCGGCTTCAAGGGGGCCGGGCTTGGCGGTTTCGCAGAAATCCTGTCCGCGGTCATGACCGGGATGCGGCTGAGCCCCGACATCCTGCCGATGGGTGGGCCGGACATGTCCAGCCCGCGCGAAATGGGCGCTTTCGTTATGGTGCTCGATCCCGACGCTTTTGCCGGGGCGGAACTGGTCCGGGCGGGGATGCAGCGGTATCTCGGCCTGCTGCGCGGGTCGCCCGCGCGTGAAGGTGCTCGGGTGATGGCCCCTGGTGACCGCGAATGGGACGTGGCGCGCCAGCGCCGCGCCGAGGGCATCCCGATCGATCCCGATACGGTGCAGGCTATGCGGGCGCTGGCGGACGAATACGGGCTGAGCGTGCCGTTCTGAAATCACCGGCAAGACAGGAAGACAGGGAAACGGAACAGGATTGAACGATGACAAACGCATACCGTATCGCGGCTATCCCCGGCGACGGGATCGGGATCGAGGTGATCGAGGCCGGGCTTGAGGTGCTCGACGCGCTGTCGCGGCGGCTTGGGAGTTTCGCGCTCGATGTCGAAAACTTCGACTGGGGCTCTGACAGGTACAAGCGCGAGGGCCGCTTCATGCCTGAGGACGGCGCCCAGCAACTGCGCGGCTTCGACGCGATCCTGTTCGGCGCGGTGGGGGCGCCCGACGTGCCCGACCACCTCAGCCTCTGGGGGCTGCGGCTGGCGATCTGTCAGCCGCTCGACCAGTTCGCCAATGTCCGGCCGACCCGGATCTTGCCGGGCATCCAGAGCCCGCTGCGCGGCGTCGCGCCCGGCGATCTGGACTGGGTGATCGTGCGGGAAAATTCCGAGGGCGAATATGCCGGGCAGGGCGGGCGCAGTCATCGCGGCCTGCCGCACGAGATCGCCACCGAGGTGTCGATCTTCACCCGCGCCGGGGTGGAGCGGATCATGCGCTTTGCCTTCGATCTGGCCCGCTCTCGGGAGCGCAAGCAACTGACCGTGGTGACCAAGTCGAACGCGCAGCGTTACGGCATGGTTCTGTGGGATGAAGTCGCCGCCGAGGTGGCCCAGGATTTCCCGGACGTGCAATGGGACAAGATGCTTGTCGACGCGATGACCGTGCGCATGACGCTGGACCCGGCGTCACTTGACACCATTGTCGCGTCCAACCTGCATGCGGACATCCTGTCCGACCTCGCCGCTGCTCTGGCCGGGTCCATCGGCATCGCGCCGACAGCCAACATCAATCCCGAACGCAACACGCCGTCGATGTTCGAACCGATCCACGGATCGGCCTTTGACATCACCGGCAAAGGGGTGGCCAACCCGGTGGGCACCTTCTGGAGCGCGGTAATGATGCTGGATCATCTGGGCGAAACCGAAGCGGCGGCGCGGTTGATGGCGGCGATCGAGAAGGTGACGGCGGCTCCCGCCTGCCACACGCCCGATCTGGGTGGCGCGGCAACCACGAGGGACGTCACCCGTGCCGTGATCGAGGCGCTGTAATCCCCGAAGTTTCGTCACAGCTTTAGATGGTCACGTCAGATTGGATCGCCTCAAGGCAGGTAAGATGGTTTGCCAGCTTTCGCGCATGATCAAACATTCTCTTATCAACGAACTGGAAACACCCTTGGTTGGTGCTTTCCCTACAGCCCTGCGAAAAGCTTGGAGGGAGCCCGATTTGCCTTCATAGGCCGAATTCCCGGAGGATCGGCCTAGGATGACGCACATGGCGCATACGCAATGGAAAGCGGAAGCGCCTGCAGCCATGAAAGCCGAACGGGCTGCGCAGCAGGCGAGAAAAAACTTTAAAAACAGGACCTAACCGTCTTCAATTGGCTCGAAGTGGAGACAGGGCACATCTTGGCCGGAAATATCGTCCCCTTCCGCTCGCGAGGCTGTGAAAATCCGAAAAACCCGGGGGTATCGGTTCAGTTCGGGAAAGAACTCTGGGCAGAGGTGTTACAGTCGTCCCAGCCATCGCTGAGCATTACCATGGGCGCATATGGGACGGCCATGTATGCATACCCAAACCGGCCACACAGGTGGGGCTGTTTTAACTTAACTATTATTTTGGTATACCATCTCATTTACACTCGCGACCTCATACCGCTATATTCCCGTCGGACGGGCTCGAAACCGAAGACAGCACTTACTGAGCCCCTCTGACACTCGGAGTATATATGCTGATCATTGCGGATGATTATACCGGAGCCGCCGACGCCGCGGCTGGATTTGCGACGTGCGGTTTTTCAGCAATGATATTGTTGGATGGTCACGATGTGCAGACTGATTTCGAGGTCATCGCATTGGATTTGGACACTCGCCACCGGACGGCTGAGGAAGCTCATGAAAGAGTGCGCGAAGCGCTCGCTGATAACACGGCTGGACGTTCCGTGTTCAAAAAGATCGATTCTACGCTCAGGGGACAAATCGGCGCCGAATTGCGCGCGCTCTCGACCGCTGACAATGATCGTACCGCACCGATGCTCATCGCTCCGGCCGTTCCGGAGAATGATCGCGTGGTCATTGATGGCCGGGTATTCGTGCGTGGCGTGCCGCTGGAAGAAACGGATATCTGGCGCCATGAATGCGCCGCCTTCGGCGGCCAACTGCCCGCCCGGATGAGCGAACGGTTGTTGCTATCTGGCCTGCGTGCAGAAGAAATTCATCTGGGCAAGCTCCGTGAAGGTGCCCAGGCGTTGATGGCGCACTTGTTGGAGCGCAGGATCGCTGGTGTCGAGGCCGTCATTCTGGACACAGAAACGCCTGAGGACCTTTTAATCATAGCGGAAACCGCGACCACTTTCGAGACGATGCCAGTATGCGTGGGCGCCGCCGGTTTGGCACGTGCCTTGAGTTGCCTGATGACACCACGCGAAGTGGACAAACCGGTTGCTCCTGCCACACCAGCGACACCGGTACTGATGGCGATCGCAAGCCAATCGAGGACCGCCCGCGCTCAGATCGAACACGTGGCAGCGCGTCCCGACGTGGCCATCATCGAGATCGCCCGAGGCGTCGAAAGCTGCGTAGCGCGCGCCGCGGAATTGCTGGCAAAGGGGCGTCACGTCCTTCTCTATCCCCCTGCGGCCACGCAGGATTGTCTCAGCCGGGATCATGCCGCCGCGATGTCCCAAGTTGTCGCAAAAACCGCCAGCCACGCCGGGGCGCTGATCGCGAGCGGCGGCGACACGGCACGGGCGTGTTTGCGGGCGCTCGGCTGCGACCGCATCAAGGTGGAAGGCGAACTCGCCCCGGGGGTGGTTCTTGGCCACCCGATCGACCGCCCGGACCTCCGCTTCGTGAGCAAGGCTGGCGATTTCGGCGAAGCCGACACACTTGCGACCTGCATCGACCAACTGACACTCCCATCACAAGGAAACGATTTATGACCGACATTCGTCCGATCATTGGCATCACGATGGGGGATCCCGCCGGCGTCGGCGCCGAAATCATCGTGAAGAGTTTCGAATCCGATCAGCTGCATACCCAGTGCCGGGCGCTGGTATTCGGTGACGCGGTGCGCCTGCGGGAAGCCTGCGAGATTGTCGGCAGCACGCAGAAGGTGCGGGCGATTTCCGATCCCGGTGAGGCAACTTTCGAACGGGGTGTGATCGACTGTGTCGATCTCAAGGTGATCGGCGCGGGAGTGGAATTCGGACACGTCCAGAGCATCTGCGGCGAAGCGGCCTTTCGCTATGTCGAGCGCGCGGCGAAAGCTGCACTGGCCGGTGAAATCGGTGCGATCTGTACCGCGCCGTTGAACAAGGAAGCCCTGCACAAGGCCGGGCACATGTTCCCGGGGCACACCGAATTGCTGGCGCATCTGTGCGGTGTCGATGAAGTGTCGATGATGCTGACCGCGCCGGGCCTTCGCGTCATTCACGTGACGGTGCATATCGGCCTGATCGACGCGATCAACAAGATCGAACCGGGTCTCGTCTTCCGCACCCTCGAACGGGCGCAGGTGACGCTGAACAAGATCGGGATCGCGCAGCCGCGTATCGCGGTTTGCGGGATCAATCCACATGCAGGGGAAAACGGCCTGTTCGGCAATCGCGAGGAGGAAACCAAGCTGGTGCCTGCGGTCGAAAAAGCGCAGGCAATGGGCTGGGACGTGAGTGGCCCACTTCCTGCCGATACATTGTTCTTCCGGGCGATACGCGGTGATTTCGACATCGTCGTCGCGATGTACCACGATCAGGGCCATTGCCCGGTCAAAGTCCTTGGGATCGAGAGTGGCGTCAACATCACCGTCGGGCTGCCGGTTATCCGTACATCTGTCGATCACGGGACGGCTTTTGATATCGCGGGCACCGGCAGGGCTGATGAACGCAGCTTGCAGGAGGCGCTTCGTCAAGCTGCGGAACTCGCGTCGAAGGTCTGAGTGGGTGGCGTCAAGACAACCGACTTGTGTCGAGTTGGAGAGAGCGCAGCTTTGGACAATTAGTCAGGCAAGCGCGTCTCTGCAATCTCCAGAACTGTTAACCGTCGGCCAACTTCTGGCCTATGTGGCCGGCTTCGTGAAAGGCTATTTCCGGGATTGGCGGCTGACCCGGCAAGAGGGATGTAGGCCGGGTATTGTTCCAGTTCAGGGATGAAAGCAGTGCGGCGGTTGGAGCCGAGGGGGCGTTATCCGAAAGGCTGGCGCCGAGGCGATCACATTCAAGCCCCTTTGCATTTCGGCTGTTCGTCATCGCGCCTCAACGACGCGACAGGCCGTTCAGGTGCTCCAGCAGCGATTTCTTGGCGCCCAGAATGTGCATGCGAGTGAGGGCGCTGGCCTCTTCGGCGTTACCCTTTTCGCAGGCTTCAAGGATCGCCATATGTTCACGGTTGGCGCGCTCCATCCCGTCCGACAGCACCAGCTGGGCGCGCAGATAGCGGTCGACGCGGTCCATGGCGTTATCCACCGCCTCGAGGTGGTAGGGCAAATCACTGGCGTTATAGAGCGCGGAGTGGAATTCACGGTTCAGATCGCCCCAGGTCATCGGGTCGGAGGAGGCCGAGAACGCTTCGCAATAGCCGCGCGCCCGGCGCAACAGCTCTTCGGACATCTTGGGCACCGCCCGACGGATGATTTCCGCTTCGAGCAGCGCGCGGAAATCGAATATTTCGGCGGCCTCCTCGGGTTCCAGTCCGGCCACCACGGCGCCCTTGTAGCGCTGCGCCTTGACCAGCCCCTGTTCCTCGAGCCGCGAAATCGCTTCCCGCACAGGGATTCGGCTGGTGTTGAACAGCCGGGCGATTTCGTCCTGTCGCAGCGGCTCTCCCACCGCCAGGTCGCCTTCGATGATCGCCTTTCGCAGGGCGTCGAATACGATAGAGGAGGCCGAGGCCGTCTTGGAAATATCCACTGATTTCAACTTCATTCAGGCATCCTCCTATATGCATCCCTAGCCGAGATTGCCGGCGAGATGAAGGGTTGTAATTTTTTATATTGTAAATTGGATCCAATATACGATAGGGAATTGAAAGTGCAAACGACGCATCACAAAACGGGAGGATAAGATGCTGAAGAAATGTCTGGCGCTTGGCGCGCTTACACTGGCGATAGCGGCCCCGGCCGGGGCGGACACGCTGGATGACGTGATCGATGCAGGCAAGCTGCGCTGCGGCGTGGTGCTGGATTTCCCGCCCATCGGCTACCGCGATGAAAACAACGAACCGGCGGGTTTCGATGTCGAATACTGCAAGGACCTCGCCGCCGCGCTCGAGGTGGACTACGAAATCCTGCCGGTTACCTGGGCCGAGCGCCTGCCGGTGATCGTCACCGGGCGCGCCGACGTGGTGTTCGGCGGCACTTCGGATACGCTGGCCCGGGCCCGCACCGTGGGTTTCACGATCCCATACGCGATCTATTACTCGCAGGGGGTGGTCGGCAGCGACACCGGCATCAAGAGCTTTGAGGACATCCGTGGCAAGCGGGTGGCGGCGGCTGTGGGGACCATGCCCGAACAGGAATGGCTGAAAATCGCAGCGGAATGGGGCGAGGAGGATCTCTACCAGGGCTACCAGTCCGAGAACGAGGTGTTCCTCGCGGTGGCGCAGGGCAAGGCCGATATCGGTCTGACCACCAATACCGCGGTGAAGCCGGTGATCGAACAGTATGAAGGTTTGGAAGCCGGGCCACGGATGCCCTGGACCACAGATTACACCTCGGTCGTGGGCAAGCGCGAGGATGTGACCTGGCTGAATTTCCTCAACCTCTTCGTCACCCACCAGGTGCGTTCGGGCCGCTATCAGGAACACTGGGGCAAATATGTCGGCGGCGAAGCCCCCGAACTGCGCATTCCCGGCGTGATGTACTGAGCTTTCCCGATCATGCCCCTGCGCGGACAGACCGGGCAGGGGCCCCTACAAGGGCCTTCGCATGTTTGACTACAATTTCCACTGGCGACCGGTGCTGAAAAGCCTGCCGGACCTGATCGAGGCCGGGATGGTCACGCTTCAGGTCGCGGTGCTGGCGATGGCGTGCGGCATCGTCATCGGGCTGGGGCTGGCCTTGATCAGGCTGCATATGCGCGGGCCGCTGCGCTGGTTCGCCTCGGCCTGGGTCGAACTGGCGCGCAACACTCCGGCGCTGTTTCAGCTGTTTTTCTTCGGCTTCGGATTGGGCGCCTTCGGCTGGCACCTGAGCCCCTACACGATCGTGCTGGCCGGGCTGACCTTCAACTGCGCCGGATACCTGGCGGAAAATTTCCGCGGCGGTTTCCAGGCGGTGCCGGATACCCAGATACGGGCGGCGCGGTCGCTGGGCATGACATCGGTGCAGACCTATCTGCGCATCGTTATTCCGCAAGTGCTGCGCATTGTTTACCACCCGATCACCAACCAGATGGTGTGGGCGGTGCTGATGTCCTCGCTTGGCATGATGGTGGGCTTCCGAGAACTGTCGGGCGAAACCCAGTTCTTCGCGTCCCGCAGCTTCCGTATCTTCGAATATTTCGCGGTCACCGCGGTGATCTACTACGCGATCGTGAAGATCATCCTCGGCGCTTCGCGCCTGATGGCCCTGCGCCTGTTCCGCTACTGAGGGAGAGAGGACATGAACGACACCATACACTTCTTCAGCGGCTTCAGACCGGCGGACATGGTCTTCCTGGCCGAGGCCGCCTGGCGAACCTTGCTGGTTTATGGCGTCTCGATCTTTCTGGGTACGGTGATCGGCACGATCTGTGGCTGGCTGCTGTTTGAGGGCAGGCTGCTGGCCGCGGCAACGCTGAGCCCGGTGCTGGACATCTTCCGGTCGGTGCCGCTGATCATCCAACTGGTGCTTTTCTACAACTTCGCGCCAATCGTTGGGCTGAATCTCGATCCCTTCGCCTCTGGCGTGGTGATCCTGACGGTGTACACCGCAGCGCTGGTTGCCAATGTGGCGCGCGGCGGGATCGAGGCGGTGGGCCGGCCGATGCGCCGCGCCGCGCGCAGCCTCGGCATGAGCTACTGGCAGGACCTGCGCTACGTGGTGTTGCCGATCGGCGGCCGGGCGGTGTTTCCGGCTTGGGTCGGGGTGGCTCTGGGGGTGATGAAGGACAGCGCACTGGTCTCCGTGCTGGGCTATGTCGAACTGCTGAAGGCCAGCCAGATCCTGATCACCCGCACCCAGGAACCCTTCCTCATCCTGTCTCTTGCCGGCGCGTTCTATTTCGCGCTGTCCTATCCAATCTCGCGCTATGCCGCGAAACTCCAACAAAGGTGGGCGCAATGATTGAAATCCGCGATCTGCACAAGAAATTCGGCGCATTGCATGTGCTCAAAGGTATCGACCTGGAGGTTCAGAAAGGCGAAGTCCTGTCGGTGATCGGTGCTTCCGGATCGGGCAAGTCGACATTGCTTTACTGCATCAACGGGCTGGAGCCGATCCACCAGGGCCGCGTGGTGGTGGACGGCACCGACGTCCACGCCAAGGGCACCGACGTGAACAAGCTGCGACAAAAACTGGGCATGGTGTTTCAGCAATGGAACAGTTTCCCGCATCTCACCGTGCTGGAAAACGTCGCTCTGGCGCCGCGCATCGTGCGCGGGCTGTCCATGGCCGAGGCGCGCGACGTGGCGGCGAAACAGCTGGGCCATGTCGGCCTCGGAGACAAGCTGAATTCCTATCCAAACGCGCTGTCGGGCGGACAGCAGCAGCGGCTGGCAATCGCCCGCGCGCTGGCGATGGAACCCGACTACATGCTGTTCGACGAGGCGACCTCGGCGCTGGACCCGGAACTGGTGGGCGAGGTGCTCGATACGATGCGGCTGCTGGCCGAGGAGGGCATGACGATGATCTGTGTCACCCATGAAATGGGCTTTGCCCGCGATGTCAGTGACAGGGTCGCCTTTTTCCACCAGGGCACGATGGAGGAAATCGGCCCGCCGGCGCAGATATTCGGTGACGCGCAGTCGGAACACACGCGCCGCTTTCTCGCCAACGTCCGCTAGGACTTCGAAATAGAAAAGCTGAAACAGCTCAGCGGGTTAGGCATGCAGCTCCCGCTGGCGATACCCCCGGTGCGCCGGGATAACGGGAACTCGACAAAGGAAAGCCCCATGACCAAGAACATCTTCACCGGTACCATCCCGGCCCTCATGACCCCCTGCAAGCCGGACCGGAGCCCGGATTTCGACGCGCTTGTGCGCAAGGGACAGGAGTTGATCGCGGCGGGCATGTCGGCCGTGGTCTATTGCGGCTCGATGGGCGACTGGCCGCTGTTGACCGACGCGCAGCGCCAGCAAGGCGTGGCGCGGCTGGTCGAAGCCGGCTTGCCCACCATCGTCGGCACCGGTGCGATCAATTCGGCCAGTGCGGTGGACCATGCCGCCCATGCCGCCCGGGTCGGGGCGCAGGGGCTGATGGTCATCCCGCGGGTGCTGTCGCGCGGCACCGCGGTCACCGCGCAGCGCGCGCATTTCTCCGCCATCCTCAGCGCCGCACCCGACCTGCCGGCGGTGATCTACAACAGTCCCTACTATGGCTTCGCAACCCGCGCCGACCTGTTCTTCGAACTGCGCAATGAGCATCCGAACCTGATCGGCTTCAAGGAATTCGGCGGTGCCGAGGATCTGCGCTATGCCGCCGAGACCATCACCAGCAAGGACGACGGCGTGACGCTGATGATCGGTGTCGACACCACGGTTTACCACGGCTTCGTGAACTGCGGCGCCGGCGGGGCGATCACCGGCATCGGCAATGCGCTGCCCAAGGAAGTGCTGCATCTTGTGGCGCTGTGCCAGAACGCGGCGGCAGGCAATGCCGAGGCGCGTGTCAGGGCGCGCGAACTGGAGGAGGCGCTTGGCGTGCTGTCCTCCTTCGACGAGGGTGCGGACCTGGTGCTTTACTACAAGTACCTGATGGTGCTGAACGGCGATGCCGAATACGCGCTGCATTTCAACGAAGCCGATTGCCTGAGCGACAGCCAGCGCAACTATGCCGAGGCGCAGTACCGGCTGTTCCGCGACTGGTATGCGGACTGGTCGCGGCAGGGCGGGGTGGTTGCCGAATGCGCGTGATCGACAGCCATACCGGCGGCGAACCGACGCGGTTGATCGTCGGGGGCGGCCCCGCCCTTGGCGCCGGTCCCCTCGCGGAGCGCGCCCTGCGGCTGGCGCGGCAACATGGCGATTTCTGCGCCTCCGTCCTTCTGGAACCGCGCGGTCATGACGCCGTGGTCGGGGCGCTGCTGGTGCCGGCCACAGTGCCGGACTGCGTGACCGGGGTGATCTTTTTCAACCCGGTCGGCCCCTTGGGCATGTGCGGTCATGCCACCATCGGTACGGCTGTGACGCTGGCGCATCTGGGGCATATCGAACCGGGGTTGCACCGCATCGAAACCCCGGTGGGTGTGGTCGAGGTGGACCTGCACGACGCGAACACCGCCTCTGTCGTGAACGTCGAGAGCTACCGGTTGCACAAGGACGTGACGGTCGATGTCGAAGGCCTTGGCCCGGTCACCGGCGATGTCGCCTGGGGCGGCAACTGGTTCTTCCTGACCGAGGATGCGCCGGTGGCGCTGGAGATCGCCAATATCGGGGCGCTGAGCGCGGCGGCACTCAAGGTGCGGCAGGCGTTGCAGGACGCTGGTATTACCGGGGCGGATGGCGCGTGGATCGACCACGTCGAATTCACCGGCCCGGCCCGGTCCGCGGCAGCGCAGGGGCGCAACTTCGTGCTCTGCCCCGGCGGCGCCTACGACCGCTCGCCCTGCGGTACAGGCACATCCGCCAAGCTCGCCTGCCTGGCCGCCAACGGGCTGCTCGCCCCCGGCGAGGATTGGCTGCAGGAGAGCATCATCGGCAGCACCTATCGGCTGAGCTACCGGCCCGGCGTCAATGGCGGGATCGTCCCGACCGTCACCGGGCAGGCCTTCGTGACCGCGCAAGCCGAGCTGCTGTTCGACCCGGCGGACCCCTACGCGCGGGGCATCCGCCCCTGACCCCAAATCGGAGAGACTTCATGGAATTCAGAAACTACATCGGCGGGGAATGGCTGGAGACCACCGCCATCACTGCAATCGTCAATCCCTCGGATATCAGCGACGTGCTCGGCCATGCCGCCCAGGCAACGGACGAGGACATGGATCGCGCCATCGCCGCCGCGCGGGATGCCGCGCCGCTCTGGGCCGCCACGACGCCGCAGCAGCGTTTCGACGTGCTGGATGCCGCCGGCAGCGAGCTTTTGGCCCGCAAGGAAGAGCTTGGCCGCCTACTGTCACGCGAGGAGGGCAAGACCTTGGCCGAGGGCATCGGCGAGGTCGCCCGCGCCGGGCAGATATTCAAGTTCTTCGCCGGCGAGTGCCTGCGTCAGCGCGGCGATCACCTCGCTTCCGTACGTCCGGGCATCGGTGTCGACGTCACCCGCGCGCCGGTCGGCGTCGTGGGGCTGATCACGCCGTGGAACTTCCCGATCGCGATCCCCGCCTGGAAGATCGCGCCGGCGCTGGCCCATGGCAACGCGGTGATCCTGAAACCGGCCGAACTGGTGCCGGGCTGCGCCCATGCGCTGGTCGAGATTCTGTCGCGCACGGGCCTGCCCGCGGGTGTGGTCAACCTGGTGATCGGGCGTGGTTCGGAACTCGGCCCGCGGCTGATCGAGGACGCCCGGGTGAACGCGATTTCCTTCACCGGCTCGGTGCCGACCGGGCGCGGCATCGCTGCGGCCTGCGGCGCGCGCCTGAAGAAGGTACAACTGGAAATGGGCGGCAAGAACCCGATGGTGGTGCTCGATGACGCCGACCTCGGCGTCGCGGTGAAAGCCTGCCTCAACGGCGCCTTTTATTCCACCGGCCAGCGCTGCACCGCCTCGTCGCGGTTGGTGGTGACCGAAGGTATCCACGACCGTTTTGTCGCCGCGCTCATCGAGCGGATGCACGCGTTGAAGGTCGGCCACGCGCTGGATCCGGAGACGCAGATGGGACCGGCGGTGGACGCCCGCCAGCTTGACCAGAACCTGAGCTATCTCGACATCGCCGCAGCGGATGGCGGCGAGGTGATCGGCGGTGAACGCCTGGGCCGGGCAACGGAAGGCTTCTACATGGCCCCGGCGCTGGTCACTGGGACCGATGCCGCCATGCGGATCAACCGCGAGGAGGTCTTCGGCCCGGTCGCCTCTGTGATCCGGGTGAAGGACTACGACGCGGCGCTTGCGGTGGCCAACGACACCGAATTCGGGCTCAGCGCCGGCATCTGCACCACCTCGCTGAAACACGCCACCCATTTCAAGGCGCACGCGCAGGCGGGGATGGTGATGGTCAACCTGCCGACGGCGGGGGTGGACTACCACGTGCCCTTCGGCGGCACCAAGGGATCCAGCTTCGGGTCGCGCGAGCAGGGGACTTACGCCGCTGAGTTTTATACCACGGTGAAGACCGCCTACACCTTGGCCTGATGTGGCAAACAGGGGCGCGGTACCTGCCGCACCCCCGGAAAAGGGATTTGCGCATGACGACTTCGGAAATCACTGTCATCGGGGCCGGGATCATCGGCATCAGCTCGGCGCTCGCGCTGCAATCGTGCGGCCATGCGGTGACGGTGCTGGACCGCGAGGGCGTCGGCGCCGGCGCCTCCTCCGGCAACGCCGGGGCCTTCGCCTTCACCGATATCGTGCCGCTGGCGACGCCCGGCATCATGCGTGAGGCGCCGAAATGGCTGCTCGATCCGTCGGGGCCGCTTTCTGTGCCTCCGGCCTACGCGCTGAAGATCGCGCCCTGGATGCTGCGCTTCTGGCGGGCCAGCTGGCGCGACCGCTACGCACGCTCGATGGCGGCGCAATCCAGCCTGATGGCACTCAGCCGTGCAGCGCTGGAGCGGCAGGTCAAGGGGGTCGACGGCGAGGCGCTGATGCAGCGCGAGGGGCAGTTGCAGCTTTACGAAGGCGAGGCCGAGTTCCGCGCCAGCCTGCCGACGTGGCAGTTGCGCGAGGCACATGGCATCCGCTTCGAGCTGCTGCAAAGCCCCGAGGCGATCGCCGAGATCCAGCCGGGCCTTGACCGGCGTTTCACCCATGCCGGTTTCACGCCGGACTGGCTTAACACCTGCGATCCTGCGGCATGGTTGCGCCATCTGGCAGATCGTTTCGTCGCTCTCGGCGGGCGGATCGAGCAGGCCGAGGTCACCGCCCTGGCGCAGGAGGGCGCGCGGGTGCGGCTGACTACCGGCTCGGGCGCGCACGCCGCCGACCGCGTTGTGGTGGCGGCGGGGGCCTGGTCGCATCACCTGGCCCGCACCCTTGGCGACCGGCTGCCGCTGGAGACCGAGCGCGGATACAACACCACGCTGCCCGCCGGCGCCTTCGACCTGCGCACCCATCTCACCTTCGGCGGGCACGGCTTCGTCGTCAGCCGGATCAACGGCGGCGTGCGCGTCGGCGGGGCGGTGGAACTGGGCGGCCTCAGGCTGCCGCCGAACTACAAGCGCGCGCGGGTGCTCTTGGACAAGGCCGCCGAGTTCCTGCCCGGACTGAAGACCAGCGGCGGCACGCGATGGATGGGCTTCCGTCCCTCGATGCCTGACAGCCTGCCGGTGATCGGCGCCGCGCCACGCGCCGACCGGGTGATCTATGCCTTCGGCCACGGCCATCTTGGGCTGACCCAGGCCGCCGGCACCGCCGAGCTGGTGCGCGACCTCGTACGTCGCGGCATCCCCGAAATCAACCCGGCGCCTTTTGCGCCGACCCGTTTCTGAGAAAGGACACCCAATGAAAATCAGCGCCATCAATGTCTACCAGGTCGACCTGCCGCTCAAGGAAGGCCGCTACAACTGGTCGAACGGCAATTTCGTCGAGGTCTTCGACAGCACCGTTGTCGAGATCCTCACCGACGAGGGCCTGAAAGGTTATGCCGAATGCTGCCCGCTGGGTTCGGCCTACCTGCCGTCCTTCGCGTTGGGCGTGCGCGCCGGGTTGCAGGAACTGGCGCCGCATCTGATCGGACAGGACCCGCTGAACATCGGTGAAATCAACCGCGCCATGGATGCCGCCCTGCGCGGTCACCCCTACGCCAAGGCGCCGATCGACATCGCCTGCTGGGACCTTCTGGGCAAGGCGACGGGGCAGCCGGTCCATACCCTGCTGGGCGGGGCGGCGCAGGATGACGTGGTGCTTTACCGCGCGATCAGCCAGGAAGATCCCGAAGTCATGGCGTGCAAGATCGAGGGCTATTCGGCGGAAGGCTATACCAAGTTCCAGCTCAAGGTCGGCGGCGATGCCAACGAAGATATCGAGCGCATCCACGCGACCCGCGCGGTGCTGAAATCCTCCGACCTGCTGGTGGCGGACGCCAACACCGGCTGGACCCGGCACGAGGCGGCCCGCGTCGTCGGTGCGATTTCCACGCTCGACGTCTATGTCGAACAGCCCTGCCTGACCTACGAGGAGAGCCTCTCGATCCGCCGCCGCACCGCGTTGCCCTTCGTCATGGACGAGGTGATCGACGGGCCGAACATGCTGGTGCGCGGCATCGCCGAGGACGCGATGGACGTGATCAACCTGAAGATTTCCAAGGTCGGCGGGTTGAGCCGCGCCAAATTGATGCGCGACCTCTGTATCGCGCATGGCATCCCGATGACCATCGAGGACACCTGGGGCGGCGACATCACGACCGCCGCGATCGCCCACCTGGCGCGCTCGACCCCGGCGGAGTTCTGTTTCTCGGCCACCGACTTCAACAGCTATGGTACCGTCAAGATCGCCGATGGCGCGCCACAGCGGGTGAACGGGCGGATGACCGCAGCGGATCGTCCCGGGCTCGGCATCACGCCGGATTTCAACGCGTTGGGCGATCCCGTCGCCCGCTATTCCTGAGGTGAAGCATGCGCAGCAGCAAGACCATTCACGTGATTTCCTGCCACGCCGAGGGCGAGGTCGGCGATGTCATCGTCGGCGGCGTCGCCCCGCCCCCGGGCGAGACGCTGTGGGACCAGCGCAGCTTCGTTGCGCAGGACGAGAGTCTGCGCAACTTCGTTCTGAACGAACCGCGCGGCGGTGTGTTCCGGCACGCCAACCTGCTGGTGCCGCCCAAACATCCCGAGGCCGACGCCGCCTTCATCATCATGGAACCCGAGGACACGCCGCCGATGTCGGGGTCGAATTCGATCTGCGTCTCCACCGTGCTGTTGGACGGGGGCATCCTGCCGATGCAGGAGCCGGTGACCGAACTGGTGCTGGAGGCGCCCGGCGGGCTGGTGAAGGTGCGCGCCGAGTGCCGGAACGGCAAGGCCGAGCGGATCAGCGTGCAAAACCTGCCGAGTTTCGCCGACCGGCTGGACGCCAAGCTGGAAGTGGAGGGGATCGGCACCTTGACCGTGGACACCGCCTATGGCGGCGACAGTTTCGTGGTGGTGGATGCTAGCGCACTGGGCTTTGCCATCGTCGAGGACGAGGCCGGCGACATCGCCCGGCTCGGGGTGCGGATCACCGATGCCGCCAACGAACAGCTGGGCTTTTGCCACCCGGAAAACGCGGAGTGGGATCACATCTCGTTCTGCGCCTTCGCCGGACCGCTTGAGCAGACCGAAACCGGGCTGACCGGGCGTTCTGCGGTGGCGATCCAGCCGGGCAAGGTGGACCGCTCGCCCACCGGGACCGCGGTGTCGGCGCGCATGGCGCTGATGGCGGCGCGCGGCCAGATGCAGGCCGGGCAGGAATTCCTTGCGACCTCGATCATCGGTTCGCAGTTCACCGGCAGGATCCTCGGCGAGACGCGGGTCGGCGGCCGTCCGGCGATCATACCGCAGATCAGCGGACGCGGATGGGTCACCGGTATCCACCAGCACATGCTGGACCCGGACGATCCCTGGCCCTGCGGCTACCGGCTGCGCGACACCTGGGGGGCGTGACGGTTTGGGAAAGGCGTTTGGGACTGCGCGAAACTCGATTGCTTCGTGTTGGCCTTTCACGGGTGGAATGGCGGCAGATCCATCGATCCGAAGGTGTCACAAGAGAACGGACGTGATCAACCCCACCCAGGCGGTCCAGTATGAATGACGCCGCATATTTGCCCCTGGTTCCATCGGGACCAAGGGCATTGGTGCCTGTACGCCCTTGCCTTACTGCCCGAGCAAATGTGTTTTGATCCGCTCATATCCATATCCGATATGAATGCGCTGGAGGATTTCGTTCTGAATCTCTTCAACGGCCGTCTTGCGTTCGTTTTTCTCTGATGAGGCGATCGGATTATCCTCTATCGGCGCCGAATTCTCGGGGGTGGGCATCAAGGCTTTGTCGTTTCAGCGCTGTTTCAGCGCATTTGCCCGGCTGATGATGGGCATATTCATGGACCAGCTCGCGATCCTGTCTCTCGCGATGCCGCTGGCCTTCCCGACGGCGTTGGCACTCGACTACGATCCCGTTTCGTTCGGTATCGTTGTGACGAACACGGTGGAAATCGGCCTGCTGACACCGCCCTTGGGGCTCAAGGTGTATGTGGCCGCTGCTCAGACCGGTGTGCCGCTCTGCAAGATCTTCCGCGGGATCCTGCCATTCCTCGCGATGGAAATGCTGATTCTGCTTCTGCTGCTCTGTTTTCCGCAGATCACATTGTGGCTGCCAAGCCTGATGCTGCGCTGAGGCGATGAAACGGCACAAGATATTCGGCCCGTTCCCCGATCCGTCCCGTGACGCGAGAGGGAAGCGGCCACGTCCCGCACGTCCTTGACCTTCAATTCGTCGTTCGCTTCAAGCGTCAGTCGGCCTTCCGATATCCGCAGTTGGACTCCCCAAGATATCCGTAGACGGCCCGCTGCAACCGTTGCCGCAGCCCCTTGGTATCAGTTTCGCCCGTGATCGCAGCCGTGTTGATGATTGCATGGCAGATTGCGACGATGTCGCGCGCCGCGTTCCGGTCTGCATGCGGGGCGTGCGCCCTGACGATATCCGTGATCGTGTCGGCCAGCCTTGTGGCAAGCTCCTGAGCCTCGGGGCCTATGTCCAGCGTCTGCTCGATATATTCCAGTTGCAGAGCAAGCCGGGGCCGCGCGAACTGATGTTCGAGACCGGCATCGATCAGCGCGTCGATTTTCGCCGCCGTGCCGGCCGCGCCGGCTGCGATCCGCTGCACGTCAGCAAGCAGATTTGACCGTTCCCGCCGGACCAGCGAGGCTAGGATCGCTTCCTTGTTCGGAAAATACTGATAGAGCGATCCGATGCTGACGCCAGCGCGCTCCGCGATGCGATTGGTGGTCAGGGTGTCCATCCGCTCGCCCTCGAGAATGCGAGCGGCGGCCTCTACGATGTCGGAGGCGGTGGCTTTCGCGCGCGCCTGGCGCCCTTGTTTTCTTGGTTCGATGTCCACCGGTGGCCTCTGCGTGGCAATGCGAGTTGTGAATGCGAGCAATTATTCACATTCTCTGACTGACTGCAATGAGGAGCCCATAATGAAGCTCACAATTTTTCTTTTGTTGATGGCGAAGCCCGAGTGGTTGTCACTGGATCGTGCCGAGCGTGCCGAGATCGCGGACAAGGCCCTTGGCGCCGCGTTCGGCGACGGTACGGTCACGTTCCGTTTCTTCGATGCCGAAGCGTTCAACGCGCGGGTTTCCGACGTGGCGGTGATCGAAGCGGACACGCCACAGGCATACTACTTTGCGATGGAACGTCTGCGGGACACGCCGCTTCTGGCCAACCCCTATTATGAGATCGTCGAAATTGTCCCCGCATACGAGGACGGGTATCGGGAGTTCGAAAATGCGAACTGAACGGTCACGCCTTGATGGGGCGACGGTCGTCCTGACCGGTGTATCACGCGGAATTGGTCGGGCGCTGTGCAAGCTGCTGATCGCCGAAGGGGCGACGGTCGCGGCCGTTGCGCGGGATGCGACAGCCCTCGCTGGGCTGCGGGACGCATTGGGCGATCGGGTCGTCCCTTTTGCCTGTGACCTGTCGAAGGTGGCGGCTCGCGACGAGTTGATCGATGCGGTGACCGGGCGGTTCGGTTCCATTGACGGTCTGATCAACAATGCAGCCGTTCAAACCGAGATGTCCTTCACGTCCGGGAACGTGGGCGACATCGCGCAGAAATCGGCGCAAGAGATCGAAATCAATCTCACGGCGCCGGTGCACCTGGTGTCCCGGTTCTTGCCGATCATGTCCGGGCGCGCGGCGCCATTCATCGTCAACCTGACATCAGGCCTAGCCATCGCGCCCAAGGAAGCGGCGCCGGTCTATTCAGGGACGAAAGCGGGTCTGCGAAGTTTCACCAAGGCCCTTCGGTATCAGGCACAGTCCTCGTGCCCGGAGCTTTGTGTCACCGAAGTGATCATGGCTTTGGTCGATACCGACATGACCCGGGGCAGGGGCCGGGGCAAGATTTCCGCTGAGCGCGCAGCGGCTGAGATCGTTGAGGCCATCGTGGCAGGCAAGCACGAAGTCTGGGTCGCGAAAGCGAAAATGCTTCCAATCCTCGCGCGGGTGTCACCCGGTATTCCAGAACGCCTGCTGCGATAGTGACAGTTCCCGGCAGCAATGTTCGCAATCCCTGCGTTGCGACGAATGCGCAGGAGGAGCTCAAGTTTGCCGTTCGCTGCGGAGCGTCCGCAAGTGCGTTCCATGGATGGAAGTGGACGTCGAAGGCGCATTTCGATCATCGACATCGCCGTCATGCTCAATGCGCTCTGCGCGTTGCATGTTGCACCGGATAAAAAAAGCGGTGCCGGATCCCGTCACCCGGTCGTGATACCCGGCTTCGATCCATGTGGTCGGGTATCCGCGGACGACGGCCGTTTAGTTGCCGGATACTTCGTTCAGGGAACGAGGTTCGATCTTCACGCCGGTTTCGATCGCGGCGCCAGGATAGGCGACGACCTGGTCGCCCGGGTCCACGCCGGCCAGCACCTCGGCCGTTTCACCCGACATGTGGCCGATCTCGACATAGCGCAGCGCGGCGCGGCCATCTTCCTCCACGAAGACGGCCCAGCGTTCAGCATGGCGAAAGAGCGCGCTTTGCGGGATCTGCAGAACGTCCTCGCCTGCCCATGTGACGATGCGCACAAAGACGCGGTACTGATCGCCCAGACCCTGCCGCTGCTCAGGCGGGGTGAGGAAGTCGAGCAGCAGGCGCACCCGCTGTTCCTCGATTCCCAGGGCCGAAACGCGGGCGAAGGCGGAAGGGTCGATCCGCCGCACCTTCGCGTCGATAACACCCTTGCCGCCCCAGCGTTCGACATAGGCGCGCGCGCCGCGTTCGATTTCCACCGCATCGGTGGACAGCAGATCGACCTCGATTTCGAGATCCGAGAGGTCGCCGATCTGCAGCAAGGTCGCACCGGCTTCGACCAGACGCGCGTTGATATCGACCACATCGAGGACGGTTCCGCCCTGCGGCGCGGTGATGCGCATGCAGCATTCGCCGGGTTCACCGTCTGGGTCGGGTGTCGTGGGGGCCGCAAGCTGGGCTTCCATCCGCACCTTCGTTGCCTTGCGCTGTTCCAGTTCGTAAAGCGCGACCTCGCGTTCGGCGCGGGCGGTTATGGCGCTTTGCTCGGCGTCTTCCAGCATCGTGATTGGCACGGCGCCGCGTTCGGCCAGCACACGATACCGTTCCAGCTCGGCCTCGAGATGGGCAAGCTGTGCGTCGCTGCGCGAGAGATTGGCCTTGGCCAGACGCACCGCGGCGGCGGCTTCCTCCACCGACACTTCCGCAAGGCGGCGGGCGCGCGCATCGAGAAAGGCGGGTTCGGCCGGCTGGATGATCGCCACGATGGTGCGGCCCTTTTCCACTTCGTCGCCCACGTCGACAGGGGACCGCAGCGTGTTTCCCGTCACCGGGGCGGTGACGGCCCATTTTTCGCGGACCTTCGTCACGCCTTCGCCCGACACGGTGATTTCCATCGGCCCGCGCCGCGCTTCGGCCAGGTCGACGAGCACCGGCTTGGGCAGAAGCGCCCAGACAAGGCCCCCGAGAACGAGTGCGGCAAGCATGATGCCTGCTATGATCCGGAACATGCGCATCTGGTTCATTCTTTCTGTTTCAATGCACTGACGATATCGATGTGGTCCAACCTGCGCCTGACGAACAGAACGGCGCCCAGGGCCGAGCCTATTACGATCAGGGCGGCCAGCGCAAAGGTGCGTTGGGTGACGACGACGGGGATGGTGACCACATCGGTGGAAAAGCCCTGTGCCATGAGCAGCGCGAAACCGTATCCGGCAACCCAGCCCACGGGAATGGCGAGAACGGTCAGCACCATCTGTTCGACCACCAGCACGTAGCCGACCTCGGACCGGCGGAATCCCAGCACGCGCAGGCTTGCCAATTCATGGGCGCGTTCGGCAAGCTGGATGCGCGCAGCGTTGTAGACGACGCCGACGGTAATGAGCATCCCGAGCGTGGCGAAGATCACCGACATGGAGATCAGGCTTTCGTTGAGCGTATCGACGAATTCGTTGCGCACGTCCTGCCACAGGGTGAAACCCGCGATGGCAGGGGTTTCCTGCACCTTGGTCTGCAGATCGGTCAGCCGGTTCGTATCTATCGCGAGATGGATCATGTTGACCTGCGGTGCCTGCCGCAGCCGGTGAAACAGCGTATCGCGGTCGAAATAGGCGTCCTGTCCGAGGCTCTGGCGGATCACCGAGGCGACGGGCACCCGCCAAGTTTCCCGCGGCGGACTCAGCAGGTCGATGCGCAAGCTGTCGCCCGGGGCGACGCCCAGGCGCCGGGCCAGTTCCTCGGGCAGGACGACGCCCGCCGTGGAGGGCGTGATGACACGGCCTTCGCGATCGAGGATCTGGGTCAGCGTGGCGTCCGGCGCGCGGGCCTGAAGCGTTACCAGCCGCGTTTGCGTGCCGTTCACCAGCCGGATCGGAATGGCATAGATGCCTTCGGCCCGCAGCACGCCGGGAAGGTTGCCCGCGTCGATGACGGCGCGGTCGTTCAGGCTGCTGCTGAGGGTGAGAGTGGCATCCTGCCGGTTCGTTTCCTCGAACAGTTCCACCATGATCAGGTCGATCGCATCGAAGGTGAAGAACGACACCACCAGAACGGCGACCGACCCCGACACCCCGAACAATGTCACCGCCGCGCGCCCCGGCCAGCGGACGATCGAGCGGACGATCATCATCGTGGTCTGCCGCAGCGACAGCATTTCACCCAGGCTGTCGGCCCAGCCGCGTTGGAAGACGGGCGGCGCGGGCGGCGACATCGCCACCGCCGGGGCGAGGCGTACCGAGGCGCGCACCGCGCGCAGGGCGCCGAGGATCACGGCGGCAATGCCCAGTATGCCCGAGATCACCAGAGGCCCGGGGCCGGGGCGATACAGCAGCCAGGGAAAGCGGAAGAAATCGGTATACATCTCGGTCATCTCGTGACCCAGCCACCAGCCGAAGCCCCAGCCGATCAGGACGCCGAGGATGCCGATGCCTGCCGTCATCTTGAGGTAATGCAACGCGATCGTCCGGGTGGAGTAGCCCACCGCCTTGAACAGCCCGATCTGCGCCCGGTCGAGCGCGACCAGACGGCCAAGGACCATGTTCACCAGGAAGGCCGACACGACGAGGAAGATCGGCGGCTGCACCGTGGCCAGGGCACCCAACTGCTTCAGTTCGCCGTCGATGAAGACATTCGATGTTTGCCGGTCGCGGCCGTAGGCGCCGGTGCCGCCATAGGGGGCGAGGATGCGGTCCACCGCGTCGATGACCGCGGCCTCGTTGGCGTCGCGCGACAGGCTGAGCGTCAGATCGTTGAACGCCCCTTCCAGGTCCTTGACCGGGGCGGCGGCGGTTTCGCGCATCCAGATCAGGCCGAAATGCCGGTCGTCCGGCATCAAGGCGCCCGCGCCGATCGTGTAGATGTACTCCGGCGACAGCACGATGCCGGTCACCACCAGTTCGCGCTTGCGGCCGTTGAGGATGGCGCGGAACGTGTCGCCGGGCCTGAGGTTGTTGGCCTCGGCGAAGGGTTCGGAAATGGCGACCTCGTCCTGCTGCAGCGCCTCGGGCAATCGGCCGTGGCGGATCAGCGGCACGTTCAGGATAGCCCCGCCCGAGGCGGGCAGCGAAATCACCCGGGCAGAAGCCGGTTCGCGCATGTTTTCAAGGTCGAGAAGCGCGGTAAAGACGACGCGCCCTTCCACCCGCGCCACGCCGTCGATGCGGGCGATTTCGTCCAACACCTGTCTGGGCGCGCGGGTGAGGTTGGAGAAAACATCGGCGAAGCGGTGGCGTTCGTAATAGGCCGCGCGGGTTTCGGTCAGGGACCGCTGGGTCCCCGACGCAAGCGTCATGACCATGATCCCGCAGGCCAGCACCAGCGCGATGGCAAGGCTCTGGGCCCAGATATGACGCAGATCGCGCAGCAATTTGAGGTCGAGCGCGCGCATCACCAGCTGACCTCGGACGGCGCGACGCGTTCGGCGTTTTCCTCGATATGCGAAATGCGGCCGTCGGCCATGTAGATGACGCGATGCGCGATCCGGCGGATGGCGGCGTTATGGGTGATCAGCGCGGTCGTCGTGCCGAGGCTGCGGTTGACCTCGATCAGGGCTTCAAGAACGGTGATGCCGGTCTTGCTGTCGAGCGCGCCTGTGGGTTCGTCGCAAAGCAGGATGTCGGGCCGCTTGGCGATGGCGCGGGCGATGGCGACGCGCTGCTGTTCGCCGCCCGAAAGTTCCGCCGGGAAATGCGACATCCGGTCGGCAAGCCCCACGCGTTCGAGCGCCTCTTCGGGTGACATCGGGGTTTCGGCGATCTCGGTCACCAGCGCTACGTTTTCGCGCGCGGTGAGGCTGGGGACGAGGTTGTAGAACTGGAACACGAAGCCCACATGATCGCGCCGGAACTCGGTCAGGTCGCTGTCCGACAGGCCGCCGAGATCCTTGTCGCGGAAAAAGACGCGGCCCTCGGTGGGCCGGTCGAGCCCGCCGAGGATGTTGAGCAGGGTGGATTTACCGGAACCAGAGGCGCCCAGAAGCACCACGACCTCGCCCTCGAAAAGCGAAAGATCCACGCCGCGCAAGGCATGAACATCCACCGCGCCGGTGTGGTACACCTTGGTGATGCCTTCGGTTCTGAGAATGGACGTTTGCATCGGGCCGGGCTGATTTCCTGTTTCGTTTCAGGAAAATCTAGGAGGTGTCGCTCTCCTCGGCATTGATCTGCCGCAAGGTGACCCCGGACCGTTTCGGCCTGCCGCTTGTCGGTTTCGAGCCGACTGGAAATCAACTGCTGATGTGATGGCGCGACGCAGGTACCCCCGTGTCCGCGCCATCCCACCATGAACCCCCGTCAGCCCCCCGCGAGCCGCCGCATCAGGAACACCTCGGCCCCTTCGGGCAGCTCGGCCGACCAGTCGTCCCGGTAGATGACCCCGTTGACAACCACGGCGACCTGATTCCGGATCGGATCGCGCAGTCCCGGATACAGTTCCTCCAGCTTGCGCAAAAGCTCGCGGATGGTGCTCGCCTCGACGGCGAGCGTCTTTTGATTGTCCGCAAGGGGCACGAGGCCGGCCCAGAGCGTCACGTGGACCATCAGGAACCTGTCTTGCGGTTCAACGCCGACAGTATGCGCGGCGGCGACATCGGAATATGTGCCATGCGCACACCGACCGCGTTCGAAACCGCATTGGCGATGGCGGCCAGGGGCGGCACGATCGAGGTCTCGCCCACACCGCGCACACCGTAGGGGTGATTGGGGTTGGGTATCTCGAGGATTTGCGTGTCGATCATCGGCAAGTCCGAGCAAACCGGAATGCGGTAGTCGAGAAAACCCGGATTCTGCAGCCGGCCGTCGTCGCCATACACGTATTCTTCGTTCAAAGCCCATCCGATACCTTGTGCGGCTCCGCCCTGATACTGCCCTTCGACGTAGGACGGATGCACCGCCTTGCCAGCATCCTGGATCACCGTATAGCGCACAACGCGCGTCGATCCTGTTTCCGGGTCAACTTCGACATCGCAGATATGGGTGGCGAAGGACACGCCCGCGCCATCGGCCACCAGTTCGCTGTGCCCGGCGATGGGGCCGCCGGTATTGCCCGACTTGGCGGCGATGTCCTTGACCGACAGCGGGGCGAGGTTGCCGTATTTCGTGCCCGCGGCATGTGCGTGCCCGTCTTTCCACTGGACGTCTTCCAGCGGAATGTCCCATGTTAGCGCCGCGCGCTTGCGCATGACTTCGATGGCGTTGCGCGCCGCGGAGATCGTCGCCATGGATGAGGAGAACGTGCCCCGGCTGCCGTCGGTCATGTCGTTGTAGCCAAGCGTCGCGGTGTCGGCGATGACGGCCTTGATATCCTGATAGTCGATGCCAAGTTCTTCTGCCGCGATCAGCGACAGCGAGGCGCGCGAGCCGCCCACATCCACCGTGCCCACCGCCAGCGTCACCGTGCCATCGGAATTGATGTTCAGATCGGTGCAGGTCTGGCCGCCGAAATTGAACCAGAAGCCACAGGCCATGCCCCGGCCCTGATTCCGGCCCAGAGGCGCGCTCATGTGCGGATGGGCTTTTGCCGCCTCCAGCGTGGGACCAATGCCGATGGGGCCGTAGACCGGGCCGTAGGACGATCGCGTTCCTTCGCTGGCGGCATTCTGTATCCGAAGCTCTACCGCATCCATGCCGATTTCTTGTGCCAGTTCGTCAATCGCGCTTTCGACCGCGAAGGCCGCCATGGGGGCGGACGGGGCGCGATAGGCAGAAACCTTGGGTCGGTTGACGAGGACCTCGAACCCGACCGTCTTGACGTTTTCAAGGTCATAGCAGGCAAACGACGTCATCGCGCCCAGTTCGGCCCACATGTCGCCATAAGGCCCGTTCGTATAACGCAGCGTCGCGCTGGCGGCGGTGATCTTGCCGTCCTTGCGCGCGCCGATCTTGACGTCGATCGAGGTCGCGCTGGTCGGGCCGGAGGCGCGGAAAACCTCTTCGCGGGACATCACCAGCTTGACCGGGCGGCCTGCCTTGCGCGACAGCGCGAGCGCCACCGGTTCTGCCCAGACATGGGTCTTGCCGCCGAAGCCGCCGCCGATCTCGGACGAGGTGACCCGTAGCTTCGAGACCTCGAGCCCCAGGAGATCGGCGCAATTCTGGCGATAGACGAAATGCCCCTGCGTGCAGACCCAAAGGTCGGCGGTGCCATCGGGATTGCAGCTCGCCACGCAGGCATGCGGCTCGATATAGCCCTGATGGGCCTGTTCGGTCTTGAAGCTGCGTTCGACGATAATATCCGCTTGCGCAAATCCGGCCTCGATGTCGCCGTGGCCGAACTCGGACCGGTTCGCGACGTTCGACGGCGCCTTGGGCGCGGGTTCGACACCGGTCGTGAACACCGTTTCATCGAGGATCGGCGCGTCCGGTTGCATCGCAGCGTCGACATCGACGACATGCGGCAGAACCTCGTAGTCCACTTCGATCAGTCCGAGCGCCTCTTTCGCGGCCTTTTCATCGATGGCGGCGACGGCGGCGACGGCATGACCGTCATAGCGCGCCTTGGTCCGCGCCATGCAATTGTCGAGTATCGCAAAGAGTGCCGCGTCGCCGTTCGTCAGGTCAGGCAGGTCGGCGGCGGTGATGATGGCCTTGACGCCCCTGACGGCCTCGGCGCGCGCCGTGTCAATCCGTTTGATCCGGGCGTGTGCATGGGGGCTGCGCAGCACGCGGGCCACCAGTTGGCCCGGCATGTTGAAATCAGCGCCGTAGCGGGCGCGCCCGGTGACCTTGTCCACGCCATCGGGGCGCAGGGGGCGGGTGCCGACGGATTTGAATGCCTGCTTCTTGTAGGCCGCATCGAAGCTCATGCTGATTCCCCCCTCATTTCGGTTGCGGCGGCCTGCACGGCGCGCACGATCTTGTCATAGCCGGTGCACCGGCACAGGTTGCCCGCGAGCCAGTACCTGATTTCCTCTTCGGTCGGGTCCGGGTTTTTATCCAGAAGCGCCTTTGCCGCCATCAGAAAGCCGGGCGTGCAGATGCCGCATTGCAGGGCTGCGTGTTCGATGAACTTGCTTTGCAACGGGTGCAGTTCGCTGCCGTTGGCCAGGCCCTCGATGGTTTCGATGGTACGGCCCTGGGCTTCGGCGCCGAGAACCAGACAGGAACAGACCACCCGGCCATCCATAATGGTGCTGCAAGCGCCGCAATCGCCGGTGCCGCAGCCTTCCTTGGCGCCCATCAGGCCGAGCCGGTTGCGCAACACGTCCAGCAAGGTTTCATCAGGCTGGCACAGGAATTCGACATCATCGTCGTTGATCGTTGTGGAGACAGCTATCGAAGTCATCATTTTTCTCCTGCGCGGGTGTAAGCGGTTTGCGCGGCGCGGCGCGCCAGCACCCCCGCGACCTGTTTTCTGAATTCCACGGTGCCGCGTTTGTCGTCGATCGGATTGCTGCCCGCGGAACATGCCGCCGCCAGCGCATTGAGCGCTGCATCCTCGAGACGGGTGCCGACAAGGGCACGCGCCCCGTCTTCCACCAGCATGACTTTCGGGCCGACCGCTCCGAGCGCGACACGCGCGGATTTGACCACGCCGTCGTCATCCAGCGACAGGCTGACCCCGGCACCGACAACCGCGATGTCCATTTCCGTGCGCGGGGTGAACCGCAGATAGGCATCGCCCGACCGCGCCGTCGGTTTGGGAAGGATCACCGACTCGATGATCTCGCCTTTTGCCAGCGATGTCTTTCCCGGGCCTGTGGGAATATCGAGGACCGCGGCCTCGCGGGTGCCGCCGGGGCCCGCGATCCTGACCTTCGCGTTCGCGGCCACGAGGGCGGGAACGCTGTCGGCGGCGGGCGATGCGTTGCACAAGTTACCCGAAACGGTGCAGCGCCCCTGGACTTGAGTCGAGCCGATCAGATTGGCTGCTTCCACCACGCCGGGCCAAGCGGCGGTGAGGGCTTCATGTTCGCCGAGCGCGGCGCATGGAACCGCGGCGCCAATAACGAATGCGTCCTCGGTTTCGGTCACCTCGCCCATACCGGCAATGGATTTGATGTCGACGACAAGGTCGGCCTTGAAGTCGTCACTTTGCATTCTGACAAGCAGGTCGGTGCCGCCAGCGAGAACAAAGGCATTCTCGCTTGCCTCCGCCAACAAGGCCGTTGCATCCATCAACGTTTCGGGTCGTTCGTAGCGCACGGGGTTGAATCCTTCTTAACGATTTCTTGTCCGGGTTCGTCCCGGGCGGATGGCAAGAGGATCAGACACAATGAGGGTCTTTCGCAAGTCAAAGACGAAATTTTTTCGTCGCCCGTCCTGATTTTACGCCGACAGCATAGCCGTGCGCCGTTTTGCATGCACCTGATCGGCGATCATCGAGCGGTGGCTTGGCATGGCGTTTCGGAAGGTGGGGCCGAAGGGGGCCATCTGTTCGTCGGTCAGCCAGAAGATGTCGCTCTTCCCGCCGCCGATCTGCTTGGAAACTTGGATCGCGCGGGCGCGCTGACGCGAGGTCGACAAACGGGGGGCGAGTCCGGGAGCTATGTGATGGACTTGCGACTTTTCTGAGCATCCTTGCCGGAGGTGGGCCGGGGGGGGCGCAAGGTCCGAAATGGTAGGTGATGCATTCAAAGATTAATATATTATTTTCAATTGCTTAATTAAAAAATACCCAATCGGTTCACCTTTGATCCATGTCAATGACGCGGCGGGTCGGTAGGAGCATGAATGCTCATATGAAATGCGTATTCAATCTTGTTGTGATGGCCTTGCTGACGACGACACTCGTTATCGCCGCAGCGAATGCGGGGTATGCGCGTGCCACTCATGAGCTTTCGACTGCCGGGAATCGGACCATCGTGATCTGCGGTTCGGCCGGGCAGGCTGAAACGATCACTCTGGATCGAAACGGCAACCCGATCGATGACCCGATCGAGGATTGTGTGCATTGTGCCGATTGCAGCCTCGTTCCCGTCATGGACCTGACGCGTTCCGCTATCAGCCCCCGGCCGGAAGGCTGTGCCCGCATCGTCTGGGCCGTGCCTGAGACCGCACCTGTCGTGCTGCGCGAGATCGAGTCCCCGTCCCGCGGCCCCCCAAACCAGAAAGTTGTGTGATAATGCAGGTTTCCAACCTTGCCGTCTTGTGGCGGCTTCTATCGAGCTTACATCGGATCTGGGGCCTCCTGGCCCTCATCATCATCGGTTTCGCCAGCCCGGCGTCGGCCCAGACCGGCCAGAGCGTGCTGGCACAGTATCTTCCTGAAATCGAACCCGGCGCGCTGGTCGAAGGCGCGGACGCATTCGGCCCGATCCGTGACGACGTGCCGGTCGCGCCGCTTCTGTCCGGCGGTGAACAGATCGGTCACGTTTTCGTCACCTCGGATTTCGTCGGCACGACTGGCTATTCCGGCAAGCCGATCCACACGATGGTCGCGGTGGACAATGACGCGGTTATCCTTGGCGTCGATCTGGTCAAGCATTCCGAACCCATCGTCCTGATCGGAATCCCCGACAGCAAGATCAAGAAAATGGCGGCCGACTTCCGCGGCCTGTCGCTTGTGGACGAAGCCGCGGCGGGTGGGTCTGGCCATGAGCTGGAAATCATTTCCGGCGCGACCGTGACGATCATGGTGATCGACGATTCGATCATCCGGTCCGGGCTGAAGGTTGCGCGCGCCCTGGGTCTTGGCGGGCTTCGGGCCAAGGCGGAAACCGGCCCGAAATACGAGATAAACGAAGCGGCCAAGGCCGCGGACAGCTGGATGGCGATGGAAGGCGACGGCACGGTGCGCCGCCTGTCGCTGGACGTGGGCCAGATCAACGCCGCGTTCGAGGCAATGGATGATCCGCGCGCCGCTGCGCGCGCACTGACCGAACCGCCCGAGACGAATTTCATCGACATGCAGATGGCGCTCGTCTCGGTGCCGTCTATTGGCCGCGCCATTCTGGGCGAGGCGGATTACGGCAACCTCGAGGACTGGCTGGATGCCAGCGAACACGCGATCGCAGTGGTGGGCCGGGGGCTCTATTCCTTCAAGGGGTCCGGCTACGTGCGTGGTGGCATTTTTGACCGGATCGTGCTGATCCAGGGGGACGTGTCGGTGCGTTTCCGTGACCGGGGCCACCGCCGCATGGGGACGATCCCCCTGGGCGACGCTCCGGAATTCACCGAGCGCGATCTGTTCAAGATCCCCGCGGATAGCGGCTTCGACCCGACCAAGCCGTTCCGGCTGCAACTTCTCGTGCAGCGCGAAGTCGCCGCGATCGAAAAGGTCTTCACCACCTTCGATCTGGGCTATCAGCTGCCCCAGAGCTTCCTGCGCCCGGTGGTTGCGGCGGTTGAAACGGCGGCGGCAACGGAGGCCGATCCGAGCGAACAGGCCGCGCAACAGGCGCTGTGGAAAAAGATCTGGGAAGACAAGACGCTGGAAATCGTCGTGTTGTCGACAATGCTGGTGGTGCTGACGCTCGCCTTCTTCTTCCAGATACAGCTGACCCGCTCGGAGCGCGCAGTGAAGATTTTCCGCTACAGCTTCCTCACGATCACGCTGGTGTTCCTGGGGTGGTTTGCCAACGCGCAGCTTTCGGTGGTGAACCTCATGGCGCTGTTCGGTGCGCTGACCACGGATTTCAGCTGGCAGGCATTCCTGCTCGATCCGCTGACCTTCATCCTGTGGTTCTCGGTCGCGGCGGCGCTCTTGTTCTGGGGCAGGGGGGCCTATTGCGGCTGGCTGTGCCCGTTCGGCGCGTTGCAGGAATTGACCAACCACATCGCCCGCGCCCTGAGGGTGCCGCAGATCACCCTGCCTTGGGGGCTGCATGAGCGCCTCTGGCCGATCAAATACATGATCTTCCTCGGCCTTTTCGGCGTCTCTCTTGCCTCGATCGAACAGGCGGAGCACTTGGCCGAAGTCGAGCCGTTCAAGACCGCCATCGTGCTCAATTTCGTGCGGGCCTGGCCCTTCGTGGCCTATGCCGCGGCGCTTCTGATCGCCGGGCTGTTCGTCGAACGCTTCTATTGTCGTTACCTTTGCCCGCTGGGCGCGGCGCTCGCTATTCCGGCCCGTCTGCGGATGTTCGACTGGCTCAAGCGGTATCGAGAATGCGGTTCGCCCTGCCAGGTATGCGCCAACGAATGCATGGTGCAGGCGATCCATCCGACCGGTGAAATCAACCCCAATGAATGCCTCAACTGCATGCATTGCCAGGTGCTCTACCAGTCCAAGACCAAGTGTCCCGTCGTCATCAAGAAGCTCAAACGAAAGGGCTCGAACTCCGACCCGAGCGCGTTCCTCAATGCGAGGAAAGGGCTCGAAAACCATCCTAATCTTCAGAAAAACTGAGAGGAGACAGAGATGTCAAAAACTGAGAAAAAAGGCATTAACCGCCGCGGTTTCATGGGCGCGACAGCGACCGGTGCGGCCCTGATGGGGACCGGCGGTGTACGGCTCGGTCTGCTTGGCGGGGCGGCTGCGGTGACCGCAGCGACCACGCCGGGCGCGGCGCTGGCGCAGACCGGCCATGCAAGCCCCGCACCGGGCGAGTTGGACGAATATTACGGCTTCTGGTCCTCGGGCCAGAGCGGCGAGATGCGTATTCTCGGCGTGCCGTCGATGCGTGAACTGATGCGCGTGCCGGTGTTCAACCGCTGTTCGGCCACCGGTTGGGGGCAGACCAACGAAAGCCTGAAGATCCTGACCCAGGACATGCTGCCGGAAACCAAGGAATATCTGGCGGCACAGGGCAAGGTTGTCCATGACAACGGCGACCTTCACCACGTCCACATGTCCTTCACCGAAGGCAAGTACGATGGCCGCTACCTGTTCATGAACGACAAGGCCAACACCCGCGTCGCGCGGGTGCGCTGCGACGTGATGAAGCCCGACAAGATCATCGACATCCCGAACGCCAAGGCGATTCACGGTCTGCGCCCGCAGAAATGGCCGCGCACCAACTATGTCTTCGCCAATGGCGAGGATGAAGTGCCGATGGTCAATGACGGCAAGATCCTGGACGAGCCGGACAAGTACGTGAACTTCTACACCGCGATCGACGCGGATGAAATGAAGGTCGCGTGGCAGGTGATGGTGTCGGGCAACCTCGACAACACGGATGCGGATTACGACGGCAAATACGCCTTCTCGACGTCCTACAACTCGGAAATGGGGATGAACCTCGCCGAAATGATGGAAGCCGAGATGGACCACGTTGTGATCTTCAACATCAAGGAGATCGAGAAGGCGGTCGAGAACGGCGACTATACCGAACTGAACGGCGTGCCGGTGATCGACGGGCGCAAGGGGTCGAACAAGAACTACACCCGTTACGTCCCGATCCCGAACAGCCCGCACGGCATCAACATGGCGCCCGACAAGATCCACCTTTGCGTGGCCGGGAAACTGTCGCCCACCGTTTCGGTGCTCGATGTGCGCAAGTTCGATGCCCTGTTCGAGGACGACAGCCTCGATCCGCGCTCGGTCGTCGTGGCCGAACCGGAACTGGGCCTTGGGCCGCTTCACACCTGTTTCGACGGCAAGGGCAACGCGTTCACGACGCTGTTCCTCGACAGCCAGGTTGTGATGTGGAACATCGAAAACGCCGTGCGCGCCTATAACGGCGAAAGCGTGGACCCGATCCTGAACAAGCAGGACGTCCACTATCAGCCGGGTCACAACTCGACCACCATGGGCGAAACGCTCGAGGCGGACGGCAAGTGGTATCTGTCGATGAACAAGTTCTCGAAAGACCGCTTCCTGAATGTCGGGCCGCTGAAACCGGAGAACGAACAGCTGTTCGCGATCGACGGGAGCGACATGACGCTGGTCCATGACGGGCCGACCTTTGCCGAACCGCACGACTCGATCCTCGTGCACCGGTCGGTGGTAAACCCGAAATCGGTCTGGGACCGCAACGACCCGATGTGGGCCGATGCGCGGGCACAGGCCGAGGCCGACGGCATTGACCTCGACGACTGGCAGGACAGCGTGATCCGTGACGGCAACAAGGTGCGGATCTACATGTCCAGTCAGGCGCCGCAGTTCTCGCTCGAACAGTTCACGGTGAAGCAAGGCGACGAGGTCACGGTCTACGTCACCAACCTCGACGATATCGACGACCTGACCCACGGCTTCACGCTGAACAACCACGGGGTCGCGATGGAAGTCGGGCCGCAGGCAACGGCGTCGGTCACCTTCACCGCGTCGAAACCGGGCGTCTACTGGTACTACTGCCAGTGGTTCTGCCATGCGCTGCACATGGAAATGCGCGGCCGCATGCTGGTGGAGCCGACCGGCGCATGATCCGTATCGTTCCCCTTCTCGCGGCGCTTGTGCTGATCGCTGCCCCGGCGATTGCCGAACGTGTGACCATTGCTCCCGGCGAAGGCATGCTGGCGGCTGCGCTCGCCGCTGCCGGGGAGGGGGACGAGATCATCCTGTCACCGGGCCGTTACGACGGCCCGGTGACGATCGACAAGTCGCTGACGCTGACCGGGCAGGCCGGCGCCGTAATCGATGCCCACGGTACCGGGTCCGTCGTTCTGGTGGATGCGCCGGATGCCACTGTGCGCGGTCTGCATCTGACCGGATCGGGGCGGGTGCACGAACCCATCGACGCAGGCGTAAAATTGACCCGGAGGGCGCACGGCGCGCGGATTCTGGACAACGTTTTGACCGGTAACCTTGTCGGCATCGACGTTCACGGCGCACGTAATGCCCTTGTCGAGGGCAACCGGATCCAGGGGCTGCGGTTGGCCCGGATGAACGACCGGGGAAACGGGATTTACATCTGGAACGCACCGGGTACCGAAGTGATCGGAAACGAGGTGCGCTACGGGCGCGACGGAATCTTTTCGAACGTGTCCAAACGCAATGTGTTTCGTGGCAACCTGTTTCGCGACCTGCGTTTCGCGGTCCACTACATGTACACGAACGACAGCGTGATCGAAGACAATATCTCGATCGGAAATCACCTTGGTTTCGCGCTGATGTATTCCGACCGGATCACGGCCAAGAACAACATTTCGATCAACGATCGCGACCACGGCGTGATGCTGAACTATACCAATCAATCCGACATCTTTGCGAATTTCGTGACCGGCGGGACTGGAAAATGTGCCTTCGTCTACAATTCGCACCGCAATATCATTGCGGAAAACAACTTCGTGGGTTGCGAAATAGGGGTACATTTCACAGCCGGGTCCGAACGCAACACCATCACCGGCAACGCGTTCGTCGGCAACCGGACGCAGGTGAAATACGTCGGGACCAGCGATGTGGAATGGAGCCACGAGGGGCGGGGCAACTACTGGTCCGATCATCCGGCCTTCGACCTCGATGGCGATGCGCGGGCCGATAGCGCCTATCGCCCCAACGATCTGATGGACCATATCCTGTGGTCCCAACCCGCCGCCAAGCTGTTGCTCGGCAGTCCCGCCGTGCAGCTTGTCCGTTGGAGCCAATCGCAATTTCCGGCCGCGCGAACCGGAGGCGTGGTGGACAGCCACCCGCTGACGACCGCACCGGTGCGGGAGGTCCCCGACACAATTGAACGCATGGCCCAGGCGACCCCGCTTTGGGCCCAAGGAGAGAGCTATGACGATACTGACCCTCTCGAAGCTCACTAAGACATATGGTGAGCGCCGGGTGCTGGACGAGGTGACGCTTTCGGTGGCCGCAGGAGAGCGTGTCGCGCTTCTGGGACACAACGGCGCTGGGAAGTCGACGCTGATGAAGCTGGTGCTCGGGCTGATCCATCCGGACGGCGGCACGGCGGCGATCGCGGGCCATGCGCCAGGATCGGCGGTCGCCCGGGCGCTGACCGCTTACCTGCCGGAGAACGCGGCATTTCATCCGGCGATCTCCGGGCGCGAGCAGATGCGCTATTATCTGCGGCTCAGGGGGCAGCCGGTGCGGCTGGCGGATGAGATTCTGGAAAAGGTGGGGCTGGGGGATGCCGCCGGGCGGCGCATCGGCACCTATTCCAAGGGAATGCGGCAGCGTGTCGGGCTGGCGCAGGCGCTGATCGGTGGCCCGCGTTTGATGATCCTCGACGAACCGACCTCGGGGCTGGACCCGGTGTCGCGGCGCGAATTCTATGCGTTGCTCGATGAACTGGCGGCGAACGGTACGGCGATCTTGCTGTCGTCCCACGCGCTGTCGGAACTGGAGGCCCGCACGGATCGGATGGTGATCCTGTCGCAGGGGCGGCAGGTGGCCGAGGGCACGCTCGCGGATTTGCGTGCCGAGGCCGCGCTTCCCCTGACCGTGCAGATCACGCCGCAGGCGGGGCAGGGGGCGGCGTTGCTCGACGTCTTCCCGGACGGCCGGCTGGTCGACCAGCGCGTGATGCTGACCTGCGCGCCGGCCGAAAAGCTGACCGTTCTGGAACGCATCGCGGCGCACCGCCCGCTGATCGCGGATTTCGATGTGCACGCTGCCACGCTCGACGATCTGTATTCCCATATCAGCGGGAGGGCCGCGTGATGATTTCCCGTATCCTTGCCACCGCGCTGCTTGAATTCGCCATCGCCCGGCGCAATCGCTGGGTGATCGTGTCTGTGGCGATGATGATGCTCTTCTCGCTGGTGCTTTCCGCCGCCGGAGCGGCTCCGGCCGGACAGATGGCGGTCGATCCATTGTCCGTCACGGTCGCCAGCCTGATTTCGCTTGCGGTCTATCTTGTCCCGCTGATCGCGCTGCTCATTTCCTTCGACACCATCGCGGGGGAAAGCGAGCGTGGCACGCTGGCATTGAGCCTGACATATCCGTTGGCGCGGACCGAACTGCTGTTTGGCAAGCTCGTCGCGCAGCTTGGCGTTGTCACCATCGCGGTGTTCGCAGGCTATGCCGTCGCCGCCGTCGCTGCCTTTGCAAGCGGCGGTGCCGAAGCGGCACAAGGATTGCCCGCGCTTTGGCGGCTGGTCTGGACTTCGGTTCTTCTGGGGGCGGTTTTCCTGTCCCTGGGGCATGCCATGTCCTGCCTTGCGCGTCGGCCCTCGGGGGCGGCGGCCATGGCAATCGGTCTCTGGCTGGTGGCGATCGTGTTGTACGATCTCGGGTTGCTGGCGGCGATCGTGGCGGATGACGGCGGAACGTTCACCACCGATGTCTTTCCTTGGGCGCTGGTCCTGAACCCGGCCGATGCCTTCCGCATCTTCAACCTCGCGGCCTCCGGCGCGGTGGATGCCGCCTCCGGCTTGTCGGGTGCTGCGTCCTCTATCGCGGTCTGGAAGCCGCTCGCCGCGATCCTGATCTGGCCGCTGGCAGCGGCGCTGCTGGCCAGGCTGTCTTTTCAAAGGGTGGTACCATGAAACGACTTCTTTTCTTTTCTCTTCTCGTTTTGGCCGCCTGCAAGGAAGACGTGGCGAACCTGCCCGCCCCGATCGACATAACCGAAGAGGCGCTTGGGTATTATTGCCAGATGGCGCTGGTCGAACATGACGGGCCGAAAGGACAGGCGCATCTGGACGGCATGCCCGCGCCGATCTTCTTCAGCCAGGTGCGCGATGTCATCGCCTATCTTCACATGCCGGAACAGAGCCATGCCGTGAAAGTGGCCTATGTGCAGGATATGACGCAGGCCGATTGGACCACGCCAGGCGACTGGATCCGGGCGGAGGAGGCGCTTTACGTCGCCGGGTCCGACGCGGTGGGGGGCATGGGGGCTGCCGAATTCGTGCCGTTTTCCGATCCAACAGCCGCCGAAGCGTTTGCCCGCGATCATGGCGGTCGGGTGCTGGCCTTTGCGGACATCCGCGCCAAGGACGTGCTTGGGGCAAAGACGCCGGAAGCCGAGGCCGCATTTGCAACAGACGATATCAATGCCCGCCTGAAGGCGCTCGGGCAGTAAGGAGTGAAGTCCATGCACATGAAACGACGCCGTTTTCTGAGCTTTGTATCCGCCGCCTGCCTGACTGCCGCCGCCGCGCCGGCATCAGCGTTTCGCTGGCAGGGTGTGGCACTGGGCGCTAAGGCGCAGATCGTGCTGGATCACCCCGAGGCCGAGCCCATCGCCGCCGCTGCGCGGGCCGAGATCGCACGGCTGGAGCAGATCTTCAGCTTGTATCGCCCCGACAGCGAAATCATGCGCCTGAACCGCAACGGGCGGCTTGAGGCGCCTTCATTCGAGATGCTCGAATGCCTGACGTTGGCGCGCCGGATACATGAGGTGACGGGCGGGCTGTTCGATCCGACCGTTCAGCCGCTTTGGCGATTGCTGGCCGAAGCAGCGGCGGCTGGCCGGATTCCCGAAGCCTCACCGCTCAAGGCCGCGCGCGCGCTGGTCGGGTTCGACCGTGTCGGAACCGAAGCCGGTCGGATTACGCTTGCTCCCGGTCAGGCGCTGACGCTGAACGGCATCGCGCAGGGCTTCATCGCGGACAAGGTTGCCGCGCTCTTGGCGGCGCGAGGTGTGAAGGATGTGCTGATCGACACCGGCGAAATCGTCGCGATGGGGGCAGGCCGGGGCCATGACGGCTGGCCCGTCACCCTGCGGGGCGAGGACCGGGCCCGTCTCTGGCGCGACCGGGCGTTGGCCAGCTCCGCCACCTTCGGCACGGTAATGGATGAGGCCGGGCATCAGGGCCATATCCTTGCGCCCGAGGGGTCAGCGCAGGTCCCGACCGAGATCACGATCAGCGCGAAGAGCGCCGCCATGGCCGATGGTCTGTCCACCGCTCTCTGTCTTGTCGCCAACGAAGCGGAAGCGCGCAATCTGTTGCGTTCGGTCAAGCAGGCGCGGCTGGAGAGGTTTCTTCAGCGGGCCATGCCAGGTTAGACCAATTCGCACCGGGTCGAGGTCCTTTCGCACCAAGACAAGCACAGGCGAACGTGTTGGAAAATTCCGCATTGCGGGACATAAAGCCGGAAAAGAGGTTTTTACTGTTCTTGCGGCGTCATCGGTGACACCTTGCTGCTGGGAATAATGCAAGGAGACAGCCTGATGTCGGCACTTCCGTCCTCGGCACGTGTGGTGATCATTGGTGGTGGCGTGGTTGGCGCTTCGGCTCTTTATCATCTGGCAAAGGCTGGCTGGCGCGATTGCGTGCTGCTGGAAAAGAATGAATTGACCGCGGGGTCGACATGGCATGCGGCGGGCAACGTCCCGACCTTTTCCTCCAGCTGGTCGATCATGAACATGCAGCGCTATTCGGCGGAACTTTACCGGCAGCTGGGCGACGCGGTGGATTACCCGATGAATTACCATGTCACCGGCTCCGTGCGCATCGGCCACAGCGCCGAGCGGCTGCAGGAATTCCAGCGCGTCAAGGCGATGGGGCGTCACCAGGGCATGAATCTGGAGGTGATGACCCCTGATGAGCTGCGCGCGGTCTATCCTTTCCTGGAAACCCACGATCTCAGCGGCGGGCTCTACGATCCCTATGACGGCGATATCGACCCGGCGCAGTTGACGCAGGCGTTGGCCAAGGGCGCGCGGATGGAAGGGGCGCATGTCGAACGGTTCTGCCCCGTGACCGGAGCGCGGCGCGAGGGGGGCGAATGGATCCTCGAAACGCCCAAGGGCGAGATTCGCTGCGAATATGTGGTCAATGCGGCCGGGTATTACGCGCAACAGGTCGGGCGGCTGTTTGGCCGCGAGGTGCCGATGATGGTGATGAGCCATCAATACCTGTTGTTCGACACGATCCCCGAGCTTGAAACATGGTCGCGCGATGCTGGGCACAAGCTGCCGCTGCTACGTGACGTGGACAGCTCCTATTACCTGCGGCAGGAAAAATACGGGCTCAACCTTGGCCCGTACGAGGGCAACTGCAAGGCGCATTGGGTGACGCCCGACGATCCCTTCCCCGAGGATTTCAGCTTCCAGCTCTACCCGGACGACCTGGACCGGCTGGAATGGCATATCGGCGATGCGATGGCCCGCGTGCCTTTGCTGGAACAGGCCAACCTGACCCGGGTGATCAATGGCCCGATCCCCTATACGCCCGACGGCAACCCGCTGATCGGTCCGATGCCGGGGGTGCCGAACGCGTTCGAGGCCTGCGTCTTCACCTTCGGCATCTGCCAGGGCGGCGGCGCCGGCAAGGTGTTGGCCGAATGGATCACCGAAGGGGCGACCGAATGGGACATGTGGTCCTGCGATCCGCGCCGCTTCACCGGCTTCGAGGACCGCGAATATTGCATCGCCAAGGGGATGGAGGTCTATGGTCACGAATACGCCATGCATTTCCCGCATCATTTCTGGCCGGAAGGGCGCGACAAGAAATACGGGCCCCTGCATGACCGGATGGCGGCGGCTGGCGCGGTTTTCGGGGCTTGGAACGGCTGGGAACGGGCGGCATGGTTCGCGCGTCCCGGCGACGATACCAGCGAAGAGGGCGCCCGGACCTGGCGCCGCGACGGACCGTGGGCAGAGGCGATGGCCGAAGAATGCGCGGCGGTGCGCGATGCGGCGGGCGTTCTCGACCTGCCGGGATTTTCACGCTTCCGGCTGCGCGGCGCGGGAGCGGCTGACTGGCTTGAGCGGCAGATCACCGGGCGGGTGCCGAAGGTCGGACGCATCGGCCTTGGCTACTTCGCGGACGACACGGGCCGGATCGTCACCGAAATGTCGCTGGCCCGGCTGGCCGAGGATGAAATCTGGCTGATCACCGCCGCAACGGCGCAGCTGCATGACGAGGAATGGCTGCTGACGCAGTTGGAACCGGGGCTGGAGCTGACTGATGAAACCGATGACTGGTCCTGCCTGGTCGTCACCGGTCCCAAGAGCCGCGAAATCCTTGCCCCGCTGACAGATGGTGACCTGACCCTGCCGTGGCTGAGCGTGCAGGATGCCCGGATTGCGGGCACCGAGGCGATGTTGATGCGGGTGAGCTATGCCGGCGAACTGGGCTGGGAAATCCACGCGCGGTTTGACGACATGCCCGCCATCCATGGCGCGGTGGTGCAGGCGGGCGCGCCGTTGGGCCTGCGGCCGTTCGGCATGTTCGCGCTCGATTCCCTGCGGATCGAAAAGGGGTACCGGGCGTGGAAGCAGGACCTTTCGACCGATTACACCGTTCTCGAAGGCGGGCTGGGCCGGTTCGTCGATTTCGGCAAGCCGGAGTTCCGCGGCAAGGCGGCGCTGCAGGCGCAGGACGCCAGCGGGGTCAGCAAACGCTTCGTCACGGTGAAAATCGAAGCCGAGGAGTTCGATCCGCCCTACATGGCCTCGCTGATCCATGAAGGCGAGGTCGTGGGGGAGCTGACATCCGCAGGCTGGGGACACAGGGTGCAGGCCTGTATCGGGCTGGGCATGTTGCGCGCCGATCTGGCGGAGCCGGGCACCGAACTGCAGGTCTCCGGTTATGGGCAAGCAAGCGCCGCCGTGGTGCTGCCTGACAAACCCGCATGGGACCCCGACAACAGCCGCATCAGGGCGTGAGGCGGAGAGATCGGCCGCAACAGCCCGTCGAGGTCATAATAAACAACCTGCCCGGCTTGGCTGGGCAGGTCCGTTTCCCGTGATCGCAAAAGGGTGGGGCGCCACGGGCGCCCGATCCCGTCAGCCCTTCGCGTGCCAGCCATTGTCGACATAGGTCGCGGTGCCGTTGACGAAACTCGCGTCGTCGGAAGCAAGGAAGACGACGGTATTGGCGACTTCTTCGGGATAACAAATGCGCCCCTGAGTGGCCGCCATGCCGCTGTCTTCCCATTCCTGGCCCGCCGCGTCCAGTTCGGCGATTTCCTTCAACCCGTGCGCAGTTTCCACGAAGCCGGGGCAGACCGCATTGCAGCGGATGCCGGCATCGCGATATTCGGTCGAAATGGTGCGCGACAGCTGCAGAACGGCCCCCTTGGACATGCAGTAGACGCTTTCCAGCGCATAGCCCAGTTCGGCCGCGATTGACGAGGTGATCACGATCGAACCGCCGCCCGAAGCCGCCATTTCCTTCACCGCACGGCGGGTCACGAGGAAGGCCGATTTCACGTTCAGGTCCATCAGCCAGTCGTATTCTTCCTCGGTCGTTTCGTGCAGCGGCTTCACGATGATCGAACCGGCGTGGTTGAACAGCACGTTGTAGGGCCCGAAGGTGGCCACCGCCGCGTCGAAGGCGGCGTCGATCTGATCCGCCTTGGTCACGTCGCAGGCGAAGAAAGCGGCCCTGCCGCCGGCGTCCTGGATCATCCGGACGGTTTCCTGCCCGGCCTCTTCCTGAATGTCGAGGATCGACACGGTCGCGCCTTCGCGGGCGAAGGCCAGCGCCGTTGCCCGCCCCATCCCGGCCGCACCGCCTGTGATTACCGCGACCTTGCCGTCGAGCCGTCCGGTTCGGATCTGATCAGTCATGCTATTCCCCTCTCCATTGATATCTTTTCTCGCACCTTCGTTGATCAAGCAGTGCATGACCGGCACCGAAGGTCAATAATTCCGTGGTCGGGACGCCAGGGAAGCCGGGTGAACGGCCCCGGATTGCTTGGAGGGTCGCCTTGTGCCGTTTACGTGAGGGGGAGGTTCAGGCCTCAGGATGCGGTTCGCCGGGCTTGACCGGAACGTCCGTTCCTCGGTGACACGCGTCTCTTCGTTCCCTGCCGCATTTGCTGAGGCGCAGACCAACCTTGATGCACAGACATGTGACTGGAGCAGGGTGCCGATGATCGGACGGTATGTTGTTCCGTACTCGGCACCTTTCGTCCCTTCCGATAGGGGGCTCTCGATAATGGCTGCCGCGGCGCGGATGGTGGGGACCCTGCCGAACGGGTTTTCATCGGTGGCAACCGCTGTCCTGCCTGGCGGCCCGTTATTCGGGGGCGGTTTCCCCGAACTGGGCTTCGAACAGGACGAACGAGGTCATCTGCTGGGCCGATGAAACGCCCAGTTTGCGAAACGCGCGCTGTCGCAGGGTGCGTACCGTATTTTCCGAAACAGACATGTTCAGCGCGGTGCCGGCGACCGTGAGGCCGGCCAGAATGGAGTCGCAGGCGGCTGCCTCGCGCGGGGACAGTTTGGAAAACCGGGGAAGCCCGCGTTCCTTCAGGCTGGACACCGAAACGCCCGGGCGGAACTGGAAAGCCTCGGATCCGACGATCCTGTGGCGCAGGGAAATCGCTTCGTGGGCGACCGGCAGAAGCGCTTCGAAGCCGCGCATTTCCTTCTGCGAAATCATGCCGTCGGCCTTGCTGCGCAGGAAAAAGGACAGGATCGCGTGATCCCCCCTGCGGGTGGCAATCGACAGCTTCTCGCACATGCCCGCCCGGACATAGCGCGGAAAGCGCGGATCCGTTTCGGTCGGCGCGAAGCGGCTCAGCGTCGACGCCCGTTCGCTGGAGGCTTCGACCGCGGCCTGCAATTCGGCGAAGACATCGGGATTGGCGACGAAGTCGGTGCCGTCGCGGTGAAACCAGTAAGACCCGATATCGCCGCTGCAGATCGAAAAGACGGCCTTTTTCCGTTGCACGCTGGTCCAGAAGTAGGCGCCGAAATTGCGGATCGGCCCGGCCTGCGAAACGAAGTCCAGGACGGAGGCGCCGAAATCCGGCGCTTCGACCTTTCTGAGCAATCTGGCAACGCCAAGGGCATCGAAGGCACTGATGAATTCGTCATCCATATGGATGACATACGCCACTTGCCAGCGCCGTGTAAAGGTCGCCCCGGTGCCGGGTTCCGGCGTAATATCTGGGAGGTTTTCTCTGTGACAAAGCTGTTTTCGACCAAGTCGAGGCCCGTTCACCTCGGTCCCTTTCCGATGGAACGCATCCGGCGCACCGACCGGCATCCGGCGCTGGCGCAGGTCAGCACGCCCGCGGGGCCGGTCGCCGGTGAAAAACCGGCCCTTTCGATCGCCCATGCGATCAGTCGCTACCAGGCCATGCTCGACATCGTGCGCGACGGGCAGGTCATGGCCGAAACATCAGAAATCCCCGACGATCCGGTCGCGAGGGCAAATCACCTGAAGGCAGCGGGCTACTATTTCGACGCCACGATGATGGGCGTTTGCCGCATCGCGCCCGAACACTGGCTGGACGACCAGATCGAAAACCCGGCGACCGAGGGCATCCGCGATGAATTGCGCAAGGGCCAGCCCAAGGTCTTTTCCGGCGGCATCGACCAGATCTTTGCCGATATCGAAGCCGCCTCGCAACGCAAGCTGGAACCGGTGCGCCATCATACGCATGCGATCGCGGTCCTTGTCGAATACACCCGCGACATAGCACCCGGCGAACCCGGCCATGACTGGATCGCTGGCACCCAGGCAGAGCGCGCGGCGCTTCTGACCTCGAACACGGCAATCCTGCTGGCCAATTACCTGCGCCTTCTGGGGCACGAGGCGCGGGCGCATTCGCTGTATGCGCGAGATGTCGATCTAAACCGGGTGGCGGTGTCCGCGGGGCTGGCGCAGATCGGGCAGGGCGGTATCGTCAACCCATTCCTGGGCGGCCGCTTCGGCCTGGCTGTGGTGACCACCACACTCGACATCGCGCCCGATCGGCCGATCGATCCGCATGCGAAGGCACCCGGCGGATTGAAATGGCGTCTGGGATATGGTTCGGGGCGGAGCAAGAAGACGGCGATCCCCTACGAGGGCCGGTCCTTCCACCTGGGACCATACCCGTTTGAAAAACTCAAGCGCGTGGATCGTCCGACCACCTATATGGACGAAGAAAACATCCCGCGCCCCTCGAAACGCGCGGATTTCTTTGCCCGGACTCTTTACGGTGATCTTGGCAAACCGATGCAGGATGCGGCCCGCGGCGGCATGTATATCGGGAAAAACCCGATCGGCGCCTGCGCACGCCGGGCCCTCGGGGCACTGTTGCTGCTGCAATATGGCGAAGCGCGCGGCCCGGTTTCCGACACGGTTTCCGATCCGGTCAAGAACAGCGACGACCTCAAGGCGGCGTCCTACTACCTGTCCTGCGATGCGGTCGGCATGTCGCGCTGCCCCGACTGGGCCTATTATTCGCACAATGCCGGTGGCGAACCGCTCTCTCCGTATCACGGCAGCGCGATTTCGCTGCTGTTCGATCAGGGGCATGAGACGATGGAGGGCGCGTCGGGCGATGACTGGATCAGCGGGGCGCAGTCGATGCGGGCTTACTTGCGCTTTTCCCTGATCGGCGGGGTGATCGCCGAGCATATCCGTCGCCTCGGCTATTCGGCGCGCGTCCATTCGGTGCTGGACAGCGAAGTCGTCCAGCCGCCGCTGGTTCTTCTGGCCGGGCTGGGCGAGGTCAGCCGGATCGGCGATGCCATCCTCAGCCCGTTCCTCGGGCCGCGCATCAAGTCCGGAACCGTCACCAGCTCGATACCCATGGCGCATGACAAGCCGATCGATTTCGGAATGCAGAACTTTTGCGAAAGCTGCCTGAAATGTGCGCGGGAATGCCCTTCGGGGGCGATCTCGGCAGGGCCCAAGCTGATGTATAACGGCTATGAAATGTGGCGCTCGGACCCCGAGAAATGCACCCGCTATCGGATCACCAACGCGGCCGGCGCCATGTGCGGGCGCTGCATGAAGACCTGTCCGTGGAATTTCGAAGGACTGTTCACCGACAACGCCTTCCGCTGGATGGTGCAGAACCTGCCCGCCTCGGCCAAGAAACTGGCCGAGCTAGACGATATCCGCGGCCGCGGCACGATCAACCCGGTCAAGAAATGGTGGTGGGATCTGGTCATGAGCGACGAGGGGTCGCGCTTCGTGCTGGCCGAGGAAACCAACAAGAGGGAACTGCAACGCGATCTGAAGCTGAAATACGAAGACCAGACGCTTGCCGCCTATCCGGCGAACCTTATGCCGCAGCCGTGGCCGGTGGCGCAGCCGATCGACCGCGACAAGGGGGTCGAGGCTTATCGCGCGCTCATCAGCGCCGAGGAACACCAGCGGCGCAAGGCCGCCGGAGAAAAGGGTCTGGTGCCGGCCCGCAAGATCGTCAACGAAGAACCGCCGATGTTCCCGGTGGTGATCACCAAGCGGCAGGACCTGTCCAACAGTGTCGTCCTGTTCGAATTCGCGCGGCCCGACGGCACGCCGTTGCCCGAATGGGACGCCGGGGCGCATATCGATATCGTGGTCGCGCCGGAATACCTGCGGCAATATTCGCTGTCCGGCGATCCGGCCGACAACAGCCGCTATCAACTGGGCATTCAGCGCGAGGAAAAGGGCAAGGGCGGGTCGAAGCTGCTGCATCAGGTCTTCAAGGAAGGGCGCACGATTTTCATATCGAAGCCGCACAACCATTTCCCGCTGGACGAAGATGCCGAACTGACCCTGCTGATGGGCGGCGGGATCGGGGTGACGCCGATGATCGCCATGGCCCACCGGCTGCACGCTCTGGGCAAGGACTTCGTGCTGCACTATTCGGCGCGTTCGCGCGAACAAAGCGGGTTCGCCAAAGTGCTGCAGGACATGCCTTGGGCGGAAAACGTGGCCTTCCATTTCTCGAGCGAAACCGGCCGGGCCGACCTTGATGAACTGATCCCGACGCACCGCCCCGGCATGAATCTTTATACCTGCGGCGGCGATGCCTACATGGCGTCGATCTTTGAAACCGCCCGGCAAAAGGATTGGCCGGAAAACGACCTGTCGCGCGAATATTTCTCGGTTCCCGAACAGCCGGACCGCGAGAACTTTGCGTTCGAAATCGAGTTGAAGAAATCGGGCCGCGTCATCGAGGTTCCGGCGGAAAAGTCGGCGACCGACGCGCTGGCCGAGGCCGGAATTCACGTTGATACCAAATGTTCCGACGGCATCTGCGGTGTTTGTGCCTGCAATCTGGTTTCGGGCGAGGTGGATCACCGCGACTTCGTTCTGTCTGCGGAGGAGCGGGAAAAGAAGGTGATCCCGTGCTGTTCGCGTGCGGCCGGAGAAGGTGCGCGTATCGTTCTCGACCTGTGATTGCCGGGACTATCCGTTCGGCCCGTCCCGAGTACAGCCAGTTCTCGGGACGCGGTCGCATGGGGCAGGTCGCCTCATATGTCAGTCAATGATCGCAGTGGCTTTCTGCCGCTTGAGCCGGCGTCAATGCAGGCGATAAAAAACCGCGCGCTGTCGATCCCCAGATCCGGTTCTGGTCCTCTGCCGAAAGATGGCGGATGAGGTCGTCTGTCAGCGCAGCCCAGTTCGCGTAGTCGCCGGCAAGGTTCAGTACCGGCCAGTCCGAGCCCCACATCAGCCGGGCGGGGCCGTCCGAGCCGGTGATCTTCAAGAAGGCGACCAGCGCCATCGTTGGTCCGGACGACCTGATCGTGATCCCGCGCGGTTCGGAAAAGACCGACTGGGGATCGAGGGGCTGGGTGTTCAGCGCCAGGACGTGATCGCGGACACCTGAACCGGGCCGCGCCGCCGCTTTGGTCGCGCGGCGCGGTTTTCCTGTGGTTCAAGGGGCTGCCGTCTTGCTGAGCCTTCCCCCGGACAACCGGACATTGACGTAAGCGACGATCTGTTGTCCGCGGGTCTTGGATGAGATTGGGATCAGGACGCGAAAGCCAGGGCATTCAGCAGCGCCGCAAGCAGGGCGTGCGGCAGCGTCGGGCCGCGTCCGATCCCAAGGTATGCGTCGTCGTCGCGCGTCGCGGAGCGTCTGAGCGAACATCTCCAGTGACCGTTCGGGAGCCGGGCGATCCCTTCCATCGACAGGGTCCACCCGGGCCGGATCGCATAGATCAGGGCCAGAACGCTGTCGGTCGATTCCAACTGCCCGCGCCCGATTTCCAGGTCATCGGAATGCTTCTGGATTTCGTCCATGACCCGATCGGCGAGGTCGTCCCCAAGAACGAAGGCCGCTTCCACCTCATGGGCGAGTTCGGCGAGTGTCTTATCCATTGCGTGTCCTCCCTTTGGGTTGAGACTGAACGTTGCGGCACGCTCTGGCTTTGACAGAGATCAACGCCCGCAGGCGATGCCTCTCTAGGATGAAATGGGGCTGTCAGGAGCGGGGAATTGTTATGCCGATTGATGACGAAGTTATTTTTTTCGAGAATCTGCGCCGCGGCGACGTGCCTGTTGTCGGTGGAAAGAATGCCTCGCTTGGCGAGATGGTACAGACACTTGGCGCGATGGGCATCCGGGTGCCGCCGGGATTTGCCACCACCGCGAACGCCTTTCGCCGCTACATTCAGGCAAACACGCTCGACGCGCTGATCACCGATACGCTGGCCGATTATGGCGACGGAAAGATCACGCTGCACAAGGCGGGCGAAATGATCCGCTCCGCGATCGTCGCGGGCAACTGGCCGGAGGAAACCGAAACCGCGATCCGACAAGCCTACCGGTCGCTTTCGGATCGGTCCGGCCAGCGCGACATCGCGGTCGCGGTCCGTTCCAGCGCCACCGCCGAGGACCTGCCGGATGCCAGCTTCGCCGGTCAGCAGGAAACCTTTCTGAACGTGACCGGCGAAGAAGACCTGCTGATCGCCTGTCGCAAATGCTATGCCTCGTTGTTCACCGACCGCGCGATCACCTATCGCGAACTGAAGGGATTCGACCACATGCAGGTCGCCCTGTCGATCGGGGTGCAGCGGATGGTGCGGTCGGACATCGGCGGGGCGGGGGTGATGTTTTCGATCGATACCGAAACGGGATTTGACAAGGTCGTGCTGATCGACGCGGCTTGGGGGCTTGGCGAAAACATCGTGCAGGGCGCCGTCACGCCGGACGAATACCAGGTCTACAAGCCCTTCCTTGACCGCGACGGCCTGCGCCCGATCATCGAGAAGAAGCTCGGCGCCAAGGAAAAGAAAATGATCTATTCCGGGGCGGGCGCCGGCGATCCGGTGCGCAACGTTCCGACCTCGAAGGCCGAACGCGCGCGTTTCGTTCTGAGCGATGACGAGGTGCTGGATCTGGCCCGGCAGGCCGCCGTCATCGAAACCCATTACGGTCAGCCGATGGACATGGAATGGGCCAAGGACGGCGTGACCGGCGAACTGTTCATCGTGCAGGCGCGCCCCGAAACGGTTCAGTCGCGCACCGCTGCGCAGACGTTCAAACGCTATTCCGTCGGCGCGCACGGGGCGACGATCGTGACCGGGCTGTCGGTCGGGGAACAGGTCGCATCGGGGCATGTATGCCTGATCGAAACCGCCGAGGATATCGATCGTTTCGTCGATGGCGCGGTTCTGGTGACGTCCACGACCGATCCGGACTGGGTGCCGATCATGAAACGCGCCTCGGCCATCGTGACCGACCACGGCGGCCGGACCAGCCACGCTGCCATCGTCAGCCGGGAACTGTGCGTTCCGGCGCTCGTTGGGTGCGGCAACGCGACCTATGTTCTGCACGATCAGCAGGACGTCACTGTCAGTTGCGCCGAAGGCGATGTCGGCTATGTCTACGAAGGCCATGCCGAGGTCACCGTCGAGGATCTCGACATGGCGGAGGTGCCCGCGACGCGCACCAAGGTGATGCTGAACATGGCCAATCCCGCGACGGCGGCCCGTTGGTGGCGCTTGCCGGCGGATGGCGTCGGGCTGGCGCGGATGGAATTCGTCATTACCAACACGATCCGGGTGCATCCCGAGGCCTTGCTGCACTTCGACGAAATTCAGCAGCCCGATGTCCGGGCCGAGATCGAGGAACTGACGCGCGGGTATGAGGACAAGACCGACTACTTTGTCGACCGGCTCGCGCTCGGCCTGTCGCGGATCGCCGCCGTTGCCTATCCGAACCCGATGATCCTCAGGATGAGCGACTTCAAGACCAACGAATATGCCGACCTGCTGGGCGGGGCGCAGTTCGAACCGGAGGAAGCGAACCCGATGATCGGCTGGCGCGGCGCGTCGCGCTATTACGATCCCGCCTACCGGGACGGGTTCCGGCTGGAATGCCGCGCGATCCGCAAGCTGCGCGAGGTGATCGGGTTTGACAACGTGATGGTGATGATCCCGTTCTGCCGAACGCCGGAAGAGGCGGACCGAGTCATCGAGGTGATGCAGCAAGAGGGGCTTGAACGCGGCGCGAACGGGCTGCAGACCTACGTGATGTGCGAAATCCCCTCCAACGTGGTGCTGGCCGAGGAGTTCGCCAAACGGTTCGATGGCTTTTCGATCGGGTCGAACGACCTGACCCAACTCACATTGGGCATCGATCGCGACAGCGACAAGCTCGCCCCGCTGTTCGACGAGCGCCACGAGGCGGTGCAGTGGATGATCCGCACGGTGATCCGCAAGGCGCATGAAGCGGGGGCGAAGATCGGGCTGTGCGGGCAGGCGCCGTCGAACTATCCGGATTTCGCGCGGGTGCTGGTTGAGGCCGGGATCGATTCAATCTCGGTGGTGCCGGACAGTTTCGTCCAGGTGAAGAAACACGTCGCCGCGGCTGAAAACGGCTGATCCGAAGGGCAGGGCGCAGGCGGGCCTGTCCATGGAAACAGGCCCGCAACGCCGGTGTTATTCCTTCACGTAGGGCTTGCCGTCCGCGGCGGGCGGCCGGGCCCGGCCGATCAGGCCGGCAACGACGATGATCGTTGCGATATAGGGGGCCATGGACAGGAATTCCGACGGGATCGGCGTGTTCAGCAGCGCCAGCTTCTGCTGCAGCGAGTCGGCGAAACCGAACACCAGCGCCGCCATCAGCGCGCCGACCGGGTGCCAGCGGCCGAAGATCATCGCCGCCAGACCGATGAAGCCGCGCCCGCCGGTCATGTTTTCGTCGAACCGTCCGACCGACCCCAGGGTGAACCATGCGCCGCCGAACCCCGCCACCATGCCGCCAAGGGTGACGTGGATGTAGCGGGTGCGGTACACGTTGACGCCCAGCGTATCGGCGGCGCGGGGATGTTCCCCAACGGCCCTTGCGCGCAATCCGCTGCGGGTATGGAACAGGTAATAGGTCGCAAGCGTCACGAGGATCAGCGCGCCGTAGACGAAGATGTTCTGGTTGAACAGCATCGGCCCGATCACCGGGAGGTCGCCCAGCAGCGGGATCTTCACCGCCCGGAAAACCGGCGCGTTGTTCAGTTGGCGCAATTCGGAAAATACCTGCGAACTGACGTAACTCGTCACCCCGAGGACGAACAGGTTGATGACCACGCCGGCGACGATCTGATCCATCCTGTAGGTCACCACCAGCGCGGCCAGGATGAAACCGAAAGCCCCGCCAACAAGCACCGCCGCGACCAATCCGCCCCAGCCGCCCAGCAGCGACCCGATCAGCGCCCCGGTGAAGGCGCCGGCCAGCAGCATCCCCTCGATCGCGATATTGACCACCGCGACGCGTTCGCACAGCACCCCGGCCAAACCGCCAAGCGCGATCGGCATGGCGCGCACCACGGTGGCCTGCAACATGCCGGTCAGCGAAAACGATTTGCCCGCCGTCGCCCAGACCAGGAAGGCAAAGACCAGGATCGCCAGCCCGAAGCCCAGCGACAGCGAAGTCCAGCGCGTCCCGCCCCGGATCAGTTCCCGCGCGCCAAGAAAGGCCAGCAGCGCCGCCGCGACATAGGTGAACGGCCCCGCCGGAACCACCAGGTTGGGCAGCGCGAAAGGATCGGTCGGGCGTGACAGGCGGAAGGTTGCGTCGCCCGAAAGGCCCAGCCCGAAAACGAACACGACAAACAGCGCCAGAACGATCAGCAGGACGCCGATGATCCGGGATTGGCGCTGCTTGCTGGTTTCGATCTTCTGGGTGGCGATGGAAGTCTCGGTCACGTCGGTCATTGCGACCCTCCAGCAGCTTTGTCGGATTTCCGGAATCCCCAGGGGAAGATCGCGCGCACCAGAAGAGGCGCGGCGATGAACACGATGATCAGGGCCTGGATGATCGCGATCAGGTCGATCGACACGCCCGCGTCCACCTGCATCTGTCGTCCTCCGGCCTCCAACCCGCCAAACAGCAGGCCGGCGAACAGGATGCCGACCGGGTGCGAGCGGCCAAGCAGGGCAAGCGCGATAGCGTCAAAGCCGATCCCGGCCGAAAAGCCGGGGCTCGCCCGGTCGAGCACGCCCAGAACCTGTGCCGCGCCCGCAAGCCCCGCCAGCGCCCCGGCGGTGCCCATGGCCGCGACGATCACGAGGCCCGATTTGATCCCCGCGTAGCGCGCCGCGTCCGGGTTTTCGCCGCTGGCGCGGAACGCGAAACCGATCTTCGAGCGGAACAGGATCCACCAGACAAGCGCGACCGCCGCGAGCATCAGGAACACTCCGGCATGGACGCGCAGATTGGGATCAAGCCAGTCCAGCAGGCGTGGCAGTTCCCCCGCGTCGGGCACCGATTTCGAAATCGGATCGGACCGGCCTTCCTTCTGGATATACGGTTGCCGCAGCAGGTAGTTCAGAAGCTGGAACGAGATCAGGTTCAGCATGATCGTCGAAATCACCTCATGCGCGCCGGTCGTTGCTTTCAGTATCCCCGCGATAGAGGCATAAAGCGCCCCCACTACCGCGCCGGCGAGCAGCGAAAGCGGCATCAGCAGCAGGAAAGGCAGGCCGTCGAAGGTGAATGAAAACACCACCGCCGCCGTGCCGCCCAGCAGAAGCTGCCCCTCGGCCCCGATATTGAACAGCCCGGTCCGGAAGCCGAGCCCGAGGCCGAGCCCCGCCAGCACCAGCGGGATCGCCGCCGTGATCGTTTCCGAAAGGGCGTTGACGGACCCCACCGATCCCTTGGCCAGCGCCACGAAACTTTTACCGATCGTCGCCAGATCGACCCCCGTGGCGAACATGATCACGGCCCCCAGGATCAGCGCCACGATCACCGCGAAGACCGGCACGATCACCAAATCCTCGAAATCCTGATGCCCGCGCGTGGCGCGCTTGAGAAGCGCGCGGCCGGAATCGTCCAGAGCGCGTTTTCCGATCGACGTCGTCATGCCGCCGTACCCCCCGTTGCCCCGGCCATCGCCAGACCGATCGCGTTGCGATCGGCCGTGCCGCCGGTATTGTCGAATTCGGCCACGATCCGGCCCTTGAACATCACCAGTATCCGGTCGGACAGCGCCATGATCTCGTCCAGTTCGGACGACACGATTAGAACCCCGTCGCCTTCGTCGCGGCTGCCGATCAGGCGTTTATGGATGTATTCGATCGATCCCACGTCCAATCCCCGCGTCGGCTGCGCCGCGATCACCAGCTTGGTTTCGCGTTCGAGTTCTCGCGCCACCACCATCTTTTGCTGATTGCCGCCCGACAGTTTGCCCGCCTGAAGGAAAACGCTCGGCGTGCGGATGTCGAAATCGACGCAGAAGGCGGCGGCGGTTTCTGCCACATGGGGCCAGTCGATCGCGCCTCCGTGGGCATATTCCTCGTCGTAATAGGAATTCAAAACCATGTTTTCGGCGATGGAGAAATTTCCGATCATGCCGGATTTGTGGCGGTCCTCCGGGATATGCGCCATGCCGCGGCGGTGGCGGTCGCGCACCGAAGCGCGGGTAATGTCGTCGCCATCGAACAGAATGGTTCCCGAAGGCGGGTGTTTCAGCCCCGTGATCGCTTCGACCAGGGCGGTCTGGCCGTTGCCCTGCACCCCGGCAATGCCCACGACTTCACCGGAATTCACCGTCAGGCTCACGTGATCGACCGCGACCTCGTCATTTTCGCGCGTCACCACCAGATCCTTGATGTCGAGCATCGGCTTGCCCGGCGCGGCCGGGGCCTTGTCGACTGTGAAGCTGACGGGACGGCCCACCATCATTTCGGCAAGCTGCGCCTCGGTCAGTTCGTGGGGGTCGCCTTCGCCGGTGATGCGCCCGCCGCGCAGCACGCTGATGCGGTCGGAAATCTCGAGGATCTCGTGCAACTTGTGGGTAATGAACACGATCGCCTTGCCGGCGTCGCGCAGCGATTTCACGATGTCGAAGAAATCCTCGACCTCCTGCGGTGTCAGAACGGCGGTGGGTTCGTCGAGGATCAGTACATCGGCCGATCGAAACAGTACCTTGAGGATTTCGACCCGCTGCTGGATACCCACCGGCAAGTCCTCGATCAGCGCGTCGGGGTCGACCTCGAGCCCGTATTTGTCGTTGATTTCGCGGACCTGCGCGCGCGCGGTGTTCAGGTCGAGGTGATCGAACCGGCCGGTCGGTTCGACGCCCAGCACCACGTTTTCTGCGACGGTGAATACCGGGACCAGCATGAAATGCTGGTGGACCATGCCGATGCCCGCGGCGATGGAGGCGCCCGGCCCGTCGAACGCCACCGGTTTGCCGTCGATCAGGATTTCGCCTTCGTCCTGATGATACAGTCCGCAAAGCACGTTCATCAGGGTGGATTTCCCGGCGCCGTTTTCGCCCAGCAGGCCCAGAACCTCGCCGCCCTTTATTTTCAGATTCACCGCGTCATTGGCCACCACCGGGCCGAAACGCTTGGTAATTCCCTTCAACTCGACATCCATCGATTCCGCTCCCTGCCCGAAGGGGACCGGCGCGTCCTGCCGCGAAACAGGCGCGCCGGGTTGTCCTGGTGTCAGTTCCCGACTTTGATGGAACCGTCGATGATGCCCTGCCGGATCGTTTCGACCTCGGCCTTCAGTTCATCGGGGATCATGTCTTCCATGTCATGATAGGGGGCAAGGTCGACACCGCCGTTTTCCAGCGTCCCGACGATCAATCCGCCCTCGAAGTCGCCGTTCATCGTCGTTTCGATGACCTGGTAGACGGTCGAATCCATGCGCTTCATGATCGAGGTGAGATAGACGTGCTTCTTCGCCGGGTCGGTCAGGTAAAGGTCCGCGTCCACGCCGATGATCTTGAGCGCGTCGGTGCCCAGTTCGTCCGCTAGCGCGGCAGAACCGAGCCCGACAGGGCCCGCCACCGGCAGCACGATGTCGGCACCTTCGTCATAGAGGTTTTGCGCATAGGCACGCCCGTCGTCGAGCGATTCGAAGTTGTTGGTGAACAGCCCTTCGCGGCTTTCCGGATTCCAGCCCAGAACCTGTACGCTGGTGCCTTTCTGTTCGTTGTAATACCCGACCCCGGCAGCGAAACCGTCCATGAAAATGGTCACCGGCGGGATGTTAATGCCGCCGAAGGTGCCGACGATCCCGGTCTTGCTCATCCCCGCCGAGAGGTACCCGGCCAGGAAGGCAGCCTGGTCCGTTGCGTAGACCTGCCCCAGGACGTTCGGGATGGTCGGATCATAGGCGAAGTCCACGATCGAAAATTTCTGATCCGGGTTGGCCTTGGCCGCGTTCGCGGTGGCGTCGCCCAGCAGGAAACCGATGGTGAAGATGACGTCGCACTGGCCGCCCAGCAGCGAATTGACGTTCGCCTCGTAATCGGATTCGGCTTGCGATTCGAGGTAACGGCCCTCGATCCCAAGTTTTTCCTGAGCGTCCACCACGCCTTGCCACGCGGTCTGGTTGAAACTGTTGTCGTCAATTCCGCCGGTGTCGGTGACCTGGCAGGCCGTGAAGGCCGAGGCGGCGGTCATCGTCGCGAAAAGAAACGCCGAGGCGGTCATGCCGCGCATGAATTGTCGTGTGAAAGAGGTCATTGTATTTCTCTCCCTGTTGAAAAACGGGCGGTGCGTTCGCTCCGCAATTTCGCAAATCGGGATTTCTCCCTTTGAATTGGCACCTTGGCCGCGATTTTTGGATCTTTGAACTAAGAGTAAAATAACTAAAGGCGCTTGTGTCGATTCAAGTCAACCGCCCTCTCTCTCGCAGTTGCAGCATGGTGGCGCGTTCAAGTTGCGGACGGGGCACCGACAAAGGGGGAGCACACAGGAAACCCGGCCACAACAAAACTGGATGTTTCAGCGGCCCGATAATCGTCGGCCAAATTCGTCCGATACACGAAAATCGTGATCGCGGCGAAATTCGGCGGTCAGAGGTTGATCCGGCCGTCTGGCGTGCCGTTCTGCACCGTCGCTCCGGCGGGAATTCGGGGCTGTTGCAGTAGGGGCTCTTCCCCCGGTCGGCGTCAGACCGGGAGGGGCGGTCCCGGTCAAACCGGGACCCGGTTGTCGGGCCCGCCTTTTGTCGTGGGGCTTAAAACAGAAGCCCGGGAAGCCAGAGGACAAGCGCCGGAAACGCGACGAGAACGGCAAGGCGCAGGATGTCGGCAAGGATGAAGGGGAAAATCCCGCGCACCACGGTCGATTGCGGCACCCCCTGCGACGCGGCCTGAACCACGAACAGGTTCATCCCGACGGGCGGCGTGATCAGGCCGATTTCGGCCACGGTGACGACGATGATGCCGAACCAGACGAGATCGAATCCGAGATCGAGCGCCACCGGCGCGAGGATCGGCACCGTCATCAGCACGACAGAAAGCGAATCCATGAAGCAGCCGAGGATGATGTAGAACACCAGGATCATCAGCATGACCACCAAGGGCGTGACGCCCGCCTGTTCGATCAGGCCGATAAGCATCTGCGGCAGGCCGGTGGATTCAAGGAAGAAATTGAACAGCGACGCGCCGATCAGGATGAAGAAGATCATGCCCGAAAGCCCGGCGATTTCGAAAACGGCGCTGCGCAGTACCTGTCTGTTGAGTTCACCCGAAAACAGTGCGAGGGCGAAGGCGCCGACCGCGCCGACTGCCGCCGCTTCGGTTGGCGAAAAGAGCCCGGTGAAGATACCGCCGATGACGACGACGAAAAGCAGCACGACCGGCCAGGTCGTCTTGAGCGCCTCGATCCGCTCGCGGGCGCTCAGCCGCGGCGTGGTCGGGGCCAGGTCCGGCTTGAGCGAAACGCGGCCAAGGATCGCAAGGCCGTAGAAGACGGCGCCCAGAATGCCGGGGATCAGGGCGGCGACGAACAGTTTACCGACCGAACTTTGCGTCAGCAGCCCGTAGATCACCAGAAGGATCGAGGGCGGGATCAGAACGCCAAGGGTGCCGCCGGCCGCGACCGTTGCCGTGGACAGCGACGGGGCATAGCCGTGCCGCTTCATTTCGGGCAGGGCGACGCGCCCGATCGTGGCGACGGTGGCAAGCGAACTGCCGCAGATCGCGCCGAACATGGCGCAGGCCCCGATGGTGGTGACCGCCAGACCGCCGCGGCGGTGACCGACAAAGCTGTTGATCGCGGTGAACAGCGCGCGCGACAGGCCCGCATGCGCCGCAAACACCCCCATCGCCACGAACAGCGGGATGACGCTGAAGGAATAGGGGAAGACTGAATCATACGGGGTCGATCCGAGGATGAAGGAAATGCCGCCCCAGTCCCCCAGATAGATGGCGCCGATGATCCCCGCGATTGCCATCGCGACGGCAACCGGCACCCCGAGACCGATGAGAAACAACGCACCGAGAAAGCCCAGCACTCCGACAAGCGCGTCAGACATGATGTGCGCTCCTTTGCGACGAAAAGAATTCCAGGACCACCGCGACGAGCGACAGGCCCAGCCCGGTCAGAAGCGGGTACCAGTAATATTCGATCGGGATGCCCAGCTGCTGCGACTTGTCGCCGAACATGGTGCGCACGCTGAAGGTCTGAAACGCATACCACAGCATCAGCCCGATCAGCGCGAGCGTGCCCGCGCCGATCACCCCGCCGGCAACGCGCCGGATGCGGCGCGGCATCGCCATGAGGATGAAATCGACCCCGACATGGGCGCCGGTGAGAAAGGCATAGGGAATGACAAGCCAGGTGCCGGTCACCACGAAAAGCTGAACCATCTCGACCACGCCGGCGACCGGCAATCCGATCGTGCGGCCGATGATGTCGGCCACCGTCACCAGCGCGGCACAGCCATAGGACAGAACGCCCAGTCCCGCGATGACGCCGATGATCGCTCTTAAAATGTCCGCTAACCTTGTCATGGAAACCACTCCTGCAGCGGGGCCGGCCACGCGTGAAACGCGGGCCGGCCCCTTCCGATCGTGTCGGGTTATTGTTGCGCTTCGAACTCTGCGACCTTCGCGACCATCTGGTCATAGATGTCGCGTGCGTTTTCCACGCCGTCGGCTTCGAGCTTGGCAAGGTAGTCGTCGATCACCGGCGCCAGCGCTGCACGCCATTCGGCGCGCTCGGCATCGCTGAGTTCGGTGATCTCGTGGCCTGCGGCGACCGCCTGATCATGGCCGGGCTTGTCCCAGGCATCCCACCAGTCGCCGAACTTGCCGACCAGGTTGTCGCCCGAAGCCGCGTCGACGCAGGCCTGCGCCTTGTCGCTCAGCTTACTGTAGGACCGTTCGTTCATGACGAAGAAGAACGAAACCGTGTAGGCGCCAAGGTCGAGGTGATGGCCCAGAACTTCGTTCAGCCCGAAGGAATTGACCGGGTCCCAGGGGAACACTGTGCCGTCGATCACCCCGCGCTGAAGGTTTTCGTACACCGCGCCCGGGGGCAGGCCCTGGGGATCGGCGCCAAGATGGGACAGCATGTCCGAAATCGCCGGGCTGGGCGTGCGGATGCGCAGGCCCTTGAGGTCTTCCATCGTCTTCACCGGCTTGTCCGCGGTGTGCAGTAGTCCGCCGTTATGGGCGTGCAGCGCCAGCACGTGCAGCCCCTTGTATTCCTCGGCAAGCGGCCCTTGCAGCAGGTCCCACAGCGCATAGGTCGCGGCCCCCGCATCGTCGGTCAGGAACGGCAGGTCGATGATCGAGGTGCGCGGGAAACGCCCGCGCGGAATGCCGTGCAGCCCGTGCGCGATGTCCACGACACCGGCCATGACCTGTTCCTGCTGGCGCGCGACATGGCCCAGCTGTGAACCCGCGGCGGAGATTTCAAAGGTCACTTCGCCGTCGGTGCATTCGGTGATCTGTTCGGTCCACGGCACGATGAAATCCTTGTGGATGCCATGGACCGGCGGCAGGAAATGGCTGAGCTTCAGCTTGGTTTCCGCCTGCGCGCCGGTTGCGGTCAACATGGTTGCCGCCAGCCCGAGCGCCGTGAAGGTTGATTTCAGTTTTTGCATAGAGGCCTCCCTTAGTCTCTTGTGCGATGATAGGGGCGGGCCCGGTTCGCGAACCGGGACCCGTCGGTGATGGGTAATTTCGGTGATCTGCCCGGGACGTTCCGGGGCCGGGGGTGAAGCGTCCTACAACGCCAGCACGATCCGGTTGCCCTTGGCGCGCGAACAGCAGGTCATGATGCGTTCGCCGCTGGCGCGTTCCTGTTTCGTCAGCACCTTGTCGCGGTGATCGATATCGCCTTCGATGACCCGCGCTTCGCAGGTGCCGCACAGGCCCTCGCCGCAATCGAGCGGCATATCGACCCCGGCAGAGCGCAGCGCCTCGTAGAGCGTCTGATCGGCGGCGACAGGAACCGTCAGGCCGCTATCGGCAAGCTCGGCCTCGAAAGCATGTTCGACGCTGGGGTCCAGCGCGCCCGCACCACCCGAGAAATGTTCGTAATGCAGCGTGCCTTCCGGCCAGCGATCGGACAGGTCTTCCAGCGCGTCGAGCATCCGTTCCGGGCCACAGGCATAGACCTGTGTCCCGTCGGGCAGATCGGCAAGCGTCCGGTCCAGGTCGAGCCGTGATCCGTCGGCGCTCAGGTGCAGCGACAGGGCGCCCGCGTGATCGCGCTCGACCCGGTCCAGCAGCGGCAGCGCGGATTGCAGTTTGGCGCAGAAATGCAGCCGGTAGGGTTTGCCAAGCGCCTTGAGCCTGTCGGCCATCGCGACGATCGGGGTGATCCCGATGCCGCCCGCGATCAGCACGTAGCTGGAAGCGTCTTCGTCGAGCTTGAAATGGTTGCGCGGCCCGGCGATCTGGACGCTGTCACCGGCCTTGAGCGTATCGCAGAAATGCTTCGATCCGTCGCGTCCGTCCTCTTCGCGCAGGATCGCGACTTCATAGCTGCTCGTATCATTCGCATCGCCGCACAGAGAGTATTTGCGGCGAAAACCGCCATCGACCAGGTCGATATGCGACCCGGCCGTGAAGGCCGGCAGCGGACGCCCGCGCGGGTCTTGCAGGACGATGTGTTTCACGCCGTCGCCGGTATCGGAGACCGCGCGCACCGTCACCCGGCGCAGGATATCATCCTTGACCGGCGCGCCGATCGCGAAGGACAGGGATTTGTCGAGGATCGCCGGATCGCGGCGTTCGGGATTTTGCGCCGGGTCCCATTCGACATGCAGCGAGGCCGGCCCGCGGAACGAGATGTTCACGAGGTTTTCGAATTTCTGCCCGGGTTTCAGCCGCATATGCGGCAGGCGCCGGGTGAATTCCTCGAGGAACACGCGCATTTCCATCCGGCCGATATTCTTGCCCATGCACTGATGCGCGCCGTAACCGAAGGTCATGTGTTCCGAGGCATTGTCCCGGTAGATGTCGAAATCGTCGGCGTTTTCCCAGTGCCGCGGGTCCTTGTTGGCGCTGGCCTGCACCAGCAGAAGGCGGCCGCCTTCGGGAATTTCGACGCCGCCGACGGCGGTGTCCGCGGTTGCGATGCGGCGCCAGGCCACGATCGATCCGGCGACGCGCAGGCATTCTTCGACCGCACTGGGGATCAGTGCCGGGTTCTGGCACAGCTCGTCCCAGGCTTCGGGATTGCTGAGCAAGGTCCAGAACGCGTTCGCCGTCGCGTTCGAGGTGGTTTCGTGCGCCGCCGCCAGGATCGCCATCATCATCGAGCGCAGGTAGCTTTCCGGCACGATGTCGGGGTGCTTGAAATGCTGGCGCACGGTTTCGTACATCCAGCCTTCGCCGTCGGGATTGGCGATCATCCGGTCCAGGATGCGGTTCGCCGTCTGCCAGAAGCGACCAACGTTTTCTGCGATTTCCAGCTGTTCCTCGGGCGTCGGGCGGCCCCAGGTGTTCAGCGTGTGCGCCACCGCGAATTCGCGCAGTTCGCTGGCGTCGTCTTCGGAGACGCCAAGGAAATGCAGCGCCACCGTCAACGGGATTTCATAGAAGATATCGGAGACCAGATCGGCATGGCCGCGGTCAATGAAGCGATCCATGTATCGCCGCGTCAGCGCGCGCACCGCCGGTTCGTGCTTGGCCAGGTTTTCCGGCAGGAAATCATCCAGCAGCAGCCGGCGCCGGGCCATGTGATCGGGTTCGTCTTCGTTCACCATGGTCCGTTGCATCGCGTAGCCGTATTTTTGCAGGATGCTCTGCGCCTCGGGGGTGGACGGCGTCATTTTCTCGAGCGCGACCGCGGGCGAAAACAGGATGTTGTCGCGGAAGACCGACTTGATGTCCTCATAGCGCGTCACCACCCAATAGCCGATTTCCGGGCTGTAGAAGACCGGTTCTTCCTCGCGCGCCCAACGCAGCGCTTCGGCCGGGTCGATCTGATACTCCCCCTCGAACGGGTTGAAGGCAGAAGCGCGTGCCGAAACCGGGCATCCGGTGGGTGAAGTTGCGTCTGTGGCAATAGGGCATTGTCCCGCCATGGTGATCCTCCCAACTGCGCGCGGGGCGCGCGGCGCTGTCGTTTGCCGCTTTCGGCACTTTTTACCTCTAAAAGCGTCGAACGGCATAAATTTACTTTTATCGCACACTATGTTGCGATATTGTTAACTTGTGTCCGATTCGACGCCTTCCGTCAACTCCGATGGGCGGCAGGGGATTGGCGCAGGCAGCAGGAGAATGCGCGGATGGCGACGCTTCAGACATTGGATCGGGGCATTAAGGCCTTGTTTCTCATCGGCTCTTCCGAGGACGGTCTGACCGTCGGCGAACTGGCCAAGGAACTTGGCGTTGACCGGGCCATCGCCTACCGAGTGGTTTCGACGCTGGAGGAAAACGGCCTCGTGTCGCGGCTGAAGCAGGGGCGGCTGTTTCTTGGCGCCGGGATTTTGCAGCTCGAGGCGCGGTTCCTGCCGCAGTTGCGCAGCCTGGCTGCCATAGAGTTGCAGGCGTTGGCGGACGCGGCGCAGGCGACGGCGTTCCTGTCGATGGCGGATGGCGATGATGGTGTGGCAATCGCGGTTGCCGAACACAGCACCGATTTCCTGCGCGTCAGCTATCGGGTCGGCAGCCGCCACCCGCTGAGCCGCGGCGCCGCCGGGATCGCGATCCTGTCCGGGCGGCCCGCCAAACCCGGCGACAGCGAAGAGGTGCGACAGGCGCGGGCCGATGGATACAGCGTGACGCACGGTGCCCTGCAAAAAGGCGCGGTGGGCGTTGCCGCGCCGCTTGCCCCGATTGACAGGACCGGACGCCCGATCGAATGTTCGATCGGGGTCGTGGCGATGGAAGACCTTGATGTCGACCTCGCGGCGTCTCTGGTCGTGGCCCATGCGCGCGACCTCAGCCGCGCGCTCACGGGCGGCGGCGCATAGGGACGCGGGAAAAACCGGGGCTAAACAAAGCAGGCGGGACGGGGTGAGGGCCCCGGCGCCTTGTGTTTGGACGCTGCGTGACTGTTGAGAACGCGGACTGCCGCAGTTAGCGTTTGCTTCGACATGCTGGAGGATACTACCTTGACCAATACGCCGACCCTTTTTCGCCCGATGACCCTGCGCGGGCTGACCCTGCGCAACCGGATCGTGATTTCGCCCATGTGCCAGTACACCGCGCATGAAGGCCACCTCGAGGACTGGCACATCGTCCATCTGGGGCGCTTCGCCACCGGCGGTGCCGGCGTGGTGTTCACCGAGGCCACGGCGGTGCAGAAATCCGGCCGCATCACGCATGGATGTGCCGGTCTTTGGGACGACAGTCAGATCCCCGGCCACGCGCGGATCGCCCAGTTCGTGCGGCGCAACGGCGCGGTTCCGGCGGTTCAGCTGGGCCATGCCGGCCGCAAGTCGGGCATGCAGCGCCCGTGGTTCGGCAACGGGCCGCTGAACGACGACGATTTCGCGCGCGGTGACATGCCCTGGACGCCGGTTGGCCCGTCCGCCATTCCCGTCGCCGAGGGCTGGCCGGTGCCGCATGAACTGAGCGTGTCGGAGATCGCCGACCTGATCGAAGACTACGCCGCCGCCGCGCGCCGCGCGCTGGCCGCGGGCTACCAGATCGCCGAGGTGCACGGCGCGCATGGCTACCTGATCCACAGCTTCCTGTCGCCGCTGTCGAACAAGCGCGACGATGCCTATGGCGGCGATCTTGCCGGTCGCATGCGGCTGGCGCTGGAAGTGACCGAGGCGGTGCGCGCGGTGTGGCCCGATGACCTGCCGCTGTTCTTTCGCACCTCGGCGGTCGATGGCGACCCCGAGGGCTGGACGCTGGACGACACCGTCGTTCTGGCGCGCGAACTGAAGGCGCGCGGGGTCGACGTGATGGATTGTTCTTCCAGCGGTATCGCCGGTGCGGCGACCGCAGGGGGCAAGCAGAAGCGGCAACCGGGGTTCCAGGTGCCCTACGCGACGCGGGTGCGGCAGGATGCCGAAATGGCCGCCATGGCCGTCGGCCTGATCACCCATCCCGAACAGGCCGAGGCGATCGTGGCCGAGGGGCGCGCCGATCTGGTCGCGATCGGACGGGAAGCCCTGGTCGACCCGTCCTGGCCGCTGCACGCGGCGACGGTGCTGGGCCATGATGTCGAGTTCAGGACCTGGCCGGAACAATACGGCTGGTGGCTTGCAGGCAGGCAGCGCACCTCGGATTTCTATCAGCCCGCCGACCGCGACTGATCCGGTTCGCGCTTGGTGCTGCGGGTGTCTGAGGTTCAGGCCGGACACCCGCTTGGCGAACTGCGGGTGCGATCATATCCGACCCGCGACCTGTTCGGTTACCCGTTGCCTTATTCCGGTCTGATCCGTGAAACCCTGCGGCAAGGCCCGGCCGGTGCGGAGCAGGGGTCATTGCCGAGCGGATTCGGCAATGCAGCGTGCGGGCGGTTCGGGCTGCATGGCAAGCAGATCGATCAGCCCGCAGTTGCCGCGCACCAGGTCTTCCAGCGTGACCATGTCAAGTTCGTGATAAAACGCTTCGACCGCGCGCTGCACATAGCCCCGCAGGCGACAGGTCTCGGTCAGTGGGCAGGTGTTGTTTTCGGTGTCGAAACATTCTGCAAAGGGGATGTCGGCTTCGAACAAACGGAACACGGCGCCGATCGAAACCTGATCCGCCTGCCGCGCCAGCCGCAACCCGCCGGAGCGCCCGCGCAAGGTGCTGAGATAGCCCTCGGCATGCAGCCGCTGGACCACGACCGCAACGTGGTGGGCCGAGGAATTGCAGATTCCCGCGATTTCCGCCGTCCGGATCAACCGGTCGGGGTTAGCAGCGCAGGCCATCAGCACCCGCGCAGCCAGGTTTGTCCGTGTCGTCAGTCGCATTGGCGCTCCTCTTTGGCGGGATTTCTTATGCCAAAAATGCGAAAATACCTTGAGCCAGGTCAAATCGACGCTGGCAGGTGCTTGCCTGGTGGCTGCATTGCGACTTGGATTTGCCGCATTTTGCCGACAACCGACATTTCCCGCTGGGATCATGCCCCGCGCCGTGAAAAGGTCTGGATCGCGCGGTTGGCTTCGCGGTGCCGGTCTATACCGTGCAATCGCTGATTTCGTCGCCGTCCTCGGGCAAGAAGCGGACCGCGCGCGAAACGCGCTGAAGCGGGCAGGGGGCTTCGGCCCCCGGGGCGAGACAAGGCCGGGCCCGCAAGGGGCCGTGCCTCAGCCTGGTTTGCGGAACAGGCGGGTCAGGTCGAACAGTTCGTCCAGCCGGTCGAACCTTTCGCGCGTTTCCGGCCAGCGTTGTTCCTGTGCCGCCGCGATCAGGGCTTCCAGTAGCATCATCGTCGACACGTTCGAATCCCAGGCCGACGGGATTTCCACCCAGCAGTTGAAGCTGTGGGTGGCGACCGAGGTGATCGGGCTGGACCACTGGTCGGTGATCAGAACCACGTTGATGCCGCGTTCGGCCGCCATTTCGGCAAGCCGTTGCAGGTTGGTTTCATAGCGCCGGATGTCGAACACCAGCAGCGTGTCGCCCTTTTCCATGTCCAGCAGGTAATGCGGCCAGGTGGCCGAGGACGAGGTCAGATGCGTGACCTTGGGCCGGACCGCCTGAAAATGGGTGAAGGCATAATCGGCAAGCGCCCGGGTGATGCGGCCGCCGACGACGTAAAGCGGGTGGCTGCTGTCGGCCAGCAGCCGTGCCGCGGCATCGAATCCTTCGCTGTCGACATTCGAAAAGGTGGTTTCGATATTGCGCGTCACGGCCTTGGCGAAGCGGTTGAGCAGATGCGATTCCGGCGCTTCGGAGGCCCAGTTCGCCCGCCGCTCGGTCGGACCCGATACCTTGGCCTGCAATTCCTTCAGCAATGCCTGGTGGAACTGCGGATAGCCCTTGAAGCCCAGTTTCTGCACCATCCGGGCGATGGTCGGGGTCGAAACGCCCGATTGCTCCGCCACGATGGTGATCGAGGCCAGCCCCGCCGCCGGGTAGTTTTCCAGCAGGGCATTGGCGAATTTGCGCTCTGACTGGGTCAGCGTGCTGTATTGCGCTCGGATCAGTTCTCGGACGGTGGCGGTGGGGTGGTTCAAGATCTCTTCCTGTGTGGGACGTCTATTTCTTCAGCATGCAAAGCGGTGGCGCAAGGGCATTTCGGATTCTATGTCGATCATGTGTGAAGAGATATTGACACAAACATAACCGGTGTGAAAAGAATTTTCCAAAACAGGGAGTGAGAGATGCTGAACAATCAGCATGGCGCGGAAGAAAGCGCGGTCGAGGTGATCAATCCCACCGGCCGGGGCGGCGTGTTGCTTATCTGCGAACACGCTTCCAGCGAAATACCCGCGCGTTATGGCGATCTCGGGCTGCGGCCCGAATGGCGGCAAAGTCATGCCGCATGGGACCCCGGTGCGCTTGCGCTGTCGAAAGCGCTCAGCGCCGCGCTGGACGCGCCGATCGTCGCCAGCCGGGTGTCGCGACTCGTGTACGACTGCAACCGCCCGCCGGAAGCCGAAAGCGCCATGCCGGTGCGCTCTGAAGTCGTCGAGGTGCCGGGCAATGTCGGGCTGACCGAGGCGCAACGCAAAGAGCGGACCGACAGTATCTATCGCCCGTTCTGCGCCGCGGTGACCGAGATGATCGCGAAGGGGCCGCGGGTGTTGATGTCCGTGCACAGCTTCACCCCGGTTTATTTCGGCGAGAGGCGGAAGACCGAGATCGGCATCCTACACGACAGCGACAGCCGCATGGCCGACCTGATGCTGGAAAACGCCGGGGCGCTGCCGCATCGCTGTATCGAGCGCAACCAGCCTTACGGGCCGGAAGACGGGGTGACCCATTCCTTGAAACTGCACGGAATCGCAAACGGCCTGGCCAACGTGATGCTGGAAATCCGAAACGACCTGATCCGTGATGAAGGGGACGTCACCACCATGTCACAAGAGTTGCTGAGCATGATCCGGCCCGCGTTGGAGGCGTTGCCCGGCGCCGGGGAAGGGGGGCGGAATGCCTAGGATCATAACCGGATACGTGCGCGGGATCGACGCGATGAACCGCTTTATCGGGCGGATCGCGATGTACATGATCTTCGTCCTCATCGGCGTGCTGCTGTGGTCGTCGGTTTCCAAGGTCGCCTTCACCCCGTCGCTTTGGACGCTGGAAACGGCGCAGTTCGTCATGGTGGCTTATTACATCCTCGGCGGGCCCTATTCGATACAGCTTGGATCGAACGTGCGGATGGACCTGTTCTATGGCGGCTGGTCGCACAAGACCAAGGCTTGGGTCGATGCCTTCACCGTGCTGTTCCTGATGTTCTACCTCGGGATCCTGCTGTACGGCGCGTTGGGGTCGCTGGCCTATGCGCTTGGCTATTTCGGCATGACGCCGCTGGAATACTTCCGCGACCTGTTCGGCGCGCTGTTCACCGGCGGGTTCGACGCGGCGGCGGAAAAGATCGGTTTCCTCGAACGCAGTTCGACCGCCTGGCGGCCGATGCTTTGGCCGGTCAAAACCCTTCTTACCTTCGGTATTTTTCTGATGCTGCTGCAAACACTTGCCGAATTCTTCCGGGATATCGGCCGCATTCGCGGAGTTGAAATCTGATGTCCTATGAAATGATCGCCATCTTGATGTTCGCCGGCATGATGCTGATGCTGATGACCGGCCAGCGCGTGTTCGCCGCCATCGGCTTCGTCGGCGCCTTCGCGGGGCTGATGCTATGGGGCACGGGGGGCGTCGACATGCCGTTCTCGGCCGCGATGAAGCTGATGAAATGGTATCCGCTGCTGACCCTGCCGATGTTCATCTTCATGGGCTATGTGCTGTCGGAGTCCAAGATCGCCGATGACCTCTACAAGATGTTCCACGTCTGGATGGGGCCGGTCAAAGGCGGACTTGCCATCGGGACGATCGGCCTGATGGTCCTGATCTCCGCCATGAACGGACTGAGCGTGGCCGGCATGGCCATCGGCGCCACCATCGCGTTGCCCGAACTGCTGCGCCGCGGCTACGACAAGATCATGGTCACCGGTGTGATCCAGGCCGGATCGTCGCTGGGTATCCTGGTGCCGCCCTCGGTGGTGCTGGTGCTTTACGCGATGATCGCGCGGCAGCCGGTCGGCCAGCTGTGGCTTGCCGGGGTGGTGCCGGGGCTGCTGATGGCGACGCTGTTCATCATCTACATCTATGTGCGCTGCCGGATCCAGCCCGAGCTCGGCCCGGTCCTGCCCGAAGAAGAACGCAACGTGCCGATGTCGGAAAAGCTGCGCCTTCTGCGCGCCGGGCTGCTGCCGCTGATCATCTTCGCCTCGATGATGTTTCCCTTCGTCAAGGGCTGGACCTCGCTTGTCGAAAGCTCGGCCATTGGCGCCATGGCCGCCTTCGTCGCCGCGATCCTGAAGGGGCGGATGACCAAGCAGGTGTTCGAAGTGTCGGTGCGCCAGACCTTGGCGGTGTCGTGCATGTTCATGTGGATCATCCTTGCCGCGCTTGGCTTCGGGGCGATCTTCGACGGGCTGGGTGCCGTGAAGGCGATCGAGAACCTGTTCACCGAACAGCTGGGCCTGAGCCCCTGGATGATCCTGATCCTGATGCAGCTGAGCTTCATCGTCATGGGCACCTTCCTTGACGATACCGCGATGCTGGTGATCGTGGCGCCGCTTTACGTGCCGCTGGTCGGCCATCTGGGCTTCGATCTGATCTGGTACGGCGTGCTTTACACCATCACCACCCAGATCGCCTATATGACGCCGCCCTTCGGCTACAACCTGTTCCTGATGCGCGCCATGGCGCCGCCTGAGATCGGGTTGCGCGACATCTACCGCTCGATCGTGCCTTTCGCGGCGGTGATGGTGCTGGCCCTGACGCTGGTGATGATCTTCCCCGAGATCGCGCTGTGGCTGCCGAACACGGTTTACGGAAAATAATCCACATAAGAGCCCCGTCAGGGGGCCATCCCATCCACAAGGAGACTATGAAATGACTAGCAGACGTAAGTTCCTGAAAACCGCCGGTATGGGCGTTGCCGCGGCACCGCTGGCCGCGCCGGCGCTGGCGCAATCCACCATCAAGTGGCGGATGCAGACCTATGCCGGCGCGGCGCTGGCCGAACACGTGGTCAAGCCCGCCATCGACACCTTCAACAAGATCGCCGGCGACCGGATGCAGATCGAACTGTACTATGCCGACCAGCTGGTCCCAACGGGCGAACTGTTCCGCGCCATGCAGCGCGGCACCATCGACGCGGTGCAGTCGGACGACGATTCGATGGCGTCGCCCACCGAAGTCACGGTGTTCGGCGGCTACTTCCCCTTCGCATCGCGCTATTCGCTCGACGTGCCGGTGCTGTTCAACCAGTACGGCCTGAACGAAATCTGGGCCGAGGAATACGCCAAGGTCGGGGTCAAGCACATCTCGGCCGGGTCGTGGGATCCGTGCCATTTCGCCACCAAGGACCCGATCAACAGCCTGGCTGACCTGAAGGGCAAGCGCGTCTTCACCTTCCCGACCGCCGGCCGCTTCCTGTCGCAGTTCGGCGTCGTGCCGGTCACCCTGCCGTGGGAAGACATCGAGGTCGCCGTGCAGACCGGTGAACTTGACGGCATCGCATGGTCGGGCATCACCGAAGACTACACCGTTGGCTGGGCCGACGTGACCAACTACTTCCTGACCAACAACATCTCGGGCGCCTGGATCGGTCACTTCTTCGCCAATATGGGCCGCTACGAGGAACTCCCCGAGGACCTGAAGCTGCTGCTGGCGACCTGCATGGAACAGTCGCATTATTACCGCCAGTGGTGGTATTGGGGCGGTGAGGCGAACCTGCGCGTCGACGGCACCAAGATGCAGCTGACCTCGATCCCCGACAACGAATGGGACCAGGTCGAAAGCGCCGCGCACAAGTTCTGGGATGAAATCGCCGCCGAAAGCCCGACCAAGGCCAAGGTTGTCGAGATCTTCAAGAAATACAATGCGGACATGGCCAAGGCCGGCCGCCCGTATCGTTACGGCTAATTTGTAAAGCAATAGCCCCGGCGCTTTTTCGTGCCGGGGCGCTACACAGGAAAGGATGCGCCCAATGGCCGGCACTCTCAGTTTTGATGATCTCAAGGCACAGGTTGCCTCGGGCGAGGTGGACACGGTCCTCGTCTGTCTCGTGGATATGCAGGGCCGCCTGATGGGCAAGCGGTTCCATGCCGGGCATTTCATCGCCAGCGCATGGGAAGAAACCCATTGCTGCAACTACCTTTTGGCGACCGATCTGATGATGGCAACGCCCGATGGCTATGCCTCGACCTCGTGGGAAAAGGGGTATGGCGATTACGTGATGAAGCCCGACCTCAGCACCCTGCGCCCGATGCCCTGGCTCGAAGGGACGGTGATGGTGCTGTGCGATGTGCTTGATCATCACACCCATGAAGAGGTGCCGCATTCGCCGCGCGCCATGTTGAAGAAACAGATCGCGCGCGCCAAGGCGATGGGCTTCACCCCGATGATGGCCAGCGAGCTGGAATTCTTCCTGTTCGCGAAAAGCGTCGATGAAATCCGCAAGGGCGGCTTCCGCAATCTCGAACCGATTTCGGCCTTCAACGAAGACTACAACATCTTACAGACCAGCCGCGAAGAACACGTGATGCGCCCGCTGCGCAATCACCTGTGGAACGCCGGTCTGCCGATCGAGAATTCCAAGGGCGAGGCCGAGACCGGCCAGGAAGAGCTGAACATCAAATACGCCGCCGCTCTGGATACCGCCGATTACCACACCATCGCCAAGCACGCGACCAAGGAAATCGCCTATCAGCAGGGCCACGCGGTGACCTTCCTGCCGAAATGGCACCACGACAAGGTCGGGTCGTCCAGCCACGTGCACCAGTCGCTTTGGAAGGATGGCGAGCCGGTGTTCTATGATCCGAACGATCCGCTGGGCATGTCGGACACGATGAAAAGCTACGTCGCGGGGATGCTGAAATACGCCGCCGACTACACCTATTTCTTGGCGCCCTACATCAACAGCTACAAGCGGTTCCAGAAGGGCAGCTTCGCGCCGACCCGCATCATCTGGTCGATCGACAACCGCACCGCCGGATTCCGGCTGTGCGGCGACGGCACCAAGGCGATCCGGATCGAATGCCGGGTCGGTGGATCGGACATCAATCCCTACCTCGCCATGGCCGCGATGCTGGCCGCCGGGCTGAAGGGGATCGAGGAAGGGCTGGAACTGCAACCGGCCTTCAGCGGCGATGCCTATGAGGGCGAAAACGCCCATATCCCGCACACGCTGCGCGACGCGCGTGAAACGCTGCTCGGTTCGGGCATGCTGCGCGAAGCCCTGGGCGATGACGTGATCGCCCATTACGCGCGCGCCGCCGAGTGGGAAATCGAAGACTTCAACCGCATCGTCACCGATTACGAAGTGGCGCGCGGGTTCGAACTGGCCTGATTTCGAGGATGAAATGACCAAGACTTTGCAATGCATCTCGCCGATCGACGGATCGGTATTCGCCGAGCGTCCGGTGCTGACACCGGACGAAGCGCGCGCCGCGACGGCACGCGGCAAGGCGGCGCAGGCCGCGTGGGCCGCGCGGCCCCTGCAGGAACGGATCGACCTGGTGATGGCCGGGGTCGCCGCCGTGGGGGACATGAACGACGTGATCGTGCCGGAACTGGCGGGCATGATGGGCCGCCCGGTCCGCTATGGCGGCGAATTCGGCGGTTTCAACGAACGCGCCAGCTATATGGCTGAAATCGCCGAACGTGCGCTGGCCGACATCGAGGTCGGCGAGGACGCCACCTTCAAGCGCTACATCAAGCGGGTTCCGCTTGGGTTGGTTTTCGTGGTGGCGCCGTGGAACTATCCCTACATGACGGCGATCAACACCGTCGCGCCCGCCCTTATCGCGGGCAACACGGTGATGCTGAAACACGCGACCCAGACGCTTGTGGTCGGCGAACGGATGGCCAAGGCGTTCCATTCCGCCGGCATTCCCGAGGACGTGTTCCAGAATGTTTTCCTCGACCACGACACCACCAGCGTGCTGATCTCGGAAAACGCCTTCGACTTCGTCAATTTCACCGGCTCGGTCGGCGGCGGTCAGGCGATGGAACGCGCCGCGGCGGGCACCTTCACTGGTGTCGGGCTGGAATTGGGCGGCAAGGATCCGGGATACGTGATGGAAGACGCCGATCTCGACGCTGCGGTGGCGACGCTGATCGACGCGGCGATGTTCAATTCCGGCCAGTGCTGCTGCGGGATCGAACGCATCTACGTGCATGAAAGCCTGTTCGACGCCTTCATCGAAAAGGCGGTCGCGGTGGTGAACGGCTACAAGCTGGGCAATCCGCTGGACGCCGAGACCACCATCGGCCCGATGGCCAACGTCCGTTTCGCGACCGAGGTCCGCGCCCAGATCGACGAGGCGCTGGCGATGGGCGCCAAGGCCCATATCGACACCTTCGCCGAAGACGACGGCGCCGCCTACCTGACGCCGCAGATCCTGACCAACGTGACCCACGACATGCGGGTGATGCGGGACGAAAGTTTCGGCCCCGTGGTGGGGATCATGCCGGTCAAGGATGACGAGGAAGCGATCGCGCTGATGAACGACAGCGATTTCGGCCTGACCGCATCTCTCTGGACCTCCGATCTGGACCGCGCCGAACGGGTGGGCGACCGGATCGAAACCGGTACCGTGTTCCTCAACCGGGCCGATTACCTCGATCCCGGCCTGTGCTGGACCGGCTGCAAGCAGACCGGGCGCGGCGGCGGGCTGTCCGTCATCGGCTATCACAACCTGACACGTCCGAAATCCTACCATCTCAAGAAGGTGACACAATGACACTGACTGGTAACTGGTCCTACCCGACCACGATCAAATTCGGCGCTGGCCGGATTACCGAACTGCCCGATGCCTGCGCGGCCGCCGGGATCAAGCGCCCGCTGCTGGTCACCGACCGGGGGCTGGCCGATCTGCCGATCACCGCGCAAACCCTCGACATCATGGAGGCCGCCGGCCTGGGCCGGGGCCTGTTCGCCGATGTCGATCCCAACCCGAACGAAAAGAACCTCGATGCCGGCGTCGCGGCCTACAAGGCGGGCGGCCATGACGGCGTGATCGCCTTCGGCGGCGGGTCCGGGCTCGATCTGGGCAAGATGGTGGCCTTCATGGCGGGGCAGACCCGTCCGGTGTGGGATTTCGAGGATATCGGCGACTGGTGGACCCGCGCCGATGCCGACGTGATCGCGCCGATCATCGCGGTACCCACCACCGCCGGCACCGGGTCGGAAGTGGGGCGCGCCAGCGTCATCACCAATTCCGAAACCCACGCCAAGAAAATCATCTTCCACCCCAAGGTGCTGCCCAGCGTCGTGATCTGCGACCCGGAACTGACCGTGGGCATGCCGCAATTCATCACCGCGGGCACCGGGCTCGATGCCTTCGCCCATTGCGTCGAGGCCTTCAGTTCGCCGCATTATCATCCGATGAGCCAGGGCATCGCGCTGGAAGGCATGCGGCTGGTCAAGGACTACCTGCCGCGCGCCTATGCCGACGGCACCGATATCGAGGCCCGCGCCCAGATGATGAGCGCGGCGATGATGGGGGCAACGGCGTTCCAGAAGGGGCTTGGCGCGATCCACGCGATGAGCCACCCGATCGGGGCGCATTTCAAAACCCACCACGGCACCACCAACGCCGTCTGCATGCCCGCCGTTCTGGACTTCAACGCGCCCGCGATCGCGGATCGTTTCGAACAGGCGGCGGCCTATCTGGGCATCGAGGGCGGCTTCGAGGGCTTCAAGACCTTCGTGCAGGAGCTCAACGACAGCCTGGGCATCCCCAAGCGTCTGTCCGATCTGGGCGTGACGGCGGAAAGCATCCCGGAACTGGTCAAGGGCGCGATCATCGACCCGTCCTGCGGCGGCAACCCGATCGAGCTGACCGAGACCAACCTGACCGAGCTGTTCAACGCGGCTCTCTGAGGCTTTGACAAAGAAAATGCGGGCGGCCCGGTCAGGGCCGTCCGTTGCCGTTCTTGGGGCAGGGGGCCTAGGAATAGGTGCGTTCGTCCATCGGTACGCTGAGGATTAGTTCATCGATAAGGGCGAGAAAGGCCGCCTCGGGTGGCGACAGGCTGCGCCTTGGATTGGTCAGCAGGTAGATTTCCACCATCGGCAATTGAGAATAGGGCGGCAACTGCCACAGCTGACCCAGTTGCACGTCGCGCTTGGCGACATGGACGGGCAGGGCGCCGATACCGATATTGGCCATGGTCAGGCGGCGCACCTCGGACAGGTTCGACGACACCCCGCGCAGATTGGCGGCCAGCCCGGCCCGGTCGCGCAGCTGCGCCACCGATCCTAGCGGACCGCCCTCGATTTCGGTCTGGAACGAAACCGAGGCCTCGCCTTTCAGGTCCGACAGGGCAATGTCGTTCCTGCCGAACAGGCGATGCCGGGGGCCGCAGTAAAGCGCGAAAAATTCCCGGCACATCACGCGGGCATCGATGTTCTTCGGCTGCTCGCTAAGCAGGCAGATCCCGAAACTCGCCTGGTTTTGCCGGATGCGCACCGCGACTTCTGTGCTTTCTTCGACGACCATGGAATAGGTCACTTTCGGGTGTCTTTGTGCGAATGTTTCCAACACCTTGTCGAAATGCGGCGACACCACGTGGCTGGTCATGACGATGCTGATATGGCCGCTCAATTCTTCCTCTTCGGCCGCCAGGAGTTGCGGTAATTGCGATACCGCGCCGAAGATGTTTGCGCATTCGGCATAAAGGGTCTGACCGGCATCGGTGACCGCGAAGCGGTTGGGTTTGCGGTCGATCAATTGCCGTCCGGTCGCGTCTTCCAGACGCTTCAGGGCGCTGCTGATCGTGGGCTGTTTCAGCCCCAGGAAATCCGCCGCCTTGGATATGCCGCGCTGTTCCACCACAACCATGAAGGTGCGCAGAAGGTTCCAGTCCAGGTTCCACGGAAAACGCTGTTCATAGGGTTTCAGCATAGATTTCATCAATCATTACAATTTTGTTTATCTATTTGCATGATGATTTAGCTCTATGCAAGCCTTCCCTCCAAGCGTCCGGCCCCATCGCCGGCGTGGTCTGAACACAGAGTCTAAAAAAGTGTAAGACAGGGAGCTTCACATGAATACGCGCAGGAAAGTCCTGACAACCGCAGTTATGGCCGGCGTGGCCGCCATGGCAACGTTCGGCGGGGCCAGCTTCGCCGCAGCCGAGGAACTGGACGCCATCAAGGAAAAGGGCGTGATCCGCATCGCGATGAGCGGCGCTTACCCTCCGTTCAACTTCGTCAATGAACAGAACGAAGTGGTCGGCTTCGACCCGGCCATCGGCACCGAGATCGCCAAGCGCATGGGGCTTGAGGTGGAAATCGTCACCACCGCATGGGACGGCATCATCGGCGGTCTTCTGGCCAACAAGTACGACGCCATCGTCGGGTCGATGACCATCACCGAGGAACGCGACGAAGTGGTCGATTTCGTTGGCCCTTACTACACCACCAAGCGCGCCGTCTTCACCAAGCCGGACAGCGGCATCACCAGCGTATCGCAGCTGGGCGACGTGAAAATGGGCGTGACCCTGGGCGAGACGCACGAGGAATGGGCCCGCGAGCAGGGCTACAACGTGCGCACCTACAAGGGCCTGCCCGAACTTCTGCTGGAATTGCAGAACGGCCGCGTCGACGTCATCGCCAACGACTCGATCGCCGCGATCCTGGCAATGAAGGAAAACGGCTATGACTTCGTGATGCTGCCCGATCTCGAGACCGAGGCCTTCGGCGCCGGCATCGCGATCCGCGAAGGCAGCCCCAAGCTGGCCGCCGAGATGCAGGCAGCGCTGGACGCGATGATGGAAGACGGCACCTACGTCAAGATCGCCGAAAAATGGGTCGGCGGCGACATCCGCTGAACTTCCTGAATTCAACTGGCAAACTTGTGGCACGCCGGATGTCCGGCGCGCCACGCGGACAGGTGTGGGCGAGATGCAAACAGACTATGGAAAACTGACTTGGGAAGAGGTGCGCGACGCCGACAAGGATCGCGTGGTGATCCTTAACGTGTCCGCCACCGAGGACCACGGGCCGCATATGCCGCTCGATACCGATACTGTGCTGGGCATGGCGGTGGCCAACGGCGTGGGGGAACTGGCGCCCGAAGAGGTGCTGGTCATGCCGCCCATCGCCTATGGGTTCAACGAACACCACAAGGATTTTCCCGGCGTCATCTGGATTCAGCCCGAAACCCTGATCGCCTTCGTCACCGACGTGACCAAATCGCTGGCCCATCACGGGTTCCGCCGCATCCTTTTGCTGAATTCGCACGGGTCCAACCACCCGGTGCTGGATCTGGCGGCGCGCAAGACGGTGATCGAGAATGAAATCATCTGCGTTTCGGCCTCCTACTGGAATCTGTGCGGCGACCGGATCAACGAGCTGCGCAATTCCGAGGTCGGCGGCATCGCCCATGCCGGCGAGTTCGAGGCCGCGATGTACATGCATCTGCACCCCGAACTGGTCGATCTCAGCAAGGCAACGAACCAGAACCTGCACGATCCGAATACCAAGTTTTTCAACCTCGACCTGGCCAAGGGCGGTGGCAAGGCGATGCTGATGCGCTGGTGGTCCGAGGCCTCGCCCGACGGCACGATGGGCGACCCTACGGTTGCCGATGCCGAAACCGGGCGCAAGTTTCTTGAAGCCGCGGTCGAGGAAACCACGGCGCTGGTGCGCGAAATCCGCGCCCTGCCGATCCTCGAACGCAAAGATCACCACTGAAAAAGAAGGACGGGCCGATGGATGTCGAACTGATGCTTAAAGTCTACCCCTTCTTCGTGAAGGCGGCCTGGGTGACGATCCAGCTTTCGGTGCTGACCACGATACTGGGACTGATCTGCGGATCCCTTGGCGCCGCGGCGCGGCTGTCGCGACTGCGGTTGTTTCGCATCATCGGCGCCGCCTATGTCAGTTTCATCCGCGGCACCCCGGCGCTGATCCAGCTGTTCATCCTGTATTTCGGCGGTCCCCAGGTGGGCATTCAGCTTGACGCCTTCGAGGCGGGGGTGATCGGGCTGGGCGTGAATATCGGCGCCTACATGACCGAAACCATCCGCGGCGCGATCATCGCCATCGACAAAGGCCAGGCCGAGGCGGCGCGCACGCTGGGCATGAGCCGTTACCAAAGCATGCGCTACGTGATCCTGCCCCAGGCCGCCAGGCTGATGATCCGGCCGCTGGGCGTCAACATCAACGCGCTGATCAAGGGCACCGCTCTGGTCGCGGCGATCTCGGTGATCGAACTGACCTACACCGCGCAACGCTATATCGGGTCGACCTACAAGCCCTTCGAGATGTTCCTGATCTCGGGCGTTCTTTACATGATCATCATCTACGTCACCGGCCGCGGCATCGCCTGGCTAGACCGCAAGGCGCGCATCGTCTGAGCGCCGCGAAGGAGAGGATAAAACGACATGGGTCTGGATTTCTCAGTCATCCCAAAATACCTCGATGTGGTCATGCTGGGCGCGTTGTGGACCATTGCGATCACCGTCGCCGCGGCCTTGTTGAGCTTTTTCGGCGGCATCTTCCTGGCCGTGGTCGCGCTTTACGCCCCGGCGATCATCCGGCTGCCGTTCCGCTTGTTCGCATGGCTGTTCATGGGCACGCCGCTGCTGCTGCAACTGTTCCTGATCTATTTCGGGCTGGTGCAGATCGGTATCGACCTGCCGGCCTTCGTGGCGGGCGTGATCGGGCTGGGGCTGCATTTCGCGGTCTACAATTCCGAACTGATCCAGACCAGCATTCTGGCCGTCGACAAGGGCCAGATGGAGGCGGCCCGCACGCTTGGTCTCAGCCGGGGGCAGGCCTTGCGCAAGGTCGTCGTGCCGCAGGCGGTGCGCGACGTGATCCCGCCGATTGGTAACAACATGATCGCGCTGCTGAAGGACTCGGCGCTGGTGTCGGTGATCGGGGTGTCGGAACTGACCCTGTCGGCGCAGCTTGCCATCGGGCGGACCTACCGGCCGTTTGAATTCTACGTCCTCGCCGCCGTGTTCTACTACATCATCAACCTCGGGATGGAGGCCGTTCTGCGGCGCATCGAACGTAAGGTTCAGGCCGCCCGCTGATGCCGAAGGAGATTATACAGATGACCGAACAGAAACCCTTCGTCGATATCCGTCATGCGCAGAAGAGCTATGGCGCTCTTGAGGTGCTGAAGGATATCAGCCTGCAGGTCCACCGGGGCGAAATCGTCGCCATCATCGGACCATCGGGATCGGGCAAGAGCACGCTTTTGCGCGCGATCAACGACCTCGATCCGCTGTCGGGCGGCGAGGTCTGGCTTGAGGACACCCAGGTCAACAAGACGCTGCCGCATCGTCAGTATGAAAAGCACATCAACCAGGTGCGTCAGAACATCGGCATGGTGTTCCAGCACTTCAACCTGTTTCACCACCTGACCGTGCGTGAAAACATCACGCTGGCGCCGAAGCTGCTGAAAGGGATCAGCGACGAGGAAGCCAACAAGCTGGCCGAGGAACAGCTCAACAAGGTCGGGATGATCGAACGCATCGATTACTACCCGTCGCAGCTGTCCGGCGGGCAGAAACAGCGCGTCGCGATCGCTCGCGCGCTGGCGATGAAACCCAAGGTGATGCTGTTCGACGAGGCGACCTCGGCGCTCGACCCGGAACTGGTCGAGGAAGTGAACCAGGTGATGAAGGCGCTGGCCGAGGAACACATGACGATGATCATCGTCACCCACGAAATGGGGTTTGCCGAAAGCGTCTGCGACCGGGTCCTGTTCATGGATCAGGGCGTGGTGGTCGAGGAAGGCCCGCCCGAGGTGATGTTCCGCAACCCGCAGAACGAACGCACCAAGAATTTCCTTCGCAAACATCTGGCCGACGCCAACAAGTGAGCCGCAGAATGTCCCACCTCTTCTATCAGTCCAAATCGCCGCGACCGTTCCTGGAACGGGGCGAAGGCATCTACATGTATGACGTGAACGGGCGCCGTTACCTTGACGGGTCGTCGGGTGCGATGGTGTCCAACATTGGCCATTCAAACCCCGCGGTTCTGGCCGCGATGCGGGCACAGATGGACAAGTCGACCTTCGGTTACCGGCTGCACTTCCAGACCGAGGCGTCCGAGGCACTGGCCACCAAGTCCGCGGAACTGAGCCCGGCGGGGCTGGACCGGGTGTTCTTCGTTTCCGGCGGATCGGAAGCGGTGGAAAGCGCGCTGAAACTGGCGCGCCAGTACAAGCTGTCCATCGGGCAGGGCAGCCGGTTCAAGGTGATTTCGCGGATGCCGTCCTACCACGGTTCGACCCTGGGGGCGCTGGCGGTGACCGGATACGACCCGCTGACCGTGCCGTTCGCGCCGATGATGCATGAGATGCCGAAAATCCCGGCGCCGCGTGCCTATCTTGACGGGCTGAACGCCGACGATCCCGCGACCGGTCTGCATTATGCCAACATGCTGGAACAGAAGATCATCGAGGAAGGCCCCGAAACCGTGCTGGCCTTCATCGTCGAACCGGTCGGTGGCGCCTCGACCGGGGCGCTGGTGCCGCCGGCAGGCTACATGCAGCGCATCCGCGAGATATGCGACGCTTACGACATCCTGCTGATCCATGACGAGGTGATGTCGGGCGGCGGCCGCACCGGCAGGTTCTGGGGCGCCGAACACTGGGACGTCAAACCCGATGTGATTTCGATCTCTAAGGGCTTCGGCGGCGGTTACGTGCCGCTTGGCGCGATGATCGCGCGCGGCGACATGGTCGAGGCGGTGCTGGAAACGGGCGGTTTCCAGCACGGTCACACCTATGCCGGCAACCCGCTGGCCTGTGCCGCGGGGCTGGCGCTGATCGGAGAGATCGAGCGCAACGACCTGATCGCCAACGCCGCTGCGATGGGGGATCTGCTGAAATCGCGGCTGTCCGGGTTGATGGACCGCTATCCCTTCATTGGCGATGTGCGCGGCAAGGGATTGCTGCTGGCGTTCGAACTGGTCTCGGACCGGGCCACGATGGCCCCGCTGCCCAAGGGCCTGTCGGCGTTTCAGCGGTTGGTCGACATCGCCTATGACGAGGGGCTGATCATCTATTCCCGCCGTACCCGTGGCGGGCTCGAGGGGGATCATTTCCTGGTCTGCCCGCCGATGATCATCGGCAAGGACGGGATCGAGGAAATCATGCAAGGCCTGACTCGCGCGCTGGACAAGTTCGCGGCCGAGGCCGGGCTGGACGTGGACAGCGCGGCATGAGACTGCCCGACAAGACAACCTCGATGGAAGAGGCGGTGTCGCAGATCGAAAGCGGTGCCACCGTCATGCTGGGCGGTTTCGGCGTGCCCGGCACGCCGTTTGCGCTGATCCGCGAACTGCTGCGGCAGGGGCAGCGCGATCTGACCATCATCAAGAACGACGCCAACGAAACCGGGCTCGGGGTCGATCACCTGCTGGCCGAAGGCCGGGTGAAACGTCTGATCACCACCCATATCGGCCTCAATCCCCGCGCCATCCAGATGATGAACGACGGCGAGATCGAGGTTGAATTCTGCGCCCAGGGCATATTGGCCGAACGGGTCCGCGCCGGCGGGGCGGGATTGCAGGCGATCGTCACCGATATCGGGCTGGACACGGAACTGGCCCGGGGCAAGGCGACGGTCGACATCGATGGCAAACCCGCGATGATCGAAACCGCTTTGCGTGCCGACGCCGCCTTTGTCCATGCCGCAAAGGCGGATGTGTTCGGCAATCTCGGCTACTGCGCCACGGCGCGGAACTTCAATCCGATGATGGCGATGGCCGCTGACCTGGTCATTGCCGAGGCCGAAACGGTGCTGCCGCTTGGCGGCGTGGCCCCCGACGAGGTGCATACGCCGGGTCCCTTCGTCGATCACGTGGTGGAACTGGGCGAACTGAGCGAGGAGTATGACATTGTCCGGCGCTAAGGAAAGAATGGTCGCCCGCGCCGCGCGGGAAATCCGCCCCGGCATGGTGGTCAATCTGGGCATCGGGTTGCCGACAAGGGTGGTGAACCACCTGGCCGCCGATTTCCCGGTCTGCCTGCATACCGAAAACGGCCTGTCGGGGATCGGTCCGACGCTGCCCGCTGAGCAGGCCGACCGCAACCTGATCGATGCCGGCGGCGCCTATGTGTCGACCGTACCGGGCAGCGCCTTTTTCGACAGCGCTGCGTCCTTCGCGCTGGTGCGCAGTGGGCGGCTCGACATGACCATGCTGGGTGCGTTCGAGGTAGCCCAGAACGGCGATCTGGCGAACTGGAAGATTCCGGGGCGGTTTTCCCCCGGTGCGGGCGGCGGGATCGAACTGGCGCAGAAGGCGCGCCGGGTTCTGGTGCTGTCGACCCATACCGACCGGCAGGGCAAGCCCAAGCTGGTCGAACGCTGCAGCCTGCCGCTGACCGCCGCCGGTTGCGTCGACCGGATCTTCACCGACATGGCCGTGATCGACGTCACACCCGAAGGATTTGCCCTGCGCGAAATCGCCGACGGGCTGGCGGTTGACGACGTGATCAAGGCCACCGGCGCGCCGCTGATCCTGCCCGAGGGCGAAATTCCCGTTTTCTGAGCCGAGTGATCCCATGGATAAAGACCTGCAAACCCGCATCCTGAACGCCGTCGATGCCCGTTTCGATGCGCAGACCGAATTCCTCAGCGAACTGACCGCGCATCCTTCGACGCGCGGCAACGAACAGGGCGCGCAGGATTTCATGGCGTCGGAACTGGCGGATCGCGGCTACAAAGTCGACCGCTGGGAAATCGACGTCGACGACATCCGCCACATGCCCGGCTTTTCCCCGGTGATCGGCACGTACGAAGAGGCCGTGAACGTCGTCGGCGCGCATGAAAGCGCGACCAGGAAGGGCCGGTCGCTGATCTTGAACGGCCATATCGACGTGGTGCCCGAAGGGCCGCTCGACATGTGGGACACGCCGCCCTACGACCCGCGCGTCGATGACGGCTGGATGTACGGGCGCGGCGCGGGCGACATGAAGGCGGGTTTGGCCTCGAACCTGTTCGCGCTGGATGCGATCCGCGATTGCGGTTTCGCGCCTGCGGCGGACGTCTATTTCCAGTCGGTGGTCGAGGAGGAATGCACCGGCAACGGCGCGCTGGCCTGCCTGCAGCGCGGGTATCGCGCCGATGCTGCATTGATCCCCGAACCCTTCGCCGAAAGCCTTGTGACCGCGCAGGTCGGCGTGTTGTGGTTCCAGGTGCACCTGCAGGGGCTGCCTACCCACGTGGCCTATGCCGGCAGCGGCGCCAACGCGATCGAGGCCGCCGTGCCGCTGATCGCCGCCCTGCACGAGATGGAGGCGCGCTGGAACACCGATCAGGCCAAGCACCCGGAATACGGCCATGTGCATCACCCGCTGAACCTCAATGTCGGCAAGATCGAGGGCGGCGACTGGACCAGTTCGGTGCCCGCCTGGTGCGTGTTCGACGTGCGCATGGGGCTGTTCCCGGGGCAGGATATCGACGCCGCCAAGGCGGAAATCGAAACCGTGCTGACCGACGCCGCGCAAAAGAACGAATTCCTGCGCAACAACATGCCGCAGGTGATCTATAACGGCTTCCAGGCCGAAGGATACGCCCTGGCCGAGGATGGAAGCGACACCGCGACACGGGCGATTTCGGCGCTGGAACTGGCCCATGGCGCGGTGACTGGCGGGGAACTCGACAAGGTGTCGATAACGGCCACCACCGACGCGCGGTTCTTCGGGCTTTATGCCGACACGCCCGCGCTGGTTTACGGCCCCAAGGCCGAGGCGATCCACGGCTTCAATGAACGGGTCGATCTGGAAAGCGTGCGCCGCGTTACCCAGACCACGGCGCTGTTCATCGCCCGGTGGTGCCAACTCGAATCCCTCTGAAGGACATGGACATGAAACAGGCCGTCATCGTTTCCACCGCACGCACACCCATCGGCAAGGCCTATCGCGGCGCGTTCAACAACCTCGAAGCGCCCAGCCTTGCCGCCCTTGCGGTCCGCGCGGCGGTAGAACGCGCCGGGATCGAGACGGGCGAGATCGAGGACGTCACCTTCGGGTCGGCGCTGACGCAGGGCAGCGCCGGGGTGAACGTCGCGCGCCATATCGCGCTGGCCTCTGGCCTGCGGGACAGCGTGGCGGGGGCGACGATCGACCGGCAATGCGCCGCCGGGTTGAACGCCATCGCCATCGCGGCGCACGCGATCACGGCCGAGGGCGCCAAGGTAACGCTGGCGGGCGGGCTGGACAGCATTTCGCTGGTCCAGAACGAACACTGGAATGGCCACCGCTACCGCGATCCGGCCGTGGGCGACAATTACTACCTGTCGATGCTCGAAACGGCCGAGGTCGTGGCGGAACGCTACGGCGTGTCGCGCACGGCGCAGGATGCCTATGCGCTGCAAAGCCAGCAGCGCACCGCCGCCGCGCAGGCGGCCGGGCGGTTCGACGGCGAAATCGTGCCGGTCGAGGCGGTCAAGCTGATCACCGAGCGCGCAACCGGCGTGGTCAGCGAACAGGCGGTGCGGATCGAACGCGATGAATGCAACCGACCATCCACGACGCTGGAAGGGCTGGCGGGGCTGAAACCGGTGCTGGGGGCGGATAAATGCGTCACCGCCGGCAATGCGAGCCAGTTGTCCGACGGCGCCTCGGCCTGCGTGCTGATGGAGGCGGGCGAAGCGGAACGGCGCGGGCTGGAACCCCTGGGCATCTTCCGCGGTTTCGCCGTGGCCGGCTGCGCGCCCGAGGAAATGGGAATTGGCCCGGTCTTCGCCATCCCACGCCTGCTGGAACGCCACGGTCTGGGGATCGACGATATCGGGCTGTGGGAAATCAACGAAGCCTTCGCCTCGCAGCTGCTTTATTGCCGCGACAAGCTGGGCATTCCCGACGACCGGCTGAACGTCAACGGCGGGGCGATTTCCATCGGTCACCCCTATGGCATGTCCGGCGCCCGCATGGCCGGTCACGTGCTGATCGAAGGCCGCCGTCGCGGTGTCCGCTATGGCGTGGTCAGCATGTGCATCGGCGGCGGTCAGGGCGCGGCGGGGCTGTTCGAAATCCTCTGAACGGGGGGATTGCCAAAACGTGGCATCCGCCCGGAAGCGGCACGGATGCCTCTTCGTTTCCATCTCCTTGATCCCGTGCAGACCTGTGGACAACACGTCACTGCCTGCGTCAATGTGAAGCACGGGCCGCGCAGATGACCATCGGGCCGGGGCGCGGATTTACCCGCCCGGCCAAAGGTAGCAAGGGAGATCACCATGATTGTCGTCCTGAAAACCATTCACTTCCTGTCGCTCTGGGCCGCGGGGGGCATCGGGGCAGGCGGGTGGATCATCCAGAGCGTGCACGCCCGCAAGGGCGCAAGGCCGAGTGCCGAAGTGGTGCAATCGTTGCGCTTCATGGGGCTGCTTGCGCTGATTTCCGTGACCCTGCTCTGGATCAGCGGCTACGCCCTTGCCCATGCGATCCATGGCGGGTTGCCGACCGGCTTGGCCTTTCACGTGAAGCTCGTCGCCGCCGCCGCGATCCTGCTGGCGTCGCTCGGCACCAATCTCGAAATGCTGCGATCGATGCGGGCCGCAACTCCGCCCCGGGCCAAGGTCATGTCGACGCTGGCCTGGATTGTCCGGATCGGCCTGGTGATCGTTCTTGTCTCGGCCGCGATTACGTTTTCGGGCAGCGCGTAAGACGGGAACCGGGCCGGCCGTGCCTGCCACCGTGGAAACCTGAATACCCCGGCGCGTGAAGGCCGGCCGCCGATGCGGGGGCAAGACGTGTTGCGGACCCCGCGCATTCCCCCCGACGTGGTGTTGATCGATATCGACAACCCCACCCGCGACGTGCCGAAGGAAACGACGCGCGCCTCGGGGCGCTGGAACGGCCGGTGGCGCTGTTCAACCAACTGCTATGCGAGATTGGCGAGCCCTCGAGGACGGATCGTGAATTTATCAATGATACCAGTGGTTTTGATGGTGTTCGTCAGGGTGTGCTTCGAGGTGATGCCCGGCTCAGCCCGTGCCCGCGGTCCGGCCCGGTGCCGTGTCCGCGCTTCAGGTTGCACATTAATTATATCTCTCAATTTATTGATAAAAAATATTTATTGGCGCATAGTCTATGGCCGCCGCAAGCGGGGACCAAACGAGGATCCTGCCGTACGGAAATCGCGGCCCTTCTGAACGCGGTGCAGCAGCGCGAAGCCGATGAGTGTTTTTACCCGAACAGACCGCGCCGCGAAGAGTTTTCCGTTCTCCAACATTTGTTCATGGCCGGGCTGTGACATGTCCGCCGGCGACCGCTGGCGCGTTGTCCCGGCTGCTTGACCGGTGGATGGCATGGCGCGCTCCGGGGCTTGGCGTGATGAATGAGTTAGTCCGCGTAGTAGTTTGAAAATAAATGAAAAACGGGGCTCTTTCGGGGCCCCGTTTTCGTTGGTGAACTGTCTGTGTGGTCTTGGCGCCTCAGCCGAGGATTTCCTTGACGGCATCGCCCAGCTTGGCGGCGATTTCCTCCGCTTCGGCCCGGGTCAGGCAGAAAGGAGGCGCAAAGCCGAGGGTGTCGCCTTGCGGCATGGCGCGGCTGATGATGCCCCGGTCAAGCAGCGCGGCGTTCACCTTAGCCCCCACGGTGCGGGACGGGTCGAAATAGGTCCGGCTGTCGCGGTCCTCGACGAATTCCACCGCGCAAAGCAAACCTTCGCCGCGCACCTCGCCGACATGAGGGTGATCGCCGACCGCGTCGATCAGCGCCTGTTTGAAATGGGCGCCCATGTCGCGGGCGTTGTCGACCAGCCTCAAGTCGTCCAGCAGCTTCAGGTTGGCCACCCCGGCGGCGGCCCCGATCGGATGCGCCGAATAGGTCCAGCCGTGGCCGATGGCGCCGTTTTCGTCGGTGCCGCGCTCCAAAACCTTCCACACCTTGTCCGACAGGATCGAGCCGGACAGCGGCGCATAGGCCGAGGTCAGTCCCTTGGCGATGGTGATGATGTCGGGCTTGATGCCGTAGTGATCGGACCCGAACATGCTGCCCAGCCGGCCGAACCCGGTCACCACTTCGTCGGCGATCAGCAGGATGTCATGCTTGTTCAGCACGGTCTGGATCGCGTCCCAGTAGCCCGCGGGCGGCGGCACCAGCCCGCCGGTGCCAAGCGCGGGTTCGCCGATGAAGGCGGCGATGGTGTCAGCGCCTTCGCGTTCGATCAGCGCCTCCAGCTCGGCGGCGCAATGGGCGACGAACTGTTCCTCGCTCTGGTCGAGGTTGACGCGGCGATAGTAATACGGCGCCTCGGTATGGATCACCTGGGTCAGCGGCAGGTCGAACTTGCGGTGGAACAGGTCCAGCCCGGTCAGCGACCCGGTCATCAATCCCGACCCGTGATAGCCGCGCCAGCGCGAGATGATCTTCTTCTTCTCGGGGCGGCCGAGGATGTTGTTGTAATACCAGACCAGCTTGATGTTGGTTTCGTTGGCGTCCGAGCCCGAAAGCCCGAAATAGACCTTGGACATGTGATCGGGCGCGCGGTCCAGAACCATCTTGGCCAGCGTGATCGACGCCTCGGTGCCGTGGCCGACATAGGCGTGGTAATAGGCCAGTTCGCGCGCCTGATCCGCGATCGCCTCGGCGATCTCCTGCCGGCCATAGCCGACGTTGACGCAGTAAAGCCCGGAAAACGCGTCGAGCAGCCGGTTGCCGTTGCGATCCTCGATATGGCAGCCGTTGCCGCCGGTCACCACGCGGTTGGGCAGATTGCCCCGCGCGAATTCGGCAAGATGGGTCGAGGGGTGGAAGAAGTTTTCCCGGTCCCACGCGTCCATCTGATCGTTTCTGAGCATTTCATTGTCCTTCATTTTTCTATCCCCAATCCCGGCAGATGTATTTGAGTTCCATGAATTCCTGCATTCCCAGCCGCGCCCCTTCGCGGCCCAGCCCCGATTGCTTGGTGCCGCCGAACGGGATCGGCGCGCCGGTGACCTTGGTGCGGTTCACCGCCACCATGCCGTATTGCAGCGCGCGCGACAGGCGGTAGATGCGGCGCGGATCCTGGCTGTGGACATAGGCGACCAGCCCGTATTCGGTGTCGTTGGCCTTGGCGATCACCTCCTCCTCGGTATCGAAGGGGGCGATGGGGGCGACGGGGCCGAAGGTTTCTTCGCGCATGATCGCGGCATTGTCGGGCACGTCGGTCAACACGGTGGGCTCAAAAAACAGCGGCCCCAAAGTGTGGCGCTTGCCGCCGCAGGCCAGTTTCGCGCCCTTCTCCAGCGCGTCGGCGACGTGTTCTTCCTGCTTGGCGACGGCCTTTTCGTTCATCAGTGGCCCGATATCGGGATCGTCGAAGCCCCGCCCGACGCTCAGCGCCTTGGTCGCCGCAACGAACTTGGCGCAGAAGTCGTCGTAGATGGGCCGTTCCACGAAGATGCGGTTGGCGCCAAGGCAATCCTGTCCCGAGGTGGCGAACTTGGCCTTGATCACCTCGGCCACCGCGTGGTCCAGATCGGCGCCCTTGAAGACGATGACCGGGGCGTGGCCGCCCAGCTCCATCACCAGTTTCTTCACCGTGGCGGCGCTGTCGCGGTAGAGGATGCGCCCCACCTCGGTCGAACCGGTGAAGGACAGGGCGCGCACGTGCGCGTCTGAGGTCCATGGCGGCACCACCGTCGACGCCTGACCGGTAACGACGTTGAACGCGCCAGCGGGGAACCCCGCGCGTTCGGCCAGTTCCGCCAGCGCGGTCGCCGAATATGGCGTTTCCGAGGATGGGTGCGCGACGACCGTGCAGCCGGCGGCCAGTGCGGCGGCGGCCTTGCGGGTCAGCATCGCTGTGGGGAAATTCCACGGTGTGATCAGGGCGACCACGCCCACCGGTTCCAGCCACAGTTCGACCTCGGCATCGGGCAGGTGGCTGGTGACGCCCTCGACATTGGGGCGCTTGGCTTCCTCGGCGTAATATTCCACGAACCCGGCGGCGTAATCGATTTCGCCGCGCGCCTCGGACAGGGGCTTGCCCTGTTCGGCGACCATGATCCGCGCCAGGTCTTCCTTGTTGGCAACGATCAATTCGAACCAGCGGCGCAGGATGGTTGACCGATCCTGCGGCAGACGCCCGGCCCAGTCGGCAAAGGCCACCTGCGCGGCGTCCACTGCGCCGGCGCTTTCCGCGGCCGACAGGCGGGCGACCTCGCCCACAAGCGATCCGTCGGCCGGGTTGGTCACCGGCAGGGTGGTGGCGTCGGACGCGGCGACCCATTTGCCGCCGATATAGGAAAAGCTGCGAAACAGCTTGGGGTCGGCGATATCGACCCCGGTCACGATCCGATCCTGTTTCATGGCAGCCCTCCGTTTTCCTGCGATGCGTTACGGGAAAGCTAACGCCGGAGGGGCGGTGTTTGGGGCTGTTCTGAGGGCCCAAAGCAGAGGATTTTTTCGAAATTCCGCCCTCGGGCAGAAGAAATATCGGATCAGTGTTCGGGGATCGGGTCGGCGGTGTTTTTCACCGTCTTGGTCACGATATAGCCGAAATAGCGTTCGATCCCCGCGCTGCCATCCAGCAGATCGTCCATGAAGCGCTGATAGGCATCGACATCTGACACCACAAGCCGCAGCAGGTAATCGACCCCGCCGCCAAGCGCCCAGCAGGCCTGCACCTCTGTCCGGGCCTGTACTTCCGCCTCGAACCGGCGGAAATCCTCGGCCTTGTGGCCCGACAGGGTGATTTCGACCAGAACTTCCGTCACCGGGGCGATGCGGCGGATGTCGACCATCGCGCGGTAGCCGGTGATCAGTCCGGATTTTTCCAGCTTTTTCAACCGTTCCCAGCATGGGCTGGGCGACAGGTTCACCGCTTCGGCCAGCGCGACCTTGGTCATCCGGCCGTTATCCTGCAACGCGCGCAGGATGGCGAAATCGTAGCTGTCGAGTTTCGGGCTTCTTGCCATCGTGGTTCGGGCTGTCTTTTGCTTTCGGTGATCTGGCGCAACAGAAAGCAAGCCGCGGTCCATGTCAACGGCACCGGCATCGGTACTGGCGCGGGGGCAGGTGCTAACTATTCCCTTGCCTTCGCGCGGGAATGCGGCCAATCGAAGGTCATGCGCAGGCTGTCCTATATCGCGCCGGTCCTTGCCACGCTCGTCATCGCGACCAGCGTGTTCAGGGGAGCCTATGGCTATTTCAGGTCCGAGGAACTGGCCAGGGCCGGGGGGCGTCTGTCGCTTTACCAAAGCTCGGTCCGGGCCGAATTCGAACGGTTTTCGCATCTCTCCTATGTTCTGGCGCGTGATCCCTTCGTGATCGCTGCCGCCGCCGGTGGCGGTACCGGCGATCTGAATCCGCGGCTTGAAGATTTCACCGAAAGGGCCGGGTTGGACGCGATTTACCTGATGGGCACGGACGGTTCGACGATCGCCGCGTCGAACCATGCCGAGCCCAGCAGTTTCGTGGGGCAGAATTACGCTTTCCGCCCTTATTTCGCCACTGCCATGGAGGGGGAACAGGGCCGGTTCTATGCCATCGGGGCGACCACCGGTTTGCCGGGCTATTTCATTGCCGACCCGGTGCACGGGGCGGGCGATGCTGTGGCCGGCGTCATCGCGATCAAGATCGACCTGTCCGGTCTGGAGCAAAGCTGGCGCGGGTCCGGCGAACAGGTGTTCCTGGCCAATGACGACGGGGTTGTCCTGCTGTCGTCGGACCCGGATTGGCAATACCGGGTGCTGTCCCCGCTCTCCGCGGATCAGCGGGATAGGATCGTCGCGGCACGGCAGTTTCCGGGACAGGCGCTTGATCCCTTGGATTGGCAGGACTTGACGGAACAAAGGGTGCGGATCGCGGGGGAGGAACGGCTGCACCTGACCGCCACAGATCTGCCGCATGGCTGGGCGTTACACTACTTTGCGCCCGATGACCGCGCGGTGGCCCGGGCCTGGCTGGTCACCGCCTTGCTGGCGCTGGCGGCCGGGCTGGCCTTGATCTTTTACCAGATTCAGCGCGCCCGCCGGGTCGGGGCCGCATTGGCGCGGTCGGAACGCGAAGAGGCCGAACTGCGCGAGGCCAACAAGCGGCTGGCCCGCGAGATCGAGGATCGCCGCCGCGCCGAACGGCGGCTGAAACGGACCCAGGACGAACTGGAACGCGCCAGCCGCCTTGCCGCCCTTGGGCAGCTCGCGGCCTCGGTCACCCATGAACTGGGCCAGCCGATCGCCGCGATGCGCAACCACCTGACGGCGGCCGAAATCGGCGGTCGGGACGCGGGCGGGCTGACCGGCAGGATCGGCGCGCTGGTCGACCGGATGGAAGGCATCACCCGGCAGCTGAAATTCTTCGCCCGCTCGGAAAGCGAAGCCTTCGACGCGGTTGATCTGCGCGATGCTATGCGGGCCTCGGTGGCGCTGGTCGAACCGAACCTGGCCGAGATCAACGCCGATCTGCGGGTGGAGCTGCCGGAGGCCCCGGTGCAGGTGCGCGGCAACCGGCTGCGGATCGAACAGGTGATGACCAACCTGTTGCGCAATGCGGTGGATTCCGTCGACGACAGTGCCGAACCGCAGATCCGGGCGCAGGTCGGCCAGACGGGCGGCGAAAGCTGGTTCGAGGTGCGCGACAACGGTCACGGGCTGGGACAGGCGACACTGGCCGAGCTGCAGGAACCCTTCGTCACCACCCGCGAAAGCGGCCGGGGCATGGGGCTGGGGCTGGCCATATCCGCCAGCATCGTCAAGGATCACGGTGCGGTCATGACGGCCCGCAACCGCAACGACGGGGGCGCCGTGTTCCGCGTGACTTTCCCCGAAGACAACCCGGAGGAAGACCCGGCATGATCGCGAATTCCCCCTTCAGCATTCTGATCGTGGATGACGACAAATCGATGCGCCAATCCTTGGTCGACCTGATGGAGGCCGCCGGCTGGCGCGCCGAGGCGGTGGCGCGCGCCAGCCAGGTCGCCGATATCCTGAAAGGCGGGCTGCCCGACGTGATCCTGTCCGACGTGCGGATGCCGGGCATGTCGGGGCTAGACCTGCTGGACAGCCTGGGCACGAACGGCGCGCCGCCCCTGGTGCTGATCTCGGCCCATGGCGATATCCCGATGGCGGTGCAGGCGATCCAGCGCGGCGCCTATAGTTTCGTCGAAAAACCCTACGAGCCGCGACGGTTGCTGACCATCCTCACCCATGCCGCCGAACGGCACCGGATGCGGCAAAGCAACGAGCGGCTGAAGGAACGGCTGTATAAACTCTCCGGGCTTGACCGTATCCTGCTGGGCCAGACCGATGCGGTGGCGGCACTGCGCCGCGATATCCTCGACCTGGCCGAAACCGACGCAACGATCCTGATCGAGGGCGAAACCGGCACCGGCAAGGAACTGGTGGCCCGCGCGCTGCACGATCTGGGCGCCGATCCGGACGCGCCCTTCCTGGCGCTGAACTGCGCCGCGCTGTCGCCCGACACGTTTGAGGCGGAAATGTTCGGCGTGGCGGGCGAAGCGGACGGGCGGCTGGTGGCGGCTTCGGGCGGGACACTGTTTCTGGATGAAATCTGTTCCTGCCCCTTGCCGGTGCAGGCCAAGCTGTTGCGGGTGATCGAGGATCGGCAGGTGCTGCCGGTGGGTGGCGCGCAGCCGCGTCCCGTCGCGTTCCGTGTCATTTCGGCCACCAATGAAGACGTGCAACAGGCCGTCGCGCAAAACCGGTTGCGGCAGGATCTTCTGTTCCGGTTGAACGCGGTTATGCTGTCCCTGCCGCCATTGCGGCAGCGCCGCGATGACCTGACGCTGCTGGTGACGCATTTCCTCGAGGATTACGCCCGGATCTACGAAACGCCGGTCCCCGCGATCACGCAGGATGACCTGGCGGCGCTGCTGGCGCATGACTGGCCGGGCAATGTGCGCGAGCTGCGCAATGCGTGTCAGCGGCGGGTGCTGGCGGCACGGCGCGGCACCGGGTCGATGGCGCAGGCGATGCGCGCCGATCAGCAGATCGAAGACGTGCCCGGCACATTGCGCGAAGCGGTGGCGGCGTTCGAGCGTGAAGTCATCGGCAAGGCGATAAAGGCCCATGAGGGCCGGATGGACGCCGCCGCCGAAGCCCTGGGCATCGGGCGGCGCACGCTGAACGAAAAGATCGTCAAGCTGGGGCTCGACAAGGACGCCTTGCTGTAATCGGAATGCCCTGCGGAAATCCGCAGGGCTGCCGCTCTTCGCCATGCATTTTCCTTCATAGGCAAGCCGCATCCGTTTGCGGATGCTTGCGCTCATCTGGAAAAGACCAAAGTCTCTGGGAGGAGCCCAATGCGTAAACTTATGAACCGGACGGCGATCGCCGCCCTGTCGCTGGCCTTTGCAACCGAAGCGATGGCGACCGAATGGAACGTGTCGCTGTGGGGCAAGCGCCGCGCCTTTACCGAACATGTCGAAAAGTTGGCCGAGCTGGTCTCGGAAAAGACCAACGGCGAATTCACCCTGAACATCAGCTATGGCGGCCTGTCGAAGAACAAGGAAAACCTCGACGGGATTTCAATCGGTGCCTTCGAGATGGCGCAGTTCTGCGCCGGCTATCACCGCGACAAGAACCCCTCGATCACCGTCCTGGAACTGCCGTTCCTCGGCGTGTCGTCACTGCAGCAGGAAATCGAAATGTCGCTGGCGGTGTACCAGCATCCGGCGGTCGTCGCCGATCTGGCGCGCTGGAATGCTACCCTGCTGATGCCGTCGCCGCTGCCGCAATACAACCTTGTCGGTGTCGGGGACGCCCCGACGATGCTGGAAGACTTCGAGGGCCTGACCGTGCGCGCCACCGGCGGTATCGGCGCCGCGATGGAAACCATCGGCGCTGTACCGACCTCGATGTCGGCCTCCGAAGTGCGTCAGGCGCTGGACAGCGGCATCGTCAAGGCGGTCAGCTTCGCGCCGCACGCCCACATGTCCTTCGGTACGGTCGAGAACGGTGCCTGGTGGACCACCAACCTGAACCCCGGCACGGTGAACTGCCCGGTGGTGGTGAACACCGACGCGCTGAACGACCTGCCCGATGACCAGCGCGAGGCGCTGCTGGGCTCGGTCGATGAAGCGCTGGATTACTACGTGGATTTCTACGAGACCAAGACGATGGACGCCTGGGGCCCGGCGCTGGACGAGCGCGGGATCGAACGCATCACCTTCAGCGACGAAGAAGTCGCCGCGTTCAAGGACGCCGCCGCGGCACCCGCGGCACAGGCCTGGATCGAAGACAACACTGCGCGGGGCCTGCCCGCCCAGGAACTCTATGATCTTGTCACCGGCATGATTGCTGCCCAAAGCAAGTGACCCTGTCGCCCTGTGCCTGTTCCCTTCGGGCGCAGGGCTGACGGTTTTCAGACATCCTGCGGAGAACCATTATGGCCGGATCATCCCTCGTGCTGTCCGACGACAGCCGGTTGAGCGCGCTTGACCAGACCCTTTACAAACTCGAACGCGTGATGGCGCTGATCAGCGGGCTGGCGGTGTTTTCGCTGATGGTGCTGGCGGTGGTATCGGTCGGTGGCCGCAACATCGCCAACGCGCCATTGCCGGGCTACGTTGACTGGATCGAACAGGCGATGCCGCTGATCGCCTTCATGGGCATTTCCTTCACGCAGCGCGATGGCGGCCATATCCGCATGGATATGCTGGTCGGCGCACTGAAGGGGCGGGCGCTGTGGCTGGTGGAATTCATCACCACGGCCACGGTCCTGTTGCTGATGGTGCTGCTTGTCTGGGGCAGCTGGGCACATTTCCAGCGCAGCTTCGATTTCGCCGCCCCGCTTTGGAGCCGCGACAGTTCCATCGATATCGGGTTGCCGATCTGGCCGGCCAAGCTGCTCGCCCCGCTGGCATTCTCGGTGCTGTGCCTGCGGCTGGTGCTGCAGCTTTGGGCCTATGGCCAGGCTTTCGTGAAAAATATCGCCCGCCCGGTCGCCGTGCCGATGGTGGCCGACGCCGCCACACAGGCGGTGATGGAAGCCGAGCATGTCTCGGGTCACGACGATTAAGGAATACAGATATGGAACCGATTGATATTGGCCTTGCCGTTTCCGGCGGTCTTCTCGTTCTCGTCGTGCTGGGGATGCGGGTGGCGTTTGCCGCCGGGTTTGCCGGGCTGGTCGGGCTGGTGTGGATCTTCTGGGCCAAGTTCGACTATGACGGCGCACGTTTCGCCAAGGCGCTGACCATCGCGGTCAAAACCGCCGGGCAGGTGCCGCATTCCAAGGTGTCGAGCCAGGCGTTGTCGCTGATCCCCACCTTCATCCTGATCGGCTACCTAGCCTATTATGCCGGTCTGACCAAGGCGCTGTTCGAAGCCGCCAAGCGCTGGCTGGCCTGGGTGCCGGGCGGATTGGCGGTGTCGACCGTTTTTGCCACCGCCGGTTTCGCCGCCGTGTCCGGCGCCTCGGTCGCGACCTCGGCCGTGTTCGCCCGCATCGCGATCCCCGAGATGCTGAAGATCGGTTACGACAAGCGCTTCGCCGCAGGTGTCGTGGCGGCGGGCGGCACGCTGGCGTCGCTGATCCCGCCCTCGGCGATCCTGGTGATCTACGCGATCATCGTCGAACAGGACGTCGGCAAACTGCTGCTGGCGGGATTCATTCCCGGCGCGTTCTCGGCGGTGATCTACGGATTGCTGATCATCGGCATGGCGATGACGATCAAGGGCTTCGGACCTGCGGTCACCGGCTTCACCTGGAAGGAACGGTTCGTATCGCTGCCACCGGCGCTTCCTATCGTCTTTGTCGTCGTGACGATCATTTTCTTCGTCTACAACCCGTTCGGCGGCGATGCCTGGGGCACGCCCACCGAGGGCGGTGCAATTGGGGCTTTCGTGGTGTTCCTGATGGCGCTTTACAAGGGCATGCGCTGGGCCGAACTGAAGGATGCACTGCTGGAAACCGCCAAGCTGAGCGTGATGATCTTCACCATCATCTGGGGCGTGCTGATCTATGTCCGGTTCCTCGGTTTCGCGCAATTGCCGGCGGCGTTTTCCGATTGGATCACATCGCTCACCCTGTCGCCGATGCTGATCCTGATCTGCATCCTGCTGGCCTATGCCGTTCTGGGCATGTTCATGGATGCCATCGGGATGCTGCTGCTGACCTTGCCGGTGGTCTACCCGGCGGTGATGGCGCTCAATGGTGGTGAATTCGTGTCCGCTGCCGACAGCACCTTCGGCATGTCTGGCCCGATGTGCGCGATCTGGTTCGGCATCCTGGTTGTGAAGATGGCCGAGTTTTGCCTGATCACGCCGCCGATCGGTCTGAACTGCTTCGTGGTGGCGGGCGTGCGCGACGATCTGAGCGTGCAGGACGTGTTCAAGGGGGTGACGCCGTTCTTCATAGCCGATGCCGTCACCATAGCGCTTCTTGTTGCCTTCCCGGCCATCGTGCTGTGGCTGCCGGGGCAGGCGTAACGGCGCGCATCCCGAGGCGAAGTTCGCCCTGAATATTGGAAAATACCGCCTGCCCCCCGGGGCGGGCGGTTTGTCTTTTAGGAGGCATGTGCGGGGCGGATAGGGGATATTGCGGGATGGGATGATATCGGTATACATATGTATACCGATATCGCGAGGTAAGTGACAGATGAGCATAGAGGCGCTTTTCGGCGGGTTCGAACCCCTTGTGCTGCTGGTGTTGCTCGCCACCTCCTTCCTGGGGTCGTTCATCACGGTTTCGCTGGGGATCGGCGGCGGGGCGCTTCTGCTGGCGGTGATGGCAAGCCTGCTTCCGCCCGTGGCGCTGATCCCGGTGCATGGCGTGATCCAGTTCGGATCGAACGTGTTCCGCGCCGCGATCCTGTTCAAGCACACCTATTGGCCACCCTTCGTCGCCTTCGCGCTTGGCACCGGTTTCGGCGCGGCGGTGGGCGGATCGGTGGTGGTCAACCTGCCGCCCGCCATCGTGCAGATCGGTGTCGGCGGTTTCGTGATTTTCAGCGTTCTGTCGCGCCCGCCGGCCTGGCTGTCGCGGTTGCCCTTCGTGACCGCCACGATTTCCAGTTTCCTGACGATGTTCTTTGGTGCCACCGGGGTTTTCGTCGCCAATTTCACCAAGTCGCTGCAGTTGCCGCGCGAACGGCATGTCGCGACACATGCCGGGTTCATGACGTTGCAACATGTCCTGAAGGTGGTGGTCTTCGGGGTCCTGGGAATTCATTTCGGGCCGTGGATCGGTTTCATCGCGGCGATGATTTTCACCGGGCTTCTGGGCACGATCCTGGGACGGCAGGTGCTGGTCCGGATCGGCGACAAGGGGTTCAAGCGCGCGCTCGATATCATCCTCGTGCTGGTGTCGCTGCGGCTGATCTGGCAGGGCGCAGGCAGTTTCCTGTAACGGCGGGGAAACGAATTTTGCCTTGCTTCCGCGGGCTTGCTCTGGCTTGCTCGGGTGCGAAAGGACGAACCCTTGATGCCCGATCTGACCGGCTATTCGATGCCTTCGGTGCTTGCGCTGTTCCTGCTGGCGGCGCTGCTGGTCTGGATTTCCGGAACGCGGCTGGCCCAGTATGGTGACGAAATCGCCGAACGGTTGCAGCTTACCCGTGAATTCATCGGGCTGATTTTCCTCGCGACCGTCACCGAACTGCCCGAGATCGTGACCACCTTCACCGCGGCGCAGGTGGAAAACGCTGCGCTGGTGCTGGGTAACATGTTCGGCGGCATCACCATGCAGACCGCGATCCTGGCGGTGGCCGATTTCTTCGCGGTGCGCCACGCGCTGACGTCGTGGCCGCGCAAACCTACCCATGCGCTCGTGGCGGTGATGCTGATCGTTTTGCTGAGCGCTTTGCTGGCGGTGACCTTCATCGGCGACAGGGCCCTGTTTTCTCATGTGGGGATCGGCGCGATCTGCCTGTCGCTGGGCTTCCCGGTGGTGATCGCCCTGCAGCGCGGTTTCGACCAGAAAGCGAGCTGGGCGCCGGTCGACCTACCCGACGAGGACCGGCCAAGCAAGGCGCGCCAACGTGCCGATGGAACGCTGTCTGAATGCCGAACACAGGTGCTGGTCCTGCGTGCCGGGTTGTTCAGCCTGCTGATCCTCGGGGCCGGCATGGTTCTGGCGCTGTCGGCCGACGCGCTGGCGCAAAAGACGTCGCTGGGGGGATCTTTTATCGGGGCAAGCCTGCTGGCCGCCGCGACCTCGCTGCCCGAACTCAGCACCACGCTGGCGGCGGCGCGGCTCGGGGCCTACACGATGGCGATCGCCAATATCTTCGGCAGCAACCTGATCATGCTGGCGCTGATCCTGCCGGCCGACCTGGCCTATGAGCCGGGGCCGATCCTGTCGCAGGCCGACGCCAGCGCTCAGTTCAGCATCGCCACCGGCATTATGGTGACCGCGATCTATGTCGCCGGAATCCTGATCCGCCGTACGCCGAACCTGCTGGGCGCGGGGCTGGATTCCTGGCTGGTGATGGGGGTTTATCTTGCCTCGCTGGCGGGTCTTTACCTCATGAACTGAGCGACAGGGTGCCGTCCGGCGCCAGTGTGACCGCGCCGTCGAAACGGCCGCATTCGCGGTTCATGCGCCCGGCCAGCCACCGCGCGTCCTCGTCCCCGGCGCGCTGCAGCCGGAAGGCGTGGATGCGGTAGGGGATCATCGACAGGGCAACAAGCGTTCCGTCGGCGGGGTTCAGATCGGCGATACAGGCCAGCGCCAGGGCGGGGCGATAGCCATCGTGCCCGCCGATGCCTTCGTAATCGTTGATCAGGTCGCCGCAGCCGTAGAGGATCAGCTTGCCGTCATGCAACTCTACCGCCTTGGGGTGGTGCGAGGAATGGCCGAAGACGACATCCGCCCCGGCCTCGTCGATCAGCGCATGGGCCAGCGCCCGGTCCTCCGGGGCGATGTCATAGCCCCAGTTGCCGCCCCAATGCAGCGACACCACCAGGATGTCGCCCGGCCGCCGCACCGGATCGATCCGGTCGCGGACGACTTCAGCGGTGTCCTCTGCCCGGTCGGGCATGACCGCCACCCCCGGCATCAGCGGCCCGGCGGCCCAGCTGTCGGGCACGCCGCTGTCCCAACGTCCGAAGGCCAGTAACAGAAGCCGCTGGCCGTTGGGCAGCGGGATGACCAGCGGCGCCTCGGCCTGTTCAATGGTTTCGCCCGCGCCGACCTGCGCCAGCCCGGCCCGCGACAGGGTTTGCAGCGTTTCCAGCAACCCCTCGCGGCCCCAGTCGAGCACATGGTTGTTGGCCAGGATGCAGGCGTCCGGCTGCAGCGCTTGCAGAGCCGCGATATTGCCCGGGTGCATCCGGTAATGGATGCCCTTCGGGGCCGGGTGGCTGGCTGTGGTGACGGCGGTTTCCAGATTGAGCAGCCGCGCATCGCAGCCGCGATCGGCAAGATCGCTCAGCAGATCGCCCCAGACATAATCGGCCGCCACCGGCGCGGGGATCTTGCCGCAGTGTCGTTCGGCCAGATCGACATAGCCCTTGGCCGAACGCATGTAGCCTTCGTAAAGCACCGGATCGGATGGCTGCGGCAGGATCTGGTCGATCCCGCGTCCAAGCATCACGTCACCGGCGAGGAACAGCCGGATACGGTTGGCGGAAGGGGGCGCGATCGTCATGCCAAAAGGATAGCGCAGCCGGTGCGGGGCCGACTTGACGGGTATCAAGTGCCGCGCATTCCTGCCCTTTAGGCGGCGCCGCACCACGGGCGGGCCGGATTTGACAGGTGCGTGATTGAGCTATGTCAAAGAAAACCAATACAGTTTGTGTGTTCCTGTCCGGGCGAACAGATATGTTTACCAACTGACAGGTCAGGCTGCCGGAAAGGGGGCCACATGCGTGCATTTGATACCTCACGGGGGAAAACCGTGACCGGGAAACCGGGTTATTTTCTGACCCGGACACCGATGATCGCCGCGGCGGTCCTTGGCGTCTGGGCGTTTTCGGCCACGGCCCAGACCACCACGGCAACAGATACAGATACCGATACCGGCGCGGCGCAGGTCGATGTGGCGCCGGATAGCATAACCCCGGCGGTTCTTAAACAGGCCGATATATTGCTCTGGAAACAGCCCGGCCCGACCGCCCGGCTGCAGGCGCGCGGCGTTCTCGAAATCGCGGCCGCCGATGGAAATCCGGAGGCGCAGTTGATCCTTGGCCGCCACCTGCTGCACGGCTGGATTCTGGAACGGAACGTCGCCCGAGGGATTGCCCTGCTGGAACAGGCGGTCGCGGCGGGACATGCCGGGGCGCAAGTGGAACTGGGTCAGGCCGTCCTGTCGGGGAACGGCATGGACGCCGATCCCGAAAGGGCGCAAGCGCTGCTGGAACAGGCGGTGTCGCAGGGCAACCGCGACGCGATGCGGGTGCTGGGCAAGCAGCTGGTGGGCGGCTGGGATCTGACCCGCGACGTGGAACGCGGCCGCGCATTGCTGGACAAGGCGATTGCCGAAGGCGACGAAAAGGCCCGCGTGGCGCGTGGTGAACTGATGCTGTACGGCATCGGGCTGGAACAGGACCGCGCGCGGGCGCTGGAACTGTTCGAAGCGGCGGCGGAAAACGGCAATGGCGAAGGTCTGGCGATCTATGGCGAAGACCTGATGTGGAGCCTGCGCGACTGGTCCCGCGCCGAAGCGATGCTGACCCGCGCGGCGGAACTGGGTGCGACCGAGGCCTGGGTCACGCTGGCGCATGGGGCGATGTACGGCTATCTCGGCGGTGGCCGTCGGTCGCGGGCCAAGTTCGATGGCTTTGCCGAAAAGGCGCACGCGGCCGGCGAAGAGGGTATCGCGGCGCTGGAAGCCACCCGCAACATGTGGGGCATCAACATGCGCGCCAGCGGTCCCGAAACCATCGCCCGCCTGCGCAAGGATGCCGATGCGGGCAATGCGGCGGCGGCCCGGTTCCTGATCGGGCTTCTGCGCGATGGCAACGGGTTGAACCTGCGCCGCAGGCCGGAGGACGCGGCCGAGGCGCTGGAAACCTATCGCGACCTGTTTGACGAAAAGACGGTGGCGCAGTTGGAGATTACCCTTGCGGCGGCCAAGGCGTGGGTGCCCAAGGCCTGGGCGGAAGTGGCCGAAGCTTATGCCGCGCGGCCCGATCTGAAATCGATCTGGTTCGGCAAGGAGTTGTACAAGGCCAATGAAAACGTGGCTTTCTACATCCTGCAGCAAAGGTTCCGCGAGGAAGGGCTGTATCGGGGACCGATCAACGGTTACGCGACGCGCAGCACGTTGCGGGCCACCAACATCGCCTGCCGCACGCTCGACAAGACCGCAGCCTGCTATGACAGCGTGATGCGCCCCGACGTGATCGGGGCCTTGTTGGCGCAATAGGGCAATAGGCAAGACAGGCCAGATGAACGCAATTTCCTCCTTGGACAACACGCCCGCGGCCGCTGGCCGGAACCTGCGCTTCGTGTTCTGGACCGGAGCGGTTCTGGGACTGATCCTGGCGCTGGCGCGCGGCTTTGCGCTGCGCGACGGGCTGGCCGATGCCGGGCTTGGCGACGGGTTGAGCCTGATGGTGCGGGGGCTGGGCCAGGACTGGCTGATCGTGCTGGTTCTGACGCTTGTGATCGCCGCCCTTGTGCGGGCGTTCGAGAACCGGGTCGTCGCTTCGATGTGCACGTTTCTGTTCGCCGTGACGGCGGTTCTGGTGATGCTGGCGGGGTTGGCCAACCTGGTGGCCTTGCGGATGCTGGGCGCGCCGCTGACGATGGAATGGCTGGCCTATTCCGACCTGGGCAATACCGACGTTGCGCTGGACTACATGCGCCGCCTCGTCACCGTGCAGGTGATCGCGGTCGGGGCGGTGGCCATCGCGGCGTTGCTGGGCGGCGCGGCGCTAATGGCGCGGCGCCGGCAATTGGCCACACCGTTGATGATGCTGAGCCTGATGGGTTTCACCGTCGTCGTCAGCTTTGCCCAGCAGGGCAGGCCGGTCAACGTCGCCGCCGCCCGGCTGGAAAACCCGATCGTCGCCTTTGCCAACTCGCTCGGGGGCGAAGGCGGACTGGACGGGCTGGGCGGCGAATATGCGGGTTACCAGATGCCATTCGGTCCGGCCGATCCGTTGCCGCGCCCGGCGGAACCGGCGAAACCGATCCGAAACGCCATCGTATTCGCCTATGAATCGACACCGGCCAAGCAGGTGCAGGGGTGGGGCGGGACCCTGCCGGTAACGCCGCATCTGGCCGCGTCTTTGAAGCATGCGCTCGCCTTCGATCGAGCCTATGCGCATGTGCCGGCGTCCAACTATTTCCTGGTCTCGATCTTCTCCGCCATCGCGCCGGAGCTGTCGCCGGTGTCGATGCTGGCCAGCTGGCCGGATCTTGACGCGACCTACCTGCCCGAGGTGATGGGGCTGAACGGGTTGCGCACGGCGTTCTTCAATTCTTCCGACAACCGGTTCCAGAACACCGAGGGACTGGTCCAGGCCACCGGGTTCGACCAGATCGGCGATTACCGCGACTGGGATTGCGAAACCGGCGTCTACGAATTCGAAAGCGTGACGGACAAGTACCTCAACACCTCCAGCGACCTGTGCACCATCGACGAGATCGTCAAATGGATCGAAAAGCGCCCCGACGACCCGTTCTTCTTGGCGTTCCGGACCGGGATGACCCATTATCCCTATTTCCCCGGCGAAGACCCGCAGGATTACGTCGAGGACGAAACCTATAACGACTATCTCAACGCGCTGCGGGTCGGCGACGAAGCCTTCGGCAAGCTGATGGCCTATCTCGACGAAAGCGGGCTGGCGGAGGAAACGCTGGTCGTGGTGCTGGGCGATCACGGCGAAGCCTTCGGCGAACACGGTACCTATGTGCACGCCGCCGGCATCAACGAGGAAAACGTGCACATCCCGATGGCGCTGATCAATCCGCAGCTGTTCGATGGCACCCGCAGCGACCTGATCGTGGGGATCGCCGATATCGGTCCGACGATCGCCGATCTTCTTGGGTTCCCGATCCCGTCCGCCTGGCAGGGAAAATCGGTGTTCGCCGACAACCGCAAGAACGGCGTTCTGTTCTTTTCGCCCTGGAACGGGTTCTTGGTCGGCTACCGCGAAGGCGACGAGAAGTTCATCTATAACGGTCATTCCGGCGAAATGGCGCTGTACGACCTGGCCAGTGATCCAGAGGAACAAAACAACCTTGCCGACGCTGATCCGGCGGCGACCTCGGCGGCCCGCGACAAGCTTGGCGCGGTGGTGTCCGCCCATAGCAAGTATATCGACTGGCTGCTGAAACAGGCCGGCGCCCGGAAACAACAGAAGGCCGACGCCTCGCTGATCGAGATCGTCGCCACGGGCACCAGCTACAAATCCGCACCCGAGGGCTGGGTCATGCTGGACGGCGAAAATGTCGGCGGCTTCAAGCTGACTTCGGCGCCGTCGAATGCAGACCGCGCCGTCACCCGGGACGAGATCGACGCGGCGCTCACCACGTTCCGCATGCCGGTCAATGCCGGGGCCTGCCCGCGCCGGATCGAGATATTCTTTCTCAACGACGAATGGGAAGGCGACGGTCAGACCGGGGACACCGATCTCTACATCCGCTCGGTCAGCTTTGCCGGGACGACCTACTATTTCAACCGCTTTTCGTCGCTCGAACAGGGAACCGGGAAAGTGTCGGGGGACTATTTCCATCTGTGGCGAAAGGGCGGAATGCGGATCGATCTCGACCTTGATCAGAGCTGCCTGAGCGCCGAGTTGATCGAGAAATGAACAAGCACCACGGGAGGTTGAAGAGCATCCCGGGAGCTTGGATTGAACATGTTTTCTTTGTTTTGTGGCCCGAAAATGATAAGTCTTATCCTCAGGATGTTATATTTTGAGCCATATCAAAGATTATGATTGTACGAATTTTATTAATGTTTTCGTGTCCGAATGCCACCCGCCGTTCCGGGCGGAACAAAGATCCGGCGACAGGGCGGCACGGGGCGTAGTGATGGTGGAGCATGAGTGAATTGCAGATCTACAGGCCGCGGTTTCTTTCCATGCGCCCTTATGAAAACGGACGTACCGTGCTTGTTGCCGGCGGGGCCGGTTTCATAGGATCGAACCTCAGTGCCCGCTTGTTGGCCGACGGCGACAGGGTGATCTGCATCGACAACCTTGAAACCGGGCGGCAGGAAAATATCGCCGAATTGCACGACAATCCGAACTTCGCCTTTTTTCTGCATGATGTCATCGAACCTTTCGGAATCGGCGGGCCGATCGACCGGATCTATAATCTGGCCTGCCCGGGATCGCCGATAAAATATCAGCGCGACCCGGTGCATACCTTCAAGACCTCCGTGATCGGGGGCCTCAACCTGCTTGAACTGGCCCAGAAGAAAAACGCCCGCATTCTGCAAAGCTCGACATCCGAAGTCTACGGCGACCCCGATATTTCGCCGCAGCACGAAAATTACTGGGGCCTGGTCAACACGGTGGGGCCGCGTGCCTGTTACGACGAAGGCAAGCGCGGCGCAGAGACGCTGTTTCACGAAATGCACGAACGGGAAGGGATCGACACCCGGATTGCCCGGATCTTCAACACCTATGGCCCGAACATGGATCCCGAAGACGGCCGCGTCATTTCGAATTTCATCGTGCAGGCGCTGACAGGGGATGATCTGACCATCTACGGCGATGGCAGCCAGACCCGGTCCTTCTGCTATATCACCGACATGCTCGACGGGCTGACCGCGCTGATGGAAACCGAGGATAATTTCGGCTCCATCGACGATCCGGTCAACCTGGGAAATCCGGGTGAATTCACCGTGTTCGAACTGGCCGAAATCGTTCTGGAAATGACCGGTGCGGATTGCGGGATCAGCTATCAGGACCTGCCCGTGGATGATCCGCGGCAGCGCCGCCCGGACATTACGCGCGCCGGCCGGCTTCTGGGCTGGGCGCCGAAAATCGCGCTGCGTGACGGGCTGGCGCCGACGATCGCCTATTTCCGCGATGAACTCGGCAAGCAGCGACGCCTGAAAGGTCAGGTTGCGTGATCGTGTCTGAGGGGCGCAACATCCTTGTAACCGGCGGCGCCGGGTATATCGGCAGCCATGCCTGCAAGGCCCTGGCGCTGGCGGGGCACCGGCCGGTGGTGATAGACAATCTGTCGCGCGGCCATGCCGACGCGGTGAAGTGGGGGCCGCTGGTCAAGTCGGACCTGCGCGACACGGACCGGGTTCGGGCGGCGCTGCGCGCGCACCGGATCGAGGCGGTGATACACTTTGCCGCCTTCGCCTATGTCGGTGAAAGCACGCAAAATCCGGGCCTGTATTACGACAACAACCTGCGCGGCATGATCTCGTTGCTTGATGCGATGCAGGCCGAAGCCGTCAATCAGATCGTGTTTTCGTCCAGTTGTGCGACCTACGGCATCCCGGATCAGCTGCCGATCACCGAGGCCGCGCCGCAGAACCCCATCAATCCCTATGGCCGCAGCAAGCTGGTCTGCGAATGGATGATGCAGGATGCCGCCACCGCCTGGGGCCTGCGCTATGCGGCGCTGCGCTATTTCAACGCGGCAGGTTCCGATCCCGAGGGCGAGATCGGCGAACGGCACGACCCCGAAACGCACATCATTCCGCTGGCGCTGCTGGCGGCGGCGGGGCAGGGCGAACTTAAGCTGTTCGGCGACGATTACCCCACCCCCGACGGCACCTGCTTCCGCGATTACATCCACGTGACCGATCTGGCCCGGGCGCATGTGCTGGCGCTGGATCACTTGTCGGGCGGCGCCGACAGCCTTGCGGTGAACTTGGGCACCGGCACCGGCCATTCGGTGCGCGAAGTCGTCGATGCAGTGGCGCGCGTCACCGGGCGCGAAGTGCCGGTCGTAGTCGCGCCCCGCCGCGCTGGAGACCCGCCTGTTCTCACCGCCGATCCGTCGCTCGCGGCCGATCTGCTTGGCTTTCGCGCCGATTATACCGATCTCGACAGGATCGTGGCCGACGCGGCGCCTTGGTTCGGCCATCCGGGACCTGAATGACCAAGAAACGCCATCCCGCGCTTGATCCGCGCCCTAATCTCGTGCCGATGCTCACCGGGTGGCGGGCACTGAAATACTATATCATCGCGGGGCTGTGGTTCCTTGCCGCCGGATGGTTCTGGGCGTGGTGGCTTCAGCCGGTCCACGTTATCGGATCGGCGCGCTACTGGATCGTGACGGCGGGGATGCTGTGGATCTGGGGCATGCAGCTTTATTTCGTGCTCGTCTTCCTGCAGGCGCGTAAACCCTCGGCACCGGATCCCGAACCGGGACAATGGCGGGTGGCGATGGTGACCACCAAAACCCCGTCCGAGCCGTTCGAACTGGTGCGCGATACGCTCGAGGCGATGCTGGCGCAGGATTATCCCCACGACACCTGGCTGGCCGACGAAGATCCGAGCGACGAAACCAAGAGGTGGTGCATCGCCCACGGGGTGAAGGTATCGACCCGCAAGGGGGTCGAGGCCTATCACCGCACCGAATGGCCGCGCCGCACCCGCTGCAAGGAAGGCAACCTTGCCTATTTCTACGATCACTGGGGCTATCGCGATTACGACATCGTCAGTCAGCTCGATGCCGACCATGTGCCGCAGCCGGGATACCTGCGAGAAATGCTGCGGCCCTTCGCGGACGATGCGGTGGGTTATGTTTCAGCGCCGTCGATCTGCGCCGCCAATGCCGATCACAGCTGGGCCGCGCGCACCCGGCTGTTTTCCGAAGCGGCGTTTCACGGCGTGTTTCAGGCCGGTTATTCGGCGGTGCTGACCCCGATGTGCATCGGGTCGCATTACACGGTACGCACAAAGGCGTTGAAAAGCGCGGGTGGGCTTGGCCCCGAACTGGCCGAGGACCATTCGACCACGATGCTGATTTCATCGGCAGGCTGGCGCGGCGTGCATGCCCCCGACGCCATTGCGGTCGGGCAGGGGCCCGAAACGCTGGCCGATCTGGTAACGCAGGAATTCCAGTGGTCGCGGTCGCTGTTGTCGCTGCTATTGCGCTACACGCCGCGCTACCTGCGTACCATGCCGCTGCGGCTGACGTTTTTATTCCTGCTGTGCCAGACCTGGTACGTGTTCTTCGCGGTATCGATGGCGATGATGTATCTGGTGCCGATCATCGCTGTGACATGGGATGTGCGGTTCGCCGATGTCACCTATCCGGCCTTCCTGGGGCATTCCATGCCAGCGGTGGGAGCGATGATCCTGTTTGCCTATGCGATGAAGCGGGACGGTTTTTTTCGGCCCCGATGGGCGAAGGTCCTGGCATGGGAAAAGGCGCTGTTCGTCATGCTACAATGGCCTTGGGTGTTCTGGGGCTGCGCGATGGCGATACGCGACAGGATCACCGGCCATTTTGTCGATTTCCGCATCACGCCGAAGGGGGGCAATATCGGCCACCCGCTGCCGGGCAAGGTCATTGCCGTCTATGCGGCGCTGGCGATCGGTGCGCTGTTTCCCGTCCTGACCGTGTCCGGGATCGTGGAGGCGCGGGGGTTTTACCTCCTGTCGCTGATAAATGCCGTACTTTACTGTATACTCCTGAGCGTTGCGCTGACCGCCCAGCTGAAGCGGGCGGGAAAACAAAAGGCATTAAAACGAAAAATTTTGGTCCGTGACCTCTCGATATTGAGCTTGATCATGTTTTTGCTCATCACGGCAGGTATTCTTAAGGGCAGAGAAAGCCTCTACGCGCTGGCCTTCGGGCTGGAACCGCTGAGGTTGGTTGAAGTGCAATATGTTGTGTCCGGTGCGGGCAGGGGCGGAGCTGGCGACGTCCGGATCATTCTGCTGCCCGATTTGACTGAAAGATTTACGAGTTTCCGACAATAAAAAAGGAAATTGAGATGAAAAGAAAAACCTCAAAGCTACTCGCTGCGTTGACCGCAGGTATTACTGCGGCCGTGATAAACGTCACCCCGACAATGGCGGCCCCACCGGGCGAGCTTCCTTTCGGAGTCTACGATCCCGATGGTGATTTCGCCAGCGACGGCGAGGTCGTGATCGAGGAGCTCTTCCTGCCGTGGGAAGACGTCTATCTGCAGGCGCTCTACGATGCCGATGAATATGCGATGGAACGCAACCGGTCGCTTCTGGTGACGGTTGAACCCTGGACCTGGTCGCGCAGCGAACGCAACACCGCGCGCTACCTGCAGCGTGGCATCGAAAACGGCACCTACGATCCCAACATGAAGGCGATCTGCGATATTCTGGGTACGCTGAAAAGCCCGGTGACCCTTCGCTGGGCGCATGAGATGGAAGACAAGAGCGGTCAGTTCATCTGGGCCGACTGGGAACCGGAAACCTATATTTCCGCCTATCGCCACATGATCGACCTGTGCCGCGCCGCGGCGCCCAACATCAACGTCATGTGGTCGCCGCTGGGGTATGACAACATGGACGAATACTATCCCGGCGACGACTATGTCGATCTGGTCGGGTTGTCGGTGTTCGGGCTGCAGGCTTGGGACCAGTACAAGTTCGGTCGTGACCAGACCTTCGACGAAATCTTCGCGCCGCGTTACGAACGTGCGGCCAAGTATGGCAAGCCCGTCGTTGTCGCGGAACTGGGCTATGTCGGCAAGGAAGCCTATGTCAAGGATTGGGAAAACTCGGTCCGTCAGGTCAAAGAGCAATATCCCAGCCTCGTCGGTGTCGTCTATTTCAACTACCCCGAGGTCTATCCGTGGCCCGAAGGATTCGGCCGGCCGGACTGGAGGGTCAAGAACCAGATCCTGAAATAAGTCCTGTTGACGCCGTTCGGCGGAAATATGCCGCCGAACGAATGTGGATTTAGAGAATTGATAACGCTCGGGAGTTTTGCTCGGGCGTTATTTTTTTGACGGTGTCAAACTCGCCTGTGGAAGTGCCATGAAAATGCCCATGTTGACCGGTAACCTGCTTTCCATCCATAAAACTCACCGTTCGGGTGCCTTTTCAAAAACAATAGGGCACGCGGTGATTGGTGAATGTTTTCGTGAGGTCAAATCGAATGGGCAAGGCAGTGAACATACGAAATATATCTTTCGCAGTAATGGCAGCCGGCATGATCGGTCTGGCCCCGGCGGCGCAGGCCGATATGGCGGTGACGCCGAAGCAACCCGTTGCGCAGATCGTCAAGTCCAGCGCGGGCAAAGGGGCGGCACGTTTCGACTGGATGGCAAAGGCCGGCATGAACAAATCCAAACGCATCGGGCGGATCGTCCTGTACGGTCGCGGCAGCTGGGTCTGTTCACCCGCAGGCTTCGGCAAGAAGTCGAGCTGCTACAGCCGCTGAACCGGCGCGCTCCGTGGCCTTGATCGCTTCTGTTCGGCCACGATCCCGAAATGACGAAGGCATCCGTTTTTTCAGGTGATGCCTTCGAACCCGTATGTGGCTGCGCTGCGAACAGCGGGAAACATCATCTGGCCAGCAGCCGGTTCACGATTTGGGCGTGGTTGCGAAGGATCGCGAACTGACGCCCGCGGCCTTCATATGCGCCTCGTGTTCGGCAATGGCCCGGTCCAGTTCGGTCCGGTCCTTGCAGCCCGAAAAATTGTCGGCAGTGGCGAGTTCTTCCGCAAAGAACAGGTATCGGTCCCCCGCGACATCCAGCAGCCGCCTCAGTTCCTCCAGCGGATCGGCGTGATCGTCGGCACGCAGGTCGATCCAGGGGTAGGCTTGGCCCCGGTGAATGCGTAGCGCGGCGGCCTGACGGCCGCGCTTGTCGCCGCCGGCATCCTCGCCCGCTTGCATCGCCAGCAGCAGTCGTTCCGCGAACGGCTTGTCCAGATTGTCGAGGTAGCACACGAGCGTGTCATCGATCACCTGCGGACCGGTCAGCATGTTGCCGGCGACGGACACACCGTCGGCGCTGCAATGGCTGGCCCAGTCGATACAGGCTGTGCCGGTATGGGCCGCGATGCGGCCCTTGGCGTCGATCATATGTGCCTGCCGCTGCGCCTGACCGTCGTCGCGGCCAATCAGATCGGCGATCACGTCCTCGGCGGCTTCGCCGGCTTGCAAACGGGCCGATCCCTCGATGCCCCACAGCGGGTTGATGAAGGCCTGTGTCGCCACGGCGGCGTTGGGGTGGATATGCGGCACCAGCGCGCCAACCGCGAAGAAGCGGCTGGCAACGGCGATGCCCAGGTGCCCGGTTGCAGGATCACGGGCAACGATGGAATAGGTCATGGCTCCTCCTTACCGGCCAACGGCGTAGGCTTGCATCAGGCGCGGGGTGGCGGCGGCGCGCAGCAACCCGTCGGGATCGCGGGCGGCGGCGGTCAGCCGTCCGATGGACCACGGATCGGACACGTCCACATCGTGGCCGCGCGCGCGCAGATCGGCGATGGTGGCCTCACCCGCCGAGGGTTCGATCATCATCCGGCCCGGAATGGCCTGACGGGGATAGAACGACCCGGTGAAATGCTGCGAATGGAACAGCGGGGCGTCGATCACTTCCTGCATGTTCTGTTGCCCATGCACCAGACGCAGGAAGAAGATCAGCTGCCACTGGTCCTGCTGGTCGCCGCCGGGCGTGCCAAAGGCCAGATGCGGCTTGCCGTCCCTGAGCGCCAGCGACGGCGTCAGCGTGGTGCGCGGACGGTGGCCCGGCGCGAGGCTGGAGGGCAGGCCCTCGTCGAGCCAGAACATCTGCGCCCGGGAATTGAGCGCGAAGCCGAGCCCCGGTATAATGGGGGAGGATTGCAGCCAGCCACCCGAGGGCGTGGCCGATACCATGTTGCCCCAGCGGTCGATCACGTCGATATGCACGGTGTCGCCGCGCCGATTGGCCCGTTTGGTCAGATGCTCCATCGTCGGTTCGCCCGCATCCGCGCCCACCGCGTGTTTGCCGACGCCGCTGGCACGGTCGATCGCGGCCTGAGCCAGATGTTCCAGCCCCTTGATCTGCCCCGGGCGCTGTTCCAGCGACGCGGCCGTGCCGATCAGTGCGGCACGCTTGGCGGCGTAATCGGCCGACAGCAGTTCATCCATCGGGATGTCGAAGAAGTTCGGATCGCCGTAATAGGCTTCGCGGTCGGCATAGGACAGTTTCATCGCCTCGATGACGGTATGGATGAAATCCGGTCCCATCAGATCCATGTCGGCGATGCCGGCCTGTTTCAGCAGTTGCAGGTTCTGCAGCAGAACCGGCCCCTGGCTCCACGGGCCGGTCTTGCAGACGGTCCAGTTGTTGTAGTCGAGGGTCAGCGGGTCTTCCCAATGGGCGCTCCAGCCGGCCATGTCCTCGGCGGTCAGCACGCCCTTGCGGCGGGTGCCGGTGCCGTCCATGACGCAGGCCTCGGACAGGTAGGCGCCGATCTTTTCTGCGATGAAGCCGCGATAGAAGCAGTCGCGCGCCTTTTCGATCTGCGCCTCGCGCCCGGTGACGCTCTCGGACTCGCTCAGCAGGCGTTCCCAGGTGTCGGCCAGATCGGGATTGCGGAACATTTCGCCCGGGGCAGGGGCCTTGCCGCCCGGCATCCAGACCGCGGCGGAACTTGGCCATTCCTTGGTGAACAGCTCTTCAAGGCTCTGGATGGCGAGCGACACGCGCTCCAGCACCGGGTGACCGTGGCGGGCGTAGTAGATCGCCGGTTCCAGCACCTCGCGCAGCGTCATCGTGCCCTGATCGCGCAGCATCAGCATCCAGCCGTCGAAGGCCCCGGGGATCACCGTGGCGAGCAGGCCAGATCCGGGGATCAGGTCGATCCCTTCGTCGCGGTACTTTTCAATCGTCGCGCCCTGCGGCGCCGTGCCCTGGCCGCAAAGGACCTGCACCTTGTCGTCCTTGGCCGAATAGGTGATGGCGGGAAATTCGCCGCCGGGGCCATTCAGGTGCGGTTCGACCACCTGCAGCACGAAGCCCATCGCCGCGGCCGCATCAAAGGCATTGCCGCCCTTTTCCAGCACCCCGAAACCGACCGAGGATGCGATCCAGTGAGTCGAGGCCGCGACACCGAAAGTGCCGGTTATTTCCGGGCGCGTCGTAAAAGAAACCATTCGGGACTCCGCATTGTGCAAGATGGTTGTGTTTGATTATTTCCGCAGGCTGCTGAACACGGCCGGCCCCACCGCTTCATAAAGCGACGGTGTCCAGCGGTTCAGAACATGGGCAAGGTGGGACGATATGGCCTGTTCGGCCTGATCCGGGTCGCCGCAGCACAGATCCTCCAACAGTGTGCGGTGCTCGGCATCGACCCCCGCTTCCTGGAAGAAGGTCCGTGGCACCTCGACATTGCCGAGCGTGAAGCGGTGGATATGAAGGGCGCAGCGCTGCAGCAGAGGCGATAACAGTTCCATCCCCGCCGCATTGGCCAGTGCGCAGTGAAATGCCCGGTCCAGTTCGCTGCCGCGATAAAGATCGTCCTGCCGGTGTGCCTCGGCCATTTGCTTGATCAGGTCATCCAGCGTGTCGCGATGCTGCGAAATATCGGCCGTTGCGATTTTCCGGGCCACGCCGCGTTCAATGGACAGGCGGATGCGCACCATTTCGACCGCCTCATCAAGGCTGGTTTCGGTGACCCGTGTGCCCCGGTAGCCCGATCGCCGGACCAAGCCGTCATCATCAAGCCGCAGCAGCGCCTCGCGAACGGTGCCCTGGCTGCAGCCGAAACGCCCGGCCAGTTCCGTTTCCAGCAGTTGCGAATCCGGCGGAAGCAGGCGGAACAGGATCGCCTTCTTCAGTGCGGCGTAGACCAGATCTGACTTTTTTCCGCGCACTTTCGGCAGGTCGTTCATGAGTTCGTCGAGGGAAGTGGTGCTAGATATTGACATTCAAAAATTCCAACTCTTAGTATCAATATTGATAATGATAAAATTGTCTGATGTCCAGACGATAGTAACGGAAAGCAGCAAAGAAATGACGCTTCTACGCGTTGAAAATCTGGCTATTGATGTGGCGCGTGATGGCGGAACATGCCGTTTGGTCCATGATGCTCATTTTTCGGTCGACCGGGGGGAAACTATTGCAATCGTTGGTGAATCGGGGTCGGGAAAATCGCTGACCGCACTTGCGGTGATGGATTTGCTGGGCGAGGGCCTGTCGGTTTCCGGAGGGCGGATCCTGTTCGACGACCAAGACCTGACAGCCCTTTCCCCGCGCGAACGCAATGCCCTGCGCGGCAGCAAGGTCGCGATGATCTTTCAGGAACCGATGACGTCGCTGAATCCGGTCCGGTCGATCGAACATCAGCTGACCGAAGGTATGCGCCTGAAGATGAAGCTCAGCCGCAAGGCGGCCCGCGCCCGTGCGCTGGAACTGCTGAACGAGGTCGGGATTTCGGATCCCGTGCGACGGCTGAAACAGTATCCGCACCAATTGTCCGGCGGTATGCGCCAGCGGGTGATGATCGCCATCGCGCTGTCCTGCGAACCCGACCTGATCCTGGCGGATGAACCCACCACCGCGCTGGACGTGACGATCCAGGCGCAGATCCTTGCGCTGACCTCGCGCCTGTGCCGCGATCACGGGGTCGGGCTGGTGCTGATCACCCACAACCTCGGCATCGTGGCGCGCTATGCGCAGAACGTGGCGGTCATGTATGGCGGACGGGTCGTCGAACGTGCAACCGCGCGGCAGCTCTATCGCGATCCGCAGCATCCCTATACCCGGGGGCTTCTGGCGTCGGTGCCGCGTCTCGACCTGCCGCGCGATACACCTTTGCGCCCGATCCCGGGCGCGCCGCCCGATCCGACGGTGGAATTGCCGGGCTGCCGGTTCCATCCGCGTTGCCCCAAAGCGACCGATATCTGCGCCAGGCAGGTGCCGGAGTTTTCCGTCACAGACGGGCACGAGGTCGCGTGCTGGAACGCGGCTGTCGACCATACCGAGGGCAAGGGGGCCGTGGCATGACCAATGAAGCGCCATTGCTGGAAGTGGAAAACCTTCAGGTCGATTTCGCGATCCGCAAGGGGCTGATGCAACGCACCGTCGGTGTTGTCCGGGCGGTCAGCGGGGTGTCGTTCTCGATCCCGCGCGGCACCTCCTTCGGTCTGGTCGGCGAATCCGGCTGCGGCAAGACCACCGTGGCCCGCGCCGTGCTGCAGCTGGTCGAAGCCAGCGCCGGCACGATCCGTTTCGATGGCGAAGACATTGCCGGGATGGACGCCCCGGCATTGCAGAAATTCCGAAGCCGGGTGCAGGCGGTGTTCCAGGACCCGTTTTCGTCGCTCAATCCGCGGATGAGCACGGGACGGATCCTTTCCGAACCGCTGCGGGTGCACCGGCTGAAACCGGACAGTGAAATCAAGGCCGAGGTCGCCCGCCTGCTGGATATCTGCGGTCTGCCGGCGCGGTTCGCCGACCTGTATCCGCATGAGATGTCCGGCGGTCAGCGGCAGCGCGTCGGCATCGCCCGGGCGCTGGCGATGAACCCCGAACTGATCGTCTGCGACGAAGCGGTTTCGGCGCTCGACGTGTCGATCCAGGCACAGATCATCAATCTGCTGGAAGACCTGCAGAAGGAACTGGGGCTGACCTACCTGTTCATCGGTCACGACCTGTCGGTGGTGCGCCATATCTGCGACCAGGTGGGGGTGATGTATCTGGGCCGGATGGCCGAAACCGCGCCCTCAGATCCGCTGTTCGCCAAGCCGCGCCATCCTTACACCCGGGCGCTGATCGACGCGGTGCCCAACCCCGACCCGGATTATGAGCAGGGACGCGAGATCGCGCCGCTCGAAGGTGAGGTGCCCAGCCCCGCCAATCCGCCTTCGGGATGCTTTTTCCACCCGCGCTGCCGGCTCGCGACAGAGCGTTGCCGGCGCGAGGTGCCGGTTCTCGACCCGGTCGAACCAGGCCATCTGGCGGCCTGCTGGGAAACCGGTGTGACCGTTCCAAGTGGCTGAATTTCAACTCATTAAACAAAACCACAACAGGGAAAAAGAAATGACCGATACCAAGAACTTCAGCAAAGAAATGCGCCGGATGTGGGAGGACGCCCACGACTACGATCCGAAAGATTCCATGCTGGGCCTGACCGGCAAGGATCTGTCCGGTCCGAAACTGTCGCGCCGCACCACCCTGCGGCTGCTGGCGGCGGGCGGTGCCCTGACGGCGGCGCATCTGACGCCCGGTTTCTCGGGCATGGCGCGCGCATCGGGGGCGGCCGGTGGCACGCTGCGCTGCGGCTGGGCCGGCGTGGCGGAAATCCAGACCTTGGACCCGGCCAAGATCAACCAGGTGTTGCAGTTCCAGATCACCTCGAACGTGCTGTCGGGTCTGATGCATATCGATGCGGACTTGGTGGCGCGGGGCGACCTGGCCGAAACCTGGGCCGTGTCGGATGACGGTCTGGAATATACCTTCAAGCTGCGCGAAGGCGTGACTTTCCACAATGGCGATCCGTTCACCGCCGACGATGTGATGTTCACCTACGAGCGTTCCTCGAACCCGGACCTCTCGATCCACTCCAAGGTTCTGGGCAATGTCGCCAGCCTCGAAAAGCTGGGCGATTACGAAGTGAAGTTCACCCTGAAGAAGCCGCAGGCGTCGTTCCTGACCAAGACGCTGGAACGCGCTTCGGGCCGGGCCATGACCATCGTGTCCAAAGGCGCGCTGGAACAGATGGGCGAAGCCCAGTACGGCCTGACCCCGGTCGGTACCGGCCCATTCAAGGTGACCGAACACGTTCTGGGCCAGGGCGTCGTGCTGGAAAAATTCGCCGATTACTACGATCCCGAACGTCCCAAGCTGGACAAGGTGATCATCAAGCCGATCGACGGTGTCGAACCGCTGGCCGCCGCGATGGAAGCGGGCGACATCCAGTATATCGGCGGCAACCCGCTGGCGGCGCAGCTGATCGACCGGTTCAAGGCCAATTCCGATCTGGTCGTCGACATCAAGCCGGCACCGGGGTTCCAGTCGGTCTGGATGAACCCGTGGCGCGAGCCGATGAAGGTGACCGATTTCGACAAACCGATGGAAGAGTTGCTGAAGGACAAGGGCTTCATGGTCCGACTGGCGCTGGCCAAGGCGCTGGACCGCGAAACCTACGTCAAGGCGGCGCATTTCGGTTATGCCGAACCGGGCTATGGCACCATCAACCCGGCGATGGCGTTCTATTATGACGAAGGTATCGCGGACAAATCCATGCAGGCCTTCGATCCCGAAGGCGCCCGCAAGCTGTTTGCCGATGCCGGTTTCCCGGGCGGCAAGGGGTTCCCGGAACTGGAACTGATCACCACCCCGTCGCAGAAGCGCAACGGCCTAGTCATTGCCAATATCTACAAGCAGGTGCTGGGCATCACGATCAAGGTCGTGCCGAAGGAATTCTCGGTCGGTATCCAGGACTTCGACAGCTGTGAATACGACATGCGCCTTGGCGGGTCGGGCGGCGACTACGATCCCGATGACGGTGTCGTCGACTGGATGAAGACCACGTCGAAGTTCAACGGCCGCACCCGCGACACGGCAAAATACGCCTTCGGTTACTTCAGCAATGCCGAGGCCGACGCGCTGATCGACGAACAGTCGGTGACCGCCGATCTCGAGACCCGCAAGGACCTGGTTCAGAAGGCCAACCAGATCACCTCGGACCGGGTGGCCTGTGGCTTCCTCTACCACCCCGTCGACGTTCAGGTGCGCCACAAGTCGGTGAACTTCCCGGCCGAAAGCCGCATTCCCGGCCTGCACGACCTTGATCGCGTGACGCTGGGCTAAGGCGGAACCAGTCCTGCCGGACCGGGAGGCACCGGCCCGGCGGGGCATTCATTCCTGAAAGGACTAGCTCCAGTGGCAAGTTACATGCTTCGCAGGTTGATCGGGTCCGTCATCGTCATGTGGGCGGTGGCGACCCTGGTCTTTTTCATGCTGCGCCTCGTTCCGGGGGATCCGATCGCCGCGATGCTGGCGGATGCGGGCGGACCGGATGAAATCGAGGCGATGAAGCGCAGCCTCGGCCTCGACCGGTCGGTCTTCGTGCAATACGTGATCTGGTTCCAGAACATGCTGCAGGGGGACTTGGGCAATTCGATCTATGGCAGCCGCGTCGCGGTCACTAGTGTCTTGTCCGAAGCGATCCCGAGGACCTTGTCGCTGTCGCTCCTGGCCTTCGTCATCGCCCTCGCCATCGCCGTTCCGGCCGGTATCCTGTCGGCCACGCGGCGCAACTCGGCGACCGATACCACCGTTTCGCTGTTCGCCTTCCTTGGGCTGTCGATGCCAGATTTCTGGCTGGCGATCCTGCTGATCATCGTTTTCGCGGCCAACCTTCAATGGCTTCCGGCGATCGGCTACGTGCCGCTGGCCGAAGGATTCTGGCCATGGCTCCGGCACCTGATCCTGCCTGCGATCGCCATCGGCACCGCCTTTTCGGCGATCATCGCGCGGATGATCCGGTCGTCGCTGCTGGAGGTGCTGAAGGCCGATTACATGCGCACCGCACGCGCCAAGGGGCTGACGCCCTGGATGGTGATGTTCGGCCATGCGCTGCCCAATGCGATGATCCCGGTGATCACCGTGATCGGGATTGCCTTCGCGCTGCTGATCTCGGGCGCGGTGGTGGTTGAAAACGTCTTTGCCATCAAGGGGCTGGGGCGTGTCCTGATCGAAGGCATCCTGAACCGCGACTACCCGGTAGTACAGGGCGCCGTTCTGGTCGTGTCCGCGATCTTTGTCTTTTCCAACTTAATCGTCGATCTGCTCTATGGCGTGATCGACCCCAGAATCCGGTTGAACTGATGGTCGATACCTCTCAAGCCCTTGAAATGGTGCAACCCAAGCGCCGGTCGCGGTTCCATGCCACGCTGGCGCAGGACCGCAAGGCACAGGCCGGTTTGCTGGTGCTGGCACTGTTCGTGATCGGGGCGATCTTCGCGCCGCTGCTGGCGCCGTTCGATCCGAACGCGATGACGCTCGACATGATGTCGGGGCTGTCCTGGACGCATCCCCTGGGCACCGACGATCTGGGCCGCGACCTGCTGAGCCGGATTCTGCACGGCACAAGGGTATCGCTGTTCATCGGCGTGTCCACCGTGGCCATCGCGCTGGCGATCGGGATCGTTCTGGGGCTGGTCGCGGGGTATTTCGGCGGTTGGCTCGATTTCGTGATCATGCGCTATATCGACCTGCAATGGGCCTTCCCGAACTTCATCATCGCGGTCTACCTCGTCGCCGTCTTCGGCACCGGGTTGCTGAACGTGATCGTGGCGCTGTCGCTGGCCTTCGTCGATGACTTCGCCCGCGTCGCCCGGTCGATGACCCTGACCCTGCGCGAGGAACAATATGTCGATGCCGCGCGCACGTTGGGCTTTTCCAAGGCACGGACCCTGTTCATCCACATCCTGCCCAACGCGGTGGCCCCGATCATCGTGCAGGCCACGGTCAGCGTGTCCTACGCCATCCTGGGCGAGGCGAGCCTGTCTTTCCTCGGCCTCGGCGTCGACGCCTATACGCCCACCTGGGGGCTGATCTTGGCCGACGGGCGCGGCTTCATCACCCAGGCGTGGTGGCTGGGCGTGTTCCCGGGGCTGGCGATCATGCTGGTGGTGCTGGCGATCAACTTCGTCGGCGACTGGCTGCGCGACGCGCTGGACGTGCGCCAGGCGCTGGATGGCTGAAACTAGGCGGCGGGATGTCCCCGCCGCCTTTTCCCTTTTCGAATTTTAAGCCGGCGTTGCGGCTTTCGCCCGTTCAGGTGCGTTGTAAATGAGGGGGCATCGAGAATGACAGCATTCCGAGGCCGGCGCGATGGGCGCGCTGATCGGCGATTAACCCGGTGGCGGCATGCCGCGAATTTTGAGTGAAATGAGGCCCTTAAAATGACCCATCTTCTGAAAGCCAGCCCGGAAACCTGCGCCTGGGGCTATTTCGATGCTACGCTGAAACCGGCGCTCGAGGTGGATAGCGGCGATGTCGTGACCATCGAAACCGTGTCGGGCGGTCCCGACCAGATCCCGGCGCAGGACGCCGGTTTCCACATCCCGCCCGAACTGTTCGATATCCACGCGCGATCCGAACGGCAGTTGCCGGGGCATATCCTGACCGGGCCGGTGGCGGTGAAGGGGGCCAAGCCGGGCCATGTGCTGCAGGTCGATATATTGGACGTGAAACTGCGCCAGGACTGGGGCTGGAACATGATCCGGCCGCTGGCGGGGACGCTGCCGGACGAATTCCAGACCTATCGGAATGTCATCATCCCGGTGGACCTTGAGGCGATGACCGGGCGGATGTCCTGGGGGCTGGACCTGCCGTTGAAGCCGTTCTTCGGCGTGATGGGCGTGGCGCCGCCGCCGAACTGGGGCCGGATTTCGACGATCCAGCCGCGCGCCCATGGCGGCAATATCGACAACAAGGAACTGGTCGCGGGCACCACGCTCTATCTTCCGGTGCTTACAGAGGGCGCGCTGTTTTCCTGCGGCGACGGCCACGGCGTGCAGGGCGATGGCGAGGTCTGCGTCACCGCGATCGAAACCGCTTTGGAAGGCAGGTTCCGCCTGAGCGTACGGGACGATCTGAAGATTGACTTCCCGCGTGCCGAAACGCCGACGCATCTGATAACAATGGGAATGCACGAGGACCTGGACCGCTGCGCCGAAATGGCGTTGCGCGACATGATCGCACTGATCGTGGACCGCACCGGGCTGAGCCGGGAAGACGCCTACATGCTGTGTTCGCTGATCGGCGATCTGCGGGTTACCCAGACAGTCAACGGCAACAAGGGCGTGCATATGATGATGGAAACCGCTTTATTGCAGTCCAAAGCGAGTTAAGGAGAAAGACACATGGGCGTGAAGACAGCCATTATCGGATTGGGCATCATGGGGCAGCGGATGCTGGAACACATGGTGCGGCACCCGGAATACGAACCGGTCGCCCTGTGGGATCCGTCCGCCGAGGCCTGCGAGGCGGCCAGCCTTCTGGCGCCGGGCGCCGCCGTCACGGACAGCGCGGAAGCGGCCATCGAAGCGGCCAAACTGGTCTACCTGGCCTGCCCGCCGGTGCCGCGCAAAGCCTATGCGCTGGCGGCCGCGGCGGCGGGAAAGGCGGTGTTCCTCGAAAAACCGCTCGGCGTCGACGTGTCTGAGAGCGAAGACCTGGTGGCGCGGCTGGCATCCTTCGGCGTGCCCGCGGCGGTCAATTTCACCCAGGCCGCCGGCGCCGCGCTGACCGATGTGTCCGAAGCCGCGCGAAGCGGTGCCATGGGCGATGTGCTGGGCGCTGATATCGTGGTGACCTACGGCTCATGGCCGCGCGCCTGGCAAAAGGCGGCGGACTGGCTGCGGTTCAAGGACGAAGGCGGCATGACGCGCGAAGTCATTTCGCATTTCCTGTTCTTCTCGGAACGCATCCTCGGGCCGCTTTCGGTGGTCTGGGCGCATCCGTCCTATCCCGACGACCCGGCGCTGTGCGAAACCCATATGCTGGCCCGGCTCGAAACCGCCGATGGCCGGCCTGTCACCATCATGGCCAGCGTCGGCGGCGCCCAGCCGGACCGGCAGGAACTGACCATCAAGGGCGCGAAAACCAGCAGGCGGATCACCGATTTCTATGTCGACGCAATGTCGGATGGCGGCGACTTCATGGAAGTGCGCGAACGGCCTGCAGACCCGCGCGCGGCCAGCCTGAAAGCGCAGCTGGACGATCTGTTGCTGTGCCTTGAAGGCAAGCCCAACCGGCTTGCCACGCCGGAAGAGGCGCTTCGGGTTCAGAAGCTCATCGAGGCGAAGCTGGCCGGCAAGGGTTGAGGGTTTGGAAATCCGGCGGTGTGACCGCCGGGTCGCCTGCTAGCGGCTTTCGGCGTAGCGCTTTTCTTCCTCGAAATAGGCGTCGAAGCCGATCCGGGTCTTCATTTCGTCGAATGACATCAGAGCATCGGGCGCGGGCGTGCCGGTCTTGAACGCCTCCAGTGCCTGCGCCATCGCCTTCATCGCGGCGGCCATCAGGGTCAGCGGGTAGGCGGCGATCTTGAAGCCGATCGCTTCCAGTTCATGCGGCGGCAGGGCAGGGGTCAGGCCGCCCTCGACGATATTAGCCATCTTCGGGCCGTCCAGTTCATCACAGATCCGGCGCATTTCACCTTCGTCACGCGGTGCTTCTACGAACAGGATATCGGCCCCCAGGCGGCGGAAATCGCGGGCGCGTTCGATTGCCTCGTCCAGCCCGTGTTCGTGGCGCGCATCGGTGCGGGCGAGGATCAGGATGTCGTGGCCCTCGACCCGCGCATCCGCCGCCGCGCGGATACGCTCGAACGCCTCATCCCGGCTGACCACCGATTTGCCCGCCGTATGGCCGCAGCGTTTCGGCGCGACCTGATCCTCGATCATCACCGCGGCGAAACCGGCTTGGGCGAAGCCCTTGACCGTGCGCTTGACGTTCAGTGCGTTACCGTAACCGGTATCGCCGTCGCCGATCACCGGGATAGACACCGCGTTGCAGATGTTGCGGCCCTGATCCAGCACCTCGGTATAGGACATCAGCCCGGTATCGGGCATCCCCAGCCGCGCGGCCGCTGTGGCGAAACCGGACATGAAGGACAGCGGAAACCCCGCCTGTTCGATCAGTTTCGCGGAAAGCGGATCGAAACAGCAGGGCATGGTGATCAGGCCGGGTTCGGCCAGCAGGGTGCGTAATTTATCAGCTTGGGTCATGGTAAGGGATCACAGTTTGAAGGGGATGTAGAGGGCCAGATCGGGCCAGAGATAGAGCAGTGCCACCATCACCAGCATCAGCGCCAGAAAGGGCAGGGTGCCGCGCGACACCTCGCCCAGGCTCGATTTGGTGACCGACTGGATGACATAGAGGTTCAGCCCCACCGGCGGCGTGATCAGGGCGCATTCGACGAGGATCACCATGTAGATGCCGAACCAGATCGGATCGAAATGCATCGCCATCGCCGCAGGCAGCAGCACCGGCGTCATGATCAGCACCATCGACAGCGCCTCGAACACCAGCCCCATCGCCAGCAACACCACCGACACGACGAGGATCAGCCCCAGCGGCGTCGCCACCCAGTCGGACAGGAACATCGAGATTTCCTGCGGGATGCGGTAGAGCGTGATCGCCTTGCCGAAGATCTTGGCCCCGGCGATGATCAGCAGGATCGCCACCGTGGTCGACATCGATTCAACCATCGCCTCCCACAGTTTCGCCCAGGTGAGGCTGCGCAGGATGACGGCGGTGATGAACAGCGCCACCGCGAACCCGATCGCGGCTGCTTCGGTCGGGGTGAAGGCGCCGGAATAGATGCCGCCCAGGATGACGCCGGCCAACAGGATAGAGGGGGCCGCACGCAAGGTGGCGCGCCAGCGTTCGTTCCAGCTAACCGCAGGGATCGGGGTGTAGTCGTGCCGGAACCGGGCCGAGATCACCGCGTAGAGGATGAAGAGCGCGATCAGGCCCAGCCCCGGCCCGATGCCGGCCATGAACAGCGCGATCACCGATTCCTCGGTCACGAAACCGTAGATGATCAGCGGGATCGACGGCGGGATCAGGATGCCCAGCGTACCGCCGGCCGCCAGCAGCCCGTAGACGAAGCGCTTGTCATAGCCGCGCGAAATCATTTCGGGGGCGGCGACGGTGCCGATGGTGGCCGCCGTGGCGACCGAACTGCCGGATATCGCGGCGAAGATGCCGCAGGACAGGATCGTCGCCACCGCCAGCCCGCCGGGCCAATGCCCGACCCAAGCCTGGACGGCGGCGAACAGGTCGCGCCCGACGCCGCCTTTCAGCAATATATTGGACATCAGCAGGAACAGCGGCACCGCCAGCAGGATGAACCCGTCCAGCGTCGACAGGATCGCCTGCGGCGCCATCAGCGGCGAAAACCCCCCGAGGTAAAGCATCGCCAGCCCCAGCATGCCCAGCGAATAGGCCACGGGAACGCCGATCAGCAGCAGCGCGAACAGCGCGATCAGGATCAGGATAACGGTCATTCCATCATGCCTTCTTCTTCGGGGATATCGCCCTGAACCGCGCGCCACAGCCCGGTCAGGCAGGACAGGGTCAGCAGCGCGAACCCTGCCGGAACCGCCGCTTCGGGCATCCAGGCGGGCAGGTCCAGCATGGTACCGGTGGTACGGCCGCGCGCGAAACTGTCGTGGAAAATGTCATAGCCGTAGATCGTCACCACGGCCGAAAAGGTCAGGATGATCAGCAGCGACAGGATTTCGGTCACCTGCTTGCCGCGCGGCGGCAGCAGGTCGGTCACCGCCGTGACCCGGATATGCCGGCGATGGCTCAGCGCCCAGCCCATGGCGACCGGGCAGGCCCAGATCAGGCACATCTGGCTCAGCTCCGCCGCCCAGATCGTCGGCGCGTTGAAGAAGTAGCGCGCCACCACTTCATAGCTCAGCATCCCCCCGCTGAGCGTCAGCAGGATCGCCGCCACCCAGGCGGTGGCGGTTTCGATTGCGGCAACCAAACGCATGCCGTTCCCCCGTTATTAAAGGCCGCCCCCACGGTGGCAGGGGCGGCAATCGTGGCCGGATCAGAAGCCCTTGGCGGCGTCCAGCATGGCCGCGCCGGCATCGCCGGTCTTGGCCAGGAAGGCGTCGTAGACGGGCTGCGACACGGCTTTCCACTTGGCCAGTTCTTCGGCGGTGGGGGTGTAGATGGCCATGCCGTTCTGCTTGGCCGCGTCATAGGCGCGGGCCTCGATCGCCGACATTTCATCGCGCACGGCGTTTTCGGCATTGCGCGCGGCGGCGGAAATGATCGCCTGATGTTCCGCCGGCAGGCCGTTCCACCAGTCGGTGTTGGTCACCACGATGAATTCGATATCCGCGTGGTTGCTGACGGTGATCGTATCCATAACTTCCCAAAGCGAGCGCGACTGCACGCCGGACACGCCGGTCATGCCGATATCGACGGTGCCGCGCTGATAGGCGAGGTACTGTTCAGACCCCGAAATGATCGTCGGCGCGCCGCCCGCGGCGGTGGTGAAATCGCCCAGCGTCTTGCCGAAGACGCGGACCTTCTTGCCGGCCATGTCCTCGGGCGTCGCGATCGGGCCGCCGTTGGACAGCATGATCGCGCCGCCATAGGCCTGCCACCACAGCACGGTCGACCCGGTGTCCTTGATCGCGGCGTCGATCGGGCCGCGCACCGGGCTGTTCGGGGCCACAGCCTTGCGCACCTTTTCTTCGGTATCGAACAGGAACGGCTGATAGAAGATGTCGACCATCGGGACATCGCCGACATAGCGGGTCAGCGACGCCACCCCCGCCTCGATCGCGCCGGATCCGACGGCCTGCGGGACTTCCTTGTCCTTGTAAAGCTGCGCGCTGTCGTAAATCTCGACGGCGATGTCACCGTTTGATTTGGCCTCGACCTCTTCCTTGAACATCTTCAGGTTCTGTCCAAGATGGCTTTTCAGCGGCAGCTGAAGCGAAATCCGCATGGTGGTTTCCGCGGCCTGTGCGCCCACGCCGTAGGCCGCAACGAATGCGGCCGAGACGAGCCCGGCAATAAATTTATTCATGATTTCCTCCCTTATCGTAGGCGAAGAATTGATGAAAAGAATAATGAAAACAAGATTTTTTACCCGGGGATCAAAATATTTCGCTCAAGGTGCGGGCTTTGGCCCGGCGGACGCTTTTGAAGAAGGGCGGGTTCTGCGCATGGCCGCCGTCGCGTGGCGGCGGCCATGACGGATCTGGGGCGGGACATGGATGGGGCAGGCGCCGCTTCGGCAATGGCGCGCGTCAGTTGCGATCTTTGCTTTGCGGCCAGTATGGTGCTCCGTGGCCGGGACCGTTCGCGGGTGTAGCCGCGGTGTCACAGCCCGGCCAACGCCGCGCAGAAACTACTGCTTTTTCCCGGCTACTCGGCTAAGGTGGCGCAAAATAGAGGCGGCAGGCAAACCCGCGATAAGGGAAAGCTACCGGGCATTGAAAGAGCAGGTCATGAATTTATTGTCGTCGATCCGGCCCTGTATGGTCGCGTTCGGGCTGGTCCTGGGGGCCGGGGTGGGGCCCTTTGCAATCGCGATGCTGGATGCCCGGCCGGCGCAGGCACAGGAACAGGTGTCGCTGAACTTGCGCGACGCCGAAATCCGCAGCTTCATCGAAATCGTGTCCGAAGCCACCGGCCGGCGTTTCGTGCTGGACCCTGAAGTGCGCGGTACCGTGACTGTTCTGGCCCCCGACGAGATGAGCCCGGATGAACTCTATGAGGTATTCCTCAGCGTGCTTGAACTGAACGGTCTGACCCTGATCGAAGGGGCGGGCGCCGACCGTATCGTGGCGATGCGCAATGCCCGCGGGCTGGCCTCGGGCGGGGCCGTTTCGGGCAGCAAGGGGACCTATGAAACCCGCGTGATCGAGGTCGAAAACGCGCCGCTGCAGGACGTTGTGGAAGTGGTCCGGCCGTTGTTGCCCGCCGACGCGATCCTGACCGCGGTGCCTGGGTCGAAGATGCTGATCCTGTCCGATCGGGGTCAGAATTTCCGCCGCATCGAAGCGCTGATCCGCCGCCTGGATCAGCCGCGCGACGAACCGATTCAGATGATCAGGCTGCGCAATGCCAACGCCGCGGAAGTGGCGCAGGTGATCCAGTCGATGGAAATCCTGCCGCAGGGCGCGGCGCTATCGGTCGATCGCCGCTCGAACGCGCTGGTGGTGTCGGGATCGGCGGAACTGCGCGAAAAGATCAAAGTGCTGGCGGCCCGTCTGGACACCCAGCAGAACAACGTCACCAGCCACGCGGTGGGGCTGAACTACGCCGATGCCGCGGCCCTGGCCGACGTGGTGCTGCGCGCCATCGCCAACGAACAGCAGGGTCCGAACGAAGCGCCGGTGCGCATCGTGCCGGAACCGCAGACCAACACGTTGCTGGTGACCGCGCCGCAGGACCGGATGGACGATATCATAGGGATGATCCGCTATCTTGATCGCCGCCCACGCCAGGTTCTGGTCGAGGCAGTGATTTTCGAAATGTCGGTCGACGGGTTCGCCGATCTGGCGGCGCAATGGGCCGGGATCCTCAACAACGCCGTCGTCGGCGGGGCGCAGTTCACACTGGAAGGGCGTCCCAGCCTGACCAGCCTGGTGGCCTCGGTGCTGAACGGCACCACGATCGATGCCGGATCGGGAGGGATCATCGCCGGCGTGCCAACGCAGGGCGACCGCGGCGTCGCCGGGTTCCTGTCGGCGGTGGCGTCGAAAACCTCGACCCGGCTGCTGTCTACCCCCTCGATCATGACGCTGAACAACAAGGAAGCCGAAATCGTCGTGGCGAAGAACGTGCCCTTCGTCACCGGGTCCTATTCCACCGTCAGCGACAGCGCGGTGGAAAACCCGTTCCAGACCATCGAGAGGCAGGATGTCGGCCTGACGCTGAACGTCACGCCGCAGATCAACGCCGACCGCACCGTGCGGATGGATATCAAGCAGGAAGTGTCGAACCTGACCTCCTCACAGGCGTCTTCGGGCGGCGAAATCACCTCGAAACGGGCGCTGTCGACCTCGGTTCTGGTGCGCGACGGCAACGTGATCCTGCTCGGTGGTCTGCTGGAAAACGGTTCCGGGTCGGTGATCCAGAAGGTGCCGGGGATTTCACGGCTGCCGCTGATCGGCGGCCTGTTCCGGGGCAAGAATGCGACCAAGAACCAGCGGGTTCTTCTGGTGCTGCTGCGTCCGCAGGTGGTCAATTCCGAAGCCGAGGCGAAGCAACTGACCCGCAAGATCACCCGGGAGGCGCGCAAGGCAAGCCTTGCCATCGCACCGCTGGATGACGGAAGCTATCCGCACACGCCGTCGGGGGCGCTGCCTTTTGACGGGGTCGATTTGAACCAACCGTTTGATGCCGGATTTGTTGATGATGTCGCGCAACGCCGAAACTTCCCGCCGCTTCCCAGCCGGCTCCGGTTCGCCAACTAGGCTGCCGTTCGCATTTGCCCGCGACCAGCAGGTGCTGCTGGACGGGGCGCGGCTGATCACCGGGCCGGCGGTCACCCAGATGGGGCTGCGCGAGGCGCAGCGCCGCCTCGGGCTGCGCGCGGGCGTGGACCTGACCGCAACCGATCAGGCCGGGTTCGAAGCCGCGCTGGCGCGGGTCTACAATGACGGTGCGGATGGCACGGCGAAGGACGCCGATCCCGACCTTCTGTTCGACCTTGAAGACATGGGCGCGAATGCCCGTCAGCGCGACCTGCTGGACGATCCCAGCGACGCGCCGGTGATCCAGCTGGTCAACCGGCTGCTGAAACGCGCGGTGCTGACCGGGGCGTCGGACCTGCATGTGGAACCGCATGAACACGGGCTCCGGGTGCGGATGCGGGTCGACGGGTTCCTGCAGGAAGTGATGGACCGCTCCGATGTGCCGGTGAAGCGGATCGTGTCGCGGCTCAAGGTGATGGCGGGACTGGATATCGCCGAAACCCGGCTGCCGCAGGATGGGCGCATTCCGCTGTCGTTGGGCGGGCGAATGATCGACACGCGGGTGTCGTCGCTGCCGGGCCATTACGGCGAACGTATCGTGCTCAGGATCCTTGATCGCGCCGCCGGGTTGATGCCGCTCAGCGATCTGGGCCTGAGTGCGGATCAGCAGGCCTTGCTGCGCCGTCTTTCGGCGCTGCCCAACGGCATCATCCTGGCCACCGGGCCGACCGGGGCGGGCAAGACAACCACGCTGTATTCGCTGCTGCAGTTGGCCGACCGCGCCGAACGCAATATCGTCACCGTCGAGGACCCGATCGAATACGATCTGCCGGGTATTTCGCAAAGCCAGATCAACGCCGATATCGGGATGACCTTCGTCGCCGGTCTGCGCGCCACATTGCGGCAGGATCCGGACGTGATCCTGGTGGGCGAAATCCGCGACCCCGAAACCGCCCAAACCGCCAGCCAGGCGGCGCTGACCGGGCATCTGGTGTTTTCCTCGCTGCATGCCAACAGTTCGATCGGGGCCATCGTGCGGCTGCGCGACCTGGGGCTGGACAATTTCCTGATCGCCGCCACCCTGCGCGGGGTGATCGCGCAGCGGCTGTTGCGCAAGCTCTGCCCGGACTGCCGTCGCCCGCATTCCCCGACAGAAGACGAGGCGCAGCTGTTCCGCCGTCACGGTATCGCGGTGCCAGAGGTACTTTTCGAACCTGTTGGTTGCGACGCCTGCGGCGGGTCGGGCCATGCCGGGCGGATGGGGGTTTTCGAAATGGTCGAACTGGGCGAAACCCTGCGCGGCGCGATCGACCGCGGGGCGAGCGAGACCGAGATGAAGGCGCTGGCGCTTGGGTCCGGTGAAATCCTGATCGGGCAGGGATTGACGGCAGCGGCGGCTGGCCGGGTCAGCCTGACCGAAACCCTGCGCGTGGTGGGGGACGTGGCGTGAAGGCCTATGCCTATACCGCCTATACCAGGGGCGGACGCCGCAAAACCGGAACCGTGGTGGCCGAAACCGAGGCCGACGCGGCGGCGCAACTGGCGCGACAGGAATTGTTCGTGGCCGAGGTCACGGCGGCGCGCGACCGCGCGACGGGGCTGCTGCGGCAAGGGATCCGGGCGCGGCTCAACACCGATTTGCAGGCGGTTTTCACCCGGCAGATGGCGGTTATGCTGGCCGCCGAATTGCCCGCCGAGGCGGCGCTTGAAGCGGTCCGCTCGGGCGGTCACCCGGCGCTTGACGCGGTGGCGGCGCAGGCGCGGGCGGCGCTGATGGACGGCGCGGCCTTGTCCGAGGCCTTGGCCACTGGCGGCGCCGGCTTCCCGCCCTATTACCTTGCCGCCGTGCGCGCGGCCGAGGCGGCGGGCGATCTGGCCGGCGTCTTTGCCGAACTGGCCGATCACCTGGACCAGCTTGGTACCGACAAGGCGCAGATTTCCACCGCGCTGATCTACCCGGCTTTCGTGGCGGCGGTGTCGCTTCTGGTCTGCGGCATCCTGATGACCAGCGTGGCGCCCGAAATCGTGGCGATGTTCGAGATATCAGGCCACCCGCTGCCGCAACTGACCCGTAACGTGCTGGCCGTGTCCGACTGGGTGCAGGCCAACTGGGTGTTTCTGGCCGTGGTGTTCACGGCGCTGGTCGGGCTGGGGCTGGCAACGCCACGGGTGCGGGCTTTGCGCAACCTGCGCGACCGCGTAGTGTTGAGGCTGCCGGTGCTGGGGCGGCTGAAACGGCTGTCCGAGGCGGTGCAATACATGCGTACGCTGGCGCTGGTGCTGGGCAGTCGCCACGCGGTGCTTAGCGCGGCGGACAGCGCCCGGGAGGTGCTGACCGTGGAACGTTTCCGGGGCCAGGCGCGCGACGTCGCCACCGGCGTGCGGCAGGGCGAAAGCCTGTCGGTGGCGCTGGTGCGGCTCGATTTCCTGCCCCCGGTTGCGCGGCAGCTGATCCATGCCGGCGAAACCTCGGTGCGGCTGGCGCGGATGACGGAACGGGCGGCGGCGCTGGTCGAACACCGGCTGGTGACCGAACGCAAACGGATCGCGGCGGTGCTGGAACCACTGCTGATGATGGTTGTAGGGGCGATGGTGCTGGTGATCGTGCTGGCCGTTCTGCTGCCGATCTTCGACCTGCAGACGGTGGTCGCCGGGTAGGGCGGTCGGACTAGGAAACCAAATTGCGAAGGGCTGCCGCCACCGCGGGTGGGGGTAAAGCCCCCTCCCATGGGGGCGGTCGGGGGCTGCCCGGCCTTCTGCCGGGCGGGCGTTTTAATTCAAACGTACGCCGGTGATTTAGCTTCGGAAAATGGAGACGCTCAACGCTGTTCCGGAAACGCCAGTAATTCGGCCTCGTCGCCGTCGCGCGACAGCCAGATTCCGGCCTCGTTGATCCGGGCCACCACGATGCCGCCGCCCAGTTTCTCGCCCCGCCGCAGTAACTTCTCACCGGTGGGATGCGACAGCACCGCCCAGGTGTCCGGTCCGGCCCGCACCACGCCCTTGAGCGTGTAGCCCAGGCTGCTGAGCGGTGGTTTGGGCTGTTTCGGCGGCTGCGGTTCCGCGATTGCCTGTTTCGGTGGCGCTGCCGGGGCAGGCGGCTGGGGTTCGCCGAAAATCGGCGACCAGTGCCGGGTCGCGCGCGGTTGGGCGGGGGCGGCGGCCTGATCGGTCTCAGGCCCTGCTGCCATCGGTTGCAGGTCCTCCACCGGCGCGTTGACCTCCTGCCACAGCGCCTGTCCGGCAAAACCGGCGGCGGCGAGGGTCATGACAGTGCACAGGGCAGCGATCAGGCGCATGGGGTCTTCCGGCTTTCGGGGCATCGCGTCCCAGATGGACGCATTGGTTGAAACATGCTAGGCTATTTTAAAGCAATAACACAATAACGAGCAGACAATGCAGGTAAATCCCATTCTCAAGGCCGGTCTTGCCGGGGCTGTCGTGCTGATGCTGGGCAGTTGTGACGGCGAATTCGCCGGATCGGGCGGGTTTGCCGCCCGTTATGCCGTGGCGCGCGAGGCCTTGGAAACTGGTGATTACAAGCGCGCCAAGCGCAATTACGCGCAGCTGATGTCCGATGCCGGGTCGCTGCGCCCGCGCCTGCAACTGGAATATGCCCACAGCGAATTGCGCGACGGCAATTACGCCGAAGCGGCGAAACTGGCGGGCGGGCTTGCCGAGGGCCAGACAGGCACCGCACGCAGCGCCGCGCTGGCGGTGCAGGGCACCGCGCAGCACGAATTGGGCCTGCAACTGCTGGGCAAGGGCGAAAGCGTGGCCGGCAAGCAGATGCTGATCGCGGCGAAAGCGGCGCTGGCCGAGGTGCTGAAGAACGATCCCCATCTCGATCCGCTGGGGTCGATGGCGGGGCGCAAGGCCGGGATCGAAGCGCGTCTGTCGCGGCTTTGACGGCGCTCTGAATATCTGAAACGGGATCTTATCGGGCCTGAAGCGATCAGAGCGTCGCGAAAGCACCAGTGCTCGGGATGGCGTTTCCTCAGCCCTGCCGCGGTGTCAGCACCAGCCAGGCCGAGACCTTGCCCGGTTCCTCGCCGGCCTCGAAGCGGAAACTTTCGATGTCATATCCCCAGTCGGGATGCGCGGCCGACATCCAGGTCGCCAGCCTTGCGAAATCCACCTGATCGAAACGCAACTCAACGACGCCGTCCGTCCGGGTGCCCAACTCACTCACCGCGCGGCGCAGCTTGGCCTCGATCAGCCCCCGTTCGATGCCGCTCGACCCGATCGGAGTGGCGGGGGAGGCAGCGGGCGCGGCGGCGTATTGACGTTGCTCTGCGACGCGGTCCTGCACCCAGATTTGCAGCGCCTGGGCATCGGCCCGGTCTCGCAGCGCCGCTTCGCGTTTTTCGCTCAGCGGCAGCAGGACCCCCAGCACGATCACCAGCGGCAGAACCACCAGCGCCGCAAACGCCAGCAATCCGCGTTCGCGCGGGCTGAGCCGCAACAGCAGATCGATCAGGCGCGCGTTCATTGGGTCACCTCGGGGGCGATGCGGATTTCGGTGCGAACGCCGGTCTGCGTGTCGCCGACCCTCGATTCCACCAACGTGGCGGGCAAGTCTTCGGCCACCAGCGCGGCGGTGACGGTTTCGGCGGCGGCGAAATCGGGCAGGCGCAGGATCAGGGTCAGGCCGTCATTTTCAGTGAACCGGATGCTTTCGGTCCGGGCCCCTGTCCGGGCGATGACTTCGGCGGCGCGAATGGTCAGGTCCAGCGGATCGCCCCGGTCGCGGCCCGTTTGCGCGGCGGCACGGGTCTGCGCCAGGGCGCGGCTGACCTGCAGGCGGGTGTCCAGAATGGGGCCGGTGGCCACGAAATGCTGCCGGACGAGGGTGTCGGTTTGTTGCGTGATCTGCCGGGTCTGGGTGTCCAGCCGGTCGATGGCTATCCATTGTGCCGTCGCCCACATCACGATGGCGGCGGCCCCGGCCAGTACAGGCCAGCGCCACGGCAGCACCCGACGCGACAGCCGCGCCCGCGCCGCCATCGGATCGGTGCGCAGGTCGCAGGACAATTCGCCATGGGCGAGCAGCTGCGGCAGGGGCAGGCCCTTTTTCGCCAGTTCCTCGACTGACTGCAGGACCAGGACATCCTGCGCGGCGGCCAGTTCCGCCAGTTCCGGCAGCGCTGCCCCGAGATTGAGGATGGCACGCGGTCTTGCCCCGGTCAGCGCCTGTTGCAGCATGCGCAGGGCGATTTCGGGCGCCGCGCTTAACCCGTCCCGCGGGCCGAGCCGGGCCATGATCAGCGGGATGCCGTCGATATCGTCGCGCTGCACGGTCCAGATGCCCTCGGCTGCGGGCAGCGACAGGTAATCGGGCAGCACCGCGCGGCAGGAAAGCCCGCGCCATTGCGACAACGCCTCGGGATCGCAGATCAGAACCTTGTTCCAGCCGTCGCCGCTTTTCCCCGGCGCGAAGGGCCGCATTTCAACGCTGCCGTCGCGCAGCCCGATCCGGTCGGCCAGTTGTCGCCGCGCCACCTGTTCGCGGGCCTGTCCGTGCAGGCCCTTCGGCAGATCAAGGCTATAGAGCGGCGTTTCGACCCCCGGCACCAGCGCCACCTGGCGCGCGCCGGGCACACCCGCACCGAGCCGGACGAATTCGGCCTTGGATTCGGATTTCTGTGCTGCGGCTGTCACTTGCGGGTCCAATCGGATCTGTGTCGGCGGCAGGATGCCGGGTGTTGCGGGCACATGCAATACGTCATGGCCAGCGGCTGATCCGCCAAGCGATTTCCGGGCGGCGCGGCGGGGCGGTGCGTCGGATCACCGTCACCCTCTCGGCCATGCGATCGTCAAGCCGCGCGGTGATGTCGGCCTGGAACCAGTCCGATCCTACCGCGATATCGTCCGCGCTCAGCGTGGCGGGGTCTTCGTCGTTTCCGTCTGCGTCTTCGGTGTCGTTCTCGGGCCGGGCCAGTCCCACCTTGGTCATGAAGGCTTCGACAGACCGGAACGGATCGCGGTCACGCTCCGACACGACCCGGTTCAGCGCGGCGCCGGGCAAGTCGGGCAGGAAGGCGGCGAGGATATGATGCGGCGCGGTATTCACGTTCAAGCGGCTGTCCCCCGGCAGCGCGGTCAGGTAGGGCCTGAGCCGTTCAAAGGCGCGCCGCGACAGGCCGGGCAGGGATCGCAGCTGGTCAAGCATCAGGATACTGCCGCCCACCGGCGCCAGCGGCGGATCGAGGCGCAGGAAGGCGGCGCTGTCGTCCGGCCCGCCGGGGCCGACGAAATCGCGGATCGCGGCGCCGGCATTCGACGGCACCGCCAGCCGCGTCAGCAAACGGTCGAAGGCCTGCGCGGCCAACGTGTTCTCCGGATCGGCCAGCCAGTTGACATTGAACAGTCCCTGCAGGTCGCGGATCTGCCCGGCCACGGCGCCACGCGCCAGCGGCACGTCGTATCCGGCGCTGGCCCAGTCTTCGCCGGGATGATCGACGGCCGGGTTGGTGTCCTGCATCAGCAGGGTGACGGCCAGTGCTTCGAACGCGTCGAGACCAAGGGTCAGCTGTTCCGCCTCGATCCCTGCCTGCAGCCGGGCGCGGCCGGTTTCGGCACGGGTCAACAGCAGCACCGCCACCGCCGCAAGCGCCGCCACGATCACCAGCGCATTGATCAGGACGAAACCGCGATCCTTCATTTCAGCGCCTCCAGCAGGGTAATGGAGCCGTGGCTTTCGGTGTCCAGAGTGAGCTCCACCGCCAGCGGCAGGGCGCTGGAATAAACCTCGGGTGCGGCGCCGGTTTGATCGCGGTCCGTGGCGTGTTGCCCGTCCCCCATGACTGCGCGGGGTGGGGCGACGCCGTCGACCCATCCGATCTGGTCCCAGAAGCTGCGCAGGCGCAGGGCGGTGACGCCGGTCAGCACCGGGATTTCGGGGCTCAGCGCGTCAGCTCGCGCCGGGGTCAGCGCAGCCCAGTGGCGGCGCAGCAGGGTGCCCGTCGTCCGGTCCAGCCGGTATTCCACCCGCTGGCGGACTGAACCGGGGAACCCCCCGTCCTGCCCTGGCCGCATCACCGGCTGCCCGCCCACCGACAGGGCGAAAACATCACCGCGCTGCCGCAGCGCCGATCGCGGCGCGGCGTTGCCCGGCGGGTAGAACAGCATCGGCAAAGCGGCGGACAGGTCGGCGCGGATCAGGCTGGTGGCCAGCGCCAGTTCGGCGTTTCGACCGGACCGGTTCGACAGGTCGTCGCGCATCCGCATCATGCCGGTCAATGCCTGCGCCCCCATCACCGCCACCAGCGCGAAGGTCGCCATCGCCACCACCAGTTCGATCAGGGTGATGCCACGGGTATTTCTGCCGCGCCGGTTCATCGCGGCCCCCCGGGCGGCAGATAGAGGATCAGTTGCGCCCCTTCGCCGGTTTCGGCGCGGGCGGTCACGGTGGCCTTGATCAGGCCTCCGGCGGTGGTGTCCCGTTCGACGCTGAGGCGGAAATCCTGCCCGCCCATGCGCACCGTCCCGGGCAGTTGCGCCGTGGCGCCGAGGAACTGCAATTCCTCGGCCCTGTTGCGCGCGGCGATACGGGCCAGAAGCCGCGGGGTTTCGCCACCGATGGCGATGCGCGACTGATCGGTGGCGCGGAGCGCGGCGATGCTGCCGATGGCCAGCACCGCCACCGCGATGATCAGTTCCAGCAGGGTCAGCCCCCTGTCGCGTTTCAGCCGCCGTCGCATATCAGCCCCGTCCAGCCGTCTGACCTGCATTCCGCGGACCGGCCCGCATGGGAAAACGTCACCCGGAACGGGGTGGTCTGCCCGTTGGCAAGGAACACCAGCGACGGCGTGTCGATCCCACCCGGCCGGGCGGTCGTGGGCACGTCCAGCACCACCCGGCCGCGCCAGAGCAGTTCGTTCTCCGACTGGGTCCATCCGCTGTCGGTATGTTTGGCCAGTCGCATGCCGCGTGCGGTGATGTTCAGCCCCCGGCTTTGCTGCCCGGTGACGGCAAGAAGCCGCGCGGTTTCGACTTGGCTGCGGAACAGGGCCAGGTCGCTTTCTTCGCGTGGCCCGCGCAGCGCTGTCAGGCTAACCCCGACGGCCAACACCGCCATGACCGCGACGGCGATCAGAAGTTCGATCAGTGTGAAACCCGCATCGTGCGGTGGCGGCGTGGCGCCGGGGGCGAGCGTCGCAGGAGGGCGGTCTAGCGCACGTCCCATGATCCGATATCCGCATTGGCGCCGTCGCCGCCGGCGACGCCATCGGCGCCATAGGTGAAGATGTCGAAATCGCCATGCACGCCCGGTTGCAGATATTGATAGGGCTTGCCCCACGGGTCGATCGGCATCCGGTCCATGTAACCGTTCGCCGCCCAGTTCTCCGGCACCGGGTCGGTGCCCGGGCGGGTGACCAGCGCATTCAGCCCCTGTTCCGTGGTGGGGTAGCGAAAGTTATCCAGCCGGTAGAGCTTCACCGCGCTGGAGATGGCGGCGATATCGGTCTTGGCGCGGGCGGCGCGGGCCTGATCGGGGCGGTCGATGACACGCGGCACGATCACCAGCGCCAAAACCGACAGGATCACAACCACCACCATCAGTTCGAGCAGGGAAAAGCCATCGTCGCGGCCTTGGCTGTTCCTGTTGGCGGAAAGCGTTTGAAGCGTCATGGACGAAAAATCCTTTTATTCATGCGCATGATAGGTAAGGCGGTTAACCAATGTCCATGCTTGGATAATCGAACCTGCCCCGGCGCGGCAATGGACAAGAACGGTGCGGAGCCTTTAAACGTCATACAGCCCTCTTAGTGGACCCGTTTGTTGCCAGACCCAAGCTTTTCCGCGATTTTCCTGATCCTGATCGGCCCGTTCATCGGGTCGTTCCTGGCGCTTCTGGCAGATCGCCTGCCGCGGGGCGAAGGCGTGGTGGTCAAACCGTCGGTCTGCCGGAGCTGCGGAAAGCGGCTGGGCGCGCGCGATCTGCTGCCGGTCGTTTCTTTCGCGATGCACCGGGGGCGGTGCCGCCATTGCGGTGCCGCGATCCCGCCTTTCACGCTCTATACCGAAATCGCGGCGGCAGGGGCGGCGGTTCTGGCGGTTCTGGCCGGTGGCGACGCGGTGCAGATGTGGCTGTCGGCGCTGTTTCTGTGGGCGCTGCTGGCCTTGGCGGTAAGCGATCTGATCTGGTTCCGGCTGCCCGACCCCTTGACCGGAGCACTGTTCATCGTCGCCCTGGCGATGGCGGGACGATCCGGCCAGCTGGACCTGGCGCTGATCGGCGCGGCGGTGGGGGCGGGCGCGTTCCTGGCGTTGCGGATCGGATACCGGGCGATCCGGGAGCGCGAAGGGCTGGGCCTGGGCGACGTGAAGCTGATGGCCGGACTGGGGGCGTATGCGGGGCCGTTCGATCTGCCCGCGCTTTTGCTGATCGCGTCACTCGGCGCACTGGCCGTGGCGCTGCTGCGGCAGATGATTTTTTCGGACAGGTCGGGGTCGCCGCTGGGGACGCAGAAACTGCCCTTCGGCGCCGCGTTATGCGCCGCGGCGGCGCTGCTCTGGCTGCTGGATGCGTTGGCTTGAGTGGGGCGTTGATCTTGCCGTGCCGTAACCCTAAGGTCCAACCGGGCTTACAACTTTGACTTTTTCACGGCGAATTGGATTTGGTGTCGCATGAGGCAATTTACACGCATAGTCGTTCTTCCCGTCCTTCTGGCCCTGCCCGGATCGCTTGTGGCGCAAGAACAGGAACAGGCCGCTGACGACGCCCAGAAGGCGACCGAAAGCGCGGTCGCTGACCGGCCCAGCATGGCCGAGATCGAACAGGCCTGGCAGCGCGGCGACTACGTGTTCGTTCGGCAAGGGCTGAAGCGCCATGCCGAAGAAACCGGTACGGCGCTGGCGCAATATCGCTATGGCCGGGTGCTGATCGAAGGCAAGGGCGGTCCGCGCGATGCCACGGCGGCGCGGGACTGGCTGGAAAAGGCAGTGGAACAGAACCACGCCGAAGCAGCGGTCCTGCTGGGGCGCATGTATCTGTCGGCAAAAAAGAATAGCACGAACTACCGGCCCGACCGCGCGGCCGAACTCTTTTCGAACGCGGCGGCCCGGGGGCAGAGCGAAGCGCAATACTACCTCGCCCTGCTTTATCTGCAGGGGGTCGGCATCGAGGAAGATCAAAAGCAGGCTTTCAACTGGTTCCTCGCAGCTGCCGAAGGCGGCCATGTGCAGGCGCAATACGAACTCAGCAAGGCCTTTGCGCGCGGACGGGGCACCAAGAAGAACGACGAGGAGGCTGCGCGCTGGCTGGCCGAGGCGGCTGCAGCGGGCCATGTCGAGGCGCAGTATTTCATGTCCGTTGCGCTGGATACCGGCAATGGCATGGAACGGAACCGCGCGGCGGCGGCGGATTGGCTGCGCCGTTCGGCCGAAGGCGGCCTGGTCGCGGCGCAGCGCGCCTTGGGAAAGAAATACCTGATCGGCGATTACGTCAAAGCGGATGCGGAGGAAGCGGTTCGCTGGCTGACCGAGGCGGCCAAGCGCGGCGACACGCAGGCGATGTTCGAACTGGGGCAAGCCCATCTCGACGGTGGTACCCTGCCTGCCGATCCGGGGCGGGCCTGGGCGTGGTTCCAGCGCGCTTCGGATGATGAATATGGCCCGGCCAGCGCCGCCATGGGGCGGATGTTGGAGCAGAGTACCGGCGATGCGCCCGACCTTCCCAAGGCGGTACGGTTCTACCGCAAGGCCTTGGCGCAGGGCGATGACAGCGTCGCGCTTCGGTTGGGGCAACTGGCGGGGGCGGGCAAGCTCGACGGTCTGGCGCCGCCGCATCATGCGGTGCCGTGGGCGGTGGCGGCGGCCGGGCAGGGCGACAAGCCCGCGCTCGATTGGGTCAAGGCACGGGCGGATGAAGGGCTGCGCCCGGCGCAGGTCGCGCTGGCGCAGATCTATCTGGAGGCCAACGAAAATCTCGAGGAGGCGGCGCAATTGCTCGAATCCGCGGCCTTCGACGGCGATGTGACGGCGCAGTACCAACTGGGCGTCATGCTGACCAAGGGACAGGGTGTGGAACAGGATTACGTGCAGGCGCATAAATGGCTGAACATCGCCGGTGCCAGCGGCCATGGCGAAGCGGCCAAGTTCCGCGACGTGATTTCCGATCTGATGACCGCAGAACAGATTGCCGAAGCGCAGCGCGCCGCAAGGGCGTATTTCGAGGAAATCCGCGCCATGCCGCCCGACGAGGTGACGAAATGACGGCCCGACGGATGGTGCGGGGGATCGCTGCGGGGGCGCTGATCGCGCTTATGCTGGCCGGCACAACCGGCGCGCAGGACGCGGCCGAGTGGGACCGGCTGCCGACCGAACAGTTGCAGCAGGCCGCGCAATCGGGATCGGTCGACGCCCAATTCGCGCTTGCGGTGCGCTATCACAATGGGCGCGGCGTGCTGCAGAATTTTGCCCGGGCGGCCAAGTTGTTCAAAATCGCAGCCGAACAGGGGCATGCGGGCGCACAGAACCGTCTGGGGCAGTACTACTATTCCGGGCTCGGGCTGTCGCGGGACGGCGGGCTGGCGTTGAAATGGCTGGCGGCGGCGGCGGCAACGAATGATCCGCAATTCCTCTACGATTATGCCGCAGCACTGGAAAACGGTGCCGATGGGACGTCGGACCCGGCCAAGGCGGCGGAGCTTTATGCAATGGCTGCGGAACGGGGGCACGAGGATGCCACCGTCAGCCTTGGCGTTCTTTACCAAAACGGTCTGGGGGTCGAAAAGGATCTGGGCCGGGCACTCGAACTGTATCAGGGGCCGGCATCGCGCGATCACGCGCGGGCGTTGAACAATCTGGGTTTGCTTTATGCGCGAGGCACCGGCGTCGCGCAGGATTACGAACGCGCTGTCGACCTGTTCTCGAGAGCCGCCGAACAGGGGCTGACCGTGGCGATGACCAATCTGGCGGTCATGTATGAAAACGGGTTCGGTGTGGAGGTCAACGAACCGCTGGCGACCGAACTCTATCGCAAGGGCGGACGGGGTGGGGATGCCGGGACCAGGACAATACCGGTCTATGATGCCCGCCTTCTCGCGCCCGATACCAGCGACGAGGGACTGAACCTGCTGCGTCAGGCAGCCCAGGCCGGCGATCCGGTGGCCCAGTTCCAGTTGGCCTGGCTGCTGCTGCAGCAGGAACCAGCACAGTTTCAAGACCTGCAATCTGCCGTTTGGCTGTTGCGGCAGGCCGCCGAGGCAGGGCTGGCTCCGGCGATGGCAAACCTCGGTATACTTTATTTCGAAGGCCTTGGTGTGCCGCAGGATTACGCGCTTGGCCACATGTGGCTGATCCTTGCGGGCACGGCGGGCATGCCGGATGCGATTTCGATCAGTTCCGACTTGTCGGCGAGGATGAGCCCGATGCAGATCAACGAAGCGCAGGAAATGGCAGCAAAACGGGCAAGACTGAAATAGCGGTTCCGCCCATCGCAGACGCCTTGTGGGCGAGCCCTTGGTTGATCTCCGTTCTATGTTTGCAAGTTATCGTTGAGCGTCGGGATGAAGGTAAAAAATGTTCCCTGACATAGCCTGTTTTGTTATAGTAAGTGTCAATGATAATAGCTGATTTGCAGCTTATAATTGTTCGGCAATTGGTTAATGGGGGGATTTTTTCAGTGCTTCGGAAACTGACATATTTGTTCTTCGCTTCGGCGATCGTTTGCACGAATGCAGCATTGGCGGCCGAAGTCGAGCCTGTTCAGCAACACAATTCCAATGCCGTCTGGTTCGAGAACTGGACTGGGCTTAGCAATGCAACCATGATCATTGCAGCGCCCAACGGAAAAGTCACATTGATCGAGGCGGCGACGGGGACCCCGGTGTTCCAGCTTTCCGGGCGCGACGTTGTGGATGGCGTTTATCGCTATGAACTGAGCGCGGCGACGGAGGAGACGGTCGAAATCGCCAACCCGATCGACAACGGCCGTGGGGACAACGCCAAGAATACCATGCTGAAACCCTTTCACATGAATGGGCATTTCACTGTGGCACGGGGGGTGATCATCACGCCCGAACTCATCAAGGAAGAAGACGGGTGAAGCCCTTGAGCCACCTTTCAAGCATTTTGGATAGGAAAGAACTGATCCGATGAAATATTTCAAACTAAATGCCTTAAAGTTCATGACGTCCAGCGCCATCGTCGCGATGGCCGGTGCGGCCTCGGCCGACCAGGTTTTCAACGATGACGTGATCATCACCGGATCGCTTTGTGTCGGTTTTGACTGCGTGAACGGTGAAAGCTTCGGTTTCGACACCATTCGCCTGAAGGAAAACAACCTGCGGATCAAGTTCCAGGACACCTCGAACTCGGCCAGTTTCCCGTCGCGCGACTGGCAGATTACCGTCAACGACTCTTCGAATGGCGGTGCCAACAAGTTCTCGATCGATGACATCGACGGTGGCCGTACGCCCTTCACCATCGAAGCGGGGGCCCCGACGAATTCGCTTTATGTCGACGATGGCGGCCGCATGGGCCTTGGCACTTCGACCCCGGGGACCGATATCGACGTGAAAACCGGCAACACACCGACCCTGCGCCTGCAGCAGGACGGGTCGTCGGGCTTCACGGCGCAAACCTGGGATGTGGCCGGCAACGAAACCAACTTCTTCGTCCGCGACGTGACCAACGGTTCGAAGCTGCCGTTGCGGATCAAGCCGAGTGCGCCGAGCAACGCGATTTACGTCGATTCAGACGGCGATGTCGGTCTGGGAACCACGTCGCCGGGCACCGCGGTCGCCCTTGATATTACCCGCGCCGGGGATGCCATCATCGAACTGTCCAACACCTCATCGGGAGTGGATTGGCAGTTGAAGAACCAAGGCGACAATTTCCGTATCACAACTCCGCCGGGGGGGACTGATGAAGTCGAACTGGAAGTTAACACAGATGGGGACCTGATCCTCTCAGGTTTCTTGTCGATCCGGGATGGCGTGGCCGCGCCCGCTGCATCTGCAAACCCCGCACAGGCCCAGATTTATGTGGATTCCGCGGACGGCGACCTGAAGGTCAAGTTTTCTGACGGGACGGTGCGTGTGCTGGCAAGCGACAGCTAAGAAGAAAGGCGGCGGAGCCGTCGTCGGCTTGTCCGGCCGGCTCCGCACTGATGATCGGTAAAATCCAACGATACCGGTCGCAGATGACGGTGGTCTGGACTGCTCTGGACATTGTTCTGCCGGTCGGTGATCATCCCCGAACACACGCACAAGAAGTCCAAACGACCCGCAGATGACCATCATCAGCTTCGAGCATCAGTTCGTTTTCATCAAAACAACCAAGACCGCCGGGACCAGTATCGAAATCGATCTGAGCTCCGTTGTCGGTGACGATGACATCGTTACGCCGATATACCCGCCGGATCCTAGGCACCGCCCGCGCAATCATCTGGGGCCCGATGGGGAACAAAGATTCCGCAATCACATGCCTGCCACGGAGATACGAAATCTTATCGGGCGGGATCGTTTCCGGGATATGCTGTCGTTCTGCGTCGAACGCGAACCCGTGGAAAAATGCATCAGCCATTTTCATATGCTGCGCAACTCGCCATTGCACAACAAGAGAGGGAGTTATCAGCACAGTTGGTCGGAATATGTAGAGGACGGGCAGTTTCCCAACGATATCGCGAAATACTCGGTTGTTTGGAACGGAAAACGGCAGCTTATCGTGGACCGGGTGTTGCGTTATGACAGGCTGGCAAGAGATTTGCCCGCCCTTTTGCAAGAACGTGGCATCCCGGACTTCAGGCTGACCAGCAGGGCGAAATCCGAATATTCGCAAAACCGCCTTGTAACCGTTCAGGAGGTCACCCGAAGCCAGCGCGACCGTATCCATGATGCCTTTCGTCCCAGCCTTGAGGTCACGGGAATCGATTGGGATTGATGCAGGCCATGGGCGCTGTGCGCCTGAGGGTTAAAAACGGGCTTGCCTTCATTCGACACGCCTGTCGAAATTTTCCGGGCGGAGCACAGGGGAGGATTGTGGGCGGTTCCGCGATCTGTTTGCGGGACTGATCCGGGACACGATGGGCAACCCGGTATCGCGCTTTTTTCGTTCGTTGCTTTTTACCAAGTGCCGGTTTAACCAATGCATCTATTGGTTTTCGCGGCTTTGCCAATTTCGACTTCTCTTCACGTATTAGGTGGCAAGATGAAGAACATCGTTCAATCCAGATCTGAAAAACGCTTGATGCATGCATTGCCGATCCTGCTTTGTGGCTGGGCGCCATTTGGCGCCGCCCAAGCCGCCGATGCCCCCTGGCAGGTGATCAGCCCGGATGTCGACCGGATCGAGGTGCAGGCCAAGACCTTCGCGCCGTCCTCGCCCGCGGCCGATACCGGTTTCACCCGGGTCGAAGCCTGGGAGGCCGGGATCGACAAGCCACTGGAATTCAGCCTGCGCGACATGTGGCCGCCGTTCTGGGAAGGGCGCAGCGTGTCGAGCGCGGATATCGACCGCGACGGCGATTTGGATATCGCGATCGCCTCGACCGAAGCGGGCATCTATCTGTTCGAAAACGATGGCAAGGGGCGGTTCTCGCGGATCAACACGGATTTCGGAGAACTGGCGAAGTTGCCGATGTTCAACGCGGTGCTGGCCGATATCGACAATGACGGCTGGCCCGACCTGTTCCTGTCCTCTTACCGGCAGGGCAATTACATTCTGCGCAATGTCGACGGAACCTTCGGGGCCGAACCGCCGGTCCAGGTGGCCAATCGCAAAAGCGCCATCCTGACGATGACCATGGCGATCGGCGATCCCGATGCCGACGGCGATCTGGACATCGCCCTGGGCAACTGGACCGCGGGCTGGTACCGCCGCATCCCGGGCGAGGAGTCGCGCAACCGCATCATCTGGAACGACAACGGCGTGCTGAACGGGGAAAAATTCACCGATCTGCCGGGCATTCCGGGCGAAACCCTGTCGGTGCTGTTTTCCGACATGAACGATGACGGCAAGACCGATCTGCTGATCGGAAACGATTTCGACGTTCCGGATTATTTCTATCTCGGCGATGGTCAGGGCGGATTCAAGGCGATCACCTATGGAGACAAGCTGATCCCGCACATCACCACCACTACGATGGCGATCAAGGTGGGCGATCTGACCGGCGACGGGAAGAACGAAATTTATCTGGCGCAGATCGCGGGACGGTCCAAGCACGCGTCGAAAACCCTGAAGATGCAGGATCAGCGCAAATATTGCGACGGGATCAAGCGCGACGCGGATCGTGAGCTGTGCGAAAAGAACATGGAGATCAAGGACTGGTACCGTTCGGGCAACCAGTTCAATCCGAATTATGCCGAAAAATGCGCCGAACTGACCGGACGGTATCAGGCCGAATGCAAGGCGATGCTGATCAAGGATCTGGCGATCCAGAAGGACGACGCGTCGATCTGCATCCTGATCCCCGCCACTCAACCGGTGCCGCGCAGCTTCTGCGATCTGCATTTCCTGACGCCGCGGCGCCCCACCGCGAACGAAATCGAAGACAGCCTGCAGCAGATCCTGCACCAGAACGTGCTGCTGCGGTGGAACGGATCCGCTTACGAGGACCAGGCCGAGATGCGCGGCCTTGATATCGGCGGCTGGAGCTGGGACACCAAGTTCGAGGATTTCGACAATGACGGCGATCAGGACGTGTTCATCGCCAACGGCACCTGGGTGCCGAACGAAAATTCTCCCTCCAACCTCTATTTCGAAAATGACGGCACCGGACATTTCACCGAAAATTCCGGACCGGCGGGGCTGGAAGATTACCTGATGACCGCCGGGGCCACGTCTTTCGACATGGATAACGACGGCGATCTGGACATGCTGACCCATACGGTGAACGGGCCGCTGCAATTGTTCCGCAACAATTCGCAGCGCCAGGCGATCGGTTTCGAGCTGCGCGATTTCATCGGCAACCGCGACGGGATCGGCGCCAAGATCATGGTGACGGATGAAACCGGCAGGACGCAGCGCCGCGAAATTCAACTCGGCGGCGGTTTCATGTCGTTCGACGCGCCGCGCGCCTATTTCGGGCTGGGCGACGCGACCACTGTGCGCCAAGCACGGATTCTCTGGGTCGATGGTGCCGAAACGGTGATCCAGGGGCCGCTGCTGCCCGGGGCGCTTTATACGGTTACGCGGAACTGATCGGACGGATTGCCGGAAACACGCAGACAAGGCCCCGGATCGGGGCCTTGTCGCTTCCTGGGCTCTATATCGGTGACTAGAAAACGGTCTCCGGCCCGACGCAAGGCCGGTTGCGCCCGGTTGTGCGTCGCGAATCTCTCCGTGTTTTCAAGGGCTCATGCGGATGCTGCACGTTTCCGTCGCGCGATTCCCCGATGGTGCGAGCGGCGTTTTCCATTCCGGGCGCCTTGCGTGAAAACGACGTTGTGTCAAAGGCCTTAATTTAAGGGCACGCCGCCAAATCCGCGTCCAGAGCCCAGCCAGATGTTGTTTGCGCGCCTAAACTGTGCTCTCAATACAAGCGATTATCACCGATATTTTACCGCCGCTTGATGGGCGTGTGTCTTGGTATTTCAGAGGGACTTAGAATGAACCGTTTTTCCGCGCTTGCTGCCCGTTTGGCCCACACTCTTGTGCTGATAGGTTCTATCGTCGTCGCTTTCGTATTGCAGGCGGCTGCGGCGCAGGCGCAACCGACGTGGACATTGACCTTTTCCCCCTCGACCATCGGCGTCAATGGCACCTCGGTTGCCACTTTTACGATCACCAACGGTTCGGGCACCCCGGTCACGTCCCTCGCCTTTACCGACAATTTGACGGCGGGATTGGCAATTGCGAGCACCCCGAATGCGTCTACCACGTGTCCGGTCGACCAGGGCGGCGGACCCTATGCGAGCCTGAGCGCCCCGGCGGGTGGCTCCACGATCGCCTTTTCCGACGGCGCGTTGCCCGGGGGCAGCAGCTGCACCGTCACGCTCAACATTACCGGCACTGCCGCCGGTTCTTTTACCGATACCACCGGGGCCCTGACTTCGTCCGCGGGCAATTCCGGCACGGCCAGCGCCACGCTGACGGTCGACAGCACCCGGCTCAGCTTTTCCAAGACCATCGTGCCCGACACCGTCAGCCTGAACGGCACCAGCACGATGACCTATACCATCGAAAACCCGACATCGACGGTTGTTAGTAGTATCGCTTTCAACGAAACGCTTCCGTCCGGTGTGCAGATCGCATCCCCCGCCAATGCCGTAACCGACTGTACGGCAGGGACGCTGACGGCAACGGCGGGCGGCAGTTCGATCAGCCTTGGCGGCGCGTTTTTCACGGCTGCGGGATCCTGTACCGTGACCGTGGATATCCAAGGGGCCGCCGCGGGCAGCTATACGCTGACCTCGTCGGGGCTTACCTCCAGCCAGGGAACCTCCGGGGTTGCCTCGGCTGAGTTTACGGTAAACGCGCCGCCAGCATCGAGCGTTTCGTTGACGAAGGTGTTCTCGGGCGATCCAGTGGCCCCCGGCGGCACCGTTACTCTGGGCTTCACCCTCTACAACACGAATGCCGCTGACGCCGCCACCAACATCAGCTTCACCGACGATCTAGACGCGATGCTCAGCGGTACGACGATGGTCAGCGCGCCCTCCGAACCCTGCGGCGCAGGGTCGAGCATCAGCGGTTCCGGATTGATCAGCTTAAGCAACGGTTCGCTGGCCGCGCGCGCCTGGTGCAGTTTCGACGTCACCGTGCAAATTCCCTCCGGTGCCACCACCGGCACCTATACCAACACAACCTCCACCGTTTCCGCGACGATCGACGGATCGACGGTGAATTCCGCCAGCGGCGCCAGCGATACGCTGGAGGTCGATGCCAGCGGCGAAGCGCTGCAACTGGGCATGTCCTGGGCCTCGGCCGATGCCGGAACTGACACCACCGTGACCTTCACGGTGACCAACCCGAACGGCAGCTTCGCGGCGACCAATATCGCTTTTTCGCTCAGTAACACAGCGCCATTCCCCGCGCTGCCCAACTATACGCTGCCGCCCTCGACCGACACCTGCGGCGGAGCGATGGGGACGACAGTATTTGGGGGCGTTCTGTTACAGACCTACAATTACACCGGTGGCACCCTCGCAGCGGGCAGCACCTGTACAATCGCCTTTAACATCGAGGTGCCTGCCGGGACGGCATCCGGCATTTATCCGCAAACGACCGGCGCGATCATTGCCACGATCAACGGATCGAGTAAGACCGGCGATGTGGCAACGGCCAACCTGTCGGTCAGCCCCAGCGACCCGAACATGTCGCTGACCAAGGTTTTCGATCAGAGCTCGGCCGCGGCGGGCAGTGCCGTCGGGCTTAGATTTACCCTCACCAACGGCAGCGAATCCATTTCCGCGACCGATATTTCCTTCTCTGACGATCTGGACACCTTCCATAGCGGGGCGACTCTGAATTCTGTGGTCAGCGACGGTTGTGGCGGAACGCCCAGCGGCGTGGGGACCGGTACGTTCAGCTATTCCGGCGGATCGCTGGCGGCCATCAGCACCTGCGACATCGATGTCACGGTCACCCTCGGGGCGGCTGTAGGGACGCCGGTGAACACGACCTCGAATCTGTCCGCGTCGCTGGACGGCGGCGGCGTATCCGAATTGGCCAATACGGCCGCCAGCGACACGATCACGGTACTATCCACCACGCCGTTAACCGCCTCGCTCGAAATCATCGACGATCCGGTTGTTGCGGGCGGCACTGCGACCGCGCGCTATACGATCAACAATCCGAACTCGGCCCCCTACGACGCCACCGGTCTTTTCTTCACCCACCCGCTAAGCGCGTCGCTGAGCACCCTGCAGGCCTCAGCGCCGCTGCCGACGGATCCCTGCGGGGCGGGATCGACCCTGAGCGGCACGACCACCCTGACCCTTTCCGGCGGCAGTATCGTTGCCGGAGGTAGCTGTAGCTTTGACGTGACCCTTGCGGTGCCGGGCGGCGCGGCTGACGGGGACTACTCGCTGCTGACCAGCTCCATTTCCTACACCATCGACGGTGGCGGAACGTCGATCGATCCGGTGAGCGATACGCTGAGCATCGGGCTGAGCGGCGAAGGATCCTCCACATTCGCGCTGAGCAAAACCTTCGACAGCAGCTATGTCATGGCCGGGGCAAGTGCCGGGCTGACCCTGACGCTGGAAAACCTCGGAACCGAGGACGCGACCGGTATCACCTTCACCGACGATCTGTCGGGCTTCCTCAGCGGCACCAGCTTCGGCACCATGACCGCGAATGATTGTGGCGGCGCCCTGACCGGGGAAGGCGGAACGCTGCTGACGGTGTCCGGCGTGGCGCTGACCGCCGGTACCAGCTGTACCATTCGGATCCCGGTGGATTTCGATGCCGGCGCGTCGCTGGGCGTCGCGACCAACACCACCTCGGATGTCAGCGGCACCACCGCTTCGGGCGCTGTCGGCGGGCCTGCGGCCAGCGACAGTATCGAGGTACGCTCGGCCACGGTTCCGACCTTCACCAAGTCGATTGTGCCGTCCACCACCAACACCAATAGCAGTGTTGTGATCAGCTATTCGATTTCCAACCCGGTTGGTGGGATTGCACACACCGGTCTGGCCTTCACCGACGATGTGGCGACCGATATCCCCGGGGCGGCGGCGACGGTGCTGCCGGGCAGCGATCCCTGTGGTGCCGGATCGACGGTGACCGGGAGCGGGATCATCGCAATGACGGCGGGCACCCTGGCGCCCGGCGAAAGCTGCAATTTCGACGTCACGATTTCGGTTCCGACCCCGCCCTCGACGACCTATACCAGCACCACCAGCGCCCTGACGGATGCCGGGATCGTTCTGGTCGGCGGGGCGTCCGATACGCTGACCATCAACCCCTGGCCGCCGAGCTTCTCCAAGGTGTTCGCACCCGACAGCATGGCGCAGGGCGATGTCACGACGCTGACCTTCACCGTGGATGCCAGCCTCAGCACCGGTGCGGTGCCGGGGCTGAGCTTCACCGACAACCTTCCGGCCGGGGTGGTTCTTGCCCCGTCGGTGAATGCCGCCACCACTTGTACCGGCGGCACGCTGACCGCGGCTCCAGGCGGATCGACGGTCAGCTATAGCGGCGGTCTGGTGAACGCTGCATCGACCTGTACGATCTCGGTCGACGTGACCTCGGTCGCGGTGGGCGCGCATCTCAACACCTCCGGCACGCTGACCAGCGATTATGGCGACGGCGGCACCGCCAGCGACACTCTGACCGTCACCGCCGCACCCGCGCCGAGCTTTGCTAAGGCGTTCGCGCCCGCCAGCATCGTTCAGGGTGACGTGACGACGCTGACCTTCACCATCGACAACAGCGCGTCGCTGATCGCGGCGACCTCGGTCGAGTTTACAGACAATTTCCCGGCCGGAGTGACCTTCGAGTCAGGGTTCAATATGGGTTTTGATGCGAGCCAATGTGGCGACGCGCTCTGGGAAGCGGCGCCGACCTACGTTCATTTCACCAGCACGTCCATTGCTGCGGGCGCGATCTGTACGCTATATGTCGATGTCACCTCGTCCACTATTGGTTCCGCGTTGAACACCTCCGGCGATTTGACCTCGTCGCTGGGCAACAGCGGCACGGCCAGCGCCACGCTGACCGTCACCGCCGCGCCCGCGCCGAACTTTGCCAAGGCGTTCGCGCCCGCCAGCATCGCGCAGGGCGCTGTGTCGACGCTGACCTTCACCATCGACAACAGCGCCGCGCTGGTCGAGGCGTCATCGATTGATTTCACCGATAATTTCCCGGCCGGCATGACCGTCGCGGCGACCCCGAATGCCTCGACCACCTGTACCGGTGGCAGCGTGACCGCCGCGGCGGGGGCGGGATCGATGTCCTATAGCGGCGGCACGGTCGGCGCGGGCAGCAGTTGTACCGTTTCGGTCGATGTGACTTCGGCCACCTTGGGACCTGCCGCGAATACCAGCGGAGACCTTACTTCGTCGCTGGGCAACAGCGGTACCGCCACTGACACGCTGACCGTCACCGCCGCACCCGCACCGCGTTTCAGCAAGAATTTCAGCCCGGATCGTATTTTCCAGGGCGGAGAAACGGTGTTGACGTTCACCATCGACAACTCCAGCGCCTTCGTGGCTGCGGGCGACCTTGCCTTTGTCGATGTCTTCCCGGCCGGCATGACGGTTGCCTCCACCCCGGGGCTTTCGACGACCTGCACTGGCACGACAATCGCCGCGCCCGCAGGCAGCGACCGGATCGAGATGACGGCAGGAACCGTCGCGGCCAACAATTCCTGTTCCGTTCAGGTCGCCGTCACAACAGCCACCGCGGGATCGGTCAACAACGTGAGCGGCGATCTGACCTCGACGCTGGGCAATAGCGGCACCGCAAGCGCGACCCTGAGCGTGCGGCAGCCGGGTGCGCCGGACTTCACCAAGGCGTTCGCGCCCGCCAGCATCGCGCAGGGCGACGTGTCGACGCTGACCTTCACCATCGACAACGGCCTGGCCCCGATCGATGCCAGCGCGCTCGATTTCACCGACAGCTTCCCGGCGGGGTTGAGCGTCGCGCCGACGCCGAACGCCTCGACCACCTGTACCGGTGGCACGCTGACGGCAGCGGCCGGGGCGACTTCGGTGTCCTATACCGGCGGCACGGTTTCCGCGCTCGGCAGCTGCACCGTTTCGGTCGACGTGACCTCTGTAACGGTAGGCGATGCCGCGAATTCCACCGGTGACCTGACCTCGTCTCTGGGCAACAGCGGCAGCGCTGCCGCGACGCTGAGCGTGACGGCAGCCGGCGCGCCGGGCTTTGCCAAGGCGTTCGCGCCCGACAGCATCGTGCAGGGCGACGTGTCGACGCTGACCTTCACCATCGACAACAGCACCGCGTTGGTGTCCGCCGACAACCTTGATTTCAGCGACAACTTCCCGGCGGGCATGACGGTGGCTGCCACGCCCAACGATGCCACCACCTGTAGCGGCGGCACCGTGACCGCGACGGCGGGCGCGTCGTCTGTGTCCTATAGCGGCGGGTCGGTTGCCGCGCTCGGCAGTTGTACCGTTTCGGTCGACGTGACCTCCGCCACGGCGGGGGCCGCCGCGAACACCTCGGGCGACCTGACCTCGACGCTGGGCAACAGCGGCAGTGCTGCGGCCACGCTGACGGTGACGGCGGCCGGCGCGCCGGGCTTCACCAAGGGCTTCGCGCCCGCCAGCATTGCGCAGGGCGACGTGACGACGCTGACCTTCACCATCGACAACAGCGCCACGTTGGTGTCCGCCGACAACATCGATTTCAGCGACAGCTTCCCGGCGGGAATGACGGTGGCCAGTACCCCGAATGCCGCCAGCACCTGTTCCGGCGGCACGCTGACGGCGACGGCGGGGGCCGATACAGTAACCTATACCGGCGGCACGGTCGCAGCCGGGGCCAGTTGCGAAATCACCGTCGATGTGACCTCCGCGACGGTGGGAGATGCCACCAATACCAGTGGCACGATGACCTCGTCTCTGGGTGATAGCGGCACCGCCTCGGCCACGCTGAGCGTGACGGCAGCGGATGCGCCGATCATGACCCAGCGGTTCGATCCCGACACCATTGCGCAGGGCGGCACCTCTACCCTGATCGTCACCATCGACAACACCGCCAACTTCATCAACGCCAGCAGTCTTGCTTTCGGCGGAACCTTCCCGAGCAACCTCACCATCGCCGATCCGACCGGGGCAAGTTCGTCCTGCGGCGGGGCCTTGGTCGCGACGGCGGGGGCAAACGGCTTCAGCTTCAGCGGCGGTACGGTGGCGGCGCAGGACACTTGCGAGGTCCGCCTCGATGTGACCGCGACATCGGTCGGGGCGCTGGCCAGTTCACTGTCCGCGCTGAGTTCTTCGCAAGGGGCAAGCGCGGCACCCGCGGATACCGAAGTGACGGTGATCGTGAACACCAACGCCTATGTCACCTTCGTGCAGCAAAGCAGCGAGGACGGAACCTTCGGCTTCAGTTCGACCGAATCCGCGCTGAACTTTTCGATCGTCACCTCCGGGGGCAGCGGCGCGATCGGACCGATTGAGGTGCCGTCGGGCAGCTACACCGTGGCACAGAGCCGCCCCAGCGGGATCGGCAATGAATCGATCAGCTGTAGCGATGACGACAGCGGTGCCGATGTGACCGGCGGTCTGATCAACCTGGAACTGGACAACTTCGAATCCGTGACCTGCACGATCTCCAGCGTGGCGTCGCTGCAGCAGACCGTGGACACCATCCACAACTTCCTGCACCGCCGTAACAACCTTCTGCTGTCGAACCAGCCGAGCCAGTCGCGCCGGCTTGCGCGGCTGAATTCCGGCGGCACGGGCGGCCAGCGACTGAACTTCGCCACCGGTGATATCATGTCGATGTCGCCGCTCGAATTCGATCTGATGTCGATCGGGTCTGGCAATTACCGCGTGTCGACGTCGTCGCAGCGGATGCGGACCTCGCGGGTGATGGCGCTCTTGGCGCACAATCCCGACCTGGACAACATGTATGTGCAGAACACTTCCTGGGATGTCTGGTTCGAAGGGGTCTTCAACAGGTTCGAAGGCGGCCAGGGCGCGGGCGGACATTTCGCGCTTGGTTACTTCGGGGCCGATTACGTGCTGTCCAAGGACTTGCTGATCGGGGCCCTGATCCAGTTCGATTCGATGCGGGACGCCTCGGACCTGACCGGCAGCACCGTCGAAGGGCGTGGCTGGATGGCTGGGCCTTACGTGACCGCGCGGCTGGCGCCGAACCTGATCTTCGACGGTCGTTTCGCCCTTGGCCGCTCGACGAACGATATCAGCCCGTTTAACACCTATACCGACACGTTCGAAACCGAACGGTTCCTGGTCGATGCCAGCCTGAGCGGTCAGTACGAGTTGCAGAACAACTGGACGATGTCACCTAATTTCGCGGTTTCCTACATCCGTGAAAACCAACAGGCCTACGTCGACACGCTCGGCGTTTCCATTCCCGGCCAACGGGTGGCCTTGGGGCAGTTGCGGTTCGGGCCCAACTTCTCGCGCCGGGTCGTGATGCCGGGCGGCGACGTGTGGGAACCGCATTTCACCGTCGACGCGATCTACAACTTCAGCGACGGATCGGGCGCGATCCTGTCCAGCAACGCCACGACGGAAACCGACGGGCTGCGGGCGCGGATCGAGGGCGGCTTCAACTTCATCGACCGCAACGGCTTGGAACTGCGGATGAGCGCCAATTACGACGGGATCGGTCAGTCCGATTTCGAAAGTTATGGCGCCAGCCTGCAGATGACGATCCCGTTGCAGTAACGGCGGGTTTCAGCACCTGACGCGAACGGCCCCCGCCAGACCCGGCGGGGGCCGTTTCGCATTCGGGCCGTTCCGGGGGCGATATCTGTTTCCCGTGCCGTGAAAAGCGCATTAGTCTGCCGCCATGGAAACGTCGCAGAACAGTCTGAGCCCGACGGCACTTGTCCTTCGCTATGCCGGGTTTGCCGGGCTGGCAACGCTGGCCAATCTTGCGGCGCAACGCCTGGTGCTGGCGGGAATTCCCGGACAGCCGGGTTTCGTGCTGGCCGTCATTTGCGGCACCGGCGCGGGGCTGGTGCTGAAATACCTGCTCGACAAGCGCTGGATCTTCTTCGACCAATCGGGCGGCATCCCGACCCACGCGCGCAAGTTCGCGCTTTATACCGCGATGGGGATCGTCACGACGCTGATCTTCTGGGCTGCCGAGACCGCCGCATGGGTGATCTGGCAAACCCACGCGATGCGCGAAGCGGGGGCGGTTGCGGGGCTGACGGTCGGGTATGTGGTCAAGTACCGGCTGGACCGGCGTTATGTCTTCGGCCGCGCCGGCCGAACCGTCTAGACCGGGATCGCCAGCAAGGTCAACGCGAGCCCTACGGCGATGATCGCCAGCCCGGCCCGGTCGCGGGTAACGAAGCGCAGGGTATCGAAATCCTCGCGGCCTTGCAGGCTGAGCCACACCATCCGGACAAGCCACAGCCCGATCGGCAGCGCTACCAGAGCGAACAGGGCAGGGCGGCCGTAAAGCGTCAGCGCCGCGGCGCTGGAGGCATAGGCAAGGAAGGTCGCGACGGCCAGGGCGATCGACAGCCCCGCGACCACCGCGATCGTGGTCCTGTCCTTCTGGCCATAGCCCCGTCCCGGCAGGTGCGACCGGGTGGGAAGCCGGGACAGCCCGGTCAGCCGCTTTACGCTGGCAAGGGCGAAGAACACCGCCGCCACGAACAGCAGCAGCGTCGGCAGCACGCCGACCTCGGCCGCCGCGCCACCGGTCAGAACCCGCAACAGGAACATCACCGCCAGCGCGATGAGGTCGATCCATTTCACGTGTTTCAGCCACAGCGAATAGGTCAGTGACAGCAGCAGGTAGATGGCAAGGAAGCCCGCGACCTCGGCGCTGACCGATCCTGCCAGCCCGAGCGACACCAGAAGCAGAGCGCTGCCGGTCCACATGGCGGTGCCGATCGGCAGGCTGCCCGCCGCCAGCGGACGGTGGCGTTTTTCCGGGTGGCTGCGGTCGGCGGCAAGGTCCATCAGGTCGTTGAGGATGTAGAGCGATGAGGCCCCGGCGGCAAAGGCCGCGACGGCGACCAGCACCGGCAGCACGGTTTCCAGCGACACCGCGTGGGCGGCCAGAAGCGGGAACAGCAACAGCGCGTTCTTGATCCATTGCAGCGGGCGCAGTTCGGTCAGCAGCACGGCGAACCGGCAGGGCCGGGGATCGCGTGGCATCGGGATCGGTTCGGCGCCATCGGTCACGTCGCCCGGACCCGCCACCGCATCTGCGCCGAGGCCCAGCCGCCGGGCCAACGCCAATCCCATCCCCCGGTCATCGGTCGCTAGGATCACCTGACGCCCTTGCGCCTGCGCCGCCTCGATGCTTTCGACGGCATCGGCGCGCAGCGGCAGCAGGTCCGGATCGGGGCCGGCGATCCGCCGCATGGCCTGCATCCGTCCCGGTGCGGTGAGCGCGCGCAGCGTTGCCCCGATATCCCGTCCCAAAGCCGCCCAGAAGGTTTCGAGCCGAAGGTCACTTTGCAGCAAAGCGGTTTCCACGTCCACGACGAGGGCAGGCAGATTACCGTTCTGGACTGTCATCGGGTCTTCCTTCGTTGCCGTCGCTTTGGGCGAATGTTGACAAGTATCCCGTCTTCTTGACAGGGATCAATAACCCTGACGGCGAATGCGATTAGCCTTGTCCCAACTTTCGCATGAAAAGGATTTCAGCAAGATGCGGTTTCTCGTCACCGGCGGCGCCGGTTTTCTGGGCATCAATCTCGTGCGGCACCTGTTGGCGCAGGGGCATCAGGTCAGAAGCTATGATATCGCACCGTTCGATTATCCGGAAGCAGATCGGATCGACGTGCTGACCGGCGATATCCGCGACCTCGACCTGCACGACAAGGCGTTCGAGGATGTCGACATGGTGGTGCATTGCGCCGCCGCCCTGCCATTGTGCACGCGCGAGGAAATCATGTCCACCGATGTCGGCGGCACCACCAAGCTGCTGCAAACCGCGCAGGCGAAAGGAACCCGGCGGTTCATCCATATCTCTTCCACCGCCGTTTATGGCGTGCCCGATCACCATCCGCTGTATGAGGACGACAAGATGATCGGCGTCGGTCCCTATGGCGAAGCGAAGGTCGAGGCCGAAAAGGTCTGTGCCAAGTTCCGTGACAACGGACTTTGCGTGCCGGTGCTGCGGCCGAAATCCTTCGTCGGGCCGGAACGGTTGGGGGTGTTCGAACTGCTTTACGACTTCGCCTATACCGGTCACGGGTTCCCGATCCTCGGCAAGGGCGATAACCTCTATCAGCTTCTCGATGTCGAGGACCTGTGCGACGCGATCAGCCTGTGCGCCGACGGCGACCGGGACGCGGTTAACGATGTCTTCAATGTTGGCGCGGCAGAATTCGGCAGTTTCCGCGATTCCTTCCAGGCGGTGCTGGACCGGGCCGGGCATGGCAAGCGGATCAAGGGTATCCCCGCCGGTCCCGCGATCCTGACCCTGCGCCTGCTGGAAAAGCTGCACCTGTCGCCGCTTTACGCCTGGATCTACGAAACCGCCGCCAAGGACAGTTTCGTCAGCATCGACAAGATCTGCGACCGTTTGGGCTTCGTGCCGAAATATTCCAACCGCGACGCGCTGATCCGCAACTACGACTGGTACGTTGCCAACCGCGATCACATCGCACGGCGCGCCGGTGTCACCCATCGCGTACCGTGGAAGAAAGGAGCCTTGGAACTTGTTCGGCTTTTCATGTAAATCCGCCCGCGCCGCGCTGGTCGCGGGGATTGCCGCCATGGCAGGCAGTGCCGCCGGCCAAAGCGCCGAGGTGCTGGAAACGCAGCGCGCCGACTATGACGCGGTCAAACCGAAATCGGTGATCGAGCTGCAGTTGTTCCGAGATACCACCGACGTGGCGCTGCTCGGCGATGAGGGCGGGCAGCTGCGCCTGATTTCTTTGAACCCGGCGGTAAATGCGTGGTTCCTGCTGCAGGTCGGCACGGCGGACAACCCTGCACAGCAGAGTTACCACATCGAAAACCCCGATCCGGCAGGGCAGCAGGTCGTACTGGTTCCCGGCGACGACCCCGCGTTGAAACTGATCCGGGGGCCCAAGACCTTGACCTGCCGTCCCTGGGCCGGCGAACCCTCGTCATTGGCCGAGGCGCGGAAAAAGGGCATCCCCTATGCGCCGATCTGCGACAAGCGCTTGTTCCTGCGCAACAAGGCCTCGGGCGCGCGCACCACGCTGGAGGCCACCACCGAATTCCTGCGCGATCATGTCTGGGGCGGCGAAAGCATCCTGAACCTGGCCAAGGGGACGCTGTTCAAGGACAGCGAAATGGAAACCGCCAAGGTGGAGGGCATGGCGGCGGAGGGGCGCGAAGCGGTCGGTCCCGGTGCCGCCGCGATGCTGGAAACTCTGGGCGCGCGGCCGGTGATCGGCCACCAGATGGACGTCACGGTCTACGGCGCCGAAGGCGGCCGCATGGCCGGCGGGCTGTGGTATTCGGTACAGGGCGTGCCGGGCGTCTTCGCCAGCGTCTATCAGCCCCGTTGGGTGCCCGAGGCGATCCTGAAAGGTCCGGGCAAGGCCAACTGGCTAGACGGTACCGAATCCCGTGCGAACGGGTATTTCGTCGCCTTCGACCTGTCGCGTTTCGATCTCGGCTTTGCCGTCGGCACCGATCATCCCGGCGTCGGCTGGTCGTCGCGCCCGCCGGTATCGGTGCGCCCGCGCGGCATGCCCGGGCCGGACGGGATCAGCAACGTGGCGCCGCTGATGCGGCTTGGCATGGTCAACCCGAAGGTGGCCGAACAGGTGGTCGCCACCTTCACCGCCGGATTCAAACGCCATCACGGCGCCTTCAAGTTCGGCGATTACCGCACGGTGGATTACGGCAAGCATTACGGCTTCATCGAAAACGGCGCCATCCTGTCCAAGCTGTGGCCCGGCCTGTCGACGCTTTATGTGCTGAACGACGGGACCGTCGGCATGCGGACCTGGACGGAGGCCGACAACGCGCTGCTGCCGCGCATCCGCTTTGCCCGGCAGAACGGCGTTCCGATCGTGGTCACCGACAGCGAAACCGGCCTGCCGGTGCCCGGTGACCGGGTCACCCTGTGGGGGCCCGGCAACTGGTCGGGATCGGCCGAGGCAAAACTGCGCACCCTGCGCGCGGGGGCCTGCATCAAGCACAACGAGGGCCGGCAATACCTGATCTACGGCTATTTCTCGACCGCCACGCCCTCGGCCATGGCGCGCGTCTTTCAGGCCTATGGCTGCGAATATGCTATGCTGCTGGACATGAACGCGCTGGAACACACCTATCTGGCGCTTTACGCCCGCAATCAGGAAGGGATGCATGTTCAGCATCTGGTGCCGGGCATGAAGCTGATCGAGAAAAAGGCGCGAGACGGCAACCTGATTCCGCGCTTCCTGGGCTTCGTGGACAATCGCGATTTCTTCTATCTGACACCGAAGGAGGACGGGAAATGATCTGGCGAATTTTCATGACGGCACTGCTTGCCCTGACTTTGGTCTGGGGCAACGGGGCGGCGGCGGGGACGCTGGCGGAAAATAACGAAATCCTGTTCCGGCAATTGCAGAAAGTACACGGGTTGAGCGCGTCGGAGATGCAGGCGATCCGCAACATCTTCGCCAAGTCGGGGTTCATGGGGCAGGGCAATCCCAAGATCACCCGCCACCCGATGACGCCGGAACAATGCGCCGCGCGGGTGCCGGGGGGCGTGCGCAGCTATGACAAGGCGCGCAACCGGCGCATCTGCGGCGACCGTTACATGGCACCACTTTACGACCCGGCCACCGAACGTCCGGAGGATGCCAAGGCCTGTATCGACATGTTCGAATTTCCCAACATCCCCTGCACCTACCCGGTGGTCTGGGTGAAGGCGGTGGAGGCGGCGCAGGTCTGTTCCGCGATGGGCAAGCGGCTTTGTGATGCGCATGAATGGGAAGGCGCCTGCGACGGGGCGCTGCAGGCGCCCGACTATCCCTTCGGCGCCGGGTCGGTCGCGGCGATGCGCGGCATTCATAACAGAAAGTACGCGGCCAGCGCGCATTGGGCATATGGCCCGTCCTTCAAGCGCGGGGTGTGCGCGCAGAACAGCGAAAAAAGCGCCTCTTGCGGTGGCGGCGGCTATAACAGCTGCGGATCGAACACCTATCCCACCGGCGCCTTTCCCGACTGCGTCAGCAAGCTCGGCGTTTATGACCAGCACGGCAACGCCGCGGAGCACATGAACCTGCCGATGACCAAGGACCAGATGTCGAGCCGCGGTTCGACCAAGCTCGGCGTCACCGAGATGAAAGGCAGCTGGTTCATCTGGGACAAGTACCGCGCCCATCCCGACTGGTGCCGCTGGCGCGCGCCGTACTGGCACGGCAGCCGGGTGATGAGCCCGGCAAGCCACGAAAATTACCATCTCGGTTTCCGCTGCTGCAAGACGGTGAACTGAGATTGTTGCGGTGCCCCCGCGAAAGCCGGGGCGGCGATCGGGTCAAGGCGAACTTAAAACGCCAGCCCTGGGGGGAGGGCTGGCGCTGGCGCGGCGGCCTGGGGCCTTCGATCCGCGCGGGGGGGACTTCTGAAACTTCTGAGGAACGGGCGGCTTGACGCCGCGCCTTAGCGATACAGCGACGCCATCAGCCGGTCGGGATTGGCGATCGGGCCTTCGCTGGAAATGATCCCGGCCAGATCGCGGTCGGCCAGAACCTTGGCCAGCGGCTGCGGTTTGCCGTTCACGATGGCGGTGGGCGCGACCAGCCGCACGCCATGGCTGTAATCGGCATATTGCGCGCCGTGCACGGTGGATAGCGGCTGGATCGGGCGGCCGTTGCTGCGGTGCCAGCCATAGATCGCCACGCGACCGTGGGCCTTCAGCAGCCGCCGGGTCAGCACGATGTCTTTCTTCTGACCGGCAGTCAGGCGGCCCGGGGTGCGGGCGGCGCGGGTGCGCGCCTTTTCCACGGTCACGTTGTGGCGCAGCAGGTAGTCGGTCGAACTCATCTGCCGGGTCGGTTTCATCGGGCTCGGTGCCAGGTGGATTTCGGCCTGGTCATAGATCGCGTCGACCATCCGCGGCGTGGGCAGGAAGAAACCCATGCTGTCGGCGATGCGCGCCGCCGCGGGCAGGCCCAGCGGCACCCTCACGTAATCGTCGTTCGATCCGACCGACAGGTATTCCGGCGTGACGCAGATGGTGATGTCGGTGATTTCGCCTTTCGCGTTCTTGCCCGACAGGGTCACCGGGGTCAGTTGGCGCTGGAAGGCGGGCATGTTGCCCCGCAGGATCTGCCGTTCGATCACCGCGTCGCGTTCCGGCCCCGAGATGTTCAGCACCTGTTGCATCACTTCGCTGCCGCCGGCGGCGCCGAGTTTGCGTTTCGGGAGCGAATGGGAAACCGCATCCTTGCAGCCGGCTGTCGCGGCATGGCTTGCGTTGGCGGAGATGGTGACACTCAATACGACAGCGACGAAGGACGCGACACGCCCCAGCGAACTCAACTTATTCATTGTCCCAGCGGTCCTGCACTGTTTCTGTTCCGCCCAATATGGGGATTGCGTTGCAAAGGTCGAGCCGGCGCGCCCGATTGGCCATGAAATGGGCGATTTCCCGCCATTTCCGGCCCGCCCGACCGGCGCTTGCCCGCCGCCGGCCTGTCCGGGAAAGGGGGGCGTCGGCGCGATTGAACCATTGATGAACGCCGAGATTTCCGTTCTAGTCGGAGCAGATAAGGCAAGGAGAAGGCAGCATGGAAGAACTCCCGTCCGAAAAATTGCGCAACCGCTGCGACCCGGCGACGCTGCCGTTTCGGACCACTGCGGAGATCGAGGATCTTCGCGACCTGATCGGGCAGGACCGCGCGCTTGATGCTATCCGCCTGTCGTCAGAGCTGCCGCATCGCGATTTCAACCTCTTCGTGCTGGGGCCTAGCGGTACCGGCCGCCATTCCGCCGTCGACAAACTGCTGCGCGAACAGGCGTTGAAACGGCAGGTTCCGTCGGACTGGGTCTATGTCAACAATTTCGCCGCCGCGCACAAACCGGTCGCGATGCGGCTACCGGCGGGGACGGCGACGACGCTCCGGCGCGCGATGCAGGATCTGGTCGATGACCTGGCCAGCGACATCCCGGCGCTGTTCGAATCCGACGACTACCAGACCCAGCGGCGCGCCATCGAACAGGAACTGGGCGAAGCGCACGAATCCGCGATGACGGAATTCGCCGAACGCGCCAAGGCCGAAAAGGTCGCGCTTCTGCGTACGCCGATGGGATTCATGCTGGCGGCGCTGCACGAAGGCCAGATCGTCAAACCAGACGACTTCCAGAAGCTCAGCCCCGAAGAACAGGAAGAGATCGAGGAAAAGATCGAACGCCTGCAGGAAGAGCTCGCCGTGGTGCTGCGCGAAGCGCCAAAGTTGGAAAAAGAACATCGCAAGCGGGTCGAGGACTTGAACGCCAACATGGCCGAACGTGCGGTTTCGGCCCGGGTGGCCGAGGTCAGCGCCGAGCTCAGGGCGATTGAATCTGTGGCCGATTACCTTGAAAAAGTGCGGCAGGACATGATCGCCCATGCCGAACTGTTCCTGGTCGCGGCGTCGCAGAAGCAGGAGGGCAACTTTCCCGATGCGATCAGCCGGTCGCATCACCGGCCCGAATTCGACCGCTACGTCGTCAACGTGATGGTGACGCAGAACTGCGCCGAAGATGCCGGCGCCCCGGTGGAGGGCGAACACCTGCCGACGCTGGACCGGCTGATCGGGCGGATCGATCACGTGTCGCAGATGGGGTCGCTTGTCACCAACTTCACCATGATCAAGCCCGGCGCGCTGCACCGGGCCAATGGCGGCTACCTGGTGCTGGACGCGCGCCACGTGCTGTCCGAACCCTATGCTTGGGATTCGCTGAAACGCTGCCTGCGCAACCAGTCGGTCAGCATCAACTCACTGGCCGAACGGCTGAGCCTGGTGTCGACCACTTCGCTTGAACCGGATCCGATCCCGCTCGACGTGCGGGTGGTTCTGATCGGCGACCGGATGCTGCATGCGCTGTTGGTCATGCTGGACCCGGATTTCAACGAATTGTTCAAGATTCAGGCCGACTTCGAAGAAGTGGTGGACCGCAACCCGGACAACATGGTGCTGTTTGCCCGACTGATCGGCAGCTATGCCAAGCGCGAAGGGCTGCGCCCGGTCACCGCTGAAGGCGTCGCGCGGCTGCTGGACGAAGCCACAAGGGTGGCCGAGGACAGCGAAAAGCTGTCGCTGCGCCTGCGTGCGGTGGGCGATCTGCTGCGCGAGGCGGAACACTACGCCGGCGGGCGCGGCTGCGACAATGTCGAGGCCGCCGATATCGAACGCGCCATCGCGGAAAAGGAACGGCGGTCGTCGCGGATCAAGGACCGGATGCAGGAAGCGGTCACCCGCGAAACCATCCTGATCGATACCGAGGGCGAAAAATCCGGGCAGATCAATGGATTGTCGGTGATCGGGCTGGGCGATTACCGGTTCGGCAGACCGTCGCGCATTACCGCGCGGGTGCGCATGGGCGCGGGCAAGCTGATCGATATCGAACGCGAGGTCGAACTGGGCGGGCCGCTGCATTCCAAAGGGGTGATGATCCTGTCCGGCTACCTTGCCTCACGCTATGCGCTGGACGTGCCGTTTTCGCTGCATGCGAGCCTCGTTTTCGAGCAAAGTTACGGCGGGGTGGATGGCGACAGCGCTTCCTCGGCGGAACTCTACGCGCTGTTGTCGGCGCTGTCGGACCTGCCGATCAAGCAGGGCTTCGCGGTGACCGGGTCGGTCAACCAGAGCGGCGAGATACAGGCGATCGGCGGAGTGAACGAGAAGATCGAAGGCTTTTTCGAAACCTGCCTGGCGCGTGGCCTGACCGGCGATCAGGGCGTGATGATCCCGAAATCCAATGTCGAACACCTGATGCTGCGCGACGACGTGGTGCAGGCGGTCGAGGATGGCAAGTTCCGCATCATCCCGGTGGCAAGCATCGACGAGGGGATCGAGGTGCTGACCGGCACGCCGGCTGGGGTACGGAACGCAGACGGCGTTTTTCCCGAAGACAGCGTCAATGCGCGGGTCGAAGCGAAGCTGCGTGGCTATGCCGAGATGCGCCGCGCCTTCGCCAAGTCCGGGAAATCCGGCCAGAACGGCAACGGGGAAGACCAATGAGCGGCGGGCGCACAGGGCCGCGCCGCATTCTTGTTGGTGCGGGCTGTTTCGCCGATGCCCGGGCGGCGTTGCGGCTGCTGGAACGGCTGGAAGGGCCGCATATGGCGGAAATTCACGGCGTCCTGGTCGAGGAAACCGCGATCTCCGGCGCCGCGATGCCCTGCCAGCGCGTGGTCACCATTGCCGGGGCGCTGACCGTGGTGCCCTCGGCGCAGCAGTTGCGCCGACAGTTTGAAAGCGATGCCCGCGCCTTCCGCCGGATGCTGTCGGAGATTGCCGGCAGCGGGAAATGGAGCTTCGAGCAGCGCGAGGGCGAGCTGATCGGCCACCTGCGCGAAGCGGCGCGCGGCTGGGATATGCTGCTGGTCGGCCATCGCAAGACGCAGCCCTTGACGGGCAGGGTGATCCTGATCGCGCCGCCCGCCGGGGCCTCGCCTCAGGCTGCCGATTTCGCCGCCGAACTGGCCGATGTGCTGGGCGCGCCAGTGCAACGGCTCGCGGTGACGCCGGAGGACGATGCGGACCATGCCAGCGCCGCGGCGCTGCTGGAGCGGTTGGGGCGAATCCCTGCGGCGGCGGTCGTCATCGACCTTCCGGCAGGCGGGCTTGCCAGGCCGGACCGTTTGCAGGCGGTGATTGACGCGGCGCGTTGCCCGACATTCGTGCTTGGGCCGGATGGCAACGGGGCGGACAGCGGCGAGGGTTAGCGGCAGCATCTTGGCAGGCCGGGGAGGGATCATGACCGAAACAGGCAACGGAATGGACGACATGATTGCGGGCCGTTCGCGCGGGCTGGCCATGTCGGCGATCAAGGAAATGTCGATCCTCAGCGCCAAGGTGCCCGGCGCGGCTTCGCTGGCTTGGGGGTTGCCGTCTTTCCCCACCCCCGAACCGATCCGCGCCGCCGTCGCCCAGGCGCTGGAAAGCGACCCGAAAATCGGCATGTACGCGCTGCCGGGCGGTTTGCCCGAACTGACCGAGGCCGCGGCGCGGGAACATGAACGCCGCACCGGCCTGCGTGTCGACCCGAACCGGCAGGTGATGATTTCGGCGGGCAACATGGAAGGGATGCAGACCCTGTTCCAGTCGATCATCGACCCGGGCGACGAGGTCATCGTCACCGATCCCGGCTTCGTTTCGCATATCAGCCAGATCCGGTTCAGCGGCGGCGTGCCGGTGTATTGGAAGATGGACGAAAGCAAGGGTTGGGAGCTCGACATCGGCAGCCTGCCGGGTCTGATCGGTCCGCGCACCAAGGCGATCGTGCTGGTCAATCCGTCGAACCCCACCGGCGCGATCCTGTCCGAACAAACCCTGCGCGCGGCGGCAAGGATCGCCCGCGACCGGGGGCTGCTGATCATTCTCGACGATCCCTACAGCCCCTTCGTCTATGACGACCGGGACCGGTTCTTCAACCTTGCTGCCGCACAGGAATTCGCCGACAGCATCGCCTATCTTTTCACCTTTTCAAAGGCGTACGCGATGAGCGGCTGGCGCGCCGCCTACATGGTCGTGCCCGAGGCGCTGCGCACCCAGATCGTCAAGGTTCACGACCTGTCGATGATCTGCACGCCCCGGATCAGCCAGGTGGCCGCGCTTGCCGCGCTTGATCATGGGCCGGATCACATCGACGGGTTCCGCGCCACGCTCGATCGCCGCCGCGTCCTGATCTGCGACCGCCTCGACCGGGTGGGCCATGTGTTCGACTACGTCCGGCCGCAGGGGGCGTATTACGTGTTTCCGCGGGTGCTGGCGGATCATCAGGACGACGTGCAATTCGCCCATGACCTGCTGCGCGAGGCACGGGTGACGGTGACGCCGGGCAGCGCCTTCGGCCCCTCGGGGGCAGGGCATGTACGGATGGCCTATTGCGTCGAGGACGACGTGATCAACCAGGCCTTCGACCGGATCGAGGCGCATTTCGGCACCTGAGCGGCCTTATGCCGGTCAGACATCCAGGGACTGGGTCAGCAGGTAGAAATCTTCGTCGACGCTGTACACGACGCCGTCGGGGAATTGGTGCCAGTTCTCGTCGCTGAGCGGCTCCGATGCGATTTCGACTGCGCGGTAGTCCTCGCTGGTTTCGTGGTGAACATGCGGCTTGTGACAGATCGGGCATTCGAAATCTATGTCACGCTCCAGATGCCACAGGGTCCGGCCCAGCCTGCTGCCGACGAAGGTGGTGCCGTCGGTCAGCACGATGTTCAGGCCGATCTTGCGCTCGGGGTCGACTTCGCGCGACCAGGCCACGACCTGGCGCAGTCCCCGGGCCACCAGATCCAGCATCGGCATTTCGGGATGCTGAAGGTGCAGCGTCAGCAGGTAGTAGAAGACATGTTCGCTGTCGGTGGTGCCGCGGATGTCGTTGCGCAACATCGGGTCGATTTCCGGGATCATCAGGTCGCGCACCTTCAGGAAATTCGGCACCGTGCCGTTATGGGCGAAGATCCAGCGCCCGTAATGAAACGGGTGGGTGTTTTCGATCGACGGTTCGCCCACCGTGGCCCGGCGCACATGGGCGACGACAGTATGGGCATAGACCTTGGCCGCGGCCTTGGCGAAATGTTCGCCGTGAAAGGCCGCCCAGGTCTGCTTTTCGATCATCGGAACACCGTCCGGATAATCGGCGACGCCCCAGCCATGGCCGTGAACCAGACCCTCGGCGTCGCCCGCGCTCTGCGCCATCAGCGCGTTCTGCGCATGGACGAGGCTGCATTCCACGCGGGTCGGTTCATTCGCCTTCATCGCATATAATCTGCACATGGCTTTCCCTTTCGAAAATGGATGGACCGTCTTTCCTTCCGGGGTTTGGGAAAAATACTAAGCAGACTGAGGCCTATCCTGATAGGGTATTTGTGAAATGTTACCATTCCATAGCGGCTTTGGAGGCGGAAACTGGCAGAACGTTCACGCCTTGCACAGACAATTTCCGGCGGCGGCTTCCCGATCATCCGGCGCCACCGTGCCCGGCTGTCCCAATCGGATCGCCGGCGCGCCCTAGCCGTCGCGCGGCAGCTGCAGGGGGCAAAGGCCCTGCGGGAACGGCGTTATTTCGGGCCGCATGTGTCGGAAGGCGACGCCCCCGGGCCTTATGTCTTTTTCGGCGACGCTGGTGAAATCCCGTTGCTCGACCGGCCAGATAACGTCGCGCTGGAATACCGCCTGTCCATGCTTGCCGGCGACGGAGACCTGGTGGTGCTGGGCAGTGACAGGAATGTGGCGTTCGAAGAATACAAGGCGTCCGTGCTGAATTTGGGACAGTGCCGTTATCTGCCGGTCAGGGGGCGTGAAAACGGCCGTCACGTGCCGGTGCATATCCGGTGCCTGAACGATGTCGCCGCTTTTGACGCGCTGGCGGGCTTCGTATCTGCGGCCGGGGGGGTGACCCTGGTTCCGCATATCGCGACGGGGGCGATATGGGCGCTAGCCCGCAAGCTGGCTCGGGATACGGGTAAGACCGTGCATGTAGCCGGCCCGCCGCCTGCCGTGACCCGTTTTGCCAATGACAAGATGTGCTTCTCGGAGCTGGTGCGGGCGTTGTTCGGTCCCTATTCCGGCATGTCCGAGGTTTCGGCCCATGGCATGGCCGCGCTGGTTGGCCGGGTGCGGGAGATGGCGCGGGGATGCGACAAGATCGTGCTCAAGCTGCCCAGCAGTGCCGGATCGGCGGGGAATTTCCCGATCTTTTCAAACGATGTTGTCGCCCTGTCGCCCATGGCGCTGTGGACCTATCTGCAGCGGTTGATCGGCCAGGTCGTGATGCCGCCGGAATTTCCGATGATCGTGCAGGTCTGGGAAAACAATGTGCTGAGCAGCCCTTCGGTGCAATTGTGGATTCCCAGGCCCGAGGCTGGCGACCCGGTGATCGAAGGCCTGTTTGAACAGGTCTTGACCGGCGCCGGCGGGCAATTCGCGGGCGCGCGGCCCTTGCCGGGCGATCATCCCCGGATCGCCGATCTGTGCCACGAAGGCGCGATGCTTGGGCTTGCCCTGCAGGCGATGGGCTATTTCGGCCGTTGCAGCTTCGACGCTGTGCTGACCGGAGACAGCATCGAAACGGCGGCGCTGCACTGGATCGAATGCAACGGCCGCTGGGGCGGCGTTTCGGTGCCGATGACCCTTCTCAACCGCCTGTTCGGCGAGGAGGGGCCGCCAAGTTATGCGATCATGCACAATTTCGGTCAGGGGGGCGGGGTGGCAGGCTTCGCGGACGGGCTGGAGGTGCTTGGCGATCTGATCTGGCGGCCGGGGCGGGACACCGGGATCATTTTCAACACGCCTTCGGGTTTCGAGGCCGGAACGAGCTTTCATTTCGTTGCGCTGGCAAGTTCCGACGAGGCGGCAACGGATCTGGCCGATGTGATGAAAAGGCGGCTGGCCCCCGGCGCAAACCCGCCCTGATGGCCCGGCCGGGGCGCATTTGACATCGGTCAAAGGGCAAACGCCATCGCCGGTGCTAACCTGTCTTCAACCGTTCGGGTGATATCAGGCGGGAACGCGCCCCTTCTTGGGACGCAGAAGGAGGAGGGCCTGCGATGCAACGACCCTGGGAGGCAGCCACGAAGGACGCGGGACGCTGGCGCGCGGCGGGAGGGCATTCGTGATGCCCGATCCGAACGTAGAGATGATCCGCTATCTCGACGCGGACGGCACCCCGGTGCAGGATCTGCCCGATTTCGCACGGCAACGTGACACGCTGGTCGATCTTTACGCCGCGATGGTCAGGACCCGCGCTTTCGATGCCAAGGCGGTGGCGCTGCAGCGTACCGGGCGGCTTGGCACCTATGGATCCAGCCTCGGTCAGGAGGCGATCGGCATCGGCGTTGCCAGCGTCATGCTGGCCGAGGATGTCTTCATCCCCTCGTTTCGCGAACACGGGGCGCAGATGATGCGCGGGGTGAGCATGGAGGAACTGTTCCTCTACTGGGGTGGCGACGAACGCGGCAACGATTTCGCCGCCCCGCTTGCGCGCCGCGATTTCCCGGTCTGCGTGCCGGTCGGATCGCAATTTCCCCAAGCCGCCGGGGTGGCGCTGGCGCTGGTGCAGAAGGGCGCGCGGGGCGTTGCCGTGGCGGTGGCGGGCGACGGGGCGACCTCCAAGGGCGATTTCTACGAGGCGATGAACATGGTCGGGGTCTGGCAGTTGCCGGCGGTCTTCGTGATCAACAACAACCAATGGGCCATTTCGCTGCGGCGGCAGGATCAGACGGCGGCGGAAACGCTGGCGCAGAAATCGGTGGCGGCGGGTATCCCCGGTGTCGTGGTCGACGGCAATGACGTGATCGCGGTGCGACAGGTGACGGCGCAGGCGTTGTCACGCGCCCGCGCGGGGCCGGGCGGCACCCTGATCGAATGCGTGACCTACCGGCTTGGCGATCACACCACCTCGGACGATGCCAGCCGGTATCGCGAGGACGAAGAGGTCAGCCCGCATTGGCGGCAGGAACCGGTCCTGCGCCTGCGCAACCACCTTGTCGCGGCCCATGGTTGGAGCAAGGACGAGGAGGAAGCGCTGCTGCGGGAAAGCAACGACAGCGTCGACAAGGCGGCGGAGGTCTATCTTGCCACGCAGCCCGACCGGCCCCGTGCGATGTTCGAGCACATGTTCGCCCAAATGCCGACGGAGCTGGCACAGCAGGCGGGGGACGTCGCCGATGACTGAAATGACCATGATCGAGGCGATCCGCACCGCGCTTGCCCGCGCGATGGACGATGACCCGGACGTGATCCTGATGGGCGAAGACGTGGGCATCAACGGCGGCGTATTCCGCGCAACCGACGGGCTGATCCAGCGTTTCGGCGCATCCCGCGTGCGCGACACGCCGCTGTCGGAAACCGCCATTGCCGGTGTCGCGGTGGGCGCGGCGGTACAGGGGCTGCGCCCGGTGGCCGAGATTCAGTTCATGGGATTTCTATATCCCGCTATCGACCAGCTGGCGAACCATGCTGCGCGGTTCCGTAACCGGACGCGCGGGCGGCTGACCTGCCCGATGGTGCTGCGCGCGCCCTATGGCGGCGGCATCGGGGCGCCGGAACACCATTCCGAAAGCATGGAGGCGATGCTGGCGCATATCCCGGGCCTGCGCGTCGTCAGCCCCAGTTCCCCCGCCAAAGCCTATGGCCTGTTGCTGGCCGCGATCCGCGATCCCGATCCGGTGGTCTTTCTGGAACCGAAACGGCTTTACCGGGCGGGCAGCGAAACGGTGACGGATGACGGCGCGGCGCTGCCTCTCGACACCGCGTTCAGGCTGCGCGAGGGGGCGGACCTGACAATCGTCGGCTGGGGCGCGATGCTGTCCGAGGTGAACGAGGCCGCCGATCAATTGGCCGGGGAGGGGATCAGCGCCGAGGTGATCGATCTGGCCACACTGAAGCCCTATGACCGGGCGATGGTCCGCGCCTCGGTCGAAAAGACCGGGCGCTGCGTGATCGTTCACGAAGCCCCGCTGACCGCCGGGTTCGGCGCGGAAATCGCCGCCGATCTGGCCGAACACAGCCTGACGAGCCTGCTGGCACCGGTACACCGGGTGACCGGTTACGACACGGTGATGCCCTATCCGCGGCTGGAGGCGCATTACATGCCCAGCACCGAACGCATTCTGAAAGCGGCCCGGGCCGTGATGGAGTTCCAATGACCGTTTTCACGCTCCCCGATCTTGGTGAAGGGCTGCAAGAGGCCGAAATCGTCACCTGGCATGTCGGCGAGGGCGATCACGTGATCGCCGATCAGCCACTTGTTTCGGTCGAAACCGACAAGGCGGTGGTGGAAGTCCCGGCGCCTTATTCGGGCACGATTGCCCGGTTGGTGGCCCGGGTGGGGGATGTCCTGGCCGTGGGGCAGCCGCTGGTGGACATCGATACCGGCAAGGCCGAAGACAGTGGCGCGATTGTCGGACGGCTGGACGCGGACGAAAAGCCGCGCCCGGTCCAGCCCGTGGCGCCGCCTGCCGGGGGCGATGTGATCCGCGCCACCCCGGCGGCGCGGAAACTGGCGCGGGAACAAGACATCGATCTGTCGCGGATCGAAGGAACCGGCCCCGGCGGAGTGATCCAGACCACCGATGTTGCCAGTGCCACGCCGCGCGGCGTGGCGGGCGAGGGCCTGCGCGGTCCGCGGCGCGCGATGGCCCAGGCGATGGCGCGATCGCATGAAACCGTCGTGCCGGCCACGATCATGGACAAGGCCGATGTGACGGCCTGGGACACGGATGAAAACCCCACCTTGCGGCTGATTTCGGCGATCGTCGCGGCCTGCGCTGTCGAGCCGGCGCTGAACGTCTGGTTCGACGGGAAAAACCGGCAGCTTCATGATCATGTCGACCTGGCCGTCGCGGTGGATTCCGAGAACGGGCTGTTCGCCCCGGTCCTGCGGCACGCGGAGAACCCCGAAGGCATCGCCGAACGGCTGTCCGCCCTCAAGGCGGCGGTGAAGAACCGCACGCTGACGCCCGAGGCCTTGAAGGGGGGCACCGTCACGCTGTCGAATTTCGGCATGATGGGGGGCGAACACGCGGTTCTGGTCGTGTCGCCGCCGCAGGTGGCCATCATCGGGGCCGGGCGGATCGGCGATGCCGTCGTCTGGCATCAAGGGCAGCCGCAAAAACGCCGCCTGCTGCCGCTGTCGCTGAGCTTCGATCATCGCGTGGTCACCGGCGGCGAAGCGGCGCGGTTCCTGGCCGCCTGTCGCGCCGATCTGGAACGGCCGTCCATTGCCAACACGGAAACATAGCATGACAGAGTTCTTTTCGCTCACCGATGATCTGGGCCCGGCAAAGGTCATTCATATCAGCAATGCCGAAGCCGGATTGAAAGCCATCGTCGTGATCGACAACATTGCCGCCGGCCCGTCGATCGGCGGCACCAGGATGGCGCCCGACGTGACGCTGGACGAATGCATGCGGCTGGCCCGCGCCATGACCTTGAAAAATGCCGCCGCCGGGTTGCCCCATGGCGGCGGCAAGTCGGTGATCATGGCCGATCCAGACATGCCGGCGGCGCAAAAGGAAGGTCTGATGCGCGCCTTCGCCGATGCCATCGCCGGGATCGCCGATTACATCCCCGGTCCCGACATGGGCACGAACGAGGTCTGCATGGGCTGGGTGCTGAGCGAGACAGGCCGCGCCGTCGGCCTGCCGCGGGTGCTGGGTGGCATCCCTCTCGATGAAATCGGGGCGACCGGATACGGCATCAGCGTGGCCGCGCAGGCGGCCGAACCGTTCTGCGACGTGACCCTGAAAGGCGCGCGGGTCGCCATTCAGGGATTTGGCGCGGTGGGCACGCATGCGGCGCTCTGCCTGCAAGACCTGGGCGCGAAACTTGTGGCCGTGTCCGACAGCCACGGCACCGTGCGGAACCCGGAGGGGCTGCCGCTGGCCGATCTGATCGCCCTGAAACAGCGACATCGAAGCGTCACCGCGCTGCCCGGTGCCGACACCGTGGCGGAAGAGGCGGCGATCACCGCCGATTGCGACATCCTGATCCCGGCGGCCCGTCCCGATGCGATACATCCCGGCAATGCGGCGGGGGTGAAGGCGCGGCTGATCCTGGAAGGGGCCAATATCCCAGCCTCGGCGGAGATCGAAAAGGACCTGCACGACCGGGGCGTGATGATCGTGCCCGATTTCATCGCCAACGCCGGCGGGGTGATCTGCGCCGCCGTCGAATATCAGGGCGGTGCGGAAAGCCAGGCGATGCAGGTGATCGGAGACAAGATCGCGCTCAACACGCGCGAAGTGCTGACCCGGGCGCGCGACAAAGGGGTCATGCCGCGCGACGCGGCGACGGAAATGGCGGCGGAACGGGTGAAGCAGGCGATGGCGCTGCAGCGGCGCTTCGGCTGAAACCCGGGGGCGGGTCTGCCCGCCCACGGGCGCAGGCTTATTCGGCGGCGATGGTTTCCTGGCGCTGGCTGCCCAGCCCTTCGATTTCCACTTCCATGACGTCGCCGGGGCGCAGGTAGCGCGGCGGTT
>NZ_JADMKU010000008.1 GCF_018219815.1 Thalassovita aquimarina
ACCTTCAGCCCCAGCTGCGCGGCCCGGATCGCGGCAACATACCCACCGGGACCAGCCCCGATCACGACGACATCAAAACTCTTCTCGCTCATTAACTCGCTCCGAAAATTGAAAATATTTGGGCCGCGGCTTGGAGGGCTGATTTTGGGAGGTTCAGATCAAGCCGCGGCCCGGGATCGCAAGCGACCCGCATCAGACACCGATGAATTCATCCAGCAAAGTCGGCGTATCGCGTACCTGCCCGGCCGGTCCGGCCCACCTGACCCGCCCGGTTTCCAGGGCAAGGATCGTGTCGCTGATCGACAGCGGGATCGACAGGTTCTGTTCCACCAGAACGACGCCGACGCCCGCGTCGCGGATACGGCAGATCGCCTTGACCAGCTGTTCGACGACGATCGGGGCCAGCCCCTCGGTGGGTTCGTCCAGCAGCAGAAAACGCGGATTGCACAGCAGCGCCCGGCCGATCGCCAGCATCTGCTGTTCGCCGCCCGACAATACGCCGCCGAGCGCGGTTCGCCTTTCGCCAAGGCGGGGAAACAACTCCAGCACTTTGTCCGCGCTCCACTCCAGCGTCCGGTGCGCGAAGGTTGAGACAGCAAGGTTTTCCATCACCGTCAGGTTCGGGAAGACCTGCCGGTCCTCCGGCACGTAGGCCAGGCCGAGCTTGTTCAACTGGTGCGGGGCGCGGTCAGACAGGTCGTTGTCCCCCATCAGGCGCTGCCCGCGGGACAAGGGCTGCAGCCCCATGAGCGTTTTGAGCAGCGTCGATTTCCCGGCCCCGTTGCGGCCAACGATCGAAGTGATCTGGCCGACCGACACCGACAGCGTCACACCGTGCAGCGCCTGCGCCTTGCCGTAGAAGGTATCGCAATCCTTGAGTACAAGATCCTGCATCATTCCCCTCCCAGATAAGCGGCGCGGACGGTTTCGTTGGCGCGAATTTCATCCGGCGTTCCGGTGGCAAGAACTTGCCCGCCGGCCAGCACGACGATGTCGTCCGACAATCCCATCACCACGTCCATGTTGTGTTCGACCAGAATGACGGTGCGCCCTTCCGCAACCGTGCGGATCAGCGCATCCATCCGGTCGATCCCGTTATGTCCCACACCGGCCAGCGGTTCGTCCAGCAGCACGATGTCCGGCTCGCCGATCAGCGTCAGGCCCAGTTCAAGTGCCCGCTGGTCGCCGTGGCTGAGCGCATCGGCAGTCTGGTCCGCATGCGCGGTCAGCCCGACCATTTCCAGGATCTTGTCGGCCAGTTCGGCCAACACCCTGAGCCCCTGCGCCGGTCGCCAGAAAGGTTGCAGCCGGAACGCCCGCGCCTGCGCCGCAAGCTCGAGGTTTTCCCGCACCGACATTTCGGAAAACACGTTGATGGTCTGGAAACTCCGCCCCAACCCCATCTTGGTGCGTTTCGCCGGGCCGAACCGGTTCACCGTCCGCTTGCCGATCTTCACGTCGCCCCTCGAGGGGGCCACCGATCCGGTCAGCGCGTTGACCAGCGTGGTCTTGCCGGCGCCGTTCGGCCCGATGATGCTGGTGATCCGCCCGGGACGGAAGGACAGCGACACGTCGGACAGGGCGTGGAACGCGCCGTAGCTGACCCAAAGATTGTTGCAGCTCATTCCCTCCATTTGCTTTCCCCCTCAAGAATGGTTTCCAGTTCGCCCTTGGATGCACGCCGCGAAGCGAACAGCCGGCCAAGCAGCCGTCCGGGCCGCAGCGACATCAGCCCCTCGGGCAGATGGATGGTGCACAAGATGAAGGCGAGGCCGAGAAGCCCGTACCAATGCACGGTCAGATCGCTCAGAACGTCGCGCATGGTCTCGAAGACCAGCGCGCCCAGGATCGGGCCGATCAGCGTCCCCGCGCCGCCCAACAGCGTCATGATCAGAACGTCGCCGGATGTCGTCCAGCTCAGCGTTTCGGGGCTGATGAACATCATCAAAGAGGCCAGCAATCCGCCTGAAATACCGCTGAACACACCCGAAACGAGCAGCGCAAGCGACCGTATGCGGGCGATGCGGAAACCGATATGTGTCATCCGGACGGGATTCAGGCGCACCCCCTGGCACAACCTGCCGAAGGGCGAACTGCGCAGGATAGCCAGCAGCAGCACGCTGACGAAAACGATCGCCAGGATCAGGTAGTAGAAGGTCGTGTTGTCATAGAAATCCCAGCTTGACCCGATCATCGGTCTGGGCACCGCCGGGAACCCGTCATGGCCCCCGGTGATGTCGCGCAGGGTGGATGAGATGAGGATATGGATCAGTTCCGCCGCGGCCAGCGAGACGAGCGCGAAGAACAACCCTCCGACCCGCATCGAAATCAGGCCATAGAGCAATCCCAGCAGCCCGGAAGTCGCCGCCCCCGCCACGAGGCCGATCCCCCAAGGAACGCCATAATCCGCCGTAAGTATGCTGAAGACATAGGCGCCGACGCCCAGCAGGGCCGCGTGCCCGAAGGACAGCAATCCGGTGACGCCGAAGCTGAGATCGAAAGCGGCGGCGAACAGACCCCAGATCAGAGTGAGCGACAGGAAGTAGATGGCCCGTTCGCCAGCGCCGAGTGATGGCACGAGGGCAAGGAAAGCGACGGCCGCGACGATGAATGTCAGGTTGAATGAAAGTTTCTCGCTCATGCCATGCGCTCCTTGCGTCCGAAGATCCCCGAAGGCCGCACCAGCAGAACCGCGACCAGCACGCCGAAGGTCAGGGGATCGATGAATTGCGGGATGAAGTTCTGACCATAGGCGCGCGTCATCCCGATCAGGATGGCCCCGAGCACGGCACCCCGGATGCTGCCCATGCCGCCGATGATGATCACCAGAAAACAGTCGATGATGACGATCAGCCCCATGTCGAGGCTGAGCGGCACCATTGGCGCCGCGATCACGCCGGCGAAACCGGCAAGCCCGCCGCCGATCGCGAAGACCGAACTTCTAATCCGGCGCACGTTCACGCCAAGGCAGGACACCATCGCGCTGTTGGCGCTGGCGGCCCGCACCACCGTGCCGATGAGCGTTTTTTCGAGGACGAGATAAAGCCCCCCTGCCGCCGCGAGCCCGGCAAAGGCCACGAAAAGACGGTACACCGACACCTGGAATGTGCCGAAATCCACGCTTCCCTGCAGCAGCACAGGTGCGTCCACCCGCAGGTAGCCGACGCCCCAGACCAGCCTGACAAGTTCATTGATGACGAGGATCAGCCCGAAGGTCAGCAGGAACTGAAGATAGTGTTCGCGGTCGTAGAGCTTGCTGAGCGTCAGCCGCTCCGCAATCCATGCAACCGCCGCGACGAACACCGGTGCCAGGGCGAGTGCCAGCCAGAAGTTGCCGGTCCAGGCGGCGATTTGATAGCCGACATAGGCACCCAGCATGTAGAAAGCGCCATGAGCCAGATTGATAACCCCCAAAAGCCCGAAAACGAGAACGAGCCCGGCGGCGAGAATGAATAGCAGAGCTGCAAGGCTCAAGCCGATTACGAATGTACTCATGGCGCCCTCCCTAATTTGCGCGTGAGCGGACTGACCGTTACGGGCAGTCCGTGAACAGAGCGTCGGCCGGGAACTCTTCGACGATCTGCATCGTCAGTTCCGGTTGGTCGCCGACGCCGCGCCCGACCACTGCCATCAGCCCGATCTGTTCGGCCTGATTGTTGCAGCTGCGCATTGTCTTCACGCCCTCGATCGAGCTGTCGCGGGTCGAACCGCTGAACGCATCCACCCAGGCTTCCTTGTCCCAAGACCCGGTCGCCTCGACGGTGTCGAGGAACCAGCTCAGCCCGTCATAGGCCTCGCCGGCGAACACGCTGGGAACCTCGCCGAACTTTTCCTTGTAGGCGGCGACGAACTTGCTGTTCTGCTCGTTCTTGTAGCTGTAGTGATAGCGGACACCGGAAAACACGCCCAGCGACGCCTCGCCGACCGCGGCGGCGGTCAGTTCCTCGAGAAGGGTCGGGCCAAAGATTTCGACCTTGCCTGTCAGGCCGACCTCGCCCGCCTGCTTGATGAAGTTCACCGCGTCACCGCCGGCCAGAACCGCGAGGACTGAATCGGCGCCGGAATTGGCGATCTTGTTGACGATGACCGCGTAATCCTTGTTGCCGAGCGGCGGGTAATCTTCGCCCGCGACACCGATGCCGAGGCCCGGCAACGAATCCTTCACCTTGCCCCACAAGTCACGCGCTGCGCCGACATCGGGGATGACGGCATAGACAGATTTGGGGCGCGCGGTTTCGTAGTAGGAAATCGTCATCTGCGTTTCCATTCCGAAATCGTTCGACGTGCGGAAGGTGTAGCGATTGCCTTCGCTGCCGGTGATGCGTTCGTCCGCCGAAATCGTATTCAGCAGCGGAACCTTGCGCCGTCCCGCCAGTTTCGACAACGCCAGCGTCGCCGGCGAGCTGGCCTCGCCGACCAGCAGATGCACGTCGTCGGCAATCAGTCGGGTACCCTTTTTCAGCGTCACCTGCGGGTTTGCCTCGCCGTCCTCCCACGACACTTCGATCGGCACGCCCAGAACCTTGCCACCACGTTCGTCGATCGCCATCTGCATGCCCGCCTTGGCGGCTTCTCCGCCGAAAGCATAGGGCCCGCTGAAAGGCAGGATCGCACCGATGTGGAATGCCTCATCGGCGACTGCGCCTTGGCTTAGCACGCCCATCAGGGCGGCCAGCGCCACGGATTTAAAGTTGGTCATAGTCTCCTCCATGTTTTCTCGGATTAGTAGGATCGCGCCATGCCGAGATCATGTTGCGCGATGAAATTCAGAACCATCTCTTCGGAGATCGGCGCGAAGCGGAACAGGCGCGCGTCGCGCCACAGCCGTTCGACGTGAAATTCCTTGGAATAGCCCATGCCGCCCATGGTCTGCATCGACCGTTCGGTGGCCATTGCCGCGGCCTGCGCGGCGATCAGTTTTGCCGCGTTGGCTTCGCTGCCGTAAGGCAGGTTGTCGTCGCAAAGCTGCGCCGCGCGCAGGTTCATCAGCCGGGCGCATTCGTTCAGCGCATGGGCCTGCGCCAGCGGGAATTGCAGCCCCTGGTAGCTGGCGATCGGACGGTTGCCGAACACCTTGCGGTCATTGGCGTAGTCGACGGCCAGACCGGTCGCCAGACGCGACGTGCCCGACAGGCCCGCCGTGGTCACGATCCGTTCGCCGTTCAGCACTTCGAGAAGCTGCGGCCAACCGGCATCCAGCGTGCCGACCAGGTCCGACGCATGAACCGGCACGTCGTCGAAATAGACCGAGGACGAGGTCAGCGTATTGGTGCCGAGCTTGTCGATGGCGGTGTGGCTCAGACCCTCGCGGTCAGTGTCGATCAGGAACAGGCTGATACCGTCGGTTTTCCGCTGCACCTGGTCGGCGGGCGTGGTGCGCGCCACCACCAGCATTTTTTGCGCCTCGGGCACGCCGGTAATCCAGACCTTGTTTCCGGACAGGCGCCATCCGTCGCCGTCACGGCGGGCAACGGTGGAAATCGACAGGCTGTTGCTGCCAGCATCGGGTTCGGTCAGCGCCATGCAGAACTGCATGTCACCTGACACCAGTTGCGGCAGCCATTGGGATTTCATTTCATCGGTGCCGAATTTCGAAATCGCGACACCGCCGAAAATCGGGTTCAGCATGAACAGTTGCGCCACGGTCGCGCCACCGCCGGACATCGACAGCGCCTCGATCACCAGCGCCATTTCGACCATGCCGAAACCGGCGCCACCATGTTCTTCTGGCAACGCCACACCGCACAGCCCGGCCTCGCAGACCTCTTTCCAGAACTCCGCCGGGAAACGCTTTTCCTGGTCGCATTGGCGCCAGTATTCCAGGCCGTATTTTTCGCCGACCTGTTCGGCCGTGCGGATGATCATCGATTGTTCCGGGGTGTTAACTTGCAACATGGGTTTGCCCTTGCATTGGAGTTGCCATCAAGAGGAGCGGGTTTTCGAGGTAGTGGGTGATGCCGGCCAGAATCCGCGCCCCGTCGACCCCGTCGAGGACGCGGTGATCCGCCGCCAAAACGAACGACAGTTCGCGGCGCAGTTCGGGATTCCCGTCCGCATCGGGACGGAAGACTTCGCGCATGTCGCCGACACCAAGGATCGAAGATTGCCCCGGGTTCACGATCGGCGTCAGAGACGTGGCGCCGAACATTCCGACATTGGACACCGAGGCGGTGCCTCCGGTCAGGTCGTCCGCAGTGAAATTGCCGTCGCGGGCCCGGGACAGCACCGCGCCGATGTGCCGCGCGGCCTGATCAAGCGGCAGCAGCCCCAGATCACGGACCACCGGCACCAGAAGGCCACGTTCGGTCTGAACCGCGATGCCGATATCGGTCGTCGGGTAGCTGACATATTCGCCGTCGCGCCAGACGCGGTTGCATTCGGGCAGGTCGTTAAGCGCCCGAGCAAAGGCCACGACGATACAGTCGTTCAGGCTGATCTTTTGTCCGGTCAGTTCCGTGAGCTGGCGACGGAAAGCCGTCAGTTCGGAAATTTCGGCTTCGCGGCTGACATAGAAATGCGGGATCGTCGTCTTGGCCTCCAGCACCCGGCGCGCGGCGGTCTGCTGCAGCGCGGGAACAGGTTCGACCCGGGGCTCTTGCCGGGGGGCATCGCCGCCCGGATTTGCCGCCGGTTTCGCCGCCTCGTGGTGGCGACGCACGTCTTCGGCCTTGATACGGCCGCGCGGCCCGGTACCGGTCACCGTCGCCAGATCCGTCCCCCACTCTTCCGCCAGGCGCCGCGCCAGCGGCGTTGCCGGCACCCGTTTCCTCAGGGGCTTGGCGGTCTTGCCAGCGCTGTCCTGGGAATCCGCCGGCGCGTCCGGCGCTTTAGGTTCGGGTTCCGATGATGCGGACGCATCGGCGGTTTCGGCGTCACCTGCCATGCCGATCCCGGTCCACCGGGCCACCGCTTCGCCGACCGGGACCGTCGCCCCTTCACCGAAGAGGATTTCGACGATTTCACCGTCGCTGGGGGCTTCGATCTCGGTCGCGATCTTGTCGGTTTCGACGACGAAAACGATATCGCCCTGCTGGACCCGTGCGCCTTGAGCGGCGCGCCATTCGGTGATGACGCCTTCGGTCATCGTCAGGCCCAGCTTCGGCATCGTCAGTGATGTGAGGGTAACATCCATCGCTTTACCTGCCCTGGAATTCGGGTTGACGTTTTTCGATGAAAGCACCGCAGCCTTCGTGCGCATCGTCGCTGTCCAGAACCAGCCCGATCATCGCCTGCTCATAGGCCAGCGCGGCGGGTTGCGGCATCGACACGCCGTGCCGGAGCGTGCGCTTCATCAGTTTGAGAACCAGCGGCGACTTCGATGCCACCGTGGCCGCCATCGCCTTGGCCGCGTCCAGCACCGAGCCGTTTTCGATCACGGAATTCACCAGCCCGAGGCTCAGCGCCGTGTCGGCATCGATCCGGTTGCCGGTGAACATCAGTTCGCGCGCCCGGCACGGGGCGATTTCACGGATCAGCCGTTGCGTCCCGCCGGCACCGGGGAAAAGTCCGAGATTGATCTCGGGCAGCCCGAAAGTCGCCGAGGCGCCGGCAATCCGCATATCGGTGCACAGCAGCAGTTCGACACCGCCGCCAAGCGCCCAGCCGTCGATGGCGGAAATCGTCGGCTTGTCCGAAGCCTCGATCCGCGCAAAGCAGCCATGCAGGTCTTCGGCCAGCTCCTGATAATGGGCGAGCCCCCGGCGGCTGTTCAGGTCGCGGATATCACCCCCGGCGACGAAGGCCCTATCGCCCGCCCCCGCCAGCACGATGACACGGACATCCGTGTCCCTGTTGAGCCGGTCGAAAGCGGCGTCGAGTTGTTTCAGGGTCGGGCCGTCAAGCGCGTTCAACGCATCCGGCCGGTTGATCGTCAGGATGCCAATCCCGTCCGTAATTTCTGTTTGGACATGTTCCGGCATGAGGGTCTCCTATTGCATGACGCGACGAACGGCGTCGGCGATCTTGTTGGCATTCGGGCGGTATTCGGCTTCGAGTTCGCGGGAGAACGGCACCGGCATATGCGGCGCGCCGACGCGCAGAACCGGCGCGTCGAGTTCATCGAAGCCCGCATCCGCTACATGGGCGGCGATTTCGGCGCCGATGCCGAATTCGACCCCCGCTTCGTGCACGATGACCATGCGATGAGTTTCGGAAAGCGACGCCAGCACCTGGTCCTTGTCCCAGGGCTGCAGGCTGCGCAGGTCGAGGACTTCGGCCTCCACCCCTTCGGCCGACAGGACCTCGGCCGCCGCAATCGCCTCGGCCACCATCGCGCCATAGGCAACCAGCGTGACGTCGGACCCGGCGCGCGCGCGGCGGGCCTTGCCGATCTCGACCGGTTCGGGATCATCGGCCAGTTTCCCCGGCGTGCCGTACATCGCCTTGTTCTCGACGAAGATGACAGGATTGGGATCGTCGATGGCCGCGCGCATCAGGCCGTAGGCATCGGCCGGATTGGACGGGCAGACGAGCTTCAGCCCCGGCACATGGGCGAACCAGGCCTCAAGGCATTGCGAATGCTGCGGCCCCGCGTTGATGCCCCCGCCATGCGGCGTGCGCAGCACCATCGGAACCGAAACCTGGCCACCGAACATGAAATGCGCCTTCGCGGCCTGGTTGACCAGGGCGTCCATGGTGAAGGTGGTGAAATCCATGAACATGATCTCGACCACCGGCTTCAGCCCGGTCATCGCCGCCCCGACCGCGGCGCCGACGATCGCGGCCTCGGAAATTGAGGTGTCGCGCACCCGCTCAGAGCCGAAACTCTTCTGCAGCCCCCGCGTCACCCCGAACGGGCCACCGACGGCGCCGATATCTTCGCCCATCACGATCACCGACGGGTCGGCTTCCATTGCGTCATTGAGAGCGCGCGTGATCGCGCGGCCATAGCGGGTATCAGACATGATGAGATCCGATCGTATTTCTGTGGACGTCACCCAGGGCGGTTGCGAAACTGGGGGATGCACCGTTGCGGGCGGCGATGACGACGGCCTCGACCTCGGCCTTGACCTCGGCATCGAGCGCATCGAGCGTCGCGGCATCAAAGCCATCGCCGATGAGGCTGTCGCGTTCGAGCGCCACGCAATCGGTCGACGTCGCCGTTTCCTGATCGCCTTCGGCGCGGTATTTTTGCGGATCGCCTTCGTAATGACCGTGCCAGCGCACCGTCAGGCATTCGAGGATGGCAGGCCCCTGCCCGGTCCGCAGCCGGTCGCACAGATCGGCGGTCATGCTGCGAACGTCGCGCACCTTGGTGCCATCAACGCGTTCGAACGGGATCGAGAACGCTTTCGCGAGGTCTCCGATCTCGGCCCTGATCTGATCCGAACTGCGCGAAAATTCCGACCAGCCGTTGTTTTCACAGACCATCAGAAGCGGCAGGTTCCACAGCGCCGCGAGGTTCATCACCTCGTGCACGGCCCCTTCGCCAAGCGCGCCATCGCCAAAAAACACCACCGCAACCTGATCCGACTTCTTGATCGAATGCGCCAGGGCGCTGCCAAGCGCGATGGGAAGCCCGCCGCCGACGATGCCGTTCGCGCCCAGCATACCAACCGACATGTCGGCGATATGCATCGACCCGCCGCGGCCGCGGCAAATGCCGCCATCCTTGCCAAACAGTTCGAGGAAGAACTGGTCGAGCGATACCCCCTGCGCTAGGGCATGACCGTGACCGCGATGGTTCGACGCCAGCGTATCGCCATCCCGCAGCGCGTCGCAAACGCCGGCCGCGACTGCTTCCTGCCCCAGCGAGAGGTGAATGAAGCCCGGGATTTCATTGTTGGCGAACAGCCCGGACAGGGCCGTTTCCGCTTCCCGGATCACCCGCATCTTGCGGTAGAGACCCAGCAGATCCGTATCGGATTTATCGTTGCGTTTTTTCGTCATCACCTCACCAGAGATTCGCATTATGAATTATGAATCATGATTCATTTTATGTTCATGCGAACAATCCGGTCAAGGAAAACCTTCCCAACGCTTCCGGTGGTTTACGGATGTTAGAACTTAAATAGCCCTGAACTCACGATTTTTTCGTAAGCGCTGTAGACCTGCGGCGGGACCTTCCGGGACCGTCCTCCGCGCACGGCGTAGCCGAGACTCAGGTATCCACGCGCGGCGAGCAGGATATAGGCGATGACTTCCAGTTCCTCATCGGTGTAATTCTGCAACTCGTCGCGGTCGCGGCTTCTGCGAAAGGCGGACATGTATCCGGCGATCAGCATGTTGAAATGTTTCTCATGCGCTTTCGGCGCGAAAATCTCCGCCTCGTTCAAGATCCTGTAAAACTCAGGATTTTCATGCAGATAGTCGAAATAGGCGGTCAGCCTCTGAAGTTCACGTTCGACCCCGGACACGGACGTGTCCACCTGTTCCTTGATATGGTCCAGCATGTTGCCGCCAACCTCGGGCAGCAGTTGATCGAACAGATCCTGCCGCGTCTCGAAGTAGTTGTAGAACGTGCCCTGGGCGATGTTGGCTTCGGTGGTTATGCGCGAGATCGAGGCGTCGGCATACCCGTATTTACCGACGACCTTGGCCGCAGCCCGGAACAGGGCCCGGCGAGTTTCTTCCGCTTTTTCTTCACGGCTGAGACGTTTTTTCCGACGATTGGGGGTATGCGCGAGGGCCATAACAATCCAGTTCTGAATATTGATGTCACGCCCGATAATATGAACAATGAATCACATTAGCAATGAACGAACATCGCTGCCGAGCGCACCTCTTCGAAAACCCGCTCAACCGCGCTGAGGTCGGGCTGCTGCCGCCGCAAAGCCTTGTCCAATCGCCCCAGCGTTCCCGCCGGTGCCGATACGTCGCGCAATGCCCGCTCCAATGACGACGCGAGGTCGAATTCCTGCGGGTTGGGACCGGCTTCCGCAAACAGCGTGGGGCCGTCTGCCGTCTTCAGGTACATTCTGCAGTTCATGGGCGCCACCGCCTCATCGGGATGGACCTGAATCTTGCGGATGAGATCACGTAACTCGTCGCAGCCCCCCGCAGTCAGGTTGCCCATGTTCGGAGCGCCGTCGATCAAGGTCGCGGCCACGGCGAATGGAACGCTCATGATGGCTTCGGTCATGCCGGAAAAGGGTCCGGGCGACGGAATGCCCGGAAGCCCGTATTCGAACGGGTTCATGAAAATGCCGATGCTGGCGACATTCCGGGCCACGGTCCGGGTGATCGACAGAGACGCCGCCGCCTTGCAGGCGGATTGGGCATAAGCACAGACCGGGTAGGCCTTGAAGGCGACGCGCTCGATGGCCCAGTCCTGCCCCAGCCGATCGAAGTCCGGTTCCGGGACGGACCCGCAAGCCGCCCTGATCAATCCATAATGTCCTTCCAGCGCGTTTGGGGCGGCCACCGCTCCGGCAGCGCTCAGCTCCACCGCGGACAGCGCCAGCTGTGCCGATAGTCCGGCCTGGTAGCGCCAGTCGTCGCTGCCGTCGACGAAGGATTGCCCGCCGCCCCCGGCCCCGCCGGCGGCAAGCGCAATGGCGGCCCCGACCCGTTCGGCAGGCAGGTCCATCGCATAGGCCGCCGCCGCCGCTGCCGCGACCGGCGCGTAAAGCGGGGTCGACCGGTTGCCGCGCCCGGTCGATATCCGCCCGCAAGCGGCATCCAGAAGGCCACCGACCTCGTAGGCGGCCAGCAGCGCGGCATTCATCCGTTCCGGCCGGGCCGCACCGCTTTGCGACAAGGCCAAGAGCACCGGCACCACGACACAACCGATATGGGTGCCGCCCAGGGTGTCTTCCTGTGTCCGGCCGTGCAGCAACACCGCGTTCGCGAAGGCTGCCGCTGACGGGCTGATTTTCGCCCCCGAAGCAAGGATGGTACAGTCCCCGCGCAGGCCCGAGAGATGCGAAGCCGCCTTTTGCGCGACCTGCGCGTAGGGCGTTGCCAAGGAGGCAAGCCCGACGCCAAGCGCGTTCAGCCAGCAATCGGCGACCCGCGCCGCGATCCGGTCGGGGATCGTGCCCGGCCCAAGGCTAGCCACGAAATCCCCCAACCGCGCGGCCATGCCGCCCACTGCCACGTCCGTTACCACCTTGTTCATGACATCAGATCAGGTGATGACCGCCCGAGACCACCAGCGCGGTGCCGGTGACGAAGCGGTTTTCCATCAGGAACAGGACCGCATGGGCGATTTCCTCGGGATCGGCGAAGCGTCCCGCCGGGACGTTTTCGCGGAAGAACTCCTTCACCGCACCGGCATGATCGCCAAGGATCCCGTTGAGGAACGGCGTGTCGGTTGCGCCCGGTACGATCGCGTTGAAACGGATGGGTTTCATTTCCATCGCCAGTGACCGGGCCAGCGTTTCGACCGCGCTGCACGACATCCCGCCGATGCCTTCACCCGGAATTGTCTTGTGTGCCGAAATCCCCGAGGTGAAGGTGACCGAACCGCCTTCGCGGATCTTGGGCGCGGCGTATTTCGCCGCCAGGATGGCCGCCTTGATCCGGTCATCCACCATCGGCATCATATTATCGAGCGTTTCGCCCAATGCATGCACCTGGTAGCCGGACCCGACAGAAACGTAGACGTGATCGATTGCATCCTGCTTGTCGAAGAACGCCTTGACCGCCGCTTCGTCGGTGCCCTGCAGGACCTCTGTCTTGATCGCGGGAAAGTTCTGCTTGAGTTCGTCCAGCCGATCGGCCCCGCGCGCAGCGACGGTGACGGAGGCACCACGTTCCAGTGCGGCGGCCGCGGTGGCACGGCCAATCCCAGAGCTGCCGCCAATGACCACGACATGTTGTTGATCGAGACTCTTCATTGTTCTTATCCTTAGTTAACTGCAAGTTTTTGATCGGCATCTGCCGGGGAAATGTTCCAGTCGTGGACAACTTCCGCGCCCGTCGCCGCGAACATCTGAGTGAACGGATCGCGGCGGATGACTTCCTTGAACAGGCGATCCACATCACGGGAGTCGGCCGGGCTTTCGCCCTCGATGCTGATGACAACGCCGGGGAAAGGCTTGGCGACCGGCGCCTTGCCAAGGAATCCGTAGGTATCGAGATCGGCCTTGATGTCGACGCGGTGCAGTTTCACCTCGATCCCCATTTCCTCGCTCACCAGCGTGACAAGGCAATTGGTGACCGCCGCGGCGCTGCCAAGCGCGTATTCCAGCGGTGCCGCGCCAAGATCGGTGCCGCCGAATAGTTCCGGTTCGTCCACCGTCCAAACATGGTCCCGAACGGTAACCTGGCTGCAAATGGCGTCTTTGCACTCGGCCGAAGCCTGCATCGTGTATATGCGCGGCAATTCGTAGAGCGCCGGATTGATTACGCCCATCGTTAGTTCCTCCCTGTTTTTTTATCTCCTGACGGTCTGCCGCTGCGCCCGCGACCAAGTCATCGGGCGCAGCAACGTGTACCGTCGTCAGGCGTCCTCCCCGACGCCTTCCATCGCTTTGCGCAGGTCCGTCTTGAGAACCTTGCCGTAGTTGTTCTTCGGCAGTTCCGAAACGAACTCGTAGCGCCTCGGCCGCTTGAACCCGGCAAGGTTGTCGCGGCAAACCGTGTCCAGATCGTCCTTGCCGATCTTGCTGGCTTCCGAGGTCACGACGAAGGCCACCGTTTCCTCGCCCCATTCGCGGTTCGGGACACCGATGACCGACGCCTCGACGACATCAGGATGGGTCAGCAACGCCTCTTCGACCTCGCGCGGGTAGATGTTCAGCCCGCCGCTGATGATCAGGTCCTTCGAGCGGTCCTTGAGCGTCAGGAAGCCTTCTTCGTCGATCAGCCCGACATCGCCGGAATAGAGCCAGCCATCGCGCAAGGTTTCGGCGTTCGCCTCCGGACGATTGAGATAGCCGGTCATCACCACATCCCCACGGATGGTGATTTCCCCGACTTCCCCCGCAGGCAAGGGGTTGCCGGCCTCGTCGCGAATGACGATTTCGGTCCCCATGAACGGAACCCCGACCGAACCGAGATGATCGTCGTAGCGCGGATGGTTCACGTCGCCATGCATCGCCTTGGACAGTCCCGATACCGTGAGTGGTGCTTCGGTCAGCCCGTAACCCTGGTGGAACCGGTTGCCGATCGCCGCCATCGCCCGCTTGATGTCCTGGACATACATCGGGCCGCCGCCGTAAATGATCGTTTTCAGATTCTCGATTTTTGCATTTGCCAGCGACGGATCATCGATCAGGCGCATCACCATCGTCGGCGCGCCGAACATCGATACGTTCTCGAAGGTCGACAGCAGGTCGTAGATTTCGGCCGGGCGGAAACCCTTGGATTCCGGAATGATCTGTCGCCCCCCCTGCAGCAGGTAGGATATCCCGAAGGCGCCCGCGCCGTGCGACATGGCGGCAGCATAAAGCTTCGCGTCATCCGGGCCGACCGGTTCCATCGAATAGTGGCGCAGCGCCGTTGTCATCAGCGATTTGTGCGACAGCATCGCGCCCTTGGGCCGACCGGTCGTCCCCGAGGTATAGCCAAGCCAAGCGGTTTCGCCCCCCGTCAGTTCGGTGACCGCGATCGGGTCCGCCTTCAGCAGGTGCTGGAATTCGTCGCTTGATACGCAGATCAGCCTGCCGTTTTCCAAGAAGTCAGACGCTTGCGGCAGGAATGCCTCGCCGATCTCGGCGGTGCAGAAACAGACCTTGGCGCCGGAATCTTCGAGAATGTAGGCAAGTTCCTTGGGGTGCAGCCGCGCGTTGGTCGGCACCAGCGTCAGCCCCGCCCACCAGCAGGCATATTGGATTTCCAGGAACTCGGGGCAATTCAGCATCGCCAGCGCGACGCGATCGCCGGGTTTCAGGCCCAGCTTGTCGCGCAGCGCACCGGCCAGCGTGGCAACCCGGTGCCCGAATTCGTTGTAGGTCGAGACCTGCGTTGTGCCCACGTAGATCGCGGGACGTTCCGAATGCAGGCGGACGACCCGCTCTACAAGTTTCGCAATATTCATGCTGCCCTCCCTTCGGCAGGCCGTTCGAGGATTGAAACCACGCAGGACGCTTCGTCGAATCCGATGAAGCCGCCGCCGTTTTCCTGAACAGCGATTTTCGCACCTTCGACCTGGCGCTGTCCCGCTTCGCCGCGAAGCTGCGTCACAAGTTCGTGGATCTGTGCGATACCCGTCGCGCCCAGCGGATGACCACGGCTGACCATCCCGCCCGACGGGTTGATTGGAATGCGTCCCCCGACCGTGGTTTCGCCCCGCTCGGCCGCCGCCGCGCCTTCGCCATAGGCAAACAGGCCAAGGTTTTCGGACTGGGCGATTTCCCCGAAGGCCGATGCATCATGTACCTCGGCGACCGAAACCTCTTTCGGATCGACGCCCGATTTTTCATAAGCCTGAAGCGCGGCGAGCCGACCGATCTGCTTCTCGAGCTCGCCCGCTTCCCGGTCGACGCTGCCGGTCAGGATCGAGGCCCGCAGCAACACGCTGCGCGACAGGCCCAGCTTTTTCAGCATCCGCCCGGAACACAAGATTGCCGCCGCGGCGCCATCCGAAATCGGCGAACACATCGGCACCGTCAGCGGCGAAGTGACCTGGCGCGCCGCCAACACCTCTTCGACTGTCATGGGCTTCTGGAACTGCGCCATCGGATTGAATTGCGAATGAACGTGGTTCTTCGCGGCCACAGCGGCGATCTGTTCGACCGTCGTTCCGAAGGTGTTCATGTGCCGGCGCGCCAGCGCCGCGAGAACTTCAACGAAGATGGATTGCTTCCCCTCGTTCTTCGGCGCCTCGGGATCTGCCGCAAGCTTTGCAAGATATTCCAGGTTCCGCTCCGGTTCGTGCACGTCCCAGCCGCCATCGAAGACGCTGAGCAACGCGCGCTTGTCGCCGACGACCATTTTTTCGGCCCCGACGGCAAGCGCAATATCCGCCGCCCCGGCACGAATGGCGTTCTGCGCCAGATGGAACGCCGTCGACCCCGAGGCGCAGGCATTTTCGACATTGGTGACGGGCAGGCCGGAAAATCCCATGGCGCGCAGGGCGATCTGCCCACGGATCGCATGCTGCCCTTCGAGCGCGCCCTGCGCGGCATTGCTGAAAAACGCGGTCTGGATGGCCGATCTTTCAAGCTGCGCATCATCCAAAGCATCGACCACGGCCTCTGCGACCAGATCCTTCACCGAACTGTTCGTGCGTGCCCCGAACTTCGTGATGCCCACGCCAATTACATAGACGTCATCCATCGACGTTTCCTCTCCTCTTTTTTGGGAATCCCAAAATCTCCTTGAAGGCCACACTACCACGCGGGGCCGCAGGGCGCAACAATTATGAATAATGGTTCATCATTCATATATTGAGAAAGCGGGCGCCTGGCGGCAGCGATTTCGGCGACGGACAGGAAAACAAAGCGCCATCGGCGACGCTGATTCGAATGGAAGATGCAATCGGACGGCAAGCCCAGCGATCAGGCAGCAAGCCCCCTGCCCTGTCCCGTCATGAACAGGCCCTTGCGACCGGGCCACGTGGAACAAACCGGTACGAGGCAAAGGGAAAGTCCGACGAGTCGCGTGAACCGAAACGGATCGCACCGGGCTGTTCGGGATGGATGATCAGACGTCGGCTGTGGTGGCTCGTTCAGCCTGCCGACGCGCATTCCCCGAACTGAGACAGCCCGAGGCCATCAACCCGGGCGACTGCCGTCATCAGGCAAACGCAGAAAAGGATCGGAGCGCGCAGTTTCAATCACGAAGTCAAAAAATGCACGAATGCGCGCAGTTCGATGCATGTCTTTGTGACAAACGATCCAGAGTTCGCCAGCGACTTCTGGAATCGGGGCTTCGACGCACCGCAGACCCGGCCAGCTTTCCCCGAGAATGCAGGGGAGCAATGCCGTGCTCCTGCTGGCCTGCGCAATCGCCGCATTGGTCACGAGGCTGTTGCTGCGCCAGAAAACTTCCGAATGCTTCGAAGTCGCACGGCCAAGCAGCTTTTCCTGAATGCTGATTGGCCCCGAAGAATACCCGATGATTTCTTCCAGTTCCCGGTCACTTTCCCTCCCCTCAGCCGCGCCTTGAGGGGAAGCGCTGCAATACCGTCCCCAATGCAACTCGGCGACTTTCCGGCCAACCAAGTTCACGTCGGTCGGACGAACGGGACGCAATGCGATATCGGCCGTCTGATCCTCCAGGCTGAAAATACTGTTCCCGCTGAGGATCTCCATGCTGAGCTGGGGATGCCGCGTCCTGAAATCGGGGATGTGACGCGCCAGGAAATAGTTCGCGATGACCTCGCTTGCGGTAACCCGCAGCGTGCCGGTCAGTTGCTGATCTCTTCCGCTGATTGCCCGCTCACCTCTTTGCACCTCGGTCTCGATACTCTCGGCCACGCGCACAAGCTCGATCCCGATTTCCGTCGGCACATAGTCCTGCCTGGCCCTGGTAAAAAGCCGCTGCGCGCGCTCCTCCTCGATTTTCTCCAAGCGCCGGAAAACCGTCGAAACGGATACGCCCAGTTCGCTGGCGGCACCGGGAAGACCGCGGCTTCGGGCAATCGACAGCAACAGGCGATAGTCATCCCAGTCCATGCAACAACTTCCATTTATGCAAATTATTACTTCAAAATAGAAACTTTTCTTGCCCTTTCGCAAGTCCTAGTTACCGCCCGTCGATGAAGAAATCGCAACGGAATAAAGGAAACCCACATGGGCAATATCTCGATCATCGGAGGCGGCTTCGCCGGAGTATGGGCCGCACTGAGCGCCGCCACCGAGCTTGACACGCATGGCGTTCAAGATGTTGATATCCGGCTTTTCAGCCAGGACGACTATCTGACGATCCGGCCGAGGCTGTACGAAGCGCCCACCGACGACATGACGGTTCCGCTGGCGCCCCTGCTGTCGGAAATCGGTGTCGGCTTCACGAAAACAAAGGTGTCGGCCATCGGCGACACCGCGGTGGAAACCGAAAATGGCCAATCTGCATATGATCGCCTGATCCTGGCCACGGGAAGCTCCCTGCGTCAGATCGATGGTCTTTCAAACGCCCCGGGTGTCTATTCGGTCGACACCTACAGCGATGCCGAGAAGCTGGAGTCTCATCTTCAGTCCCTGGAAGAAGGCGCCACGCTGGTTGTGGTCGGCGCGAGCTTTTCCGGCATCGAATTGGCCACCGAACTTCGTTCCAGAACGGGCGACGACAAACGTATTGTCCTGCTGGAACGCGCGGATGTCGCCGGCGGGGAACTGGGCGAAAGCCTGACGGATGTTCTGCAGGAGGCCTTTATCGAGGCGAATATCGAAGTCCTGACAGGCAATTCCATTCGCGAAATCAACGACGGCACCCTCGTGCTGGACGACGGTCAGACCATTGCAAGCTCGACTGTCATCCTGACGACAGGCCTCGAAGCCAGCCCGCTGACCAAGACCATTTCGGGCGGCAGCACCGGTTCGGACGGCCGCCTGGCGGTTGATGCGCATCTCAGGATTACGGGCCGCGATGGCCTCTACGCAGCCGGAGACGTCGGCAAAGCCATGGCCTCGGTCGATCATGCGACCTTGATGTCCTGTCAGCACGCGATGCCCATGGGGATGGTTGCAGGCAGGAATGCCGTGCGCGACATTCTTGGCAAAGACCTTTTGCCCTACAGCCAGGAATTCTACGCAACCTGCCTCAGCCTTGGCCCGTGGGGGGCCGTTTTCACCACCGGTTGGGATCGTCAAATCGCCAAGACCCGGGATGAGGGCGCAGCAATGAAGCAGGAAATCAACCAGGCTTGGATCTACCCGCCGAAGCCGGAAATCGGGAAAGAAGCCATCCTCGACGCCATGCGCAGCGCCTTCGAGGGCTGACCTGCACCGGCCTGTTCCCCTGAAACGACTTCTCTTTGTCATCTGCCTCATCAAGACCGGGCAGATCCAGTGCAAAGCTGGGGGAGTTTCAGGGGCTCGGTTCACGAACGGCTAGCGGCCGAGTTTCGCGTCGGCCTGGGCGAAAGTCCGGGCCGAGTTCAACCGGCTTCACGAGAACGGTTTCGCCGTCAGACAGAGACACAAACCATTGGAACGAAGGACTAACTTTCTTCCGTTAGCGTTCAGCGGAGCAGTTCAGGAGGCGCAGGCATGACGATGCTGGCCTCACCCAGAGAAGCGCCAAGAGCGGCCCATCCAATGACGCCGATCGCCGCCATAGCCGCGAGCAACACTGCCCCATTCAAAAGGATGCGTTGAACCGACTTTGCGATCCGGTTTTGTTCAAGTTTTTCAGTGTAGGCCAAATACATTTTCTCGCCCCTCTGCTCGTCCTGAAATTGTATAGAGGCCAAATGCGGCATTTTCGGGGCCAAGGTCACCGCGGCGAAGACGGCCACCAGATTGCCCGCAATCGTCCGGATGCGGATGCCAACGACAAGGATGCGGGCCAGCGACGTTTTTTCGGTGCCGCCATCGACCTGATCGGCATCACCCGGAGCCTGCCTCGCGGCCAGACGCCGTGGTGACGCAACACGTCTTGGTCGAAGGGATTTCACATATCCGGGCGCGTTCTTCGCATTTCCTTTCAAAGATGTTCGAAACTTTTCTCGATGGTGTCCTGAAACGCGGCGCTGGTCATCAGACCTGCTTCCACGACAACCGACTTGATCGAACGGTGGCTGGCCTGGGCTTCCTTGGCGACCTTTGCACTGGTTTCATAGCCGAGTTCCGGCACCAGGGCGGTGGCCAGTACCAGGCTGCTGGCGAACAGGTCCTCACAACGTTCCCGATCGGCCTGGATGCCATCCACGCAGCGCACCCGCAGCGTCTTCATCGCGTTTTCGAGCATCCGCATGGACTCCAGAAGGTTATAGGCGATCACCGGCTCCATCGCGTTGAGCTGAAGCTGCCCGGCTTCGGCGGCCATGGTGATGGTCACGTCGTTGCCGATGACCTGATAGGCAACCTGGCTGACGACCTCCGGGATCACGGGATTCACCTTGCCCGGCATGATCGAGGACCCGGCCTGAACCGCCGGCAGGACGATTTCACCGATACCGGCCCGGGGGCCCGAGTTGAGCAGGCGCAAATCGTTGCAGATCTTGGAGATCTTGATCGCCACGCGGCGCAGCAGTCCCGAGAACGACACCAGTGCCCCCATATTGGAAGACGCATCGACCAGATCCCGGGCACATCTGAGGTCTTGGCCGGAAATCGCGCTCAGATGCCGCACGGCGACTTCTGCATAACCGGCCGGTGTGTTGATGCCGGTTCCGATCGCGGTGCCCCCGAGATTTACAACACGCAGCACCTTGGAAAGATCCTCCAGCCGGGTGATCTCTTCGGTGAGCGCCGCCGCGAAGGATGCAAACTCGCGCCCGACCGTCATTGGAACCGCGTCCTGCAACTGCGTTCTGCCCACCTTGCGGATGTCCGAAAATGCCTCCGCCTTGGCGGAAAACGCCGCCAGCAGAAGGCGCTGTTCCTCGATCAGCCGATGGCACTTGAACAGGACCGCAAGACGGATCGCCGTCGGGTAGACGTCATTGGTGGACTGCGAGCGGTTCACATGATCGTTGGGATGGATGTAGTCATATCCCCCGAGCGGGCGGCCTGCCTTTTCAGCGGCCAGGTTTGCGATGACCTCGTTGGCGTTCATGTTCGTCGAGGTTCCGGCACCGCCCTGGATCATGTCGACGACAAAGGCGTCATGCTTTTTCCCGGCGATCAGATCCCGGCAGGCGCTGCCAATCCATTTCGCGCGTTCAGCGTCCAGGGCGCCCAATTCCGTATTGGCCCGTGCCGCCGCAAGTTTCACCATGGCCAGCGCGCGGACAAGATCCGGAAAATGACTGAGGCTAACCCCGGTGATCGGGAAATTTTCCACCGCACGCACCGTGTGAATGCCGTAGTAAGCTGTTTCCGGCACCTCTTTCGTGCCGATCGAATCTTGTTCCAATCGGGTATTCATAGTGCTTTCTCTTTGTTTCGGCCGTGTCAGGCGTTGCGGCTAGCCAGGTCCGATGCGATCCTGTTCACGGCAGCAAGAACCTCTGCCGGTTTCCCGCCGCCGAAGACATCTTCCAACTGCGCGGCGGTGTCCGAAAACTGCTCGAACGCGGCAATGGTATGCGCCACCGTGATCGCCATTCGTTCGTTGCTTTCGATGAAATCCTCCGCCAGCGCGGCCAGCAGGAAATACGCCACGGCCTGATCGGGTGATGCGGCTGCCTTTTCACGGGCCACACCCGCGCATTTGCGGAACGCGTGAATGCCCTTGCCGTTTTCGGCGATGATATCTGCGAGTTCGATGAACATGGTAGTTCTCCTGTCAAAGGGATATTGATGTGGCCCCGCCATGGTCACCCGACCATGCGAGGGGTTCGTTCAGAAACCGTTCAACTTCTGCCAGCGCTTCCGTGTCAAAATAGTTGGTCTCTTTGCTGACCTGCAGAACATCCCGCCAGGTGGCGAGCGCATGCAGGGTCAGATTGTGGTCTTTAAGTTTGGCGCGGGTTTCGGGGAAGATATCGTAGTAGAAGATCATGATCGTATGATCGACCACCGCGCCTGCACGGCGCAGGGCCTCGCAGAACTTGATCTTGCTGCCCCCGTCCGTCGTCAGGTCTTCGACCAGCAGAACGCGCTGGCCCGCCGCCACATCGCCTTCGATTTGCGCGTCGCGGGCAAAGCCTTTGGCTTTCTTGCGCACATATTGCATCGGTAGGCCAAGGTCGGCGGCAAGCCAGGCCGCGAACGGTATGCCCGCGGTTTCTCCACCCGCCACGGCATCGAATTGTTCGAACCCGATCTCGTTCAGCAGGAGCGCGCCGGCAAAACCCATCATCGCCTCGCGCACCCTCGGGTAGGAAATAACCTTCCGGCAATCTATGTAGACCGGGCTTGCCAGACCGGAGGTGAACGTGAACGGATGATCGGCCCGGAAATGGACTGCGTTGATCTCCAGCAGCATCTTCGCCGTCATCCTGGCGATGACATCGCGGCTGGGAAAGTCATGTAGTTTCATGGTGAATGTCCTTCTGACCGGCCGTCAGGCCGCCGTGCCTTCGATTGCATCCCAATAGACCGGAAACCCGGGATCGCAGACTGTGACGTCTTCCTGTCCCGCTCTGATCCGTTCCGGCCACACCTGCGGCTCTGCCCGCTTGCGGAGATGCAGTTTGCCTGAATTCCGTGCCAATCCGTAGAACGCGGCGCCGTTCAGCGAGGTGAAGGCTTCGATCCGGTCCAGCTTCGCAACCTGTTCGAACAGCGTGGCGAGAATGGGCATGGTGTTCACCGAAGTGAACATCCCGGCACAGCCGCAGGCGGTTTCCTTCGCCGTCGTCGGGTGCGGCGCGGAATCGGTTCCCAGAAAGAACCGCGCATCCCCCGAGGTCGCCGCCGCCAGCAGCGCCTGGCGGTGCTCTTCTCGCTTCAGGACCGGCAGACAGTAGTAATGCGGCCGTATCCCGCCGGCCAATATGTCATTCCGGTTCAGGCTCAGATGGTGCGTGGTCAGCGTAGCCGCGAGCCCGGCATCCGCGGATTTCACATAGTCCACCCCGTTGCGCGTCGTAACGTGCTCCAGCACCACGCGCAGCTCCGGCAACTCCTTGCGCAGCGGGTCCAGGACATGGTCGATGAAGACCGCCTCGCGGTCGAAGATGTCGATCTCCGGGTCCGTCACCTCGCCATGCACCAGCAGCGAGATTCCGGCGTCCGCCATCCGTTCCAGCACCGGCATGACGTTCCGGATGTCGCGGACACCGCTGTCCGAATTCGTGGTCGCGTCTGCCGGATAGAGCTTCGCAGCCTTGACGATCCCGTCCCGGAAACCGGCCTTTAGCTCGGCGGGATCGGTGGTTTCGGTCAGATAGAGCGTCATGAGAGGTTCGAAAGCATCCGTTTCGGGGACTGCCGCCAGGATCCGGCCACGATAGGCCCGCGCGGCTGCCGCGGTGGTAACCGGCGGCACAAGGTTCGGCATGATGATCGCGCGGGCAAAATCGCGGCAGGAACAGGGCGTCACGGCCCCCAGCATTTCCCCGTCGCGCAGATGCAGGTGCATATCGTCGGGACGGGTGATGACCAGATCTTCAGTCATGCGCGTGCCCCCCCTCGCAGATATTCGTAGATGATTGACGTTCCGGCCATGAAGTCGTCGATTTCCATCGCTTCATCGGGATTGTGCGAACCGTTCTGGTTGCGCACGAACACCATGGCACTGGGAACGCCCGCATTTGCAAAGACCGCAGCGTCATGCCCGCCGCCCGACGCCATGACCATCGGCGCCAGCCCGATACGTTCCATTGCCGCGCTCAGCCCGTCGACGACAGACTGGCTCATCCGGGCCGGCGCAGTCGCATTGAGGCTGCCGGTCGCGAACGTCACTTTCCGCTCGTGGGAAATCTGCGCCATCTCATCGGCCAGCAGCTGACGCATTCCCCGCAGCGTTTCCGGGTCCTGGCTGCGAATATCGAGGCTGAAGTCAACCTGATCCGGGATCCGGGACATTGCGTTTGTCTCGCTGTCGGTGTGGACGACGCCCGAGGTCACGACCAGATCGCCTCCTTTCTGCACGATCGACAACCAGGCTTCGTCGAGCCGGGTCAGAAGGTCCGACATCGCCAGAACCGGATCTTTGCGGAACGCGCGCGGCACCGCACCCGAATGCCCGGCTTCGCCGGTGCAGCGGATCGCTTTGTATCGGAAGTTTCCGCGGATGCCCGACACTATGGCGGCGGGACGATCCTTGCCGATCAGAAGCGGCCCCTGCTCGATGTGCAATTCGATATACTCCAGGATATCCCCCGCCTTCATCAGCGGGACGCCGGAGCGGATCGGCGCCATCTCGATGCCAGCGCCTTCCATATGCGTGTCCAGAGAGCGCCCGTCGCCCTTGTGCGGCGCAGCCAGCTCTTCCCGGCTCAACACCCCCATCAACGCCTTGGACGCAATGTAACACGGGCCGAACCAGGCGCTTTCCTCGCCACGCATCGCGATGACCTTCAGCGAACGGGCAAACCGTTCTCCCCTCGCCTTGGCGCGCAGCAGGCACATGACCCCGGCAATGACGCCGGCCATCCCGTCATAGTTGCCGCCCATGGGCACGCTGTCCACATGGCTGCCGACCAACACGAACTGTTCGGCGCCCGCATCTTCGGGCAGCGACATGACAAGGTTCTGCCCGGCGTCGTAAGCCGTCGAAAGCCCGGCGTGCACCGCCAGTTCTTCAAGAAACTTCAGCACAGCCGTTTCCGTTTCGGAATAGGCGGGGCGGCTGACGCCGGCCCTGTCGCGGCTCATCCTGTAGACCGCGCTGAAAATCTCTGCCGCCTGCTGGTGCTCTGCCGCCGCGGCATGCCCCACCGCACACTGTGTCATGGCGCGGCCTCCATGAAGACGACGGAATCCGCCGCATCATCATCGCGAACGGTACCGATCAGTTCGGAAACATCGGTGATGTTCTGGGAGGCGAGGAAATGTCTCAGTTCCTCCACCAGCGTCACCATCGTGGTCGGCTTGATGAAGGTTGCGGTGCCGACCTGCACGGCGGTGGCGCCTGCGATCAGGTACTCGGCGACATCCTCGACGGTTGAAATGCCGCCGCAGCCGATCACTGGAATGTCCACGGCCTTGGCGCATTGATAGGCCATGCGCAGGGCAATCGGCTTCAGCGACGGACCGGAAAGCCCGCCCATCAGGTTGCCCAGTTTCGGCTTTCTTGAATGGATATCGATGGCCATCGACAGCAGCGTGTTGGACACCACCAGCGCATTCGCGCCCGCGTCCTGGGCGGCCTCTGCGACTTCGGTCGTCTCGCCGGTATTGGGCGTCAGCTTGGCCCAGAGCGGCAGGTCCGAGGCCGCCCGCAGCCGGGTCATCACCGCATGGGTGGAAGATGGCCGCATGGCAAAGGCCTTACCGTCCTCTTCGATGTTCGGACAGGAGATATTCACCTCGATAGCATCCACGCCGGGCACCGAAATCTCTTCGCAGATCCGCGCGAAGTCATCCGCACTATGGGCCGAGATGCTGACGACAAACGGCGCGTCGTAGCGCTGATAGAACGGGATCACATTCTCGATGAAGTCGTCGATGCCTTTCGACGGGATCCCGATCGAGTTCAGCATCGATCCGCGCACTTCACAGACCCGCGGCGTCGGATTGCCGCCGCGCTTTTCGCGGGTGATTGTCTTGGTGACATGGGCGCCGATCGCACCGATATCGATCACGTCCACCAGGTCCTCGGAGAAGGTGCCAGAAGCCGGCATGATCGGGTTTGCAAGGGTCAGGGACCCGATTTTTGTAGTCAGATTTACCATTCCATCGCCTCCTGCATGTCAAAGACGGGGCCCTCGCGGCACACACGTTCGTGGATGATCTTGTCGTTGCGGCGGAAAGAGCGCACGCAGCACTGGCACATGCCGACGCCGCAGGCCATCTGCTGCTCCAGTGCGATCTCGCCCGGGATTCCGTGTTTGGCGCCGAGGCCCTGCAGCAGCTTCAGCATCCGGTTCGATCCGCAGGTATAAAGCGCATCCACCGCGCCCGCGGCGATCCTGCCCTCGACGATGGCCCGGATGTTGTACATGTCCGAAGTGCCCTCGGCATCCGTAACGGTGATCACCTCGGCGCCCATTTCGCGGAACAAGTCCGTCGACATCAGCACGTCGGGGCTGCGGGCCGAACAGATCGCGGTGAGCTTGCGGCCCAGACGGCGGGCTTCCTGAGCCAGAGGAGCCAGGGTGGCAAGGCCGACGCCGCGCGCGACCAGAAGCAGGTTGTTCCAGTCGTCCTGGATCGAGTAGCCTTTGCCAAGCGGGCCTAACACGTTGAAACCGTCGCCCTCTTTCAGGTCTGCCATCGCTCGGGTGCCTTCACCGGCCACCTTGTAGAGAAAGTGCAGCTCTCCCTTTTCCGGGTAATAGCCGTAGATGCTCATCGGGCGGCGCAGGTAGGGCTGGTGCCCGCCGGACACCGGGCAAAGAAGGTGGAAGAATTGGCCGGGCTTGCAATTCAGGATCTTTTGCGGCGCGTCCAGAACCAGGTGGCGGTATTCGCCGTTCACTTCCACGTTGCTTTTGACACGGGTTTCAGTTTCGAAGACTTCCCCGTTCGCCGAAGCGAGCGCTTCGGCGTTGAGCTGTCTGTCTGTCATTGGTTTCCCTTTCTTAACCGAAGATCATTTTCGGGATGAAAAGCGAGATTTCAGGCACATAGGTCACGATCAGCAGGACGATGATGTTGACTGCAACGAACGGCCAGACCCCCTTGATGATGTCGAGGGCAGGTTTTCCGAGCGTCGACGACGCCACGAAGATGTCGAGCCCGAAGGGCGGTGTGATCATGCCGAGGCTGATGTTCAGCGTTACGATCATGCCGAAGTGGACCGGATCGACGCCCAACGCCACGGCAACCGGGTAGAGCGGCGGCACCAGGATCAGAAGGGCGGAGTTCGGGTCGATGAGCATCCCGGCGATCAGGAAGCAGACGTTGACCACCAGCAGGAAGGTGATCGGGCCCGCGTTGATGGCCGTCAGGAAATCGGTGATCTGGGCGGGCACCTGCGCGAGTGTCACGAAGAAGGAAATCAATCCGCCCATCGCCAGAAGCACGAAGATGACCGAGGTCGAGATCGCACTTTGTTCGGTGATGCGGAACAGGTCCTTGAAGCCGAAGTTCCGGTAGACAACCATTTCCACGAAGATGGCGTAGATGACGCTCACCGCGGCGGCTTCGGTCGGCGTGATGTATCCCGAGTAGATGCCGCCCAGAATGATCCCCGGCATGCCCAGGGCCCAGCCGGCGTCCTTGACCGCCTTCAGCCGATCTTTCCAGGACGAACGCGCGCCCGGTTCGATGCCATTACGACGGGCTTCGAGCATCACCATCAGCGCGAAGGCCAAGCCGAGGAAAAGGCCAACGGCCAGCCCGCCCGCGAACAGCCGTGCGATCGAGGTGCCGGTCATCCAGCCGTAGATGATGAAGGTGATCGACGGCGGGATCAGCAACGCGGTTTCGGCGCTCGCTACCAGCAGGCCGAGGCTGAATTTCTGGCTAAAGCCGGTCTTGCGCATCTCCGGATAGACCATCTTGCCCATCGCCGCGACCGTGGCCGGCGCCGAACCGGACACCGAACCGAAGGCCATCGACCCGCCGATCACGGTATGGCCCATGCCGCCCCGCGTGTGACCGATGAGCGACCGCACCAGACCGGTCAGGTTGCGAGCAATCTGCCCCCCGCCCATCAGGTGCGCCGCAAAAATGAAGAAAGGGATGGCAAGCAGCGTCGAATGGTCGATGCCGCCAAAGATCTTCTGCACGACCGCCGGATCAGGCAGGCGGCCATAGAAGGCTTCCTTGATTGCGATTGCCGGGATCCCCAGCACCAGGAACATCTCGAACCCGAGCACCAGAAGCGCGACGGCAAGAAGAAGGATCAGGATCAGCATCAGTACGCCTCCGCGTCTTCGGCTTCGGGCTTTCCAAACCGGTCGATGACACCAAAGAAGCTCAGCGCGAAGCGCAGTCCCAGCAGGCAGAACCCGATCACCGGGGCGAGATAGACATACCCCATCGGCACATCCAGGGTCGGGCTCCGCTGCCCGGTTCTGAGGACGAATTCGAACAGCGTATAGCCCAGCCAGACGAGGTACATGGAAAAGGCAAATCCGGCAGCGTCGATCAGTTTCAGCAACGGGATGCGCAGACCCTCCGGAAGGCGGTCACGCAGCGTATCGATCCCCATGTGACGGCCGCGTTCGAGCGCAAGGCCGAGTCCCAAAAAGACCAGCAGGGTATTGAGCAACCGAACCGCTTCCTCGATCCAGGCGAACTGGCTTGCAAAGGATCCGCCGATTTCGCGAGCGACCACGTTGAAGAAAAAGAGCGCGGCCATGGTCAGGAAAATGACGACAAGGCTGGCCCGCTCGGCGATTCTGAGTATCTGAAGCATGGAAACACGTCCTCCCTTCGGCACAATCGCCGCTGCGGCTAGCGCCAACCCGGCGCGGGACGCTTCATCTGCCCCGCGCCGGTGGTTATCTTAGTTCAGGCGGCTCAATTGGCGGCTTGCGCCTCGTAGACTTCGATCAGCGCCGCACCTTCGTCGCCAGCCTGGTCGATATAGGCTGCCCGCGCAGGTTCATACATCTTGGTGCGCAGTTCCTGGCGTTCTGCTTCCGAGGCCACCCGCACGTTGATATCGCCACCCGAGATCTCCTCCAGCGCGCTGGCCACGGCCGCGGATTTGTGTGCCGTCAGTTCTGGCACCACTTCCGAGAAGGCATCGGTGATGATGGTGCGGTATTCTTCCGGCAGGCTTTCCCAGAACATCGGGTTAAACAGCACTACGTCTTCCATCGCCCCATGCTCGGAGACGACCAGGTAATCCTGCACCTCGTGGAACTTCATGCGCAGGATCGTGTCGAGCGGGTTTTCCTGACCGTCCACAACGCCGGTTTGCAGCGAGGTGTAAAGCTCGCCGAACGGCAGCGCGATGGCGGATGCACCCAGCGCGTTAAACTGCTCGATCAGGATCTTGCTGTCCATTACCCGGAACTTCTGGCCGGCAAATGCCGAGATGTCGTCCAGTGCCTGATTCGAGGTGAAGTTCTTGCGCCCGTTGGGCCACAGAGCCACACCAACAACCCCGCGGCTGGAAAAGGACTCCAACAGCGCCTTGCCGAAGTCGCCGTCGCGCAGGGCTTGCGCCTTGGCTTCGTCGGTTGGCAGCAGATAGGGGATATCCAGGACCGAAACGGCCGGATTGAAGCCGCCCAGGAAGGCGGCGGGCGAAACGGTCGCTTCCAGCGCGCCAAGCTGCACACCTTCGGTCATTTGCCGCTGGTTGCCAAGCTGGCCCTGCGGAAAGATCTGGAACTCAACTGCACCACCGGTTCGCTCCGAGACCAGAGCGGCAACTTTTTCCAGGTGGATGTGGCGGCTCTGCTGGGTCGATTCCAAGTGACCGATCCGGGCAATATAGTCCTGCGCCATTGCCGGTACTGCAGTCAGGGCAAACACCCCGGCGGACAGCGCGATCATGCCCCGCTTCAGAAGAGATTTCTTGGTTTCAGACATGGCTTTCTCCCATTATTGATGCCGGGATATTCTGGCGACCGGGTATCACAGTCAAGATAATTCTCACTTTTGAGACGATTATTCAAATTATACAATATTTGCGATTCCATCCATGCCCTGATATTGTGCTTTGCAATCAATTGGTGAGGATTCTGCAGGCATGTCCACGCAATACGACGCGATACTCCAGGTCGGAGAGCGGCTTCGCTCCTATCGGCTGGGCAAGGGGCTGACCCCGGAACAGGTCGCCAAGGAGACGGGAATCTCGCGGGCGGCGATCTATCGGTACGAATCCGGGCAGCCGATCAGGGTCGATGCGCTCGGCAAGATCGCTGACCTTCTTGACGTCTCCCTTACATCGCTGTTTGGCGTCGGGTCCGAATATATCACCTCCGCCCTGACGTTCTTTGAGCGCATGAAACAGATCGAGGACACGGCGGAACAGATCAGCGTTCTGTTCGGCCCGGTGTCCTATCTGCTGACCACCCAGCAATTTGACGCCATTCTCGGCCAGGTGCTGAACGAAAGCGTTCCCGAAGGCGCCACCGACCGCGAAAACCTGGAAACCGAGGTCCGGAAAATCGTCGAAACGCTGCGCGAACGCAAAGCCACTTTTCAGAAGCGCCGCCCAAATATCGTCAGCCTGGTCTCCAGTGCAGAACTGGAACAGTTCGCCCTGTCCGGCTTTGTCGGAAAACAGGGCATCACCGGCCCCGAGCTTGACGAGCGGAAGGCAATCGCCAGAGGGGAAATCGAGAACATCATAAGACTGCTGGAGGAGCAGCCGATTGGCGTGCAGATCGGCGTCGTCGAAGATTCCACCCCCGGGTCGAGTTTCCAGATCTTTCGGAACGGCAACAAGGCCCAGGTCGCGGTAAGCCCCTTCCGCTTGGGTTCCTTTCCCAATATCCGCATCGGGGTTGCGACGATCACCTCTGCACAGGAATCCATTCAGCTTCACCAGCAAGTGACCGAACAGCTTTGGAAGAACAGCCTTAAAGGCGTGGAAGCCGTAAACCGGCTGAAGAAAATTCTGCAATAATCGCAAATCGGGTGCGGCCCCGTTGCCGCCACCAAAGCCGGTTCCGCATTTTTCCAGGCAGGCGTAACAGGCGACAATGCCGGGCCCCTTGATCCGACGCGTGTTCGCCGTCTCTCACCCCTGTTTGAGGATCGCGAGAATCTCGGCATGCAGTGCCGCCGTCGCCGCGGCAACGACACGCCCGTCGGACCCGAGACCGAGCGGGCGCCCCTGCCAGTCGGTGATCACACCGCCGGCACCTTCGACCACGGGAACAAGCGCCAGAAAATCATATGGCTGAAGGTTCATTTCGATCACCGCATCCACATGGCCGGAGGCGAGCAATCCGTAGCTGTAGCAATCCCCGCCGAAGCGGCGCAGAGCGGCCCCGGCCGTCACTTTTTCGAAAGCCGCCAATCCCTGCGCGTCGAAGCTGTCGGGTGAGGTTGTGTAGACACTGGCATCGGACAGGCGGCGGCAGCCGCTGCTCCGGCAGGCCTTGTCCCCGAACTGGGTCGCTTCGCCCGCACGCCCCACCCAGCATTCCGCGGTGGGCGGGATCGAAATGATCCCGACCGTCGGCACTCCCTCTTCCAAATACGCGATAAGCGTGCCGAATGTCGGCATGCCCGTAACGAAGCTCTTGGTGCCGTCGATCGGGTCGAGAACCCAGACATGGGCGCTGTCGAGATTGGCGTTTCCGTGTTCTTCGCCAAAGATGCCGTGGCTGGGAAAGGCCTCGGCGATCCGCTGTCGCATCGCCGCCTCGACCGCCCTGTCCGCCTGGGTTACCGGCGACAGGTCAGCCTTCCTCTCCACATCAAGCGGGGTACGGAAATAGGCCAGCGATATCGGCGCCGCCAAATCGGCAAGCCCACATGCGAACGCGGTCAACGTCTCGGTATCCGGCGTATCCTTCACTCTCTGCATAGATTTTCCTCGATTGAATGACTGGGCGCCCGGGCTCGCACGCGGTTTCAAAATATCAGTAGACAAAACGCAAAAAAATGCAAGACTACACAAATATCCTCATCCGGGCAAAATTGCAGCCATGACGGGGGAGGCAATAAATCGGGTAAAAAACAAACCCACACTGCCTCGGCGCCGTGCGTCACGGCCCGCCGGGACACCTGCCAACAAGGAGATGAAGAATGAAAACCTGGATTCCCAAGCTCGCGACATCCCTTCTTGCGCTCGGCGCGGCAACGGCGGCCACAGCCGGTGAAATCACCGTTTACACGGCGCTGGAAGAGGAAGAAATCGCCGGTTACATCGCCGCTGCCAAGACCACGATGCCGGATCTCGAAATCAACGTCCTGCGCCTGTCGACGGGCAAGCTGGGCGCCCGCATCCTGGCCGAGGCCGACAACCCGCAGGCCGACGTGATCTGGGGCTGGGCCGTCACCGCGATGATGGATCCGCGCATTCTCGACATGATGGAACCCTACAAGGCCAAGGGCGCCGAGGTTCTGGGCGACGCCTTCCGCGACCCCGACGACCGCTGGTTCGCGCCGATCGGGTACATGGGCGCCTTCTGCGTCAACACCGCGCGGCTGCAACAGAAGGGCCTGCCGATGCCCAAAAGCTGGAAGGACCTGGAAGACCCCGCCTTCGAGGGCGAGGTGCTGATGCCGGATCCGAATTCCTCGGGCACCGGCTATCTGCACGTGAACGCCGTGCTGCAGAGCATGGGCGAAGATGCCGGTTGGGCCCAGCTGGAAGCGGTCGATCCCAACATGGCGCAATACACGTCGTCGGGGTCGAAGCCCTGCAAATCGGCGCGTGTCGGCGAATACACGGTGGGCATCTCGCTGGCCTTCACCGCCATGCAATCGATCGAGGAAGGGTATCCGCTGGCCATGGTATTCCCCGAAGGCGGCGTCGGATATGAATTGGAAGCCTCGGGCCTGATGGCCAGCAGCGACAACAAGGACGACGCGAAGAAGTTCCTCGACTGGACGATGTCGGATGAGGCGATCGCGCTTTATGGTCAGTACAAGGCGCTGATTACGGTGCCGGGCGTGAAAGCCTCGGCCGTTTCAGAAAAGGCCGGCCTGCCGGCGGATATCGGCACCGTTCTGGCGAAGGTCGATTTCGCGAAGTCGGCCAAGAACCAGACCGCCGTCAAGAAAACCTGGAAAGAAAAGCTGGGCCGCTGATTGACGGCCCGGTGCGGCGATGGTCCCCTCGGCACCATTGCCGCCTCCTTTGCGGCGGCTTTCGGGTCGCCGCGCCCTTTGACACCTGCGCCCAACCGAGACACCGCCACATGTACCTGACCGTCCGCAACGCCACCAAGACATACGGGACCTTCACCGCGCTGGACGATGTGTCCATTTCGATCGAACAGGGCGAATTCGTCTGCCTTCTGGGGCCGTCGGGCTGCGGCAAGACCACGCTGCTGCGCCTGATCGCGGGACTGACCGATCTCGACGCGGGCGAAATTTGCCTGGAAAACGAAACCCTGTCTGCCCTGCCCGCCCGCAAGCGCGGCTTTGGCATCGTGTTCCAGTCCTATTCGCTGTTTCCGAACATGACGGTGGCCGAAAATATCGGCTACGGGCTGAAAATCCGCCACGTCCCGGCCGACAAGATCGCGGCCCGTGTGCGGGAACTGTTGGAGCTTATCAAGCTGCCGTATCTGGCCGACAATCTTCCGGGGCAACTTTCGGGAGGACAGCAGCAACGCATCGCACTTGCCCGTGCCATCGCCGTCGACCCGCGTGTCCTGCTGCTGGACGAACCGCTTTCGGCGCTTGATGCGAAGGTGCGCGCCGACCTGCGCAGCGAAATCCGCCAGCTGCAACGCGCGCTTGGCATTCCCACGCTTATGGTCACCCATGACCAGGAAGAGGCGCTGGCATTGGCGGACAAGATCATCTGCATGAACCACGGCACCGTGGTGCAGGCGGGCAGCCCGGAAGAGCTTTACCACAGGCCCGCGACGCGCTTCGTGGCCGATTTCATGGGCATCAGCAACCTGATCGGAACGGCGGTCATCCGGGACGTGCAACCCGACCTCCTGAGCAACCGCCCCGACGGCACGGACGACGCCTATGTCGCCTGTATCCGGCCCGAACAGATCGCATTGACACCGGACAACAACGGTCCGGCAACCGTGCGGTCGATCGGCTTTCTCGGCAATCTGCGGCGGATCGATCTGGATAGCCCGTTCGGCCCTCTTGTCGTCGAAACCCACGGCAGCATCGACTGCCGCGAGGGACAATCAGTGCAGCTGACGATCACGCCCGAAGCCTGCACCTGGGTCGCCAATGATGATGCGGGGGGCGCGGCATGACCGGCGCGGCCCAAACCGCGCGCGTCGCTTCACGCAGTCCCCGGATCGACGGCGACAGGTTGCTGACGCTTGTCTGCGTTGGCCTGCCCCTGATCGGGCTGCTGTTGTTCTTCCTCTACCCGATGGCGATCGTGTTCCTGCGGTCGCTGACCACGGCGGACGGTTCCTACGGTCTGGGCAATTATGCCGAGGTTCTGGGATCCTCCGGTTTCTGGCGCGCCACCCGGCATTCGCTGATCATGGGCGGCGCCACCACGGTTCTCAGCGTGGTGCTGGGCTTCGTCATCGCGCACGGGCTCTACCGCTGCGCCTTTCGCGGCAAACGGGTGATCCGCGCCGTGATCGTGCTGCCGCTGCTGGCGCCATCGCTGGTTCAGGCGCTCGGGCTGATTTTCCTGCTGGGACGCAACGGGCTGATGAACCGCTTCTTCGGCCTGGAAATCGAAATCTACGGCTTCTGGGGATTGCTGTTCGCCAACACGCTTTACGCCCTGCCGCAGGCGGTGATGATCATCGGCGCCGCGCTGGTGCTGCTGGACGCCCGCACCTACGAGGCGGCCGAGGTCATTGGCGCAACGCCCGCGCGGCAGTTCCGCGACTTGACCCTGCCCGCGGCGCGGTTCGGCATCCTGAACGCCGCCTTCGTCACCTTCACCATCACCATCACCGATTTCGGTAACGCCGCGGTGATCGGCGGCGACTATTCGGTTCTCGCCACCGAAATCTATTCGCAGGTCATCGGCCAGCGCAATTTCAACATGGGCGCGGTGGTCGGCATCATGCTGCTGCTGCCGACCGTGTTGTCCTATTACATCGAACGGCAGGCGATGAAGCGCCAGCAGGGCCAGCAGGCCACCAACGCCCAGCCCTTCGTGCCGCTATTCGCGGCGCTGCGCGACCTGCCGATGGCCGGACTTTGCCTTGCCATCTGCGCGGCGATCGGCGCCGTCATCGGCATCGTCGTCTATGCCAGCTTCGTGCGGCTGTGGCCCTACAATTTGTCGCTGACCCCGCGCCATTACGACATCACGCTGGCGGGGGGCTATTCGTCGCTCTGGATCACCATCCTGATTTCGCTGATGGCGGCGGCGGGCGGCACCTTGGCGGTCTTCCTGCTGGGCATCGGGTTGCGCCGCCTGCCGAGGGCGCTGATGCAGCCGATCCAGCTGCTGGCGGCGATGCCCGCCGCGGTGCCGGGCATGGTGCTGGGCCTGGCCTATATCCTGACCTTCAATTCCACCGCGACGCCGCTTTACCTGCTCTATGGCACGGCGGCTCTGATCGCGATCGTCAATTTCTACCACTACCACACCCAGGCCTTCCTGACCGTGATGACCGGGTTCCGGCAATTGCCGCCCGCGCTCGAGGAAGCGGCGGGCAGTCTTGGCGCGGGCATGGGGCGGATCGCGGTCAACATCATCGCGCCTTTCGTCGCGCCGATGCTGGTGTCGGTGTTCTTCTTCCTGTTCATGCGTTCGATGGTGACGCTGTCGGCGGTGGTGTTCCTGACCACGCCGCATCTCAGCGTCGCCGCGGTCACCATCATGCGGCTGGACGATGCCGGGCTGACTTCGCAGGCGGCGGCCTTTTCCACTTGCGTCATGGGCGTCGTGTGCATAGCCCTGCTTGGCATGAAAGCGCTGCTCGCCTATCTCGGACGGCGCAGCGCAAGGGAAAAGGCAGACTGACGCATGTGGTCGAAGGAACGGCATCAACGCATCCTGGCCATGCTGGAAACCAACCGGCAGGTCAGCGCCAACGACCTTGCCGAAATGCTGGGCGTTTCGCGGGAAACGGTGCGTCGCGACCTGGTCGACCTGGAACGTGACGGCCGCGTGAGCCGGGTACATGGCGGCGCCGTCCTGCCCCAGCCGCGTGGCGAGGAACCGTTCCAGCAACGGATGGGGGAACAGATCCGGGCAAAGCGCGACATTGCCCGCAAGGCGGCGTCGTTGATCCGACCGGGCCATTCGATTCTGGTCGACGCGGGCACCACCACGTCGATCTTCGCACAGGAACTGGTGAAGCTCTCGGGCTTCATGGTCATCACCAATTCGATCGACATCGCGACGACGATCCAAGGCGCCGGGGCCGATATCGACCTGCTGCTGCTTGGCGGTCGCGTCGCCTCGGACGTACCGGCCACGCTGGGCGAACTGACGCTTGCCGAAATCCGCCGGTTCAACGTCGACATGGCCTTCATCGCACCGGTTGCCCTGCAGGCCGGCAAAGGCGCCTTTTCCTTCGATCTGCACGAGGCGGAGATCGCCACCGCGATGGCCGAACAGGCGCGCGAAACCGTGATCCTCGTCGATCACACCAAGCTGGGCGAAACCAGCCGGGTGCTGTCCTGCGCAGCGTCACGCATCGACATCCTCGTTTCGGACAAGAACGCGTCCCCCGGCGCCCTGCAGCCATTTCGCGACGCCGGGGTGAGAGTCATCGCCTGATCTGTCGCAACGGCGGCATCGGACCGTTACCGCACCGCTGTCGAGCGCGTCAGGCTTTTCGATCCGGCGCTCGCCAGGCTTTACGCGGCGACCGACCGAGCGTCGGCAAACGACAACAGCTTGCGGCTGTTCTCGTCCCAAAGGTGAAGCCGCACGCAGCGGAAGCTTTCCCACAGGGTAAGGCGTTGGGACTGCGCGAGCAGGTCATGATCCCGGACCACTTCGCTCAGGCGATAGAACGGAATGCGGCTGGCCAGATGATGCACATGGTGGACACCGATATTGGCGGTGATCCAGCGCAGGATACCGGGCAGATCGTAATAGGAACTGCCGTTGAGGGCGGCCTCTTGCACGTTCCACTGGTCATCGTGGTCCCAGACGGTGTCTTCGAACTGATGCTGGACGTAGAAGAACCAAACCCCGGCGATTGCGGCCAGAAGCGTCGTCGGCAGGAACACGAACAGCAGCACGTCCAGCCCCCCCAGCCAGCCGATCACACCAAGCGCCGCGCCGATCACGGCATTTGTCGCCAGCGCGCTTAGCCAATATCGCCGCCCCGATCGCATCTGGCCGACGGGCAGCCGGTTTTGCAGGAAAAACAGGTAGAACGGGACGATGCCGAACAGGAAGAACGGGTTCCGGATCAAACGATACAAGGCCCGCCCGGCCCATGTCTTTTCCCGGTATTCGCGCACCGTCAGCGTCGGCAGATCGCCGGTGCCGCGCTGGTCGAGATTGCCGGTGGTGGCATGGTGAATCGAATGGTTCTTGCGCCAGACGTCATAGGGGGTCAGCGTCAGAACGCCCAGAAACCGCCCGACCCAGTCGCTCAGCCGGCGGTTCTTGAAGAACGCACCGTGACCGCAATCGTGCTGGATCATGAACAAGCGAAGAAGGAAGGCCGCGTTCGCCATCGCCAGCGTCAATGCCAACCACGGGCTGAACGACAGCGCCCACCAGGCCAAGGCCCAGATCGCCACGAAAGGCACCAGCGTCACGGTCAGTTCGAAAATACTACGTGTAAGGATCGGTTCGCGGTATTTGACGAGGATCCGGGTCCATTCTTGGGGCTGCAACGGGGTCTCTTTCGTTTGAAGTGTCTCAGGCGCCCTTCGTTCTCGGGGCGTCTTTCGATTTCGAATTGCGCCGCGTTTCGGCTTTTCAGTCAGCCTTGGCGCGGGGTTTCTTGCGCGTCCCTGTGACCGCAGTCTCGGGGGCGTCGACAGGTGTGCTGGCCTCTCTCTCGAGCCGCGCCTTGCGCAGGCGTGCCGTCTTGGTTTCGCGCTGCTCAGCTTCGTCGTCGAGAATTTCCCGAACGGCGCGCGAGGTCTTGTCCATCGTCGTTTCGGCACGGGGCTTGCCGGCCTTGAACAATGTGTCTTTCGTGAGTTTCGCCATCTTTCAGTCTCCTTGACAGGATGTGTACCGGGACGGGCCGCTCAGCTACAAAGCCACCTTGGGCTAGCAAATGGCGGCGGTATCGGCGCCGGTGTGATCCGGCATGAAACCGGCGGTCCTGGCCGCCGAAATGAAAGCTTTGCGGGCGGTGCCGACCGGCACCAGGCAATGCATAGCGGCATCGATCTGATCGAGCGCGAAGTCCCGTTTACGGTCGGAGACCGGCCATTTCTTGCGCAGCCAGTAACAGGCCTGTTCAATCGTGCTGATTTTTTGCGTGTTGCCGTTGGGTGAAACGACAACTGTCATGGGATGACCCCAGTTAATTTCTATCAAGTTTCTCATATCCTTGAATTTCGTGATGGCCGTCTCTGAAGTTCAGGGGCCATATCTAATGAAAAGACGGAAACAGCCCGAAGGCCGTTCCCGCCTCGTATTTTTTTCCTACGCAGCTTTATGCCAATGCGAGGTTGATCGCGGATTCACGGCCGTCGCGGCCACCTTCGATGTCGAAGGTGACAGCCTGGCCATCGTCCAGCTGTTGAATCCCGGCGCGTTCGAGGGCCGAGATGTGAACGAAGATATCCTTCGATCCCTGCTCGGGGGCGATGAAGCCGAAACCTTTTTGGGGGTTGAACCATTTCACGGTGCCATTGGCCATCGTGGTGTCTCCTAGATGAATTGCCATCCACATAACGCGATGGCCCGGCTCAGTGTCGTCATAAAATCAACTGAGGCCGTTAGGAAACAGAAGGTCGTAGGAAGAAGCTTTGCAGGGTTTAGATAGTTACCCTTCGACATCATTACAAGCCGGGAAGCCCGGAAGGCGGGAAAACGGCGTTGCCCCGTCATACCTGGGCGCCTGCCGCAAAGCCGGCACCTCGCCCCCTCGCCCGCCTGCGCGCCGCACCCGGTGCAGGCAATGATCGGCATTCGCATGGCAAGGCCAGGCGTCCAGGGGCACGCGAAGATCAGGGCCGGCGGGCTTTCGCCGCGCCACGCAGCCGGCGCCGGAGAGGCAGCAGGCCGATCGCGGCGGTCGCGGCAAAGACGGCCCCGGCCACGAAGGTCCATTGCGCGCCATACACCTCCCAAAGCCCGCCGGCGATGACGCTGGCAACCAGAAGCGTTCCCCCCGTCACGAGGTTGAACATGCCGAATGCGGTCCCCCGCAGTTCCTCCGGCACCGTCTCGGCGACAAGGGCCGATAGCAGACCCTGGGCAAAGCCCATGTGAAGCCCCCAGATCAGCACCCCCGACGCGATCCCAGCAAGCCCGTTCGAGAGGGCAAGGAACAGGTCAGCGACGATCAAGAGCCCCAGCCCGGCCAGCAGCAATCCAACCCGTCCGATCCCGTCCGACAGCACCCCCACCGGCCAGGCAGACATCGCGTAGACGACATTCATACCCACGAGCACCAGCGGCACATACATGACCGGCACCCCCGTCCCCTGCACTCTGAGGATCAGAAATGCCTCGCTGAACCGGGCGAGCGTGAAAAGCATGGCCACGGCGACAACCCACCAATAGACGCCCCCAAGCAGCCGCAGTTCGGCGCGGGACAGTGGATTGCGAACCTTCCGCAGGCCGGGTTTGCGTTCGGGTTCCTTCACCACGAACAGGATCAGGGCGAGCGAGATGAACGCCGGAATGACGGCGAACCAGAAAACACGGCGAAAATCGTTCGCGAATAGATACATCAACCCGACCGCCGCGAGCGGACCGAGGAAAGCCCCGACCGTATCGAGTGACTGGCGCAGACCGAAGGCGGCACCGCGCATCCCCACCGGGGTGATGTCGGCGACAAGTGCGTCTCTTGGCGCGCCCCGGATGCCTTTGCCGACCCGGTCGACAAAGCGCGCCGCGACCACCCAGCCAAGAGACGGGGCAAGCGGAAAAACCGGTTTGGTCAGCGCCGCCAGCCCATAGCCAAGAGCCGCCAACTCCTTGCGGCGGCCGATCCGGTCCGACAACGCGCCGGAAAAAACCTTGGTGATCGCGGCGGTCGCCTCGGCAATACCCTCGATCACGCCGACGGTCAGCGCCGTGGCGCCAAGCCCGACGGTCAGGTAGACCGGCAAAAGCGCGTGGATCATCTCGGACGAGATATCCATGAACATCGACACGAACCCAAGCGCCCATATGCCTGAAGGCAAACGGCGCCAGTGAGGCGTCTTTTCGGGGGCAGAACTTGGCATCGGGCCACGCCGCAGGAAAATTGGATCCAGGTCAGAAGAGGCCAGAAACCGTCAAAAAACAACCTCGATGCCGGCCGGAGGCGCCAACCACACGGATTGGCAACCGCCCGCCCGTGGCCTCAGTCGAACCAGTTGTCGTCGAGTTCCGGCAACGGGATCGCACCGAGCAATGCCTTGGTGATGTCCGATTTCGGCGCATCGAAGACCTCTGCGACCGGCCCCTGATCCACGATTTCGCCGTGGTTCAGGACGATCACCTCGTCGCACAGATGCCGGATCACCGACAGGTCGTGGCTGATGAAGGCGACAGTCAGCCCCATGTCGCGGGCCAGATCCTTGAGCAGGGCCAGAACCTGCGCCTGGCTCGACACGTCCAGCCCCGACACGATCTCGTCGGCAAGGATGAAACGCGGCTCCAGCGCGATGGCGCGGGCGATCCCGACCCTCTGACGCTGACCGCCCGACAGTTCGTGCGGGTAGCGGTCGGCGAAGGCGGCGGGCAGGCCGACCTTGGTCAGGGCTGCGATGGCATCTGATTTGCTGCCGCCGCGGCCATAGCGCTTCATCGGCTGCGCGATGATCCGCCAGACCTTGTGACGCGGATTGAGCGATGACATCGGGTCCTGGAAAATCATCTGCAGGTCGCGGCGCAGCGGGCGCAGCGCGCCTTCGTCCAGATGCGCGATATCGGTCCCGTCGAACAGAACCTCGCCCGAATCCGGCTCCAGCAGCCGCACCAGAACCCGGCCCAGCGTCGATTTCCCCGACCCGCTTTCACCGACGATGCCGGTGATCTTGCCGTCGGGAATGTCGATGCTGAAGCCCTTGAGCACCTCGATGCGGGGCGCCGCCCCGATCAGCGATTTATGCGCGCGGTCGGGAAAGGACAGGCGCAGGTTGCGCACGGAAATCAGCGGCGCGGTGGTGTTCGTCGAGGTCACCTTCTGGCCCCCTTGTAAAGCGCGTCATCCTGCGCGATCTGCTGATGCAGATCGGAAATCAGCGACGCGGGCACTGGCGAGAACGGGCGTTCCAGGTCGGCATAGCTCGGCGTCGCCGCGATCAGCGCGCGGGTGTAGGGATGTTGCGGATCGGTGAAGACCGCCTTTGTCGTAGCGTCCTCCATCACCTTGCCGGCGAACAGCACCGTCACCTTCTGGCTGATCTTGGCGACCACGCCCATGTCATGGGTCACGAACAGAACCGCCGTCCCGGTTTCCTGCTGCAATTCGCGGATGAGGCGCAGGATCTGTTTCTGCACCGTCACGTCGAGCGCCGTCGTCGGTTCGTCCGCCACGATCAGCCGCGGCGACGGGGCGAAGGCGGCGGCGATCAGGATGCGCTGACGCATGCCGCCCGACAATTCATGCGGATAGCTGTTCATCACCCGTTCCGGCGCGCGGATATGCACCCGGTCCAGCAGGTCGAGCGCCCGCGCCCTGGCCTTGTCCGCGCTCCAGCCGTGGATGCGGATCAGCGGGTCGACGATCTGCGGTCCGATCTTGCGCACCGGATTGAGAGCGGTCAGCGGGTCCTGCGGGATCAGCGCCGCGGTCTTGGCAACGGTGGTGCGCCGGGTCGACGGCGACATCGCGTTGAGATGCTGCCCTTCGAGGATGATTTCGCCCTCGGTGACCCGCAGGCTGGGCGGCAGGATGCCCAGAACCGATTTGCCGATCATCGACTTGCCTGCGCCGGATTCCCCCACCAGAGCCCGCACTTCGCCGGGTTCGAGCGACAGCGACACGTCGCGCAGAATCCGCACGCCATTGGGCAGGGCGATGTTCAGGTTGATCACGTCGAGCGTGGTTTTGTGAGTGGCTACGGTCATTGGAGCACCGGGTCGAAACGTTGTTTGAGACCCTCGCCAAGCGTCGAAAAGCTCAGCACGGTCAGGAAAAGCGCGATCAGCGGGAACAACAGCACCCACCATGCGAAGTGAATGGCGTTGCGGCCCTCGGCGATCATCGATCCCCAGGTCGGGTCGTCCGACGAAATCGACAGGTTCACGAAGCTCAGGATTGCCTCGACGATCACCGCGATACCCATTTCAAGCATCAACAGCGCGATGATCGACGGCAGCACGTTGGGAAGGATTTCGCTGGCCAGCGTCGCGATCCGGCGCGCGCCGCCGATGCGGGAACTGTCGACGTAATCCATCCGCGACTGCACCATCGTTTCGGCCCGGATCACGCGGGCGAAACGGGTCCAGTCGATCAGCGCGATCGCCGCGATAACCGAGGTCAGTCCGGTGCCCATGACGGCCACCAGAAGCACCGCGAACAGAACCGGCGGGAAGGCCATCCAGATATCGACGAGGCGGGAAATGACGCGATCCCACCAACCGCCGAAATACCCCGCGACAAGGCCCAGGACCGATCCGAACAGGCAGGTCGCCGTCGCCGCGATCAGGCTGACGAACAGCGCGATCCGCGCGCCATGGATCATCCGCGACAGCACGTCCCGGCCCAGGCTGTCGGTGCCGAGCAAGTAGCCCGGCTCGGTCCCGTCGATGAAAAACGGCGGCAACCGTTCAAGCATGAGATCCTGCGTCAGCGGATCATGCGGTGCGACCAGCGGCGCCAGGATCGCGGCCAGCGCGACAAAACCCAGCCACAAAAGCGGCAGCCAAAGGCGCAGGTTTGGCTTGCCCGAACGGCGCGCGCGCGGGGTGGAAATGGTGGTATCAGCCATGTCGGAGCCTCGGATTCAGAAGCGTGTAGGACAGATCGACGATCAGGTTGATCACGATGAAAAGGGCGGCGAACAGCAGCACGATCCCCTGGATCAGCGGCAGGTCGCGGTTGATCACGGCGTCGATCGCCATGTTGCCCAGACCTTCATAGGCAAACAGCCTCTCGACGATCACAGTGCCGCCGATCAGGAAGGTGAACTGCACCCCCACCAGCGTCAGCGTCGGCAGCGCGGCATTGCGCAGCGCTTCGCGCAGGATCACGGCGGTTTCGCCGAAACCGCGCACCCGCGCCAGCGTGGTGTAATCCTGAACCAGCACTTCCTTGAGGTTCTGCTTGAGCAACTGCGCGATCATCGCCGCCAGCGGCAGCGCCAGCGACATCGCCGGCATCAGCATATGGCCGAGCGTCGAACCGACCACGTCGAAACGCCCGCGCACAAGCCCTTCGAACAGGTAGAAGTTGGTGGTGAAATCGATCGCGATGCGCGGATCGACGCGGCCCGAAATCGACAGAACCGGCCACAGCACGCCGAAGATCAGAACGAAGACGAGCCCCCAGAGGAAATCGGGAATGGACAGAACGGCGCCGCTGACAAGGTCGACCCCGATCTCGGTGCCCGTTCCGCGCTTGCGCGCGCCGATCACGGCGGTGAGCCCGCCAAGTGCAACGGCGATCAGAAGCGCCATGAGCGACAGTTCCAGCGTCGCCGGCAGCCGCCCGAGCACCAGTTGGTCAACCGGTTGGCGCAGCGTGATGGAAGTGCCGAAATCGCCCTGCACCACGCCGCCAAGCCAGATGATAAACTGTTGCGGCAGGCTTTTGTCGAAGCCGTAAAGCGCCTTGAGGTTTTCGATATCCGCCTCGGTCGCGCCCGGCGGCAGCATCATGGCAATCGGGTTGCCCGGGGCGACGCGCACAAGCGTAAAGACCACGACGGCGACACCAAACAAGGTGACCGCCGTCGTGAGCAGACGGATCAGAACGGTTTTGAGGAGCATGAAAGCCTCCGGTCGTCAAAAAGGCGCGGGCCAAGAGGGATAAGGCCCGCGCAAGTAAGCCTGCGGGGATCAGGCTTTGCCAACGGCCTGCGGCAGCAGGTCGCCCGAGGTGTAGGGCGTGACAGTGACATCGGATGCGAAGACCACCGGCATCACGTATTGCAGCAGCGGGATCACATAGCCCTCTTCCGCGATGTATTTGGACACGGCCTTGTAGCCGGCGATCCGCTTTTCTTCGTCGGGTTCGCCAAACAGCGGTCCGATCTTCACGGCCAGGTCGGGGGTATCCCACACCGCATGCGGCGACGGGCCGAACATGGAGAAACCGGTGGAGGTCGACGGGTCGCCGATCGAGTTGCCCCAATTGTAGAAGGCCGCCGGCGCCAGAGTATCCGCGGCGCGCAGTTCGTAATGCTTGGCGATCTCATAAACCTCGATCTCCGCCTCGATCCCGACCTTGCGCCACATGCCGACGACCGCCTGGATCATTTCATAATCCTTCGGCTTGAAGCCGCGGGTTGTCTGGACGGTGAACTTCACCGGATTGTCGGTTGAATAGCCCGACGCAGCGAGCAGTTCTTTCGCCTTCTCGGGGTCGTAATCGACCTTGATGCTTTCGTCATAGGCGGCATAGCCTGGCACTTCGAGCGTCGAGAGCGGCACACCGTAGCCGCGCAGCAGGCGGTCGATGATGAGCTGCTTGTTGATCGCGTGATGCGCGGCAAGACGCACGTTCTTGTCCAGCATCACGTCGATATCGTTGAGGAAGATCATGCCGATATCGGTGATCGGCACCGCTTCGCCGGACAACCCGTCCTTTGCGATCAGGCGATCGTATTCCTCGTAGGGGATGTTGGTGGTGATGTCGGAATTGCCGGATTCGACCTCGGCCACGCGCGAAGCGGCGTCGGTGACGAACTTGAGCGTCACGGTTTCGAACGCCGGCGCATCGCCCCAGTAGTCGGGGAAGGCCTTCAGCCGCACATAGGCGCCCTGCTCAAACGCATCGACCATGTAGGGGCCGGTGCCGATCGGGGCTTTTTCGAAGCCTTCCGCGCCGACTTTTTCGTAGTAGTTTTTCGGCAGCACGAAGGCGGTCAGGAAGGCCATCCACTTGAACAGCGCCGGTTCGAAGGTCAGCAGGTCGGCGGTGATAACATTGCCGTCGATCACGTAGTTGCCGATCTTGCCCCAGACGAACTGCATCGGGTTGCCGGTTTCCGGATTCGCCGCGCGCTCCAGCGACCACACGATGTCTTCCGGCGTGAAGTCGTCGCCGTTGTGCCATTTGACGCCTTCGCGGACGGTCATGGTGATCTTAGTCTTATCTTCGCTGAATCCCCAGTCGGTCAGAAGACCGGGACCGAAGGACAGGTCGGGGCCCTGCCCGACATAGCGGTCGAAAACGGCAAGATAGATCGACTGCAGCGCCGGGTTGACGGCCGCCGGACCGGTGGTCGGATCCCAGCTCTGGACGGGCAGGTTATAGGCGATGGTCAGGCCGTCCTTCCCCTGCGCCATAAGCCCCGAGCCGGAGGCCAGGAGCGCGCTCAGCGCGACTGAGGCTCCCATGAACCCGCGACGGGTAAGCTGTACGTTCGAAGTCATGTCTTGTCTCTCCTGTTGGCGTTTGACGGTCCGTTGTTCGGACTCGATAGAATTGACGTTTTTATTTTAGATATAATATTTCATATTTAAAGCAAAAAGATACACGGTAAACCCGCTTTCTGCATTGCGAATGCTTATTTAATATCCTGCGCCGCGAAAAAGCCCGAAGCCGCGCCGGTCCCCGCGCCGGGCCAGCAGGCAGCGCCGATCATCTGAAGGCCATCAATCGGCGTGGAGCGGTCCGCGAATCCGCGCACCGGGCGATACAGGAAGTTCTGGTTCAGGTGATGTGAACCGCAGATCTGGTCACCGCCCACGAGATTCGGGTTTTCCGCTTCCAGGTCCAGCGGCGACACGACCGTTTTTGCGGCGATCACATTACGGAAGCCCGGGGCCTGTTCTTCTATCAGGTCCAGTGCCCTCTCGGCCATTGCCGCCTTTGCATGTGCCCAGTTTGTTTCGGATATTTCGCCCTTCGCGTCCCCCTTGATCTCGGCCGGCACCATGCGGACCTGCACCCAGAGCGTATGTTTCCCCGCGGGGGCGCGGGACGGATCGAACAGGGTTGGCTGGCCAACGACAAGAAGCGGGCTGGCAGGCAGATACCCGGCCGCGGCCTGCGCATAGGTCAGCGACGCGGCATCGATGGAGCGGCCGATATGGACATAGGCGAACTTGCCCAAGGCGTCCGCCTTCCACGGCACGGGAGCGTCGAGCGCGAGATGAACCATCATGGTACCGGGCGCATGGCGGAACTTTTCCAGCCCCCGGTCAAAGCGCGGATCGCCTGAATCCCAGCCGATGAGGCGCAGCAGATGCTTCGGCGCAAGCCCGGCCAGAATAGTTGAAGCCTCGACCTTTTCACCGTTCACGACAAGACCGACTGCCCGGCCGTTCCGATGCAGGATTTCGCTGACCTCGGCGTTGCAGGTGACGGTCCCGCCATGCGCCTCGATCATTTTCACAAGCGCGCGGGTCGCGACATCGGCACCCCCCTTGCCGATCACCATGCCCATGGCCTGCCCGCCCATCGCCTCGAGGTAGGGAAAGATCGCACCGCCCGCGATGTCGGGCGCGAAATCTAGATGCATCCCCCAGGTCGAAAGCGCGGTGTGCAGCCTGGGATCTTCGAAGGTTTCTTCCAGCCAGCTGCGCGGCGAGGACATCAGGAAACGCGCGATCTCGAGGCTTTTCGCGGTGCCGAGCGCGCGCCATTTCGACCACAGGAACTTCGCCAGCGGCCAGCGTTTCATCGGCGTGCCGAGCAGACCGCCAACGACGCCGGCCCGTTCGGGGAAGTCTTCCATCAGGGCGCGCCATGTCGCCTTGTCCGCCTCGGACCCGAACGTGGCCAGCGTTTCGTCCAGATCAGTCGAAACACCGAGGTAATCGCCGGGCTCCATAGCCTGCGCGAAGGGATGGGTGATCGGGACGAACTCCATCCCGTGGCGAGCCATTTCTTCCCCGTGCTTCGCCATGAAACCCGATCCGGCGAACATCGACAGATTCATCGCCGCCACGTCGTGACGGAACCCCGGCAGGGTGAGCTCTTCGGTGCGCACCGCGCCGCCCGGGATCGGGCCGCGCTCGAAAACCTGAACCGGTTTGCCGCGCGCGGCCAGGTCCGCCGCGGCGACCAGCCCGTTGATGCCGGCCCCGATGATGACGATTGGCTTGGCCATGGCTTACCCCGCGAAGCTCTTGACGGTGGCCAGCGCACCGTCGAGTTTCTCGCCCTCGACATCGTCGAGCGCGGCGGTACGCAACCGGCGCATCCAGTCGGCGGCATCTTCGCGCCCCTTGAGCATGTCGACAGCCCCCATCACCCGGGCGAATTTCGACAGGCCGCGTGCGTGGGTGTCGGAATAGCCCTTGATCAGGCGGTAATTGGCCAGCAATTCCTCGGCCAGCGCCCGGTCGCTGCCGGCCACCTCAAGCACGGTGGCGAACCACCGATCGACATGGGCCATTTCGCTTTCATGGCGCAGCAGACGGCGGCGCATCGGGCGCAGCGACGACACCATCCAGAGCATCAGGAACCCGCGCAGGCTGTCGGTGCGGATGCGCCGGCCCTTGTCGAACCGCTTGGCATACCAGGCCTCGAAGCCTTTGCGTTTCTGGAACCACTTGCCCAGGCGCTTTGGCAGGGTGGTGGTGAATTCCTCGTAACGCGGGTGGAAATATTCGGTCAGCATCAGGACCTGATCGTCCTTGACCACGACCTCGTCCTTGACCCGTTCGATACGGCTTGCGCGGGTCTTGATATCCGCCACCCGCAGGATGTCGTCATAGCACAGCGCGCGGGCGATATACTTCGCCGCCGTGGTGCTCATGTCAAAGGGCGCCGCGTCCAGCGCGACCACCTTGTCGAGCATGTCGAGATACTGCGCGCCGTATTCGATGTCCTGGTAGTCCACGACCTTCTTCAGGCCAAGCTCGGCCATTTCCTGCACCTCCGAGGGCAGCGCAGCGAGACGCTTTTCCAGCGCGGCCCATTTGCGTTTCAGCTTTGCGGGCACATGCAGGACGGGGATTGATTTAACCGGGGCCTCCGCCTCAGGGGCGGGTTTGGCGCCGGTGGCGATGTCGTAGGCTTCACCGAAGGATCGCAGCGAGGCTTCTACGCCACGGCCCGATTTCCGGATAACCTCCTCGTAGCTTTCGCGCGGGAAAGGCAGCGCACCGGACCCCGCCAAGGCGCCCAGAAGCGACGACGAAATCACCGAACCCGCGTCTTTCGCAACGGTTTCCATGTCGAAGGCGACGACATGATCGGCAGCGATGCCCATCGCCTCGATCACCTCGGCGCCGTTGGCGCGGCCGTCGCCGGGGACGACCTTTTCTGACACGGCGGGAATACGGTGGGTGGAGGCGATCAGCGTCGTGCGCCCCGGCGTCACGAACCCGCGCATGATCGCCCGGCCGCCTTCCATCAGTTCCGACGCCATCAGGATGTCGACATCGCCCACGGCGGGCGACAGGGCGAATACCGGCTGGCGGCCGGTGTCGCGGCACATCTCGATGTAGTAGATCGTTGCGCCGGTCCGCTGCGCCACGCCCGCGACCGAGGTGGACTGCGCATTATAACCGTTCGCTTCGGCGACATCGACGATCCAGTTGGTCAGGACACCACCGCCCTGCCCGCCCACGGCGAGCGCCGCGAGCGTGATGACTTTCTCCCCGTCGGGACCCGGGGAGCGGCGTGCGATAACCGGTTTGGCTTGCATGTTCATGACAATACTCCTCAGGCGAAGGCGACGCGCTTGGCGTCACGGCGCGATTGCAGCCAGGAAATGATCTTCCGTGCGCGAGAGGCGCGACGTTTTTCCTTTGCCGACGGGTTGGTGACGATTTCGGCCTGGTAGAAGGACGGGCACAGGACGGCGGCATCGGCAACCTCGCCGCAGTTGCCGCAGCCGACACAGGTCTGGTCGATGGCGGCGACCGGATCGTCGCGTAACGGATCGCCGGTATCCTTGACCGACAGCGACGGGCAGCCCGACAGGCGCATGCAGGCGTGATCGCCGGTGCAGACATCTTCGTCCACGCCGAAGCGGGGGCGGACGACGCGTTTGCCGTCTTTCGCGGCCTTGGCCGTTTGCGGTTTCACCCGGCGCTGCTTGTTCAGCATGCATTCCGACGACGCGACGATGACCTTGGGGCCTTCTTCCTCGGTGGTCAGCGCTTCTTTAAGCGTGTCGCGCATCTTGGTGACGTCATAGGTGCGGTCGATCTGGCGCACCCACTTGACGCCCATGCCCTTGACCGCGTCGACGATGGAATTCTGCGTCTGCTTGGTCTTGTTGAAGGCGCGCGACGACAGGATGTCCTGACCGCCGGTCGCCGAGGAATAGAAATTGTCGACGATGATGATCACGTTGTCCGACTTGTTGAACACCGCGTTGCCGATCGAGCTGGTCAACCCGTTGTGCCAGAACCCGCCATCGCCCACGAAGGAAATCGAGCGACGGCCCTTCTTGTCCTCGTTATGAAACGCGGCGGCCGAGGCCGGACCAAGACCGTAGCCCATGGTCGTCGCCCCCAAATCGAAGGGCGGCATGATCGAAAACAGGTGACACCCGATATCCGACGAAATGTGGTGCGGCCCCAGTTCTTCCTCGACCAGCTTGGTCGCGGCGAAGATCGGGCGCTCCGGGCAGCCGGTGCAGAACCCCGGCGGGCGGGCCGGCAGGGTTTTCGACAGGTCCGGGATCGCGACGGGTTCTTCGTTGGTGGCGACCTTCTGAACCGGCAGCATCGCCGGCGCATGTTCGGCCAGGAAGGCGCCGATCCCGTCCACCATCACCTGGCCTGTATATTCGCCGCCCATCGGCAGCATGCCCTTGCCTTCGAGCTTGGTGGTCTTGCCCGCCTTGTACAGCATATGGGCGACCTGCTGTTCGATGTAATTGGGCTGACCTTCCTCGACGATCAGGACCGCGTCCTTGCCCTCGCAGAATTCCATGATCTGGCTGTCGACCAGCGGGTAGACGCAGTTCAGCACCAGTATGTCCAGTTCGGTATCGCCGTAAAGGTCGGCGATCCCAAGCCGGTTCAGCGCCCGGATCACGGTGTTGTAGGTGCCGCCCTGCAGGATCACGCCGACCTTGCCCGACGGGTTGCCGAAGCGTTCGTTGATGCCCTTTTCGAGGATGTAATTCTGCGCCGCTGGCAGGCGCTTGGTCAGCTTTTCCTCTTCGTGCAGATAGGTCGCCGGGGGCAGCACGATCCGGTCCAGTTTCCGCTTCGGGTTTTCCAGCGCGTCGGACACGGTCATTTCGGGACGTTTGTTGTCCTTGGCGGTGAAATGGCCGTGGACGTGACAGGACCGGATGCCGACCTGCAGCATCACCGGCGTGTTCGACACCTCGGACAGTTCGAACCCGTCGCCCACCGCCTTGACGATCGAGGGCAGGTTCGGCCGCGGGTCCAGCATCCAGACCTGCGATTTCATCGCGAAGGCATAGGTGCGCTCCTGCATGATCGAGGACCCTTCACCGTAATCTTCGCCGACGATGATCAGCGCGCCGCCCGTCACCCCGCCCGAAGCCAGGTTCGACAGCGCGTCCGATGCCACGTTGGTGCCAACGACGGATTTGTAGGTCACCGCGCCCCGGATCGGATAATGGACCGAGGCCGCCAGCATCGCCGTGGCGGTCGCTTCCGACGCCGAGGCTTCGAAATGCACGCCCAGTTCGCCGAGGATTTCCTGCGCATCGGCCAACACGTCCATCAGGTGCGAAATCGGCGAGCCCTGGTAGCCGCCGACATAGCCGACGCCGTTTTCCAAAAGGGCCTTGGTGATGCCGAGAATGCCCTCACCGGTGAAGGTCTTGCCTTCTCCCTGCTTGAGTTTCTGGACTTCCTTGGCGAAGGATCTTTCGGCCATGGGTGGTCTCCTAGTTTTTTGTGCGGTGCCCGTCGTCGAAGGGGGCTTAAAAATCGTGTTTGCGGATGTCGTAGAAAATCCGCAGCAGCAGGCTGTTGAACGTGAGCCGTTCTTCATCGCTCAGCGAATCAAGCATCGTTTCACGCATCGTCAGCATCGCGGGCCATGCCGCCTGATAGGCTGCACGGCCTGCATCGGTCAGGCTGATCTGACGAAAACGGCTGTCATCGTCCTGCGCTTCGCGCCGGATCAGCCCGGCCTTTTCCATAGTGACCAGCGTACGCGACAGCGTGGATTGCTTGATCACCGTCTGGACCGACAATTCATTGATCGTGCAGGGGCCGCTTTCGTGCAGCACGGCAAGCGCGCGCATCTGGGCGACGGAAACGCCAACCTCTTTCAGCGCCGATTCCACCCCCTTGTTGTACCGCGCCATGATGCGGTTCATCAGGTAAGGGGTGAATTCCTGCAGATCGTCTGACCGATCGCTCATGCGCCCAGTTCCTTGGCGGTCAGGAACCCCGATCCCCCCGACAGGCCCGGCCCCGGATGGGTGGAGGCGCCGATGTGATACAGCCCCTTGATGCCGGTGTCGTGGCGGTTGGTGTCGGCGAAGGGTCGCCACAGGAAGAACTGTTCCAGCGAACAGGCCCCGCCATAGGGATCGCCGCCGACAAGGTTCATGTTGTAGCCTTCCAGATCCGCCGGAGAGATGGCCCGACGGGTCACGACGTTTTCCCTGAACCCGTCGATATGGGCGGCAAGGATATCCTCGATGCGGTCGGCATAGGCTTCGCGCAGGGTCTCGGTCCACTGCCCGTCCTCGGGCACCTCGATTTCGCCCTTAGCGTCGCCTTTGACGAAACGCGGGGCTTCGGGCATCTGCAGCCACAGCACCGATTGGCCTTCGGGTGCGCGCGACGGATCGGCGGCGGTGGGTTGTCCGACACAGATCGTCGGCACTTCGGGAAGCAATCCGCGCTCGGCTTCGTTGCCAGCTTTCGACACGCCGTCCAGACCCGGGGTGATGTGCAGCAGCTGAACCTCACCCAGCCCGTCGGATTTCCATTTCACCGGTCCGTTGAGCAGGTAATGAAGCTGGAAGTTGCCCTTGCCATAACGGTACTTGCGCAGGTCGTCCTTGCGTTCGGGCGCGGGGGCCAATTTGCCGTAAAGCTGGTTCGGCGTGACCGAGGCCAGGACCTTGCCCGCTTTCACCTGCTCGCCGCCCGCCAGCTTCAGACCCGTCGCGCGGCCGCCGGAAATCGTGATTTCGGAGATTTCGGCATTGGTCCGGACGGTGCCGCCGTTTTCTTCGATGATGGCGATCAGGCCGCGCACCATGTTGGCGGTGCCGCCCTTGACCACCGGCGCGCCGGCGACTTCGAGCGCAAATCCGATCACCTGCCCCATCTGGCCGGAAAACGACGCCTCGGGGCCAAGCCCCGCATGCAGGCACCACGGCGCCCAGAGCGCCCGGTTCAGGTCGCTTTCGAACGAGGTTTCGAGCCAGCCGCGCATCGATTGCAGGGCCCCGCCCATGGTCGTCGCCAGCCCGCGGGGCTTGCGTTTCCAGGTTTCCTTGGCGAGCAGCTTCGCGGTGGATTTCGACCACGGATCGCCGCCCATCAGGCCGAACAACAGATCGGCATCGGCCGCGAAGGCATCGAGATCGGCGGCCAGCTGCCCGCCGTCGCCGGGATGTCCGGCATCGAAGGCCGCGACATTGGCCGCGCGATCCATCTTGTAGGTCAGCGCCCGGCCATCAGGCAGCAACACGCCGGTCGGCGTGTCGGTGGCGCAAAACTCGACACCGTGCCGCGCGAGGTCCGCGCCCAGAACGGCATGCGCCGCCCCGGTCACCCAGAGAACGAACGTGGTGGCGAGGGGGTCGTAAGTGACCCCCTCGGCCAGGGTTTCAGAGCGCATGCAGCCCCCGGCCACCGCTTCGCGCTCGAAAAGCGCGACCCGTTTACCGGATTTGGCAAGCATCGCGCCAGCGGTCAGGGCGTTGATGCCGCTGCCGATGATGGCGATTTCGGGGGCTGACATGAGCCGATCCTCTTACGCGGAAACCAGAGCCAAGGCACGGACCGGCGAACCGGTGCCGTTCTCGATCTTCAGCGGCGCGGTGACGAAGATCGCGCCTTTCGGCGGCAGCTTGTCGAGGTTGGTCAGCGAGGCCAGACCGTAGCGGTTATGCTTGTGCAGCAGGTTGTGCGCCGGGAACGGCGGTTCGAATCCCGCGGCTGCGCCCGCGTCGGTACCGATGCACTGCGTCCCCCAGCCGAGGGCTTTCTTGTCCATCAGGTACTGGATGCAGCCGGCGTCGGGTCCGGGGGTGTGCGGGCCGGTTTCGTCGGCATTGAGGAACTTGTCCTCGTCATCGTTATACTGGTCCCAATCGGTGCGCATCAGCACCCATTCGCCTTCCTTGATCTCGCCATGTTCCTTTTCCCAGGCGATCACGTCTTCCTTGGTCAGCAGGAAATCGGGATCGGCGGCGGCTTCTTTCGAACAGTCGATGACGTTGGCCGGGGCGACGAAATACTGCGGGTTGATCGTGTCGACGGCGCCGTCGGGGAAATCCTTGCCGGTGATCCAGTGGTGCGGCGCGTCATAATGCGTGCCGGAATGTTCGCCGAGCTTGAGCCAGTTCCACGCCCAGAACGGACCGCGGTCGCCATATTCGGAAATCTTGTGAATCTCGATCGGCGGAGTGTCGTCGGCAAGCTCCGGCGGCAGCTTCAGAAGCGGGGTTTTCGGACCGAGCACGGCGGCGCAGTCAATCACCTTGATGGAGCCGTCAAGCAGGCCGGTCGCAAGCTGGGCAAGGGTTTCCTGTGAAGTCATGATTGTCTCCCTGTAGAGGCTAGAGTGTGTTTGCATATTTTTAGTATATGCAAATGCATGTAGTTATTTTCTTCAAGAACAAAATTCATTTCTGTGCAATTTTTTTCATATTCCGCCACCGGAAGATGGGACCAAAGCTGCCTTCAGACAGGGAAATACGCCCAATTTTAGAGATATTGGCAGATATGCGAAAAACCGAAGCAGTTTTCCGAAAGCCGCCCCTCGGAAGTCGATTTTCCGCGAATCCGACGAATCAAACACAAAATGCTTGAGGTTTAAAATATTTGATGGCAATCTGCCGTCGTTCCCGGTTCCTAACCGACAACCATTCCATGAGGGAGGTATTCCACATGAGCGAGAAAGTCGTTCCCGTCATCACCCGCGCAGGCGAGCTTGATGAATCCACGCTGCAATCCGGCGAATGCGTTCGCAAATCCGGCGTCAGCCCGCAGCACACCCCGGCCACCAAAATCTGGTTCGGCCGCGTCACCAACGAACCCGGCCACCGTTCGCCGCCGCACCACCATGAGGAATGCGAAACCGGCGGTTATGTCCTCAAGGGGCACGGCCGGATCTACTTCGGCGATGACTACAAGGAATATGTCGACATGTACGAAGGCGATTTCGTCTTCGTTCCGCCCTACATGCCGCATATCGAGGTCAACATGAGCACGACCGAAGAACTGGTCTGGCTGACCTGCCGGACGCCGGACAACCTGGTGACCAACCTGCCCGACGTGCCCGACGAAGCTCTCGAAGGCTATCGCCGCGCGTAACTTCTGAAGACCCCGCCCCCGCTGCCCAGGCCGCGGGGGCATCCCTGAAAGGACGTTTCATGAAGCTTCTCCGCTACGGGCCGCACGGCGCCGAACGCCCCGCCTTGCTGGATCAAGACGGCAATATGCGCGATCTGTCCGGGGTCGTCGCCGATATCGACGGCGACACGCTCGCCCCCGAAAACCTGACGAAACTCGCTGCCCTGGATCTGGCGTCGCTGCCGCTGGTCGAAGGCACGCCGCGGATCGGTTCCGCCATCGCGCGGCCCGGAAAATTCCTGTGTGTCGGCCTGAACTACGCCGACCATGCCCGCGAAACCGGCAAACAGCCGCCCGCCGAACCGGTGCTGTTCGCCAAGGCCGCGACGGCCATTTGCGGCCCGAACGATGATGTCGAAATCCCGCGCGGATCGGAAAAGACCGATTGGGAAGTCGAGTTGGGCATCGTCATCGGCAGCCGCGCGAAATACGTTTCCGAAGAAGACGCGCTGAACCATGTCGCGGGATATGCACTGGTCAATGACGTGTCCGAACGCAGCTTCCAATCCGAACGCGGCGGCCAGTGGATCAAGGGCAAGAGCCATGACACGTTCGGCCCCGTCGGCCCGTGGCTGGTGACCAAGGACGAAATCGCCGACGTGCAGAACATCGACCTGTGGCTCGATGTCGATGGCGAACGGCGCCAGACCGGCAATACCAGCACGATGATCTTCGGGGTGGCGCACCTGGTGCACTACATTTCGCAATTCATGACGCTCGAACCCTGCGACATCATCGCCACCGGCACCCCGCCGGGCGTGGGGCTGGGCATGAAGCCGCCGGTATTCCTGAAGGAAGGGCAGGTCGTAACCCTCGGCGCCGCCGGTCTGGGCGAGCAACGTCAAGTGATGGTGAAGACATGAGCATCGATTTCGAAAAAGTGAAAAACGCCCTGACGGACCTGTCCGGGAAAACCGCGATCGTGACCGGGGCCGCACGCGGCCAGGGCGCGATCGAGGCGGAATTGCTGGCCACCGCTGGCGCCTCGGTCCTGTTGTGCGATGTCCTCGAGGAAGACGGGGCCGCGCTGGCCGAACGCCTGACCAGCGAAGGCAAGGACGTCCGCTTTCTCAAGCTCGACGTGACCTCCGAAGCTGACTGGCAGGACGCGCTGGCGACGTTGCGGGACTGGACCGGGCGGCTTGACATCCTGGTGAACAACGCCGGCATCATCAACCGCAAGATCATCCGCGACATGTCGGTGGACGAATGGAAAAAGGTGCTGGAAGTGAACGCCACCGGCGCCTTTATCGGCATCAAGCTGGCGGCCCCGATGATGGCGGAAACCGGCGGCGGCAGCATCGTCAACATTTCCTCGAACAGCGCCTTTTCCGGTCACTACGACCCGGCCTACACGTCGTCGAAATGGGCATTGCGCGGGCTGACCCGTACCGCGGCGATGGAATTTGCCGACGACAAGATCCGCGTCAATGCCATCTGCCCCGGCCTGATCGTCACCGACCTGAACCGCAATTCGCCGCACTTGGGGCCGATGATCGAAATGACCCCGGCGCAGCGCGCGGGCGAGGCGGACGAAGTGGCGCAGCTGGTGCTGTTCCTCGCCTCCGATGCCTCCGGCTTCATCACCGGCGAGGACTTCGTGATCGACGGCGGCTTCACCGCCGGGGCCGGCTATCGCCGCGTGGCCAAGGAAACCGGGCTGCTCTGATCCCCCTGCCCCGAACACCAAACAACTAAAAGCCCGCCAAACCGGCGGGCTTTTTCATGTCCTGCCCCCTACGGGTCAGTCCTTCTGCCTGATATCCAGCATGATGGAGATACCCCGCGCGGCATCGGCCTCGGACACGTCGTCGAACATCTCGTCGATCCAGCGCAGATGCTCGGCGGTCATTTCGTCCATGAGCGTGCGCCCCTTTTCGGTAATGCGCACCAGAAAGGCACGGCGGTCCGTGGCCATGTTTTCCCGCTCGGCCAATCCTTCGCTGACAAGACGGTCCACAACGCCGGTCACATTCCCGTTCGACACCACAAGGTGATGGGACAGCTCGCTCATCTTCATGCCCTCCGGATTGGCATGAAGCGCGGCCAGCACGTCAAAGCGGGGCAGCGTGGTTTCATACCCCGCCCGCAACCTTTCGCGCAGCGTGCCCTCCACATAGCGCACCGCCTTGAGCATCTGAAGCCACAGGCGCAGGCGCTGACGTGCGAGCGCTTCGTCTTCGATGTCGTGTTGAATTTCCGTAGTCATATCAGGACCCGCGTCACTTAGGAACAGATTTGCTTTACATATAAATATAAGCGCTTCACTTCTCAACAGTACATATTAGAAACAAAAAAGCGCGCGCCAATCCTGAAAGTCCGGCGCGCGCTTTTTCAATCATACATATTTCAAAGAAGCTTACGGGGCTTCCCATCTTCATCAACGGCCACCAGGAGCACATCTGCGGTCAGTATCCGGCGACATTCCGCATCCGGCTCCGCCCAAGCAGAAACCGACAGGTTAAAAGAACTGGACCCGCGGCGGCTCAGCTCCGCATGGATCGTGAATTCTTCGCCCGGATGTAGCGCCGCGTGAAAGCTCAACTCCTTGATTGCAACGATCAGAGCATCACCGCCGGAAATCTTGCGCCCCGCAAGCCCCGCCGCATAGTCAAGCTGCGTCAGAATCCAGCCGCCAAGCACCGCGCCGCGCGGCGTGGCCTGATCATAGGGCGCGACCGTCACCAGAACCGGGGCGCTATTAGGGCGTTGCGCAACCTCAGTCATTCGGAATGACAGCCGTGGCTTCGATTTCGACCTTGGCCTCGTCTTCCATCAGCGCGACCACCTGCACGACAGCCATCGCCGGGAAATGGCGCCCGATCACATCGCGATACGCCGCGCCGATACCACGCAGGTTATCAAGGTATTCCGACTTGTCGGTGATGTACCAGGTCAGGCGCACCAGGTGTTCAGGCTTCGCCCCGGCCTTATCCAGAACGGCGACGATGTTTTCGAGCGTCTGGCGGAACTGGCCCACCATGTCTTCATGTTCCCATTTCTGTTCGGCATTCCACCCGACCAGCCCGCCGGTGTATACCGTGCGACCTTCGGCCAGAACGCCGTTGGCATACCCTTTTGCGGGGACCCAGCCGTCGGGCTGGAGGAACGTGTGGGGGCTGAGCACAGTCATAGCGCCTCTTTCTCTATTACTTTGGAAGTCATGTAACGGGACATCCGTTCGCGCACGGCATCGGGCCAGGGCGCGGAAGCCCCTTCTGTTGTGTCGGCGTAAACCACCGTGGAGGTGCAGCTGAAACGGATTTCCCCGTCGCTGGCACAGATGATCGCGAAGGTCGCGGACGACCGGCCAAGGCGTTTGATCGACAAGGAAAAATCAAGCCAATCGCCAAGGCGCGACGGCTTGTGAAAACGCACCTCGATATTACCCGTCGGCGTGCCCATGCCACCGCCGAGCGCACCCATCTCGATCCAGCTGAAGGACACGCAGTCGGCGAAGAACCGTTCGACCAGCGACGAAATCATTTCGAAATAGCGCGGGTAAAACACCATCCCTGCAGGATCGCAGTGATTGAATTCGACCTGCCGTCTGAGGGTAAAGATCTCGCTCACGTCTCACCGCCCGAAATCGAAATGCTTTGTCCGGTAACCATGTCCGATCCGTCCCGGCACAGCCACAGAACCGCGCGCGCGACGTCCTCGGGCGGGACCAGCCGGTGCATCGGGTTGGTGGCCTCCAGCGAGGCGCGCGCCTCTTCCGGGCTGCGGCCGGTTTTTTCGACGATATTGGCGATCGAGCGTTCGGTCATTTCGGTATCGAGGAACCCGGGACAGATCGCGTTGGCGGTGATCCCCTTGCGCGCCAGCTCAAGGGCGATGGATTTGACCATGCCGACGACGCCGTGTTTCGCCGCCGCGTAGGGCGCGACATAGGGATAGCCCTTGAGCCCGGCGGTGGACGCGATGGCGATCAGGCGGCCCCAGGGCTTTCCCTTCATCGCCTTGACGCCCTCGCGCAGGGTCAAAAAGGTGCCGGTCAGGTTCACCGTCATCATCCGTTCGAACGCCGCCAGTTCGGTTTTCACGAAAGGCGCGCTTTCCGACGCACCCGCATTGGCCACGACGATGTCGGGCGCCGCCGCCGCGATGGCGGCGGAAATCGCCGCCTCGTCGGTGATGTCGGCAACCACGGCCGAGATATTGGCGTGCCCGGAAGCCACCGCTTCAAGCGGCGCAAGCCGGCGCCCGCATATCGTGACCTCGGCGCCCGCTTCGGCCAGCATGGTGGCGATGACGGCCCCGACCCCGGAACCGCCCCCCGTCACGAAGGCTTTCTTGCCTGCAAGGGTCATGTCGCCATCGCCCTGGCGCGTTCCGCCAGCAGGTTGGCCTGTCGACGGCCGCCCTCATAGGGCGCGGGCCAGTCCTGTTCGGCATCGCCCAGCTCGACCGCCGCGTGCAGCGTCCAATAGGGATCGGCCAGATGCGGACGGGCCAGCAGCACCAGGTCGGCGCGCCCCGCCATCAGGATCGAATTGACGTGGTCGGGTTCATAGATGTTGCCCGCGACCAGGGTCGGCAGGTCGATTTCGTTGCGAACGCGGTCGGCGAACGGCACCTGGAACATGCGGCCATATACCGGTTTTTCGGCCTTGTCGGTCTGTCCCGAAGAGGTGTTGATCGCATCGGCGCCGGCGGCCTTGAACATGGCCGAGATCTGCACCGCCTCTTCCGGCGTCACGCCTTCGTCGCCCATCCAGTCATGCGCCGAGATACGAACCGTCATCGGTTTTTCCTCGGGCCATTCGGCGCGCATGGCGTGGAAGATTTCCAGCGGGAAACGCATCCGGTTTTCAAGGCTGCCGCCATATTCGTCATCGCGGATATTGGTCACCGGGGAGATGAAGGACGCCAGCAGGTAGCCGTGGGCGGCGTGCATTTCGATCATGTCGAAACCGGCCGCGTTCGCGGATTTCACCGCTTCGATGAACTGCGCCTTGACCATGTCCATGTCGGCCGGGTCCATTGCCTTGGGCACGACATTGCCTTCCATCAGCGGGATCGCGGAGGCCGACAGCAGCGGCCAGTTCTCGCCCTCGGGCAGCGGCATGTCGATCCCGTCCCACGCCAGGCGGGTCGATCCCTTGCGACCGGCATGACCGATCTGGGCGCAGATCTTCGCGGGGGTTTCCGCGTGGACGAAATCCACCAGGCGCGACCAAACAGGCAGCTGTTCTTCGCCGATGCGGGGGCAACCGGGGGTGATCCGGCCTTCGTGCGACACGCACAGCATTTCGGTGAACACCAACCCGGCCCCGCCCTTGGCGCGTTCGGCGTAATGCACGAAATGCCAATCGTTCGGCATGCCGTCCTTGGCCTTGTACTGCGCCATCGGGGACACCACGACGCGGTTCACCAGCTCCATGTCACGCAGCTTGAACGGTGCGAACATCGGACGGCGGGTGGAATTGCTGCCGGCCTGTTTCTGGAACCAGCTTTCCGCAGACGCCAACCATTCGGGATCGCGCAGGCGCAGGTTTTCGTGGCTGATCCGCTGCGACCGGGTCAGCAGCGCATAGTTGAACTGCATCATGTCCAGATCGAGGTAACGCTCGACCTCTTCGAACCAGGTGGTCGAATTGCGCGCCGCCGAAGTGACGCGGATCACCTGCAGCTTGCGTTCGTCCTGATAGCTTTGCAGCGCATCCTCGAGCGGCTTGCCCGAGCTCAGTTCGTCGGCCAACATGATCGCGCTTTCCATCCCGAGCTTCGACCCGGATCCGATGGAAAAATGAGCCGTTGCCGACGCGTCGCCGAGCAGAACCACGTTGTCGAAATACCAGTTTTCACAGGTGACGCGCGGGAACTGGATCCAGGCCGAGCCGCGGATGTGGTTGGCGTTGGTCATCAGCGCGTGACCGCCAAGGTGCTTGGCGAAGATCTTTTCGCACAGCGCGATGCTTTCTTGCTGATTCAGCTTATCGAAGCCGAACGCCTTGAATACCTCGGGGCCGCATTCCACGATGAAGGTCGCGGTGTCATCGTCGAACTGATAGGCGTGCGCCCAGATCCATCCGTGTTCGGTCTTTTCAAAAATGAAGGTGAAGGCGTCGTCGAATTTCTGATGCGTGCCGAGCCAGACAAAATGGTTCTTGCGCATGTCGATTTCGGGCTTGAACTCGTCCGCGTAGATGCTGCGGGTCTTGGAATTCAACCCGTCGGCCGCCACCAGTAGATCGTGGGACGTTTTCAGCGCCGCGATCTTTTCTTCCGACATGTCGGATTCGAATTCCAGCTTGACGCCCAGTTCACGCGCGCGCTGCTGAAGCAGCAACAGCATCTTCTTGCGCCCGATACCGCAGAACCCGTGCCCGCTCGAAGTCATCGCCTCGTCGCCGCGGATCGTTTTAACATCGTCCCAATAGGCGAAGTTATCGCGGATCATCTTTTCGGAAACCGGGTCGTTGCCTTCGAAGTTGGACATGGTTTCGTCCGACAGCACCACGCCCCAGCCGAAGGTATCGTCCGCGCGGTTACGCTCGTAGACGGTGATGTCATGGCTGGCGTCCCGAAGCTTCATCGAGATGGCAAAGTAAAGTCCGGACGGCCCACCGCCGAGAATCGCAATTTTCATGGTCTCATCCTTTGCTGGTCTGACGGAAACCACGCCTCCGCCGCATCATTTACTTTAAGCATGAAGCTAAATCGAGAATCTGCCGCTGTCAACGCCAATTGCTTTAAGTTGCGTGAATTTTGCAAACTGCTGCAATTCAACGAAATCCCCAGCAAATCTAGGGATATATGCCAATATACCTCCAAATTACCTCGAAATTCCGGGCCGCGCCCGGCCGTGACGCCACGGTTTCTCGCGCTCCGGATTTCTATCGTTTGACTTCCCCAGAACCTTTAAGCATAAATTATATGAAAACGAGTTGACCTCTCTTCGATCGGAACCAAACAAAAGGACCGGACATGCCCTTCACGATATCCAAACCAATGCGGTTCGGCGATTGCGACCTTACCGGCATCGCCTATCACCCCGCATATCTTTCCATGCTCGTCGACGTTAACGAGGCGATGTTCGCCTCGTTCGGCGTGACCTGGAAGGAACTGATGTTCGAACGCCACCTTGGCCTGCCCAGCGTCAAGATGAACATCGAATTCAAGAAACCCGCCATCTACGGTGACACGCTGGAATTCAACGTCCATGTGCGCAAGATCGGCAGGGCATCGCTTGACCTCTATACCGTGGTGACCGTCGACGGCGAAGTGATCTGGACCATCGAACAGCTCATCGTCATGACCTCGACCAAGGATCACAAATCCCACCCGTGGCCGGACGATTGCCGGGCGGGGCTTGAACGGTACCTGCATCCGGAACTCGCCAAGTGACGAAAAAGGCCCCCGAAATCGGGGGCCTTTCCTTTTCTGCCGGAGCCATCAAGCGACGGCGGCCAGCCGGTGGAATCCGGATTGGGCGTAGATCAGCGCCTCGCCATCGGCAAAGGCGACGTCCTCCATCCGACCGATGAACACCATGTGGCTGCCTGCTTCGGTCGCCATGATCACCTCGCAGGAAATGCTGGCAAGGGCATCCACCAGGCGCGGCTGCCCGTTCGGGCAGGCGACCCAATCGCCCATGGTGAACTTCTCTTCCCCGCTCTGACCCTTGGCTCCGGCAAAAGCCATCGCGACGTCAGCATGGCACTGGCCAAGCAACTGTACGGAAAACAGGCCCGAGCGCATGATTTCCATGCAGGTACCGGTCTTGCGGTTGACGCAAACCAGCAGGCTCGGCGGCGTATCTGAGACGGAACAGACGGCGGTGGCGGTGATGCCCCGGCGCAGATCCCCCTGACCGGTGGTGATCAGGGTGACCGCGCCGGGAAACAGGCCCATCGTCTGACGAAAGGTCTGAAGGTCAACCATTTCAGGCCGCCTGCAAGCTGTTGAGATACTCGTCCGCCGCGGATGGATCGGCAAACCACGGGAAGAAATCGCGCGGGTCGTCGAAGCCGTTGGCAATCCGATGCGCCAGCCCCGGAAGAACCTGCGCCGATCCCATGATGTTGAGAACGAAGGGCGGCGGCGGCAGCAGCATCATGTTGGTCCACTGCACCACCCACTGCGCGTAATCCCAGAACCGTTCGAAGGTGGCGGTCATCCATGCCTCGTCAAAGGCTGCATCGCCTCTTTCCAGGATCGCGTCGAGATAGACCGCCGCCGCCTTGGCAGCATTGTTGGCGCCCTGCCCGGTGATCGGATCGTTCAGGCACACCGCGTCGCCCAGCCCCATCACCTTGGCACCCGAGGGCAGCGTGCCCACCGGCTTGCGCACGGTCGGCGGGAAGCGGCCGGCCAGAATGCCGTTATCGTCGGTAAGTTCGATATTGCGGCAGCGGTCGGCTTCCCACGGCACGAACGTGTCGAGGATCTCCTTCGACTTCGCCAGGTGCTCTGCCGGGGTCTTAACGTCACGCCAGCAATCCATCGGGCCGTTCGGCACGCCTTCGAACACCATGATCTCGCACGGGCCGGATTTGGTCAGCGCCGGGAATACGAAATATTCGCCGACACCGGGGATCAGGTTGAAATTCACCGCCGAATGCTTTTCGCGCGGGGTCATGCCGTGCACATAGGTCAGCGCCAGCGCGCGCTGCGGCGCGTCGAACGGCGAACGGGCGGCGTCACGTTCGAACAGTTTGCCGATGTCGCCCTTGCCGGATGCGACGATCACCAGATCCGCGGTGCGGGCCTCAGATTCCAGCATCGGGATGTCGGCCAGCGCGATGTCGAGCTTGCCGCCGAGGCGTTCGAATTCTTCCAGCCAGCGCGGCATCTTCACCCGCTGGTCGACCGACTGCGCCTTGGCATCGAGCTTCGCCGCCCAGTCCACCGCCTTGCCCGGCCCATCGGGATTGGGAACCGAAAAGGAAATCCCCTCGACCGGCGGGCACTCATCTTCCCAGAAATTGATGCCAAGCGCGCGTTCGTGATCGAGCGAGGCGTCGAATTGGCACTGCGAAGACAGCACGCGACCGGCTGCGATCTGGTCCGGCGTGCGGTCCTGGATGACCTTGACGTCATAGCCTTTTTGCAAAAGCCCGATACCCAGCTGAAGGCCGGACTGGCCGCCGCCGACAATGGAAATGCGTTTCATTTTGTTTCTCCTGTTGGGGTCAGTTTGGCGGGTGTTCCGCCTGATTTGGTTTTTCAGTCCATGAGCCGGGGGATCGCGGGCGTCATCCCTTCGGGACCCATCGCGGTGTAACCGCCATCGACACGGATATCGGTGCCGGTGACGAAGCTGGCGTTGTCGGAACACAGGAATATGATCGCCTCGGCCACCTCTTCCGGGTCGCCGACGCGGGGCATCAGGTGGAAATCAGCCCCCACCTTGTCGGTCTTTTCACGATCGCCATTGGTGAGGCTGTCCATGATGTTCGACCAGGTCCAGCCCGGCGACACCGCATTCACGCGGATACCGTCGGGGGCCAGATCCATCGCCTGGTTGCGGGTTAGCTGCAGGATCGCGGCCTTCGACACCGGGTATAGCCAGCGGCCCGTTTGCGCGACCCGTGCCGAAATCGATCCGAAATTGACGATTGCGCCCTTGTTCTTCTTCAGCTCCTCGCGCGCCGCCTGCATCAACATGGCGGACCCGACAAGGTTTACATCCAAAGCTTCCAGCCATTCCGCCCGCGTGCTTTCCGCACCGTTGTCGAGATAGGTCGCAGCGACGTTCACCAGGAAATCGATACGGCCGTAGGTATCCTTGGCTTCCTTGACGATCCGCGCGATGTCGTCGTCCGACCGCAGATCCGCCTTAATGAAATGCACACCGTCGGTTTCGAGCTTCGCCCCGTTCTCCGCGTCGATATCGGCAACGATCACCTTGGTTCCGCGGGCCCGAAACGCCTCGACCACGGCAACGCCGATTTTGGTGGCCCCGCCGGGAACAATCGCCACTTTGTCTGTCAATCCACGCATTATGCGCTCCCTGTCTGTCATTTTTCTGTAATGAAAGCTTGCCGAGCCTAGGGGTTAACGGGCTATCCTATTTGCGCAGCCCCTATCCGGTTTGCGCAAATAGTTACTTTAGGCATGAAGCATATCGATGAAAGGAGAGCGGAAATGGAGATGTTTCAGACCGCGCAAGGCGGAGATTCCCTGCCCCTTGCCGGGCATCCGCTTTTTAGCAGTGACGACCTCGATGAGGCGCGCGATTCGGTGGCACGGGTCTATTGTGACCACCGTCTGGAGGTCATGGGGAAACACCGTTTCATGGCGCGTCACAATCGTCTGTCGGGCAGCGCCCTGTCGATCAACGTCATGACCTATAACGCAAAAACCCTGATCGCGCCGGGCGCGCTGGAACGGTTCTACCTGTTTCAGCTTCCCATTCGCGGGCATGCCTCGATCAGCAATGGCGAAACCCGATACGAAATCGGCGGAGGGTCGAGCGGCGTTCTCAATCCCGACGCCGAAACCTGCATGATCTGGAGCGAGGATTGCGTCCAGGTGATGCTCCAGATCGAAAAACGCGCCTTGATGGAAACGGCACGCGCAGAGCTCGGATTGCCCTCCGGCGCGCCTTTGCGATTCTCCGGATCGAACGACATGCGCGGTGCCCAAGGGCGGTCTTTCCTCGGTTTACTGCAATACGTGATGGCAGAAGCCGCGCGCGGCGGTATCGTTCTGGGCGATGGTTCGCTTTTGGGAAAGCAACTGGAACGCACCCTGATGGCGGGGCTTCTGCAAACCCAGTCACACGGTTTGCCCATTGCGTGCGAGGGGCGCGGGCCAATGACCCGGACCGTGCGCCGCGCCGAAGGCTTCATGCGGGAAAACCTGCGCAGCCCGATCATGATCGAAGACATTGCCCGCGCCGCCGGGACGAGCACCCGCGCCGTTCAAACCGCGTTTCGGGATCGGTATGGCCGATCTCCGATGGCGTTCCTGCGCGATCTTCGCCTGGAACGCGCATGGGAAGAACTGTCCAACCCGTCCCAGCAAACGTCCGTTACCAATGTGGCCACCGATCTTGGCTTCTTTCACCTGGGCCGGTTTGCCGAACAGTATCGCAAGAAATTCGGCTGCACGCCGGTGGAAACATTGCGCGCCGCGCTGCGCTGAGGTTTGCCTGCTCCGGGCCGGCTGTCGTCCGCACGCGCGACATCGACGGCCTCTCTTGCTCAGTCGGCGGCGTCCCCGAAGCTTTCCACCCGGAACCGGTGCAAGGTCACGTCCCCGGCCCAATGATGCAGCGGCAGGCCCGCCTTTCGTTTCAGTGCGTCGAGAAAGTCACGGGGGTCGGGAATACTGTCCCACACCGCCGGCAGGAACAGGCCGCGGCGCCCGGCCGATGACAGGAACAACCCGTCAAGCCCCGGTTCGATCCGCGACAGCGCGTCTTCCTCGCTGTCGAACTGCATTTCCTGCGCCTTGCTGAGCACCGCCACCTTGATCCGCAGTTCGGGCAATTCCCCGGCCGAAACCGGCATGAAACGCGGGTCGCGGAACGCCGCGCCGACGGCATTTTCGGCCACGTCCTGCGCCAGCGCCCGGCGCGCCGCGACCGACCCGATGCAGCCGCGCAATGCGCCGTTCTGGGTCAGCGTCACGAAACTGGCCGCCCGGGTCTGCAACGGCATGGCGGTGCGGCCTGGATCGGGGGCCGCTGCGGGGCAGCCCGCCATCCGCCCGGCGATCGCGTCGCGGGCAAGGCCAAGCAGATCGGCCTGCGCATCGTCATTCAACATCGCCGCGTCGATCGGATAGAATGCCCAGGCGCCGTAGCCGACGACGCGGGACCGGTCGCCGGTCACCTCGGCGCTGTCCCCCATGCCAAGCCGCAGCGCCTTGGCGCCCTGCCCGGCCCGCGACAGCAGCCAGCCCTGAATCGCCTTGGCGCCGCAGGCATGCGACGGGGTCATCTCATCCCACTTTCCGGTTTCCAGCAGATGCGCGGTTTCGGCGTCCCTTTTGCGTGCGTCGGATCGTGTCAGGAAATGGCTGAGATCCGACGACAATACGAACAGCGTTTCCGGCCCGTCCAATGCGTCGATCGTCGCGGCGACCTGTTCGGCGGGCACATCGCCACAGACCAGCGGCACGATCCGCGCCTCGGACCAAAGCGTACGAATGAAGGGCAGCTGGGTCTCGATCCCGTGTTCGCTGTCATGGGCGGCGTCTTCTTCGTGCGCGAACCCGGCCTCGGCCAGCGCCGTACAGGCAGCCCGGTCGATCCGCAGCGGGCCGAGCGGGGTCGCGAAAACGTCCTGCGACGGGAAAGCCACCCCCCGGAACGGGTGCCGGTGCGACGGCGACAGCACCACCACGCGGGCGGGCGTCCAACCGACCGCGCCGAACGACTGCCCGGCGAAGCCCCCGGAATAGGGATAACCGGCATGGGCCGAAACGATGGCGCGCGCTTGCGCCGCCCCGGCCGGGGCATCGGCAGAGCGCAGGAAGGCCCCAACCTCGGAGGCGAGTTCCCCGCTGTCGGCGGGAAAGAACAGACCGGCGAATTGGCAGCTGCGTTCGGACATGGTTCACCTAACGTTCGCAAGCCCCCTACCGCGGGGGCAATTAACCCCTATATAGTTTGTGATCACAAATTTTGGAGAGGTCAGCTTGAACACGGCACGTTTCTGGTCATCCCGCCCCGAAGACGGGCGGCTCGTGTGCGAATTATGCCCGCGCTACTGCGCCCTGAAACCGGGGCAGCGGGGCCTGTGCTTCGTCCGCAAGGCCGAGGGCCAGCGCATCGTTCTCGACACCTACAACCGGTCGTCGGGCTTCTGCATCGACCCGATCGAAAAGAAACCGCTGAACCACTTCCTACCCGGCACCCCGGTGCTGAGTTTCGGTACGGCGGGCTGCAACCTGGCCTGCAAGTTCTGCCAAAACCACGAAATTTCCACCAGCCGGCAGGTCGACAACCTGACCGATTACGCCACGCCCGAAATGATCGCCGGGGCGGCGGCGGATGCCGGGGCGGCCTCGGTCGCGTTTACCTATAACGACCCGGTGATCTTCCACGAATACGCGGTCGACATCGCGCAGGCCTGCCATGAACAGGGCATCCGCAGCGTGGCGGTGACCGCCGGCTACATCACGCCGGAACCGCGCGCGGAATTCTTCTCCCATATGGATGCGGCAAATATCGACCTGAAGGCGTTTTCCGAAGAGTTCTATCACAAGCTCACCGCCTCGCATCTGGCGCCGGTGTTGGACACGATCGAATACGCGGTGACCGAAACCGATTGCTGGGTCGAACTGACGACGCTCCTGATCCCGGGCTGGAACGACAGCGACCGCGAACTGACCGAGATGTCGGAATGGGTGATGGATCGGCTGGGGCCGGACGTGCCGATGCATTTTTCCGCCTTCCATCCCGACCACCGGATGCCAGACGTCCCGGCCACCCCGCAGGAAACCCTGCTCAGGGCGCGGGCGATCGCCAAGGCGGCGGGCGTGAATCACGTCTATATCGGCAACACCCATCACAAGGATGGGCAGTCGAGCTATTGCGCCGGTTGCGGCGAGATGGTGGTCGGCCGGGACTGGTACCGGCTGTCGGACTGGAACCTGACCGATGACGGCCACTGCGGCAGCTGCGGCACCGCCTTCCCCGGCGTGATCGACGGCCCGCCGGGCGACTGGGGCCGCAAGCGGCAGCCGATCCGGATCGGCTGAGCCGGTCATGCAGGGACTTGTCGCCTGGTTCAGGGCGCCAGCAGGCGTACCGCCCTTTCCAGCACCGGCTTGTCGATCATCTGCCCCTCAAAACGGAACGCACCGTTCTGACCGTCCGCAGCCCGCAGGACGCGGCGCGCCCAATCGGTCTGCGCCTGAGAGGGGGCGAAACCGGCATTGACCGTGGCCAACTGACCGGGATGAATGCACATCATGCCGCTCAGCCCGCAGGCACGGGCATGGGCGGCGGCAGCAGCAAGCCCGGTTTCATCCGCAAGATCAGCGAACACCCCGTCGACGGGCGGCCGCAGGCCAGCGGCGGCACAGGCGGTCACCACCTGGTACCGCGCCATGTCCAGCATCGCCCGACCATCCGGCTGCGCGGCGTCGATGCCGAGATCAAGCGCAAGGTCGATGGTGCCGAGCAGCATGCGCGCAACCGCTTTGTCGGCGGCAAGGGCGGCAAGGTCCTGCAGCCCCAGCGCCGTTTCGATCAGCGGCCAGATCGGGACATCCGTGTCACCCGCCGCACATGCAACCGCATCGCTGCTGGCCTTCGGCAACACCACGCCGATGACGCCGGGACAGGCGGCAAGGGCGATATCGCCAGCGTACCAGGGACTGTCGACGGCGTTGACACGCAACAGCACGCGGGCCGACGGGGTTGCGTCAATGAAAGCCCCCACCGCGCGGCGCGCGGCATCCTTGGCGTCAAGCGCAACGGCATCCTCCAGATCGACGATGACCGCATCGGCGGCACTGGCCAGCGCCTTCGGGATGCGATCGCCCCGGTCGCCCGGCACGAACAGCAAGCTTTTCGCATCGAGGAACGGCACCGTCACAGCACGCCCCCCGCTTTCATCTGCGCAATCTCGTCGGCGCCATAGCCGAGACGTTCCAGCACCGCATCGTTGTGTTCGCCCAGATCCGGCACCGGGTCCATGCGCGGCGTGTAGCCGTCGAAACCGCCGGGCGGCAGCAAGGCGGGGATCAGGCCGGACGGGCTGCCGACTTCGCGCCAGCGATCACGGGCCTTCAACTGCGGATGATCCCACAGCCCTTTCATGTCGTTCATCCGCGCATTGGCGATGCCCGCATCGTCAAGCCGCGCGATCACCTCGGTCCCGGTCAGCCCGGCGAAGGCGGCGATGATCAGGGCGGTCAGCGCCTCCTTGTTTTCGGCCCGCCGCGCGTTGCTGTCAAAGCGCGGATCGGTCAGCAGTTCGGGATTGCGCATCACCTTTTCGCAGAAGGTTTTCCATTCACGTTCGTTCTGCAATCCCATCATCACGACCGCGCCGTCCCCGGCCGGGAACGGACCATAGGGGAAGATCGTCGCATGCATCGCCCCGGCCCGGCCCGGCTGCGGCGCGCCGTCATAGGCGTAATAGAGCGGGTAGCTCATCCATTCGGCCAGCGCCTCGAGCATCGAAATGTCGATAGTGCCGCCCTTCCCGGTCTGGCCGCGCCGGATCAGCGCGGCGAGGATGTTGGAATAAGCATACATGCCGGCGGCGATATCGGCGATGGAAATGCCCGATTTGCAGGCCTCTTCCGGGGTGCCGGTCACCGACAGGAATCCAGCCTCGGCCTGCACAAGAAGGTCATAAGCCTTGCGGCCGCAATCGGGCCCGTCGGGGCCATAGCCCGAGATATTGCACACGATCAGGCCGGGGTTCGCCTCCGACAGCGCATCATAGGTCAGGCCCAGCCGTTCCGCAGCACCGGGCGCGAGATTCTGCACCAGCACGTCGGCCTCGGCCAGGAGCCGGGTCAGCACCTCGTCCGCCTGGGGATGCTTGACGTTCAGCGTCAGGCTTTCCTTCGACCGGTTGGCCCAGACGAAATAGGACGCAAGCCCATCGACCCGGTCGTCGTATTTGCGGGCGAAATCGCCGACGCCGGGGCGTTCGACCTTGATCACCCGCGCGCCCAGATCGGCGAGCTGCCGGGTGGCGAAGGGGCCGGCCACGGCATGTTCCAGCGTGACGACCGTCAATCCATCCAGCGGTCCCATCAGAACGACCTCGGCAGGCCGAGAACGTGTTCGGCGACATAGGACAGGATCAGGTTGGTCGAAATCGGCGCCACCTGGTACAGCCGGGTTTCGCGGAACTTGCGCTCGACGTCGTATTCATTGGCAAAGCCGAAACCGCCGTGGAACTGCAGGCAGGCATTGGCCGCTTCCCAACTGGCCTTGGCGGCGAGGTACTTGGCCATGTTGGCCTGCGCGCCGCACGGTTGCTGCGCGTCGAAAAGGCGGCAGGCCTCGAACCGCATCAGATTGGCGGCCTCGACCTCGATATGGGCCTCGGCGATGGGGAACTGCACGCCCTGGTTCTGGCCGATGGGACGGCCGAAAACGGTGCGGTCCTTCACGTATTCCGACACCTTGTCGATGAACCAGTACCCGTCGCCGATGCATTCCGCCGCGATCAGCGTACGTTCGGCGTTCAGCCCGTCGAGGATGTACTTGAACCCCATGCCTTCTTCGCCGATCAGGTTCTCGGCTGGGATTTCGAGGTTGTCGAAGAACAATTCGTTGGTCTCATGGTTGACCATGTTGGGGATCGGATTGACCTCCATGCCATTGCCGATCGCATCCTTCAGATCGACGATGAAGATCGACATGCCCTGCGACTTCTTCTTGACCTCGGCCAGGGGGGTGGTGCGGGCCAGCAGGATCATCAGGTCGGAATGCTGCACCCGGCTGATCCACACCTTTTGCCCGTTCACCACGTAACGGTCGCCCTTGCGTACCGCCGTGGTCTTGATCTTGGTGGTGTCGGTACCGGTGGTGGGTTCGGTCACGCCCATCGATTGCAGCCGCAGCTCGCCGCTGGCGATCTTGGGCAGGTATTGCTGTTTCTGCGCATCCGAGCCGTGCCGCAGCAGCGTGCCCATGTTGTACATCTGACCGTGGCAGGCGCCCGAATTGCCCCCCGCGCGGTTGATTTCCTCCATGATCACCGACGCTTCGGTCAGGCCCAGCCCCGACCCGCCGTATTCCTCGGGGATCAGCGCGGCGAGCCATCCCGCTTCGGTCAGCGCGTCGACGAAGGCCTCGGGGTAGGCGCGGTTTTCGTCCACCTCGCGGTGGTATTCGGGCGGGAAGGTCGCGCAGAGCGCGCGAACCGCATCGCGGATATCCTGATAGGTTTCGGTCATGTCTTTCATCCTTCGGCGAGTGTGGCAATTGCGGTCATGGCAAGCGCGCCGTCGTGGCGCCGCACCCACAGACGGAACGTCCGTTCCGCCTTGTCCGGTGCGCCATGAACCGAGAAGTCGTTGATGTCGAAAACCGGAGCGACGGCGCGGAACGAAAAGTCCGCGATCCGCGCCCCCGGATATTGCCGCCGCAGCAGGTCCAAGAGCAGCGTCGCCAGCAACGGGCCATGTACGACGAGGCCGGGATAACCTTCGTCCTGCTTGCAGAAATCGCGGTCGTAATGGATCCGGTGGCCGTTGAAGGTCAGCGCCGAATAGCGTTGCAGCAACACCGGATCGGGATCGATTGCGCGTGAAAAGGCGGATCCCTCGGGCGCGGATTTCGGCGTCGGCACCGGGGCGCCGGCGGCAGGCGCCTCGCGGTACACGATATCCTGTTCTTCCTCGACGCAGGGAGTATCGCCATCCAGAATGCGGTGCCGCACCGTGACGAAGACCAATTCGCCGCTGCGCCCCGACTTGTGCGCCACGTCCTTGATCGTCGACACCCGGCGCAGTTGCCGGCCGATCCGCATCGGGGCTAGCGATGTCAGCCGGCTGCCCGCCCACATCCGGCGCGGCAGCGGGATCGGGGGGATAAACCCGCCGCGCGCCGGATGGCCGTCAGGGCCCAATTGGCCCTGGGGACAGGGGGTGTGGAAATGTAGCCAGTGCCACAGAAGCGGCAACTCGCCACCATCGGTATAGGGCGGCTCGTCCCTGTCCAGCGTCGCGCCCAGCGCGTTGGAGGCAAACGGGCCGACCCGTTCCGCGACCTCTTCGCTGCGGCCGATCCATGTCTGAAGATGCGCGATATCCACCGGGTCCTCCTGCGGTCGTGTTTTGCCGCTGTGATGCCATGCGGTTTGCGTTTTCCAAATTCGCCATTTATCAAGGCTGCGTTCGGGTTTTCCGAACACGGAGGCAACGGAATGCATATTCAGCTTCAGGATCTTCAGCTTTTCGTTCAGGTCGCCGAGGCCGGGAACCTGACCCGCGGCGCGCAGCGGGCCTTCCTGTCGCCCCCCGCCGCAAGCGCCCGCATCCGCGCGCTGGAGGACCAGCTGGGCGCGCAGGTCCTGTATCGCAGCAACAAGGGGATCAGCCTGACACAGGCCGGCGAAACCCTGTTACAGCATGCCCGGCTGATCCTGCGGCAGGTCGATTTCCTGAAAGACGACTTCGCCGGGGACGAATTCGGCGGCCATGTCCGGATCTTCGCCAACACCACGGCGGTGACCGAGTTCCTGCCGGAATTCCTTGCCGGTTTCATGGCAGAACATCCGCACCTGACCGTCGACCTGCAGGAACGGCTGACCCACGACATCCTGCGCTCCATTCAGGACGGCACGGCGGATCTGGGCATTTTCTCGGGCGAGGTGGACGCCGGCGACCTCGAGGTGATCCGCTTTTCCACCGACCGGCTGGTGCTGGCGACGCCACAGGATCATCCGCTGGCCGATTGCCGCGAACTGCGCTTCGCCGACACGCTGGAGCACGAACATATCGGCCTGCACGAAGGCAGCACGCTGCTCGCCTTCCTGCGCGGGCTGATGGAAAAGAACGGCTATGAACGCGCGCTGCGCATTCAGGTCCGCAGCTTCGAGGCGATGTGCCGGCTGGTCGAGGCCGGTGTCGGTATCGGCGTGGTGCCCGAAAGCGCCGCCCGCCGCCACGCCCGCACCATGCAGCTGTCGCTGCTTCGCCTGTCCGACAGCTGGGCCACCCGCGACCGCTGCGTCGCGGTGCGCAGCCGTTCGGCCCTGCCCCGCAGCGCCCGCGCGCTGGTCGATGCGCTGGTGCAATCCGGCATTGGCGGCGACGTCGCGGGCTAGGCCAAATCCGCGCTATCTCAGCTTGTTATAACGGCTTGCACCCATCGGGATTGGAAAGCGCAAGCCCCTCCTGACATCTTTTACGGCAGCATCTCTGCGGGGATGCCGCGCGGTTTTTCGCGAATGCGGCCGCGTACGAACACCAAAGACCAAGCCGTAAGAAGTCAGGAGTAACAATGGACGATTTCTCGTCATCCGGTGCGCCCCGCGAGGACGCGATGCAAGCCAATCCGCGCATTCCGTACAGGTTGGCGAGCCAGCAGCGCCCGCTGACCGGCCCCGAGGGCAAGCGCCTGATCGTGAACCTGGTCGTGAATATCGAACACTGGCCGTTCGACCGGGAAATGCCGCGCAAACTGCTGACCCCGCCACACGGGCGCGACCAAGTGCCCGACGTGCCCAATTTCTGCTGGGCCGATTACGGCATGCGGGCAGGCATGGCGCGGCTGCTGTCGCTGTTTGACGCGCGCGACCTGCCGGTATCGGCCAGCATCAACGCCACGGCGATCGACACCTATGCAGACTGCGCCGAAGCGATCCGCGACGCGGAGTGGGAATTCGTCGGACACGGCATGCACCAGACCGGGCTGAGCGCGCAAAGCGGCGAAGCCGGTGTGATCCGCGAGACGCTGGAGAAGCTGCGCGCCTTCACCGGAAAACCGGTGCGCGGCTGGCTCAGCCCGGGGCTGCGCGAAACCGCTGACACGCCCGATATCCTCGCCGCCGAAGGGGTCGAATACCTGTGCGACTGGAGCGTTGACGACGTACCGCACCGGATGCGGGCGGCCCCGCGCGACCTGATCGCGATGCCCTATACGCTCGAACTGAACGACTCGGTCGTCTACGCGGTGGAAAAGCACAGCTCGGACGAAATGTTCCAGCGCCTGCAAACGACGCTGGAATGTTTCGCGGGCGAAACCGAACCGGCAGGCGCCAAGGTGATGGGCATCGGGCTGCATCCGCACCTGATCGGCGTACCGCATCGTTTCCCCTACCTGGTTCGCATGCTCGACCTGCTGCAAGCCCGCGACGACGTGATCTTCATGACCGGGGCGCAGGTCGCCGACTGGTTCACCAAGGAGACGGCGGCATGACGGCAAATGAACCCGATATCCTGAGCGATTTCGCCGATCGCTTCGCGCCGGAACACACCGCGCTGCTGATCATCGACATGCAGAAGGATTTCTGCCTCGACGGTTTCGCAACCAGCCGCGCCGGCCGGCCGCTGGACGCGGCGCGCGCGATCATCCCGACGCTGGAAACCCTGCTCGATGCAGCGCGCAGGTCGGGCGTTCTGGTCTGTCACGTGGGGTTCTGGACGCTGGAACAGCACCTCAGCGACACCGCGCCCTGGCTGGCGCAGCGCCGCCGCGCCACCTATGCGTCGGACCGGATCGCGATGGAGGGCAGCGAGGGCGCCGATTTCATCGAACCGCTGTCGCCGCAGCCGGGCGAACCGGTGATCCGCAAGCACCGCTACAGCGCCTTCAAGGGCACCGACCTGGACATGGTGCTGCGGTCGCGCGGCATCCGGTCGGTGGTGCCGACCGGCGTGTCGACCAATGTCTGCGTCGAAAGCACCCTGCGCGACGCCTTCGAAACCGGCCATTACACCGCCTTGCCCCGCGATGCCTGCGCGTCATGGGACATGGACCTGCATAACGCCACCCTGAAAACCGCAAATGCCCGCTTCGGTCTGGTCTGCGACAGCGCCGACCTGATCAAAGCATGGACTGGAGAACCACAATGAAAGACGCCAATACCCCAACCCGCAGCCTGACCGAGGACGCCGCCGGCTTTGCCGCATCGCTGTCCTATGACGACATCCCGCAGCATACCCGCCATATCGCCAAGCGCTGCATCATCGACGGCCTCGGCGTCATGCTGGCCGGGACCGAACAGGAGGCCCTGAAGGTCGCGGAACGCTATCTCGGCGCGACCGGTTCAACGCCCGTTGCGCGACCGGTGGGGAACCGGGCCCTGAAGGTGTCGCCGCAGCAGGCGGCGTTCTGGAACGGTCTGGCGGGCCACGCGATGGATTGGGATGACACCCAGGTCGCCGAAGGACCGGACCGCCCCTATGGGTTGCTGACCCATCCCACCGTGCCGCCGCTGTCGGCGGTTCTGGCCCTGACCGAGGCCGAGGACGGCATCACCGGCAAGGATTTCCTCACCGGTTTCGTCGCCGGCGTCGAGGTCGAAAGCAAGATCGCCGAGGCGATCAATCCCGACCACTACAACCTCGGCTTCCATACCAGCGGCACGATCGGCACTTTCGGGTCCGCTGCTGCCTCCGCCAATCTCCTCGGCTTCGACGCGGACCGCACCGCGCAGGTTCTGGGCGGGGCGGCGTCGATGGCCGCCGGTATCCGGGCGAATTTCGGCACGATGGGCAAACCGATGCATGTCGGCCGGTCGTCGGAAAACGGTGTCACCAGCGCCCTGCTGGCGCGCGAAGGCTTCACCTTCAATGACGCCGCTCTGGACGGGCAATGGGGGTATCTGTCGGTCGCCGGGCGGGGCGGCGAACCCGATCTGGTTCTGGGCCGGTTCGGCAACCCGTTTTCGCTGTCGGAACCCGGGGTCAGCATCAAGCCCTACCCCTGCGGTGTGCTCACCCACCCGTCGATGGACACGATGAAGGCGCTGATGGACGAACACGGCCTGACGCCGGATGACATCGAGAAAGTGACGCTGTTCGCTTCCAACAACATTCTGCACCCGATCCGGTTCCGCACCGCGCAGACCGAACTGGAGGGCAAGTTCTGCATGGCCTTCCTGCTGTCGGCGATCATCCTGACCGGCCGCGCCGGCAAGGCTGAATTCACCGACGCCTTCGTGCAAAGCCCCGAATGCCAGGCGATGCAGCAGCGGGTCGAAACCCAGTTCGATCCCGACATCGCGGCGATGGGCCACGACAAGATCCTGTCGCGCATCGAGGTGGTCACCAAATCCGGCCAGACCCTGCAGAAATTCTCGGATGACCGCTATCGCGGCGGACCGCAGAACCCGCTGTCCGATGCAGAGGTCGAGGACAAGTTCATGGACTGCGTGGCCGGTATCCTGACCGACGCCCAGGCGCGCGCCGTGCTCGACACGATCTGGTCGATCGAAGATCAGGCCGATGCCCGCGTGCTGCTCGACCGGGTGAACGGCTGACCCCAGTTCCGGCGGTTTCTTTTCTCGGACGTTTTTCTGTTCTACTGTGAACAGGTTAACGTCAACCGCCGGAACACATTCCCCATGGAAATGCGTCAGCTTCACTATTTCGTCGCGCTTGCAGAAGAATCCAGCGTGTCGCGCGCCGCGGTCAAACTGTCCGTGGCGCAACCGGCGATCAGCCGCCAGATCAGGATGCTGGAAGAGGAACTGGGCGTCACCCTGTTCCATCGCACCGGGCGCGGCATGAAGCTAACCAGCGCCGGCAGTTTCTTCGAGGGCCGGGTGCGCCAGATCCTGAACGACCTGGGCGAACTGGAACATGACGTGCGCCAGTTGAAGGGCGTCATCGAGGGCAAGGTGACACTGGGGCTGCCGCCGACCGAAAGCCACATCCTGGTGCCGCCGCTGCTCAGGGCGCTGCGCGCCAGCCATCCCGGTGTCGACCTGCGCATAGTCGAGGCGTTCAGCGGCGATGTCAGCGAACTTCTGACCACCGGGCATATCGACGTCGCGCTGTTCTACAAGGCGCCGCGCACGAAACATTACGTCGCCGACGAATTGCTGCATGAAAGCCTGTACCTGTTGCAGTCCGGCGCCTCTTCTCAACCCGAGCAGGAAACGCTGAGCATTGCCGACCTCGCCGATTGGCCGATGGTGCTGCCCAGCCGCCGTCACGGGTTGCGCGCGCTGCTGGAACAGATGTGCAACGATGTCGGGGTCGACCTTAACGTGGAATACGAGATCGACTCGCTGATGCCGCTCGTCCGAATGGTCGAAGACGGCACCGCAGCGACAGTGCTGCCCTACAACGCCGTGCAAAGGGAAATCGAAGAAGGGCGCATCGTGGCGACGCAGATCGATCCGTTGCAGCTCCGCCGGGTTCTGGTGCTGGCCACCACCACCCACCATCCCGTTCGCACTGCCATGCGCATCGTCGCCCAGCTCTGTTCGGATATCGTGCGCGACCTGGTGGCGGACGGGAAGTGGCAGGGCATCATCCCGAAAACCTGACCCGGCGCGCCGAAATCAATCCGCGCGCGGGCAGGCCAGGTCCATCAGGTCGCGGACATCCCCGAGGGTTTCGATATCCGAAATCCGGCCGGAAAGTGCCGCGGCCTCATCCGCCGACAAGGGCAGTGCCGCCGCCCGGCAATTGGCCCCGAACTTCGCCAGCCGCTGCGCGGTCGATACCGGGTTCGAAGGATGCCCCAGGGCCTGCCCGATGGTTTCGGTCTCGGTGGTGCCGTCGGCATATTCCAAGGTGACGCGGCTGGGACCGAAGGCGCTTGGTTCGGCCATGTCGAAGGTCTGCACCTCGATCCGCTCGGCCAGTATCAGGGCGGCCGTGTCGGCCAGCGCTTCGGGGGTGAAATGATCCACGCCGACGTTTCCTTCCAGCAGGCAGCGGGCCACGCAGTAGGACAGGCACAGCCGGGCATAGTTGGCCGGCATGCCGATCTGTGCCGGCCGGCCGACCAGGGAGTGGGCAACGGGGGATACCGTCACCACGATGCCGTGAAGCATCTCGGGATCGGCGGCACGGCGGACCTGCAGGCGCATCACCGCCTCGATCGCGCCATGGGTTGCGCGACCTGTGGGGAAGGGTTTTTCCACCACCTCTTCGATCCGCCTTTGCTTGCGCAGGTCGTCCAGAACCGGCGCCAGATCGACGGCGTCCTCGAACAGTTTGAAATAGCCGAACCGGCCCTCGAACGTATCCTTTGTCGCCGCCAGCCCGGCCCGGGCGAGATCGACCGCCTCCACCGCCGCGCGGGCATTGAAGCCAATCTGGAGCGCCAGCAGCATCGTGCCTTCCTCATGCGCCTGCATCGACCCGCCCGACTGGGCGTATTGTGCCCCGAAAGCGTTGATCAACTGGTCGCGGTCAAGCCCGGCAACCTTGCCGGCGGCGGCAACCGCGCCGAGACCGCCAACCACCGCCGGGCGGAAGAATTTCATCGGCGCGGTACCGGCAAGGCCGATCGCGGCGGCGATATCGACCCCCGCCACCACCGCCTCGACCAGCGTCCGGCCTAACACGCCGCCCTGCTGTTCGGCCACGGCCAAAGCGGCGGGCAGGATCGCCGTCAGCGCGTGCACCACGGCGTCTTCGTGCAGGCAGTCGAACTCGGAATTGTGGATGCAGTATGCGTTGTGGAAAGCCGCCAGCCCGGGCGGAAACCGGCCTTCGCGGCCAAAAACCCGGCATTGCGCGCCCTGCCCCCAGCCCGAGGCGGCCCCGGACAGTTCCGCCGCCCATTGGCCCGAACTCCCCGCAAGCCCCACCCCGATCGAGTCGAGGATCAGCCGCCCGGCGGCCGAAATGGTTTCCTCGGAAAGATCCTCGTACCGCGTCGCCAGGACGTGGGCGGCAAAATACCCGGCTGCATCCATGGTCTGTCTCCTGTCTTCTACCGTTTAACGGGCCATTTCGGGCAGCCAGAGCGCGATCGACGGAAAGGCGATCACGAGGCCGATCATCAACAGCATCACGCCGACAAAGGGCATCGTTCCCACCATCACGTCGTTCATCGACCCCCGTGCCGGGCGGATGCTCTGCACCACGAACAGGTTCAGCCCGATCGGCGGCGTCACCAGCGCGGTTTCCAGGAGCAACATCAAGATGATGCCGAACCAGACCGGGTCGAAGCCCAGCGACACCACGATCGGGGTGACGATCGGCACGGTGGCGATCATCATCGACAGCGTTTCCATGAAACAGCCCAGGATGATGTAGAAACCAGCAATGACGAGAATGGTCTGATAGGGCCCGAGGCCAAGCGTGGAGATGAAGCTTTCCATCGCGTCGGCCAGCCCGATCGCGGAAAAGACCAAGTTGAGGAAATAGGCGGCGATGACGATCAGCAAGATCATCGCGGTGGTGCGCATCGTTCCTTCGAACGCGGCCAGCAGCACCGGGATGCTGAGTGCCCGGAACAGTGCCGCGAGGATCAGCGCCGCGATCACGCCCAGGGCCGCCGCTTCGGTCGGGGTTGCGAAACCGGCATAGATCGACCCCACGACCACCGCGAAGATCGCGGCCGGCGGCAGCAGATTCGGCAGGCTGCCCAGCCGCGACCGCCATGTCGTTACGATCCGCTTGCCGCCCCACTTGGGATTGATCACGCAGGCGGCGGCGATCAGCGCCATGAACAGGCCGGCCAGGACCAGCCCCGGAAGGATGCCCGCCAGATACAGCTTGGGCAGCGAGGTGTTGGTCATCACCGCGAAGATGATCATGTTGATCGACGGCGGGATCAGGATACCCAGCGTGCCGCCGGCAGCCAGCGTGCCCAGGAACAGCCGTTCGTTATAGCCATAGACCGGGACCTCGGGCAAAGCGACGGTGCCCACCGTGGCGGCGGTGGCGACCGACGACCCGGAGGTCGCCGCGAACATGGCCGAGGTACCGATATTGGAATGCATCAATCCGCCCGGCAGCCAGCCCAGCCAGTGCGACAGCGCCATGTACATGCGCGACGACACGCCGGTCCGCAGCAGGATTTCGCCCAGCAGCACGAACATCGGGATCGCGACCAGAAGACCGTTGGTGCTGGTGGACCAGGCGATATCGCCCAGCGTTCGCACCAGCGGCATCGGCGAATAAAGCTCGGCCAGGATCAGCCCCAGGACGCCCATCACGGCCGCAACCGGAAGGCTGAGAAGGATCAGGACGATCAGCGTGGAAAGTGCGGTGGCAAGCATGGAACTTATCCTTGTATGGCGGGTTCGGGCTGGCGCGGCTCAGACAGCACGGCCTGTTCGTCGATCTCGTCCTCGACCGCCTTGATGCCGGCGATGCGCGAAATCCCCGTCATGTCGCCGCTCAGCAGGTATCCGACGGACCGCAGGATCAGTGCCAGAAGGGTCAGGCAGAAGAACACCAGTCCAGCCAGCCACAGAGATTGCGGCAGCCACAGCGGCGTCTGCAGCGCACTGTTCGAGGTCGACCCGAACTGAATGGAGGTCAGCAGCAACCGGCCGGCCCAGTAGGTCATCAGCGACATGAAGCCGCCCAGGCAAAGCAGCCCCAGCAGGTCAAGCAGCGCCCGTGGCCGCCGGTTGGCGAGGTTGTACAGCACGTCGATGCGGATATGGGCCTGCTCCATCAGCGCGAAGGTCAGCGCCCAGGATACCGAAACGGCAAGCACGTAACCGGTGACTTCGTCCATGCCGCCCAACGTCACGCCCACGAACTTGCGCAGCAGCACCTCGATGGTGACAAGGATGCAGACTGCGATCAGGCCTAAGCCGGAAATCCAGGTCGATACACGGCCAACCTTGCCGGCACATGCCAGGACCCGATCCAGGGGCGCGAACGCCCCCGGTTTTTCGGTGATATTACTCATGCGGCGGGGCATGTCAGTTCACTTCCATCGTGACGCCGATGACCGAACCGATGGTCTGGTTGAATTCCTCGACACAGTCGGGGCCGCAGCGTTCCGCCCACTTGGGCAGGATAACGTCGCGGGTGATACCAGCCAGCAGTTCCCGGTCGGCATCGCTGACCGGAACAAGGGTCATATCGGCCTTGACGCCCACCGTGCAGGGATCGGCACCGACATTGCAGTTGATCCCGTCCTGGGTTTCCTGTCCGGCCCCGACCCAGATTTCGTCTTCCAGCGCCTGCAGTTCGGACTGCAGGAAAGACTGCGCTTCGGGGTTAAGCCGGTTCCAGAACGACAGGTTTGCCGTCGTCACCATGGTGCTCCAGCCGACCGGAAGGGCATAGAGGTGGCTCGACACCTCGAACCACTTGGCCGAATTGCCCGACAGGGTGCCGGTGATGGCACAGTCGACAACCCCGGTCTGCAGCGCCGGGATCACGTCGGCGAAGGCCATCGTCACGCCGGTGCCGCCCAGGGCCGAAACGAATTCCGACAGCGTGCGGTTACCGGTACGCACCTTCTTGCCCGCGATGTCGGACAGGTCCTTGATCTCGGTGTTGCAATAGAAAACCTGCGCCGGATAGGGCCAGGTCGCCAGCACCTTCACCCCGTATTTGTCGGCAAAATAGGAATCCAAAACCGGTTCGTAGGCTTCGGCAATCGCGTGCGCATCCTCGACCGTCGGGGCCAGCCCGGCCAGGTCGGCCGCTTCGTTGCGGGGATCGTCGGACGCGGTATAGCCAAGCACGGCGGTGCTGACATCGACCACGCCCTGCCCGGTCAGGCGCAGGATTTCGCCGCCCTTCAGGCCCATTTCGTCAAAGCCCCGTACCGTCGCCCGTATCTTGCCGCCGGACGCCTCGGGCAGATGTTCGTTCCAGAAGTGTTCCTCGTAGTTTTCATAGGAGGACAGGAAGGAAACCGATCCCAGGACGTTCAGGTCGACCTTCGGGATCTCCGCCGACGCGACCGTCGCCGCCATGATGGCGATCACCGCACCGGTCTGAGTCAGTATTTTTCGATTAGTCATTGCATAGCTCTCTCTGTTGGTCTCTCGGCGGCTTCCAAGGTTCAATTGCATTGATCGTGCCGGGCCGCCGACGGGTCTGTTATGTTCAGCTGCGCCATTTCTGGCCGCAATCGAAGACTAGCCGTTTTCCTGAAATGTGAGAAAATCAACCAGCTATTCCGAATTGATATACGTCCGCCCGTGCTGAATTTCCCGACCCATTCATGCGGTCGCAAGGTTTGCCGCGCGCGTATCAAGGCTCATGCCCGCAATCGTGGTGACGGACCGACCAGTCCGGTCCCACCGCCTCTTCGCAACCTTGGACCGGACGCCGGTCAAAGACCAAGACCTTCCCCCCTCTTCCTTGATCCTCCAAATGATCTGTTCGCCGGTGAAGCTCCTCTTCGGCTTTCCTTTTCTTCAAATCCGCGACCTGCAAGCGAAATCGATCGATTCAGAGCTAGACGGCTCAAAACTCGCCCATATTTGAGATCAACGTCATCGAAAATCTCCAGATGCATGGACGACAACTTGAAACAAATTCAAACATTCATCTGGAACATTGTGATGTTACCATTTATTCAAGTTCAGGAATTTGCATCTCAAAGGATAGCTTTCCATGTCGTTAACAATACCAGAGGACATAATTAGTCCGTAAGATTATGTTCCTTGGGCTCGGATTTGTTATGCAGAGCGATTTTTCAAACCCTCAGAGCGATTTCTCTGAATTTCAAAAAAGCCGAAAAGAGCGGTGTATCGCAAACTCCAAGACGCTTGTCCGCTACGTGACCCCATTCGCCATAGGCTGGTATATTGTCGCCCTGCTTCTGGAGGCACCGCGGCTGGAAATCGCCGCTGCGATCGCCACGATCGGGTTTCTTTTCGGGATCGTGTTGCATTGGCTTGGCCGGGACAACGTTGCCCGGGTGACGTGGATCCTGGCGGCGAACGTTGCCGTTTTCCTCGCCTCGCTGGTCGTGCATCCGTCCGGCTATATGTCCTTCATCCTGCTGGCCGCCGCCGGAATACCGTTTCTGATATTCCCGCTTCACAAGAATCTGCCTCTGGTTCTTGGCTTCGTGGGTCTGCCGGTCATGCTGTGGTTCATCGGCTGGGGGTCCGATTACAGCTTCCTGCAACCCTTCGATATCGGTGAACAGACGGCAACGCATATCGTCGCCCCCGGCTCGGCGGTGACCGTGTTCGGGGTGGTTCTGTTCGAATTCGCTTACTTCGTGAGCGTCTCATCTCGCTATGCCTTCAACCTCCACAAGGCGCAGCAACTCGCCGAAGTGGCGAACGAAGCCAAGTCGGTCCTGCTCAAGAGCATGAGCCACGAAATCCGCACCCCGCTGAATGCCATCACCGGGTATTCCGAACTGGTCCGCGAGGAGGCCCGCGGGGATACCCCCCTCGACCCCGCAGAGGTCAGGCAGCGCATGGATCTCATTCTGAACGCAAGCAGCGATCTGCTGTCGATGATGGATAATATGCTGGCTTTCGCATCAATCGCCGGAACGGAAATCCTTACGAAACTGACCGCGGTGGCGCTAAGCGAAAAGGTCGAAAAAGTCCTGCAACGCAATGGCCAGCTGATTGCGGCAAAGAAATTGACGCTCAATTTGAAGGCCCCTACCGGGTTGAAGGTCTCGGCCGATCCCGCGCTGTTATACGCGGCGATCGCGCAGCTGCTGGACAATGCCGCCAAGTACACCCCTGCCTGCGGTAACATCACCGTCACGGCCGAAGCGGTTTCGGGTCAGCGGGTGAAACTCACCTTCCGCGACACCGGCCCGGGCTTCCCAAAGGAAGCTTCGACGCGCGCGTTTGACCCGTTCGAACGGCTGGAATTTACCAACGGCACCCAATCGGGCGCCGGCATCGGCCTGGCGCTGGTCCATGCATATGTCAGCGCGATGGGCGGCGAGGTGGGCATTGACCAAAGCCATCCAGCAGGTGGTGTCGTCTGGATCGTTCTGGACGCGGCCTGACCGACCCGGTCGCTTGGCGTGTTTTCCAAGGCCAGCACGATCGTCGTCGCAAAGATGTGTTGGAAAAGAACCTAATTTTTCCGAAATTTGCCACTAAACGACCCCAATTTCCTGCCGTTAGTATAGGTATAGGACCAGTGTCTCACCCAAAGCCAGCGACATTGGCATGACCGCGCAAATTGTCGGTCATACATGAGAAAGCGGGTTTGTCGAATGAACACGACCTATGATGTCACGAACATATTTGCTTACGACGGCAGCCTTGCGTCAATCTATGCCGGCGGCCTTCTGTCCGCCTCGCTGATCAACTCCGGCAGCGGCTCTTACAGCGGCACTTTTGAAGACAACAACGGTCAGTTAAGCGCCGAGGACAGTGGCAAAACCACATTCACATTCGACGGCGGTGCCCCCCATACCATCGAATATCTCGGATCGGGAACGATTTCGACGATCGGCCTGTTGGGCATCAACATTGATGAACGGCCGGTCGCGGCATTCTCGATCGGCGGTCAGATCTACCTTCATGCCCCCGACGGGCTGCCACTGCTGTCTGGGGTGTCGATCAGCCTCGATATCGACGCAAACGCGGCCTACGACCTTCCGGGGGCGCCCGACGGGATCGTGCATGGCCTGGATGCCGCGGAAATCATGGAAGGCGGCTACACCGACGTTCAGGGCGACCAGATCACCGAAAGCGACGATACCATCCTGGGCTTCGGCGGCAACGATACCATCAATGGCGAAGGCGGCAGTGACAGTATCGACGGCGGCAGCGGTGATGACCTCCTCAAGGGCAGCAGCGGCAATGATACGCTCGACGGTGGCAGCGAGGTCGACACGCTGATTGGCGGCGACGGCTCTGACGTGTTCGTGGCAGACGGCACCGGCGATACCATTCAGGATTTCGACACGACGACGGGCATCGGCGACAGCGACAGCAGCAACAACGACGTTGTCGATCTGTCGGACTTCTACAATGAGGTGACGCTCGCCGAATGGAACGACACTAACCCCGACGAGCAATACAAAAATCCGCTGCAATGGCTGCGCGACGACATCAATGACGACGGCATTCTGCAAAACGCCGGCGACCTGCGGATTCAGAACGGCGGCACGTCGGTCGGCGGCGACCAGCTGAGCGTGGAAAACACGTTTGTCCTTTGCTTCATGACCGGCACCCGGATCGCGACAAGCAAGGGCGAAATCAATGTCGAAGCGCTCGCCCCCGGTGACCTTGTCCAGACCATGGACCACGGTTTCCAACCCATTCGATGGATCGGAAGACGGGAACTTTCGGCCCATGAGATGCAGCAGAACCAGAACCTTCGCCCTGTCCGCATCCCGGCTGGCAGCCTCGGGGCGGGGCTTCCCGTCCGGGATCTGTACCTGACCCGCCAACACAGGGTTCTGGTCCGTTCCAAGGTCGCCGAGCGCATGTTCTGCCATCGCGAGGTTCTGGTTCCGGCCAGGAAACTGAAACTTCTGGGGCACGCCAAGCTCTACGATTGCCCCACGCCGGTCGAATATTGGCACATCCTGTTCGATCACCACGAAATCATCTATGCTGACGGGGTGCCCTCGGAATCCCTGCACACGGGGCCGGAAGCCTTGAAATCGATTTGTCCCGAGGCGCTCGAGGAAATACGCAGCCTGTTCCCGCAACTGCTGTCGGATCAGAGCGCAGGGCGTCTGTGCCGCCCGGATGTCCGGGGCAAACGGGGCCGGCACATGATGCGGCGCATCGAGAAGAACGAAAAACCGGTTCTCGAAGAAATCTGAAGCCGCGACCGCAATGGGACGGGTCGGGCACCGGCGCAGGCCGATTGAACACGCGACCGCTATCCGGGTGACGTCCGGGCAGGCGGAACACGAGTGGCCGAAAACGCTTCAAGGACCGAAACCCTTTCGGCGAATGCGCTACGCCGCTTGTCCGCCTTCCTGCAGTAATCTGAAACCGCCGCTGAGCGCGCCCCCGGCGCCCGCGACCACCGCCATGCGCCAGGCCAGGGCAAGGTTGCTGCTGATGACCGGCAGGCCGAGTTCCTGCTCGAGACCTTCGACAATGTCGAGCGTCCGCAGGTTGGTACAGGACAGGAACACCGCATCGATCTCGCCCTCGGCGGCAACCGCGCGGGCGGCGGCGTCGATGGACCGCGGATCGATCCGGGCGACATTGGCCTCGACCTCTTCCCCGAAACTGATCGCCCGCGGCACCGCGAAGCCCGCAGCCTCGAAGGCCCGCTGCAGATCGGCCGCGATCGATGCCGAATAGGGCGATACCAACCCGATCCGACGCACACCGACATGGCACAGGGCCGCCTGCGCGGCACTCAGCGGATTGCAGACATGGGTGGTCGTGCAGCTCCGATGAACCAGCGCTTCGACCCGATCCGCACCGATCAGCGTGGTGCCCGAGGTACAGGCGTAACCGACCGCGTCGAAACGCGCCGCCGGCGGCAACAGCCCCGCCGCGCCGGGCAGATCGCGTTCCATCTGCGCGATGGTGTCAGGCGTCAGGTCGGCCCCAGACGGGATGCGCGTCACGTAAAGCGCCACCTCGCGTCCCGGCAGCAAGCGGCGAAAATCCTGCTCGATCGTTTCATCCACCTGCAACACGATCAGACCCAGCGTCGCGGCGCTGCCGATCGGCCCGGTCAGATCGTAGGGAAAACCCGTCATAGTTCGATCACCGGCAATTCGGCCGACGCGCGGCGCGACAGCAATTCGGGCCCGTCTTCGCGCAGCACGATGTTTTCCTCATGCACCATGATCCGCCCCGGTGCGAGAACCACAGCGGGTTCCAGCGTCAACACCATGCCTTCGCGCAGCACCGTCAGGTCCTTGGTGGTGAAAGAGGGCCATTCGGTCAGCGTGACGCCCAGCCCGTGGCCCAACCTCCCGCCGCCCGGGATTGCCCCCTCGGCCGCGATGGCGCCGGACAGGATGCGATGGGCGTCGCAGGCCCGCATGCCGGGGCGCAATTGCGCCAGTGCCGCCTCGGTCGCTTTGAACAGAACGTCATGGGCGCGCCTTGCATCGTCGCTTGGCGTGCCGATGGAAAAGTTACGGTCGAAATCGCAGAAATAGCCGTCCCTCACCGCACCGGTATCCAGCATCAGGATATCGCCCGCGCGCAGGGGCGCCGCCGCCGCCGGGGAAATCACGTCGCCGTAACCGCCCTGCCCGGCCCCGCCGGCGGTATAGCTGACCCAATCGGCCCCCGCCGCCAGCAGCGCCATCTGGAACTGCCGGAACACCCGGTCCAGCGCCGGGCCATCGCGCACGATATCCGGCACCTTGTCGAAGGCCGCGTCGGCGATGGCACAGATGTCGCGGATGCGGTCGATCTCGGCCCCGGACTTGACCTCGCGCACCCGATGGATGACCTCGGTCGCATCGGCAATGCGGCGCGGCGCGATGCGTTCGGCGACTCGGGCGTAATCGCCCAGCGGCATCCGCAGGCTGGTTTCCAACCCCATCGGGATGCCGATGCAGCCGGTTGCCGGCACCACTTCCTTCAGCACCTCGCTCAGCAACCCGACCCCGTCGTCGAACGGGTCGGGCGCATCCCATGTCCGGATATCGCTGATCCAGCAGCGCGCCATCAGGTCCTGCCCGATAGAGGGGATCACCGCGATCGGGGCGCCGCGTGACGGCACCACCACGAACCACGGCCGTGCCGGGCTTTCCCAGAACCGGGTCAAGAAGCCGGTGACGTAGAAGATGTCGGCCTGGGAAGTCAGCATCAGCGCATCGTTGCCGCGCGCGGCCATTTCGGCTTGCAGCGCGCGGGTGCGCCGGACGTATTCGCCGGCGGGAAAAACCAATGATCCCTCACCCATCTTCGGGCCCTTCACTGAGGATGGCCAGCACCCGCGCCTCCGCCCCCAGCCCTTCCAGCCCCGCGATCAGCGCCGCCATCCCCGCCCCACCAGAAGGGGTGGTGGCGAAGCCATGCGCCTTCAGGATTTCAACGCCCTGCGCCGCCTCTTCCTCACTGATCGTGACGAAGCGGTTGGCGTCGCGAGACAGCGAGGCGAGCGCGATCATCGACGGCGTCTTGCAATCCAGCCGTCCCATTTCCGACACCGGCCCCTCGGTGGTCACCAGCCGGCCCGCCCGCACGCTTTCGATCAGCGCCGGGGCATAGGCGGGCTCGACCACGATGATCTCCGGCCCATCACCCCATTGCGCCCGCGCATAACGCGCCACCGCGGCGGCCAGCCCGCCGACACCGGCCTGCAGCAGGATGTGGCTGGGCGGTTCCGGCATCTGGTCGACCGCTTCGCGGGCCATTTGCAGATAACCTTCCATCACCCCCAGCGGGATTTCCGTATAGCCCGGCCAGCTGCTGTCCGACAGCAGGGTCCAGCCCCTCTCCGCCGCCGCCCGTTCGGCTGCCGCCATGCTTTCCTCGTAGGTCTCTCCCGCCCGCACCACCTCGGCGCCCTTGGAGCGCAGGCGCTCGGCGAAGGCTTCGGGCACGGTATCGGCAAGGTAGATCACCGCCCGCGCGCCGAACACCGCCGCGCCCGCCGCCACCGACAGGCCGTGATTGCCCGCGCTCGCCGCGACATAGGTCCGGTCCGACAGTTCATCGGCGGCGATTTCTTCCCCTGCCGCGTGATCGGCGGCATCGCAGGCGATGACGAAGGCGGCGCCAAGCGCCTTGAAACTGCCCAGCCCCATGCGGGCGCTTTCATCCTTCAGGTGGATCGCCGCCACGCCACATTGCTGGGCGAGCCCGGGCAGATCGCGCAGCGGCGTCGCGGCATGGTGCGGGCATTGCGCCAGAAGCCTGCCAACCCGAGTCGCGTCGGCGCGCGCCAGCGGCGTGTCGATGGCGATGCCCTGCCCCAGATACGGATTGTCGAAACTGCTTGGCATGGCATCCCCCCTTTTGCCGCCGGTTCCTTCGAACAAAGACCACCGGACCTTCCGAAGCAAGACCTATCGCCCGCCCTTCCCCGGCCATCCGGCGCATCTTGCACGCGGCGCGGCGATTGCCGAAAGTGGCGCCGACAAGCGCCCCGCACCCAGTCCGAGACAGACATGACCAGCCCAGAGAACCAGTCCACCCACGATGCCGAGGCCGATCCGCGCAACGATGACATCAAGTTCTACGTCAACGGCGATATCGTGCCCAAGGACCAGGCGGTGGTGTCGGTCTATGCCTCGGGGTTCATGCTGGGCGACGGGATGTGGGAAGGCATGCGTCTTTACGACGCGGAATGGGCCTTTTTCGACGATCACATGGATCGGCTGTTCAATTCCTGCAAAGCGGTGTCGCTCGATATCGGGCACGGGCGCGAGGAGATTCGCGACATCCTCAATCGGACGGCGGCGGCCAATGGGATGATCACCGACGCCCATTGCCGGCTGATGATCACGCGCGGGCGCAAGGCGAAACCATTCCAGCACCCGGCGTTGTCGAAATGGGGGCCGACCGTTGTCGCGATCGTGGAACATTCCCGCCCCGCCACCGGCCTTCTGGACCGGGGTATCCGGCTTGCCACCGTGCCACAGGTGCGCGGGCTGCCGCACAGCCAGAATCCGAAATTCAACAGCCATTCGAAGCTGAACTGCGTCATCGCCTGCCTGCAGGCGGAACAGGCGGGGGCCGACGAGGGGCTGATGCTGGACCCGAACGGGTTCGTGAACACCACCAATGCCTGCAATTTTTTCATCGTGCGCGGGGGCGAGGTTTGGACCTCGACCGGGGATTACTGCATGAACGGGGTGACGCGTCAGAAGGTGATCGACCTGTGCCGCGCCAACGGCATCCCGGTGTTCGAGAAGAACTATTCGCTTTACGAGGCCTATGGCGCCGACGAGGCGTTCCTGACCGGCACCTTCGGGGCGCAGACCCCGGTGGCCGAAATCGACGGTAAGCCGATCGGTGCGGGCCGGGGCGCGGGGCCGATGACCCAACGCATCCGGGCGCTCTACAAGAATCTGGTGGCGCAAAACGTGGCAGAACAGCGCGCCGCGCGGGGCTGAACGGACCGGGCGCGATTAAGGCAGCAGCTGGACCGCCACCGCCCCCGCGACGATACGCAGGGCGAAAAGCAGCACCAGCACCAAAGCGCCGATGACAGGGCTGGATTTCAGCCAAAGCGCATGGGCCAGCGCCGCCGTCAGGTAGGCGCTCAGCACCAGCCCCAACACCCAGCCCGCCACGCCAAAACCGGTTCCCAGCCCCGCCAGCATCAGCAGCAGAGCCGCCGCGCCCCCGGCTTTTGGCGTCAGATCGCCCGCCGCGAAGGGCCCCTTTCGCCGAACCGCATCGGCGCGATCGGCTTCGACATCCAGCATGGCGCCGATCAGGCAGATCGCCGAGGCGCAGAGCGAGAACGCCACGAAGGCGCCGAACGTTCGCAACAGGCCGGCGGGATCGGCGTAAAGGTTGGCGAACAGAATCGGCAGGAAGACGAAGAGGTTGAGCGCCCAGTGCCCCGGCCGCATCGCCCTGAGCAGAGCCGACCAGAACGGCGCCCGCCGCCTTGGCAAAAGCGTCGCCTCCCCCGCCATGTCGCGCGCGCGGGCCGGAATGGCGGCGAAGCCACGCAACCGCGCCGCGCGCCAGATCGGCAGGTCGGCGCGCGAATCGCCCAGGTATTCGAATCCCTCCGGCCCCGCCGCATCGCGGATCGCGGCCAGCTTGGCCGCGCCCTTCATGTTGCGCCCCGGTTCGGTGGCGACCACATCGTCGAACACCCCGGTATGATCGGCCACCGCGCGCGCCACCTTGCTGTCGGCGGCAGTCGCCAGCACCACCCGCCGCCCGTCCCGCCGCGCCTTTTTCACGTAGTCCAGAACATCCGCGTCATAGGGCAGAAGGTCGGCGCGGAAGCCCGTTTTCTCCGACAGGGCGCGCTTCACCCCACTGACCCCGTGTGACACGCCCCCAGACAGCACAGCGCACAGCGCGGCGGGCGACTTGAACGACCGCAGCAGAAGTTCCTGCGCCACGTCTGTGCGCAGCAGCGTGCCGTCCATATCCACGAAAAGCGGGATCGCGGCAGGATCGGAATGAGGATCGACGGTATCCGGCATGGTGTTCATTTGTTCCCAATACCAGCAGTTTAACCGTCAAACGGGCCTGAAAGGCCAGACCTATCATCGGACAAGACGCCCCAAGGCACACCGCGCACGGGCGGGCAACGGGCCGGACATCGATATGGGGTGATGGTACCGCCTCCCCGGCTTGAACGGGGGACCTCTGGATCCACAATCCAGCGCTCTAACCAACTGAGCTAAGGCGGCACTGTTCGGGCGATTTAGCCTTCCTGACCGAGGATTGCAAGCCCGTTAAAGCGCAATTTCCCAGCTTTGTTCGACAAGATCGACTCCGAAGCTGTGCACCGGCTCGGAGCGGGTGAGGGTCCAGCCGTTGCGGGCGTAAAGCGCGCAGGCGGCGCGGTGGCTTTCATGGGTCCAAAGCACCATGCGCCGGTATCCCTTATCGCGCGCATAGTCCATGCAGGCAGACAGCAGGCGCTGCCCCACCCCTTTGCCGCGCGCCTGCGGCAACAGCAGAAACAGCCGCAGCTTGGCGGTCTCCGAATCCTGGCGGACGCAGAAAATGCTGCCTAAGCGTTCGCCGTCCTGTTCGGCGATCTAGGCCCGTTCGCATTCCGAATCGTGGTTGCGGATGTAATCGGCCAGGATTTCCGCCACCAAGGCTTCGAAACTTTCATCGAACCCTTCGTCGCGGGCATAGAGAACGCCATGCTGTTCGATCAGCCAGCCCGCGTCGCCGATCCGCAAATCGCGCAATATCAAATCACTCATGCCGCCAACAAACCGGGCGGCGGCTTGCAATGCAAGGGCGAAAGCGCTAGCTCATCGCTGTCAAAGGAGTGCCGGACCATGGGGATCAACACCGAACGCGATATCGAAGCCAACCTGCAGATCGGGCCGACCGATCAGGGCATGGTGCGGCTGTTCATCGAAGGCCAGGGGATAGAGATCCCGATGGATTTCGATCCCGAGGAGGCCGAGGAGATTGCCGAGGAAATCCGCGCCGCCGCCCAGGCCGCGCGCGCCGTCAAAAGCTAAACCCGCGGATCGCGCAAAGCCTGCAAGCGCCGCGCGGCATGGGTTGCGAATTTGTGGGTCAGCACCTTACGCCGCGCTGCCGCCAGCTTCGATTCGGGTCCCATGCGGATGATTTCGCCCCCATAGGCATCGGCGATCATCAGCCCGGTTTCCTGCGGCAGCAGATCTGTGGGGAACTCAGCATCGACGGCCCAGAAATAGCGGTCGCACCAATCCAGATACCCCTGCCATTTGCCGTCCGACTGGAAATCGGCGCGGCTTGACTTGCATTCGATAACCCAGATTTCGCCTTTCGGGCCCAGCCCCATGACATCCACCCGCAGCCCCCGCGCGGGCACGAATTCCTCCACCGACACGAAGCCATAGCTGCCAAGCGCCCGCGCCACCCCGCGCGCCAGAAGCTGACCGGGTTGCAGGCTGTCAAGCGATATCAGACTCTGTGTTTCCATACCGAAATCATGAACATATCATGAACAAATGCAACCCCGATCGCCACTTCAAACGCGATTGTTATCGGGGGATGCACCAGCCTCGGGCCCGCGTGACGTCCTTTGCGCCACGCCCGGTACGGGCGCGATGGCTTGAAACGCAGCCTTCCGGGCTTTATTTGCAACCGTCCTGCCCCGTCGCCCCTTGCCGCGCGGGCCTCAAGCCCCTAAGTAGGGGGCTGGCGGGTTCTGCTCTTCTCGTTATTCGGTTGCATTCCGGTGGCCTTAAGCAATTCCGAGGGAGCTGGCTCTGTTCAGGTCCTGGCCTGATTACCTGGCGCCCACCTGTATATACAGGTCCTCGGGAATGAGATAACCCCACGGTCGCTGCGGGCCCGCCGCTTTTCACAGAACTTCGATGCGATACGGGGCTTTTGTACCGGGTTTCGGTACGGATCGCCCGTCTGCACCCGGACATGAAAAAACCGGCCGCGGATCGGGCCGGTTTCGGGTTTCGAAACGCTGGAAGGATCAGCGCCGGGTCAGGTTGTTCCTGGCCTTCGCCTCCTGCCGGACGGGGACCATGCGGGTCATGTCGACGCGGATCGGGGCACGCTTACCGCCATTGCCGCCATCGTCGTCCTTCATCCGCATCACCGCGATGGCGAACTGCACCCCGGCAAAGACGATACCGTTGGCGAACCACAGCACGAAAACCGCCAGCAGGCCGCTGCTGGAATGGGTCACAAGGTGCCAGAGGTTTGCGATGTCGAAGTAAAGAAGCATCGCCACGAAAGCCGCCGCGATCGCATAGCCGATCAGCACATTGACGATATACATGCGAATGAGTTTCGGCATTTCGACATCTCCCCCTAGTGACCCCTCAAAGATATCCCTTTGAGCGCAGGTTTCAAGCGGCGCGCCCCCTCGGCGACCGGGGTTTCGCGTGAATCCGCCGAAATGTCGCAGATTTCAACGTTCAGAACGCTTCCGGCTTCGCCTCGCGCGCCATGTGGTCAAGCACCGCGTTGACGAATTTGGCTTCCTTGCCTTCGGGGAAGAAGGCCTGCGCCACGGCGACGAATTCGGTGATCACCACCTTGGCCGGGGTGTCCGACTGGGTCAGTTCCGCCCCGGCGGCGCGGAACAGCGCCCTGAGCGTCGGATCGATCCGCGCGATCGGCCACTTGGCGACCAGCGCCCGGTCGGTCATCTGGTCTATCTTCGCCTGCCAGTTCACCGCGTCGCGCATCAGCTGGCGGAACAGGTCCGCATCGCCTTCGACCATCTCGTCGCCATCATAGACCGCGCCGAAGCGGTGATCGAGGAATTCGACAATCACCTGCTCCACGGTCTGGTTCGATTGTTCCATCTGAAACAGCGCCTGCACCGCGTAAAGCCGCGCGGCCGATTTCATCTTGCGCTTCTGGTTGTTGGAAAGCGGTGTATCGTCGGAGGCAGAGGTCATGCGGTGGAGTTGTCCTTGAGTTCGCCGGCCAGCTTGTATTCCTCGGCGTCGGGTACGAATCCCACGCCGTTGCGCTGACCGCCCCACTTACGGCCGAGAGCGACCAGATGCAAGGCCGCTGCGGCTGCGCCGCCGCCCTTGTTCTGATCCGCCGGATCGGCGCGCACCTCGGCCTGTTTGCGGTTTTCCACCGTCAGGATGCCGTTGCCGATGCACAGCCCCTGCAGGCCCAAGAGCTGCAATGCGCGCGAACTGTCGTTGCAGACGGTATCGTAATGGGTGGTTTCGCCGCGGATCACGCAGCCAAGCGCGACATAGCCGTCGAAATTGCTCATCCTCTCGGCGATGTTGATCGCGGTGGGCACTTCCAGGGCGCCGGGCACCTCGACCAGGTCCCAAGTGCCGCCGCAGGCCTCGATCTCGGCCTTGGCGCCGGCGACCATGTCGTCGGCGATATCCTTGTAATAGGGCGCAACCACGATCAGGATCTTCACCGGCTTGTCGAAGACGGGGCGCGGCAGGATATAATGGGTTTCATGTCCGGCCATGTCAGTCCTCCTTCAGGATCGGTCTGGTGCCGGTGATGCTGAGCCCGAAGGCATCGAGCCCGACATATTTGGTCGAGGGCGAGTCGGTCAGAAGGATCAGTTCGTGCAGCCCCAGCTTATTGAGGATCTGCGCCCCGAGCCCGGTCTGCTTGATCGTCCTGGGGCCTTCCTCTTCGCTGGCATAAAGCGCGTTCCGGGGCTGCCTGAACAGACAGACGACGCCGCGCCCTTCGGCCGCGATCTTTTCCATCGCGCGGGGCAGTTGCCTGGCCGATTTCGGCCCCAAGCCCAGAACGTCGGTCGCCTCGTGCAGCGCATGGGTGCGGGTCAGCACCGGTTCCGGCGTGGTGATATCGCCCTTGATCATCACCACGTGTTCAACCCCGTGGGTCTGGTCGGTGAAGATGCGCAATTCCCAGTCGCCGCCGAACTCCGAGGTTACGGTTTCGCGCGAGGTCTCCACCACAAGGTTGTCGTTGCGGGCGCGGTACTTGATCAGGTCGCTGATGGTGCCGATCTTCAGCCCGTGTTCCTTGGCAAACTCCACCAGATCGGGCAATCGCGCCATGCTGCCGTCCGGCTTCATGATCTCGCAGATCACCGCCGAGGGATGCAGCCCCGCCAGCCGCGAGATGTCGACCGAGGCCTCGGTATGGCCGGCGCGCACCAAGACGCCGCCGCGCCGGGCGCGCAGCGGGAACACGTGGCCCGGCGTCGCCAGCGCCGCCATGGAATTCCGTTCGTCGATCGCGGTGGCGATGGTCAGCGCCCGGTCGCCGGCGGAAATCCCGGTGGTGACACCTTCGCGCGCCTCGATCGACACGGTGAAGGCGGTTTCGTGCCGCGAGGAATTGTTCACCGCCATCATCGGCAGGCCCAGCCGGTCGATCCGGTCGGCCGTCATCGGCAGGCAGATCAACCCGCGGCCGTGGGTGGCCATGAAATTGACCGCGTCGGCATCGGCGAATTCAGCGGCGATGATCAGATCGCCCTCGTTTTCACGGTCCTCGTGGTCGACCAGGATATACATCCGGCCCTGGCGGGCGTCCTCGATGATGTCCTCGATCGGGCTGATCGCGTCGCGCAGTTCGGCTTCGACGGGACCGGGTGTTTCAAAGGCAGAGCTTTCGGGCATGGGACCCCCTGTCAGGTTTCCCCCCGCAGATACCGCAGGCGCGCCGCGTTGGCCAGAGGCAACGCGGCGTTCCACAGGGCGTGTGCGCCAGAGATCAGACCGGGGATCAGACCAGGGAACCGACGGGGGATCAGAACTGCCAGAGCGCCGGAACGAAGCTGAACCGCTCGCCTTCGCGCATCACGTGACCGACGCCGGGGAACGGGAAGTGATAGCCCAGCACCGCCATCCGGTCGGCTGCGGCCATGTCCAGCAGTCGCTTGCGGGTGGCCACTGTCGTCTCGCCGTCGGCATCGGTGCCGTTGTACCATTCGGGATGACGGAAGCTCATGTAGGCATGGGTCATGCTGTCGCCAAGCGCGATCAGCTGTTCGCCGCCGCTTTCCAGCACGACGCTCATGTGCCCCGGCGTGTGCCCCGGCGTGTCGATCAGCCGGACCCCCGGCACCACCTCGTGCCCGTCCTTGGCCAAGTTCCATTCGACCCCGTCGCAATTGATCGAATTGACCGCGCCCAGCACGAATTGCTGATCCTCGGGCGCCACCTTGTTGACCAGGTCGTCCTGCATCCAATAGCGATGCTCGGCCTCGCCCAAGACATATTCGGCGCCGGGGAAAATCGCTTCGTCGAAATCGTCGCGGATACCCCAGATGTGATCCGGATGGGCATGGGTGACCACCACATGGGTGATCGAGGACGGGTCGATCCCGGCCGCCTCCATGTTGCCGTTCAGCCGCCCCACCGTGTCGAAGAAGCGGTTGCCCGACCCGACATCGACCAGCACCACCGCCTCGTCGGTTTCGATCAGCAGGTGATTGGTGTGGGAATAGCCCGCTTCGGCGGGCAGGAAATACCGGGTCAGGAAGGCTTTCACGTCCTCGGGGTCGGCATTCACCCCCAGACCGCTTGTGGGCACCTGGAAATACCCGTCCGACAGCACGGTCAGCTTGATATCGCCCAGGGTGAACCGGAAATGCGCCGGCTGTTCCCCGCTGGGCGCGGCAAGCTGCGCCCGCGCGGCGGCGGGCAGCGCGAAACCGGGGGCGATCGCGGCCAGTTTCAGGATGTCGCGGCGGCTGGGTTTGATGATCGACATGGCAGGTCTCCCTTTTGAGACAAAGATAGTCGCCCGCGCGGAGAACACAATATCGATTGCGAATATGTTGTTAAATGGTGCGCCCGTGCCGGGCGCGCCTGATATCTCAAGAAAACGCCTGCGGCCTTTTCTTTCGGGATTCGCCTCCGGCGGGGATATTTGGGAAAAGAAGAAGGCGTATAATCAACAGGTCTTCTTCTTTTGGAAAATATCCCGGGGGAGTCGCCGCGTGCGGCGACGGGGGCAGCGCCCCCATACCGCTTCGCCCAAGGGCGAAGCGAAACCTGCGCGCCCGGCACGGGCGCACCATTCGGTCAGCCGAAGTCGCGCAGCCGGGCGACGTAGCGCGCCAGAGTGTCGATTTCCAGGTTGATCCGGTCCCCCACCCGCGCCCGGCCCCAGGTGGTCATTTCCTGGGTATGCGGGATCACGTTGATGCCGAAATCGCAGCCCTCGACCTCGTTCACCGTCAGCGAGGTACCGTTCAGCGCCACCGATCCTTTCGGCGCGATGTAGCGCGCCAGCGCCTCGGGCGCGCGCAGGGTGATGCGGGTGCTGTCGCCCTCTTCCTGCATCGCCACGATCTCGGCCAGCCCATCGACATGGCCCGACACGATATGGCCGCCCAGTTCGTCACCCACCTTCAACGCGCGCTCAAGGTTCAGCTTGCGGCCCAACGCCCAGCCACCGAGGTTGGTCTTCGACACCGTTTCGGCTGACACATCGACATCGAACCAGCCCTCGCCCTTGGCGACCACCGTCAGGCAGACCCCGTCGCAGGCGATCGAGGCGCCAAGATCGACACTGTCCATGTCATAGCCGGTGCCGATCCGCGCGCGCAGATCGCCGCGCTGTTCCAGCGCCTGAACCTCGCCAATATCGGTGATGATGCCGGTAAACATGTCCGCCCCCTGATGCGCCTGCGTTCTAAACTGCCCCATCACCTAGCCGTTGAACTTATTGGAAACAACCCAATTTGGTTTCAATTTGCGCCTTATTTTCGCCCTCGAAACAGGTTAGAACAATGTAAACGACCGTCAGGATCACCTTATCGGAATGAGCAGCGACAGCGGACAAAACCGGGTCTTCCTGTGCCTGCAGGGACCGCACGGACCGTTCTTTCACCAGCTCGGCAAGATGCTGCGCCGGGCCGGGGCCGAGGTTTGGCGCGTCGGCTTCAATGCCGGCGACCGGGCGTTCTGGTTCGACGCGGCGCGCTATATCCCCTATCGCGGCACCGGCGACGACTGGCCCGAGAGGTTCGAGGCGCTGGTGGCCGAAAAGGGCATCACCGATATCGTGCTCTACGGCGACACCCGCCCGATCCATGCCGAGGCGGTGGCGCGCGCGCGCAAGGCCGGGCTGCGGGTGCATGTGTTCGAGGAAGGCTACCTGCGCCCCTACTGGGTGACCTATGAGCGCGACGGCTCCAACGGCCATTCGCGGCTGATGCGGCTGAGCGTGGAAGACATGCGCGCGGCGCTGGAACGTTCCGACCTCGATGCCGTGTTGCCGCCGGGCCATTGGGGCGACACCCGCCAGCACGTGTTCTACGGCGCGCTGTACCATTGGTTCGTGCTGTTCCGGAACCGCGAATACCGCAATTTCAGGGCCCATCGCGACCTGTCGGTGGCGCGAGAATTCCACCTGTATTTCACCCGGCTGCTGATGACGCCGCTGGTGATCGCGGAACGCGGCCTGGCCACCTACCGGATCCGGCATGGCGGCTTCCCCTACCATGTAGCGCTGCTGCAGCTGGCGCATGACAGTTCGTTCCAGAAACATTCCCCGTTTTCGACGATGACCGAATTCCTGGAACTGGCCATCGACGGCTTCGCGCAGGGGGCACCGCGGCATCATCACCTGGTGATCAAGGCGCATCCGCTAGAAAACGGCCAGGTACCGCTGCGGCGCGAAATCCGCCGCATCGCGCGGCGGGCGGGGGTTGCCGATCGGGTTCATTTCGTGCGCGGCGGCAAGCTGGCGCAACTGCTCAACGACACCCGCAGCGCGGTGACGGTGAATTCCACCGCCGGGCAGCAGGTGCTGTGGCGCGGCATCCCGTTGAAAGTGTTCGGCGACGCGGTCTATGCCAAGCCGGAATTCGTGTCCGACCAGCCCTTGACTGCGTTTTTCAAGGCGGCGCAGCGCCCCGACCTGCCCGCCTATCGCGATTACCGCCGATTCCTGCTGGAAACCAGCCAGGTGCCGGGCGGGTTTTACTCCGCGCGCGGGCGCAAGCAGCTGCTGCGCCACGTGGTCGACATGATGCTGAGCGACGAAGACCCCTATGACGCGCTGAAGTCGGGCACCGCGGCGCCGCGGCAACAGTTGCGTGTGGTGACCTGAGAGCCACAAGCTCTAGCGCTGGATTTTTGTTCCGGATTCCGTTAGGTTGCCGCAAAGACTTGAGGCAGAAAACAACAGGTCGAGGAGACCGAGCAGTGAAATTCCCAGCATCCCGGCGGGCGAAATCCGTCGCCCTTCTGGCCGCCGTGGCAATTGTCGCCTCGTGCGGCCTGCCACGTACCGGCCCAACCAAACGCGAAATTTTCGCCGGATCGGTGCAGCGTCAGGGCGACGCCTTCATCGTGTCGGTCAATGACCGGGTGACGCGGGCCACCGCGGTGACGCCGGCGCTTGGCTTTCCCGACAAGTTCACCAAGGCGGGCAAGCTGGGTTCCGATATCATCCGCCCCGGCGACACGCTGTCGCTGACGGTGTGGGAAAATGTCGAAGACGGCCTTCTGGCCAGCTCGGCGAGTTCGGCCACCACCCTGACCGAGGTCCAGGTCGACGGCGCCGGTTTCATCTTCGTGCCCTACGCCGGCCGCATCCGCGCCGCGGGCAACACCCCCGAGGCGCTGCGCAGCATCATCACCCGCAAGCTGGAAGAACAGACCCCCGATCCGCAGGTCGAGGTCCGCCGCACCGCCGGCGACGGATCGACCGTGTCGCTGGTCGGCAATGTCGGCGCCCAGGGCGTGTTCGCGATCGAACGGCCCACCCGCACCCTGACGGCGATGCTGGCGCGGGCCGGCGGCATCAGCATCGACCCCGAAATCGCCCAGGTCACCCTGTTCCGGGGCGGCGAAAAGGGCCAGATCTGGCTGCAGGACCTGTACGAAAATCCCGAGCTCGACATCGCGCTGCGCAGCGGCGACCGGATCCTGGTCGAAGGCGACACCCGCACCTTCACCGCGCTTGGCGCCACCGGCACCCAGACCCGCGTCGGGTTCGAAAGCAAGACCGTTTCGGCGGTCGAGGCGATCGCCCAGGTCGGCGGCCTGGTCCCCACCGCGGCCGATCCGACCGGCGTCTTCATCATGCGCAATGAACCGGCCGAGATCGCCAACGCGGTGCTGGGCCGCACCGACCTGATCGGCGCGCAGCGGATGGTGTACGTGCTTGACCTGACCAAGCCGAACGGGCTGTTCCTGGCGCGCGATTTCGCCGTGCGCGACAAGGATACGCTTTACGTGACCGAGGCGCCGTTCACCCAGTGGAACAAGACCATTTCGTCGCTGACCGGATCGCTGACCACCGCGAGCTCGATCGGCACGCTGACCGGCGGCTGATGCTTAACCCCGACTGGATCGGGCATGAACCCGCCGGGGCCCCGCCCCGGCGGGTTGCTTATTTCAACGCGGGATTCCTGCGCCAGCGCCGGGTGCGGCGGATCTGCGAACTGGCCGGGTATGAGCTGAAGCTGTTCCGCCCCGGGTCCGAGGACCTGATCGCGGTCTGGGGCCATTCGCCCTATGCCGCGCGCGGCGAGGCAATGGCGGAAAAGACCGGCGCCGGGATCATTCGCGTCGAGGACGCTTTCCTGCGATCGATCCATCCCGGCCGGGCGGGCGAACCACCGATGGGGCTGGCGATCTGCCGCGAGGGGATGCATTTCGACGCGTCGAAACCGTCCGATCTGGAATGCATCCTCAGCGATCACCCGCTCGACGATAGCGCGCTTTTGAACCGTGCCCGCGGCTGCATGGCGCGGCTGCGGGAGGCGGAGCTGACGAAATATGCCGGCTTCGATCCCGATGAGGAACCGCCCGAGCCGGGTTATGTCCTGGTCATCGACCAGACCCGCGGCGACGCTTCGGTCAAGCTCGGCGGGGCCGACGCCAATTCGTTCCGCGAAATGCTTTATTACGCGCAGGAGGAAAACCCCGGCGCGCGGATCCTGATCAAGACCCACCCCGAAAGCCAGCAGGGATTTCGAAGCGGCTACTTCAGCGAAGAAAACGCGACCGGACGGATCACGTTTTACGACCGCCCCGTAAGCCCCTGGGCGCTGCTGGAGGGGGCCACGGCGGTCTATACCGTCACCTCGCAGCTGGGGTTCGAAGCGATCCTCGCCGGGCACAGACCACGGGTTTTCGGCCTGCCCTTCTATGCCGGGTGGGGGCTTACGACGGATCACAGGCCGGTGCCGCGCCGCCGCCGCAACCTGACGCGGGCGCAATTGTTTGCCGGGGCGATGATGCTTTACCCGGTCTGGTACGATCCCTGCCGCGACCGGCTGTGTCCGCTGGAGGATGCCATCGACGGGGTCGAGACGCAGGTGCGGGCCTGGCGCGAGGACCGCAAGGGATGGGATGCGAGCGGCATGCGACTTTGGAAGCGCCGCGCCATCGACGGATTCTTCGGCGGCGAAAAGGCGGTGCGGTTCCGGGACGCGCCCGTTGAAGGCATGGCGCGGCGTCAGATGATCTGGGCCGGGAAGGCCGAGGGGCTGGACATGGACGGGCTGGTACGGGTCGAGGACGGGTTCCTGCGCTCGCGCGGGCTGGGGGCGGAACTGGTGCCGCCGCTGTCGCTCGTGTGTGACGATCTGGGCATCTATTACGATCCGTCCCGCGAAAGCCGTCTGGAACGGCTGATCGCCGCGCGCGCCACGCTGCGCCCCGATCAGGCGGTGCGCGCCGACACCCTGCGCCGCAGCCTGATCAGGGCGGGGCTGAGCAAGTACAACCTCGGCGGCGACGCGCCCGACCTGCCCGAAGGCCACCGCATCCTGGTGCCGGGACAGGTCGAAAACGACGCCTCGATCCGGCTTGGCGCGGGCGAGGTGCGGACCAACCTGGACCTGCTGCGCGCGGCGCGGGCGGCCAACCCGGACGCGGTGCTGCTCTACAAGCTGCACCCGGATGTCGAGGCCGGGCTGCGCCCCGGCGCTGTGCCGCGCGAGGCGGCTCTGGAACTGGCCGATCAGGTGCTGGAAAATGCGGACCCGGTGGCCCTGCTTGGCGAGGTGAACGAGGTCTGGACCATGACCTCGCTACTGGGCTTCGAGGCGCTGCTGCGCGGGGTGAAGGTCACCACTCTCGGCGCGCCCTTCTATGCCGGCTGGGGGCTGACAACGGACTTGGGCCAGGTGCCGGAGCGGCGGCAGGCGCGGGTGAGCCTTGATGGGCTGGTCCATGCCGCCCTGATCGATTACCCGCGCTACCGCGACCCGGTGAGCGGCCTGCCCTGCCCCGCCGAGGTGATCGTCGCGCGGCTAGCGGCAGGCGAGACCGGTCAAGGGCGTAAGTTGAAGGCGCTGGCGAAGCTGCAGGGCATCTTCGCGGGCTGGGCGCATCTGTGGCGCTAGCGTGATCCGACTGTGCGCGCCAAGGCGCGCGCATATTTCGCTTGAAATTGTCCTGCGGAAAATTTCAAGCCTGACCGCCTGCGGCGGATTTCGGGTATTTCTGCCAAGAAAAAAGAGATCAGGCGCGCCGGGTCCAGCGGTGCAGGATGTCGGGACCGAGGGCGCGAGTTTCCGCGAGCTGGAAACGCGGCGCATCGGCCAGACGTTCCAGCCCCATCGCGCCGATCGCGGGCAGGCCCTCGGCGCCGATGGCAAGACCGGCGGTGAAGCCGATCAGCTCGTCCACCATGTCATGCGACAGAAGCGAGGCCGCCAGCGCGCCGCCGCCTTCGCAGAAGACCCGGGTCAGCCCCTTGTCGCCAAGCGCACGCAACAGCGCGCCCGGGTCGATCTGTCCGCGCGCCACATCGCAGGGGATGAGCGTTGCGCCGAGATCGGTCCATGTCCGTTCCAGCACCGGGTCTGGATCGGGACCGTGGCAGATCCAGACCGGCACCTCGCGGGCGGTTTTCGCCAGGTTGCCCATCAGCGGCACGTCGAGCCGGCGCGACACCACGATGCGCAACGGTTGCCGGTCAACGCCGAAATCGCGCACGGTGAGAGACGGATCGTCGGCCCGCGCCGTGCCCGCCCCCACCATCACCGCATCGTGACTGGCGCGCAACCCGTGCACCCAACGCCGCGCCTGCGGCCCCGTGATCCATTTGCTTTCGCCAGTGGCGGTGGCGATGCGACCATCGAAGCTGCTGGCCAGTTTCAGCGTCAAGAAGGGACGGCCCTGTTCGGTGCGCAGGAAGAAACCGGCGTGGTCGCGCGCGGCTTGCTCGGCCAGCACGCCGGTGGTGACTTCGATCCCGGCCTCGCGCAGCATCGCGAAACCGCGGCCCGCGACGCGCGGATCGCTGTCGGCCAGCGGCGACACCACGCGGGCGACCCCCGCCGCGATCAGCGCCTCGGCGCAGGGCGGCGTCGCCCCGTGATGCGCGCAGGGTTCAAGGCTGACATAGGCGGTGGCGCCGCGCGCCAGGTCGCCGGCCTGTTGCAGCGCGCGGGGTTCGGCATGGGGCCTGCCCCCCGGCGCGGTCCAGCCGCGCCCGACGATGCAACCGTCGCGCACGATGACGCAGCCCACCGCCGGGTTGGGCCAGGTATTGCCCTGGCCGCGCCGTCCCAGCGACAGGCCCAGCGCCATGTAACGGGTATCGTCGTTCACGTTTCGTCGGGTGCCGGATTTGGGCGCAGTTCGGAAACGAATTTGTCGAAATCATCCGCCGCCTGGAAATTCTTGTAGACGCTGGCAAAGCGCACATAGGCGACGGTGTCGATCCGCGCCAGGGCCTCCATCACGATTTCGCCGATGGTTTTCGACGGGATATCGCTTTCGCCCATGCTTTCCAGCCGTCGCACGATGCCCGAAATCATCTGGTCGATCCGTTCCGGTTCGACCGGACGTTTCTGCATCGAGATGCGGATCGAGCGTTCCAGCTTGTCGCGGTCGAAATCTTCGCGCCGCCCGTTCGACTTGATCACCACCAGATCGCGCAACTGCACCCGTTCATAGGTGGTGAAACGGCCACCGCAAGCCGGACAGAAGCGCCGGCGCCGGATCGCCACGTGGTCTTCGGCAGGCCGTGAATCCTTGACCTGGGTATCTATATTTCCGCAAAACGGACAACGCATCACCGGCCCCCTTTTAAATTACCGCCTCATCCTGTGGGTTTTTCCCCACTTATCCACAGGCACTATAGGACAGCCTCTAGGGTTTGGGTAGAGGGGAATTTGCACCGCAACATGATGGCGGGACACATATGAAAACCGGAAAATTGACCGCATTTTCCGACATCCTGTCACGAAACCTGCTTGCTCCCCGTCTTATTGTCCGAAGACCGCGCAACCGGTCTCCATTTCAGAACCCGAAGCCAAGAGACATTCAGAGGATTTCCGCGTCATGGGAAAGAAAACGAAACGAGCGATAGTGATCAGCCTCGCGCTGGTACTGGGCGCAGGCATGGCGGCCTACACGCCCGAATTGCCGGCCGCGCAGGTGGAACAGAAATATGCCACACCCGAGTCGCGCTTCGTCGAGATCGACGGACTGCGCGTGCACTACCGCGACCAGGGACAGGGGCCGGCGCTGGTGCTGGTGCACGGATCGAATGCCTCGTTGCAGACCTGGGAAGGCTGGGTGGAGCGGCTTTCGGAAGACTTCAGGGTGATATCGCTGGACCTTCCCGGTCACGGGTTGACCGGCCCCGATCCCCAGGGGCGCTATGACTGGATATCCATGGCGACGCTGGTTGACCAGCTGGTCCAGCGGCTGAAGCTCGATACCTTCTCGCTCGCCGGCAATTCGATGGGCGGCGCGGTGGCGTGGAACTATGCCGTGATGCATCCCGACAAGATCGAGAAGCTGATCCTGATCGACAGTCGCGGCTATCCCAGCGAGGAACCGATGCCGGCCATATTCAAGGCCTATGCCACGCCGGTCGTCGGGCACCTGCTGACCCGTGTCACGCCGCGCGCGGCAATCGCGTCAAGCCTGCGCAAGGTCTATGGCGACCCGGACAAGGTCGATGCCGAACTGGTGACCCAATACCATGACCTGACGTTGCGCGCGGGCAATCGCGAAGCGACACGGGAACGGTTGTCGGTGCCGTCGAACGATCGGCTGCTGCCCCGCATCGGCACCATCACCGCGCCGACCCTGATCCTGTGGGGAACCGATGACAGCTGGATTTTGCCGAAATACGCAACCCGCTTTTTGCAGGATATCGAAAACAGCACCCTGCGGCTGTATGACGGGCTGGGCCATGCCCCGATGGAAGAGGATCCGGAACGGACCGCCCGCGATGTCCGCGCCTTCCTGTTGCAACGTTGACCGGCGCCCCGGAGGATAGATCGAGAAATGGATTTCGAATCCCACAGAGAGAAACTGTTCCTGACCGCCTACCGGATGACGGGATCGGTTTCGGATGCGGAGGACCTGGTTCAGGACACCTATCTGCGCATATCGCTTGCCGATGCGTCGATGATCGACTGCCCCGAAGCCTACCTGATGACGACGCTGACCCGGCTTTGCATCGACCACCTGCGGCGAGCACAGACGGTCAGGCGCGCCTATGCGGGCAAGTGGCTGCCCGAGCCCCTGCCCACCGCCGATCTGGCGACACCGGAACGCAGGGCCGAGGCACGGGACATGCTGTCGATGGCCTTCCTGGTCCTGCTGGAACGGCTTTCGCCGACCGAACGGGCCGTCTATGTCCTGCGCGAGGCCTTCGATTACAGCTATCGCGAAATCGCCGCGGTAGTGGAAAAGAACGAAGCGGCCTGCCGCCAGATCTTCAGCCGGGCGCGCAGCAGGATCGGCGATCCCGGGCGGCGGTCCGATGTCGACGGCGCAGCGCATCGGCGGCTGCTGCAGGACCTGGTCGACACCTGCGAAACCGGCGACCTGCCGGCGCTGGAATCGCTGCTGACCGCCGATATCGTCCTGACCAGCGACGGTGGCAGCGACGTGAAGACCGCGCCGAACCCCATTTTCGCGCGGACCCCGGTCGCCCGGTTCCTGCTGGGCCTTGTCGGCAAGCTGGAAGGCAGCCTCGCCCCTGCGCCGGTCGAGGCCAACGGCGCGCCCGCGCTGCTGCTTCATCAGAACGGTCAACCCATCTGCCTGGCGTCGCTTGAACTGCGCGACGGGCGGATCAGCGCGATCCGGCTGCACCTGAACCGGGACAAGATCGGCGCCGCGGTACAGGCGGCCCGGCTGAATTAACGGCCGATGAAACGGGGCGAAAAGGAAACAGCCGCGGCATCAACCGCGGCTGTCTTTCTTTCAGTCGCAGCGCCGGATCAGGACGCGACCTTGAAATCGACCTCTTCGTCGTCATCAGCCGGGGTTTCCAGATCGATCATCGGCGGCAGGTCTTTCTCGTGGCCCGCGTCATCGGCAGCGCTGGCTTCGTCCACGTCAGAACGCCTCGGTGTGTCGTCGAGCTGGAAGAACCCGATCGCCTCGGCCAACTGTTCGGCCTGTCCCAACAGCTCGGTCGCGGCAGACGACAGTTGCTCGGAAGCCGAGGTGTTCGACTGGGTCACGCCATCCAGACGCTGCACCGACTCGTTGATCTGGGTCGAACCGATGGCCAGTTCCCGCGATGCGGCGGTGATATCGCTGACCAGAGCAGAGGTCTTTTCGATATTCGGAACCAGATCCTGCAGCATGTCGCCGGCCTTGGTTGCCGAGGTGACGGTGCTGGATGACAGCGCCGAAATCTCGGCCGCCGCGTGCTGGCTGTTTTCGGCCAGTTTGCGGACTTCAGACGCCACCACCGCGAACCCGCGGCCATGTTCGCCGGCGCGCGCCGCTTCGACTGCCGCGTTCAGCGCCAGCAAGTCGGTCTGACGGGCGATTTCCTGCAGGATCATGATCCGTTCGCCGATCGTCTTCATCGCTTCGACCGCTTCGGTGACCGCTTCGCCGGAAACCTTGGCATCCTGCGCCGCCTTGGTGGCGATTTCGTCGGTCGTGGTCGCGTTGTCCGAGCTGGCCGAGATGTTGGCCGACATCTGTTCAACCGCCGAGGAGACTTCCTCGGTCGATCCAGCCTGCACCGAGGCGCCTTCGGACAGGGTTTCGGAGGTCCCCGACACCTGGTTGGCCCCGGCAACGAGGTTGTTCACGGCGGAGGACACGTTTTCGACGGTGTCACGCAGGCGCACCACCATGTCGTTCTGCGCCTTCAGCAGATCGCTGAGTTCGTTGTTGCCCGACACTTTCGCGGTGGACCGCAGATCGCCGGACGCCACCTGGCGTGCCAGTTCGATCGCGCGATTCAGGCCGGTCGACAGGTTGCGGATGATCAGCGCCGAAGACAGCAGCATCAGAACCACCGCCACGCCCATCGCCAGGAACAGATTGCGGCGCACCTCGAGGTATTCCGCCTGTGCCTGTTGAACGGCCTGTTCCATCTCGGCGGCATAGGATTCTTCGACCTTGGCGGCCAATTCGTTCACTTTGATCATCGTCGGGTTGACGCCGTAATGGTACACCTCGTTCGCCCTGCCATCGCCGTCCAGTTCATAGGCGACGGCCGCACGGGTGTACTGAGCGAACCGCTTCACTTGGCTGCCCAGCCGTTTCAAGGTCTTCTGCATCTCCTCGCTGGCATAGGACTTCATCTCCTCGAGGGACTCGATCAGTTCGTTCTCGTTGGCCTTGAGGCTTTTCTCCAGCTTCGGGATGCGGTCGGGATCTTCTGCTCCGCCGGCCCAGCCGATCAGGATGTTAGCCGCATCGATCTGCATGTCCCGCGTCAGGACCAGAAGCCCTTCGGCAGCCAGCAGATGGTCGGTTTGCACCTGCACGATATCTTCCATCTTCGCGTTGGCCTTTTCCAGGGCAGTGATTGCCAGGAACATGCTGCCTGCGAAAATTAGGAATACTGCCGCGAAGGTCGCGACCAACCGGGTCTTTAACGTGAAGCGCATCGATTATCCTCCTGCTTCCTGTTGGGAGGATCAGAGGCAAAGTCCGGCACTTCCCCCCAACAGCCTGAGGCTGCCCCCCAGGGACGGGCACCGGATCCAAAACGTGGGCATTCGCCCAATCACTCTAATCACTCAACACCTGTGGCGTCATAAGAAGAGAACGACGGGGGAGGCGGTATTTTATGAAAACGGCCTGATAAACCTGATTTCTATGCGCAATGATATCCGCGACCACACCAAAAGGAGGTATTTCTTCGCGTTTTCCGGGCATGTGCGCACCCACTTCATCGCGCAGATAGTTCCGCGCGATGCCCCGCGACACGCCCCTTTTCCGAAGCCCGATCAGTCGCCTTCGGTCCGCAGCACCGTTTCCCGCGCCGGGCGACTATGTCTTTCATCGCGGTGAGAAACAACGGCAGCCGCGGGCGATGCCGCGGCTGCCTTGGAATTTGCCGGAGCTTGCCCGCCGGATCAGGCGGCCTTGAAGTCGACCTCTGCCTCGTCCTCGGGGCTGTTCAAGTCGATCATCGGCGCCTCGTCATCCTCTGGCTTCACGGCCGGGGCCGCGCTCGGCGCCTTGAGCGCCGCGCCCTCGGTGCGGAAGAAGCCGATCACCTCAGCCAGGTGTTCGGCCTGGCCCAGCAGTTCGGTCGCCGCCGCCGACAGTTCCTCGGACGCCGAGGTGTTCGACTGGGTCACGCTGTCCAGACGCTGTACCGACTCGTTGATCTGGGTCGACCCGATCGCCAGCTCACGCGACGCCGAGGTGATGTCGCTGACCAGCGACGACGTGCGCTGGATATTCGGCACCAGATCGTTCAGCATCTCGCCGGCCTTGGTCGCGGTCGACACCGTGTTGTTCGACAGCGCCGAGATCTCGGCCGCCGCCTGCTGACTGTTCTCGGCCAGCTTGCGCACCTCGGCAGCCACCACCGCGAAGCCGCGACCGTGGTCGCCGGCACGCGCCGCCTCCACCGCCGCGTTCAGCGCCAGAAGATCGGTCTGGCGGGCGATTTCCTGCAGGATCATGATCCGCTCGCCGATATTCTTCATCGCCGCCACCGCGTCGGACACCGCTTCACCCGACACCTGCGCATCCTTGGCCGCCTTGGCCGAGATCTCGTCGGTCTCGATCGCGTTGTCCGAGGTCGCGCTGATATTGGCCGACATCTGTTCCACAGCCGAAGACACTTCCTCGGTCGAGCCGGCCTGCACCGAGGCGCCTTCCGAAAGGGTTTCCGATGTGCCCGACACCTGGTTGGCCCCGGCGACGAGGTTGCTCACCGCCGCCGACACGTTGTCGACGGTTTCGCGCAGCCGCAGCACCATGTCGTTCAGCGCGGTCTGCAAATCGCTGATTTCATCCCGGCCCTTGACCTCGGCCGTGGCGCGCAGATCACCCGACGCCACTCGCCGCGCCAGCGCGATCGAACTGTTCAGCCCCGACGACAGCTTGCGGATGATCAGGACGGACGACACCAGCATCAGGACAACCGCAGCGCCCATCGCCAGGAACAGATTGCGGCGCGTGACCAGGAATTCCGCGTTGGCGACCTCGACGGCTTCTTCCATCTTGGCCACGTAGACGAGTTCCACCTCTTGCGCGAGATCCGAAATCTGCGCCATCGCGGGGTTCGCCTTGTGATGATAAACCTCGTTCGCGCGCCCGTCGCCGGCCAGTTCGTAGGCGATCGCCGCCTCGGTATCCTTCTTGAAGCTTTCCAGGTGACTGCCAATCGCCTGCAGGCTGCCCTTAGCCTGATCATAGGCCTCCGCTTCCATGTGCTCGACGAGTTCCGTCAACTGTGCCCCGTTTTCGGCGAGGGCTTTTTGCAGGTTCGGGATTCGCTCGGGATCGTCCTCACCGCCTTCCCAGCCGATCAGGATATTGGCCACGTTCAGCTGCATGTCCCGCGACAGGAGCATCAGAAGTTCCGCATCCATCAGGTGATCGACTTCATCCTGCACAATGTGGCCCAGCTTCTGGCGCGCCGTATCGAGCTCCTTCAGCGCGATAAACATGCTGCCGCTGAAAATAATAAAGACTGCACCGAACGTCGCGGCCAGTCGGGTCTTTAATGTGAAGCGCATCGAATACCTCCTGCTTCCGATTGGGAGGATCAGAGGCAAGATCCGGTGCAAACCTGCCAATGCGCCCCCCTCGCTGCGAGGCGCACCGGATCGAAAACGCGGACGATCACCCATACACTCTAATCACTCAACACCTGTGGCGTCAGGAAAGGCAACGGCGCGGGCGCACGGTATTTTTCCGAACCGATCCGTTATATCGGTCCCGTCATGCGCAATGATTAGCGCGGTCACATCAATAAGTCGTATATTTTCATCCAGTGAGTGAATATTCCGACAGACTGTCTCGCCTAGATACCCCTACCTTGCGCGTGCTGACATGGGGGATCAGCCGTCGTTCCGACGCAGCACCGTTTCGATGACCGAGGCGTTGTGCAATGTCTTGTGCACCGGGCACTTGTCGGCGATGCGCAACAGCGACTGCCGTTCAGTGTCGCTCAGCTCTCCTACCAGCCGGATTTCACGGCGGAAGACATCGACCTTTCCGGCGCCCTTGTCGGGATCGATTTCTTCACCGTGGCGCTTGTCGTGGGTAATCTCGACCGACACATGTTCCAGCGGCAGATTCTTGTGGCGGGCATAGATCCTGAGCGTCATGGCGGTACAGGCGCCCAGACCGGCGGCGAGAAACTGATAGGGATTGGGGCCCAGATCGGTGCCGCCCATCGCCTGCGGTTCGTCAGCCAGCATGTGATGCTTGCCGGCGATATTGACGTCCTGCAGAAACCCCGAGGCATCTGCCTCGGACACCCGGATCACGCCGTCGGGGGCGTGTTCGGGGAAATCTTCCTCCACCATGTCGATATAGCGCCCGGCCCAGGTCGCGATGGTGTCGGCGGCATATTCGGCATCCGCTTCGCGGGTGATCAGGTGATCGGCATCATCCAGCGTGACGAAGGATTTGGGATGCATGGCGGCGGCGAAGATCTCGGCCGCGTTTTCGATGCCGACGACGGTGTCGCGCGGCGCATGCATGACCAGCAGGGCCTTCTTCATCGCCCGGATCGCCGGTCCCATCTTCTGCGCCGCGATATCGTCGAGGAAATGGTCGCAGATGGTGAATTCGCGCCCCACCAGTTTTACCTGCGCCCTGCCCTGCTGGCGGATTTCATCGACCTTGGCGCCGAAATTTTCCGCCACGTGGGCGGGATCGAACGGCGCGCCGATGGTGGCGACGGCGCGCGCGCCGGGAATATCACCCGCCGCCTTCAGCACAGCCGCGCCACCCAGCGAATGGCCGATCAGCAATTGCGGTGCCATCAGCCTGTCCTCCAGCGCCCGCGCGGCGAGGATCAGGTCGGCCACGTTGGTGGTGAAATTGGTATTGGCGAATTCGCCCTCGGAATGGCCCAGACCGGTGAAATCGAAGCGCAGGACAGCGATGCCCTGTGCCGCCAGCCGCGAGGATATGCGGCGCGCGGCGGGAATGTCCTTGGAGCAGGTGAAACAGTGGGCGAACAAAGCGGTGGCGCAGACCTTGCCCTCGGGCAGGTCGAGCCGTGCCGCAAGCGTGCTGCCGTCATGTCCGGTGAAGGTGAGGCGTTCCGATTTCATGATACGTTCCTTGGTCAGATACCGGTCAATATGGCGCAAATCCGCCAGGCGCGAAGGGCTTGATACCCGCGTTCACCGAATTGTCAGGACGAAATGTGCGCCGCCACCTGCCGCTGATGCGGCGCGTCGCGGTGTTCGAACAGGTAGATGCCCTGCCAGGTGCCCAGCACGGGCCGGCCATTACTGATCGGGATCGACAGCGACACCGGCATCATCGCCACCTTGATATGGGCGGGCATGTCGTCGGGGCCTTCATAGGTGTGGGTCAGGTAGGACATCGACGGATCGCTGGTGGGCGGCACCAGCCGGTGGAAGAAATTGCGCAGGTCGGTCTGCACCTCCGGGTCGGCGTTTTCCTGGATCAGCAGCGAACAGGAGGTGTGGCGCACGAAAAGCGTCAGCAGGCCGGCATCGACGCCCTGCCCCGACACCCAACACGTCACCTGCCGGGTGAATTCGTAAAGCCCCTGGCCGCGGGTCTGAAGTGTGAAGGTGATTTGCACGTCTTTGATCTGGATCGTGGCGCCATCGGCGCGACTTGCTAGGCTCGTGTTTCTATTCTCAAGTAATCAATAGGAGGAAAAGATGTCAGTTGCACGCGTTAGTGAAATTTCGTCCACCTCGTCGAAGAGCTTCGAGGATGCGATCAACCAAGGTGTTGCACGGGCCACGAAGACTCTGCGCAACGTCAAGAGCGCCTGGATCAAGGAGCAATCGGTTGCGGTCGACGATGCCGGCGGGATCAGCGAATACCGGGTCAACATGCTGGTGACCTTCGTTCTGGAATAACCGGCCCCCGCCATCCCGCGCAGCCGCGCACGGGGTGGCGGGCCTAGGTGAGGATCAGCGGAAAACGCCCTCGCCCATCTGGTCGATGAAAACCTGCGCCTTGCGCAGGCTCATTTTCTTCGCCTCGTCTTCAGACTGCACGGTGTCGGCGCGGATCATCTTGTGGGTCTTCAACTCGCCCCCGACCTCCTTCTCGATCCGGGCGGCGATGCGAAACCCGCCCTCGCCCGGCATCGGATCGGGGAAGATGAGGAAGCCTTTGTAATCCTCTGGCTGCGGTGCGGGTTTGGTCTTGGGCTCCGACCGTCCGGCGCCGAAGAGTTTGGAAAGCAGTGACATAAGGTGATCCCGTTGGTTCCGTTCGGGCACCAGTGTGCGGGCTGCAGCGGTTGGGGGCAAGGGGGCGCGCCCCTCTATTCCGGCACGAGCCAGCCCTGATAGCGGATCAGCATCCCCAGGAAAGGAAGCGAGGCGGAAACATCGAAGCGGATACGGCCCGCCGCGTCGACGCTTTCGCGCGTACTGCTTTTCGGAGCGATCCATCGCGGCAGCGGCAGGCCAAGCACGGCGATGCGGCTGATCGCCAGGTCCAGGCTCTGATCCTCGGTTTCCGGCACCATGGTGATGCGGAACGGACCGAAGCGTTCGACCACCGCCCTGCGCCGCGCGTCAAAGCGCAGGCTGGAAACGGTCTCATGGCCGCCGAAATTCCGGCGCCATTGCGTCTGGCCGGCGGAACCGGTGCGCAATTCGAGGTGGATCGCAACGCCCTCCCCCGCCGGGGGGAAGCCGCCAAGGCGCAGCAGCAAGCCGATCAACGCGCCCCGTCCGCGGGTGATGGAGCATTCACCGGAAAAGCTGCGCGCCGCCGCCCCGGAATGGAAATCGGCAAGCGGTCCCGGCAGGGTCAAGCCACGGGCCTCGACCGCCCGCAGGAAAGGATCGCCCGTTGCAGTCATCCCCACCCCGTAGGCAGAAAGCGGGATTTCACGTGGTCGTCGGGGATCATGCAGGCGTCGTAGCGGCCAAAGATACGATAGCGGTTGCGGGCGATGAGGTGATAGAGCGGGTGCTTGAGCGGCCCCGGCAGGAACCGGCACAGCGCCGGCACGCGCCAGACACCGCCAAGGGCCCACATCGCGGCGGCAAAGGCATTGAGCCGCGTCTAGATGCACCCGCCGACGATAACCAGGTTGGTTTCATAATCCGTCGTGGGCAGGCCGAGCGCCCGGTACAGCGCCGTTCCCAGCGGCGACTGCGCCGTGGCGAAGCGGAACCGCCCGGATTTGTCTTGGTGCAGCATGAACCGGAAGAACCCCGAGCAGAGCACGCATTCGCCATCGAACACGATCACATCGCAATCGCCAAGCGCCTGTTGCAGATCGTCGGGGAGCGCGGCGACAGGCGTCATTCTGCACCTTTGAGAGAATTGTGATATTTCGAATCTATCGATAGATGTGAAGGCCGCGACATGCGGCAAGTATTGATCCGGCTGTTGCTGGCGTCAACGCCATCTGGCGGGCGGGTTGGTTTGGGCGAATGGAGCGTGGTGAGCTTGAAGCTCACCCTACATCGCGACATCGCTCGAGGGCACAAAAGAAAAAAGGCGCCCCGCAGGGCGCCCTTTGATCACTGATCCAGGAAGCTCCGCAGCTTCCGGCTCCGGCTCGGGTGCTTCAACTTCCGCAGCGCCTTGGCCTCGATCTGACGGATCCGTTCGCGGGTCACGCTGAACTGCTGGCCGACTTCTTCCAGCGTGTGGTCGGTGTTCATGCCGATGCCGAAGCGCATCCGCAGCACCCGTTCCTCACGCGGGGTGAGCGAGGCCAGAACCCGGGTCGTGGTTTCCTTCAGGTTTTCCTGAATGGCGGAATCCAGCGGCAGGACGGCGTTCTTGTCCTCGATGAAATCGCCCAGCTGGCTGTCTTCCTCGTCCCCGATCGGGGTTTCGAGGCTGATCGGTTCCTTGGCGATCTTCATCACCTTGCGGACCTTTTCCAGCGGCATCTGCAGCTTTTCGGCCAGTTCTTCCGGCGTCGGTTCTCGGCCGATTTCGTGCAGCATCTGGCGCCCCGTCCGGACCAGCTTGTTGATCGTTTCGATCATGTGGACCGGGATACGGATGGTGCGCGCCTGGTCGGCGATCGAGCGGGTGATCGCCTGACGGATCCACCAGGTCGCGTAGGTCGAGAACTTGTAGCCGCGGCGGTATTCGAACTTATCGACCGCCTTCATCAGGCCGATGTTGCCTTCCTGAATGAGGTCGAGGAATTGCAACCCGCGGTTGGTGTATTTCTTGGCGATCGAGATCACCAGGCGCAGGTTCGCCTCGACCATTTCCTTCTTGGCCTGGCGGGCTTCCTTTTCGCCCTTCTGGACCTGGCTGACGATGCGGCGGAATTCCGAGATGTCGAGACCGACATACTGACCGACCTGCGCCATGTCGTTGCGCAGTTCCTCGACCTTGTCGGACGAGCGTTCGATCAGCGCCTGCCAGCCGCGGCCGGATTTCTGCGACATGTCGTCGAGCCAGGTCGGATCCAACTCGCGGCCGCGATATTCCTCGATGAATTCGCGGCGGTTGATGCGGGCCTGGTCGGCCAGCTTCACCATCGCGCTGTCGATCTGCATGATCCGGCGGTTGATGCCGTAAAGCTGGTCGATCAGCGCCTCGATCCGGTTGTTGTGCAGGTGCAGCCCGTTCACCAGTTCGACGATTTCCGAACGCAGCTTCTGGTAGGTCGCTTCTTCCTGTTCCGAGAAACTGTCGTCTTCGTTCAGGGTCGCGGCGATCCGCAGGTCCTGCATTTCCGACAGGTGTTCGAAATCCTCGGCGATGCGGTTCAGCGTGTCCAGCACGCGCTGCTTCAGCGCCGCTTCCATCGCGGCCAGCGACATGTTGGCCTGTTCGTCGTCATCGTCGTCGTCGTCGTCGTTGCGGATTGGATTGCCGTCGGCGTCGAGTTCGGGTTCGTCCTTCTTTTCCTTGGCGGGGGCAGAAGTCGCGTTGGCCGCTTCGACCACGGCTTCCTCGCCTTCGCCCTCTTCTTCCATCTGGTTGCCGAAGGTGGTTTCCAGATCGATCACGTCGCGCAGCAGAATGTCTTCGGACAGAAGTTCGTCGCGCCAGATGGTGATCGCCTGGAAGGTCAGCGGGCTTTCACACAGCCCCAGGATCATCGTGTTGCGGCCCGCTTCGATCCGCTTGGCAATGGCGATTTCGCCTTCGCGACTCAGCAGTTCGACCGAACCCATTTCGCGCAGGTACATGCGCACCGGGTCGTCGGTGCGGTCCAGCTTCTCGGACGCGCCCGAAGAAACCGCCACTTCGCCCTTGTTCGACGACACGTCGACCACGGCGGTGGTTTTCTGTTCCTCTTCCTCGGCCTCTTCGTCCTCGATGATGTTGATGCCCATTTCGCTGAGCATCGACATCACGTCCTCGATCTGTTCCGAGGACACCTGATCGGGCGGCAGCACCTGGTTGAGCTGGTCGTAGGTGATGTACCCCTTTTCGCGCGCCTCGGCGATCATCCGTTTGACCGCGGCTTGGCTCATGTCGAGCGAAACTTCGGCATCCTGATCGTCGGGTTTGCGGTCTTCGGTGTCTTTAGCGGCCATGTAGTTCTCCTGCACGGGCAGTCTGCCGGACATGTCGGGTGATTCGTTAATCCGAATCAATAGCGCGAATCTGTGATTCGGGAACCCGTTTACCCGTATTTCTTTCCCAATTCTTCACCAAAACGGCTAACGCGGCCGTTTCGTGAAACTGATATTCCCCAAAACGCGGTCCAGGGCTTCGCGTTCGTCGCGGTTGATTCGGGCACCATTCTTTCCGATGTCATAGCGCGAATTGTCTTCCTGTTCGCTGCGCAGCGCCCGGTTGCGGGTTTCGGCAGCCTGTTGCAACCGCCATGTCACCGCTTCGTCCGCAACCCCGCCCAGTTCCTCCTCGGCCTCGGCAATCTCTGCGGTCAGCCCCTTTTCGGCCTGCAGCTTGGCGAATTCTTCCGAAACGGTCATCCGGGCGGTTTCGATATCGCCCAAACGGCGCACAGAGGGCGCAATCGCCACATGGGGCAGCGCGAAGAGGTTTTCAAGAACCCCCGGCCCCAGAATGTCGGCCAGACGGTTTTCCAGATCGGCGGTATCGCCGTGATGCGCCAGGTCCAGCAGCTTGTCGCGCAGCAGCGCGAAATCCGGGTCGGCGCAGTCCAGCCGGTCGATTTGATAATCGAATTCCACGATCAGATCGGGCTGGCGCACCAGCGTCGCCAGGATCACCGCTTCGCGCAGACGGGTCTGCACCGCGTCATCGGCAACCACGAGGATCGAAGACTTGGTGCTGGGATTGAAGCTGGGGCCGTCCTTGCCGCGCCATGGCGTGCGCTTGCCGCCCTGCCCCGGCACGAAGGCGGCGCGGCGGTTGGGCCGGAACAGTTCCCAACGCAGATCCTTGATCGCCTGGCCGTAATGGGCGCGGATCGACGGATCGCGGATCAGCTTGATCTTTTCGCGCAGCGCCTTGTCCAGCGCCGCCTTGCGTTCGGGGCTGTCGAAGACCTGACCCTCGGTTTCGCGCCGCCACAGCAGGTCGACCATCGGGATCGCTTCGTCCAGCACCCCCTGCATCGCCGATGCGCCCTGCCCCCGGATCAGGTCGTCGGGATCCTTGCCTTCCGGCATCAGCGCGAAACGCAGCGACTTGCCCGCCTCCAGCAGCGGCAGCGCAAGATCGATCACCCGCATCGCGGCGCGCAGACCGGCGGTGTCGCCGTCGAGCGCAATGATGGGTTCTGCAGAAATCCGCCACAGCAGCTGCAACTGGCTTTCGGTGACCGCGGTGCCCAGCGGCGCCACGGTGGCGCCGAAGCCGGCCTCGCTGAGCGCGATCACATCCATATAGCCCTCGGCCACGATCAGCGGCTTGCCCTTGCCCGCCGCTTCGCGGGCCGGTCCCTGATTGTAGAGGCTGTGGCCCTTGTCGAAGAGTTCGGTTTCCGGCGAATTGAGGTATTTCGCGTTGTCGTTCGGGTCCATCGCCCGGCCGCCAAAGGCGATGCAACGCCCGCGCGGATCGCGGATCGGGAACATGATCCGGTTGCGGAAAACGTCATAAGGGTTCTTGCCTTTGGTCGAGGCCTTTGCCAGCCCGGCGCCGAGGATCAGGTCCTCGGCCACGCCCTTGCCGCGCAGATGGTCCCAAAGATGTTGCCAGCCCTCGGGCGCGAAACCGATTTCGAACCGGTCCAGCGTTTCGGGCTTCAAGCCGCGCCGATCAAGATAGCCGCGCGCCGCCTCGGCGCCGCCACGCTTCAATTGCAGCCGGAAGAACTGCAGCGCCATTTCGGTGACCTCGGCCAACTGGCCGCGGCGGTCGGCCTTCTGCTGTGCCCGTGGATCGCGTTTCGGCATCGGCATCCCGGCTTCGCGCGCGAGGATTTCCACCGCTTCCATGAAATCGACGTTTTCGGTTTCGCGCACGAAGCTGATCGCGTCGCCCTTCGCGTGGCAGCCGAAACAGTAATAGAATCCCTTGCGGTCATCGACGTGGAAGGACGCGCTCTTTTCCTGGTGGAACGGGCAAGGCGCCCACATGTCGCCCTTGCCCTGGTTGGATTTGCGCGTGTCCCACATGACCTTGCGCCCCACCACCTGAGACAGGCTGAGGCGGTTGCGCAGTTCGTCAAGGAATCCGGGTGGGAGGCTCATGCGGGGAACTATAGTCGCTGCCGCCGGACAATAAAATGGGCCGCGTGACGGCGACCCGTTACTTTGATCCGGCGGGGCAGATTATTGCTGATACTGGTTGCAGGCGGTCTCGAAAGCCGTGACCGCGTCATCGCTCAGCTGATCGTCGGGCAGCCCAAAGACCCATTGCGCCAGCACATCGACATTGCTTTCGTACTTCGTGCCCGCGATCGCGTCGGACCGAATGATTTTCCTGGTGGTCCGCTTCTGGGATTTGCGCTTGGCGCGCAGGTCCACAGCCTGCCGGACGATCCCGGCCTGGATTTCGCAACGCTGCTGTTTTTCCGCTGCGTTTTCGGCCAGCGCCGGCGGCGCCATCAGCAGGGCGGCAAGCATCAGGGGACGGATCATGGATCACCTCGGGAAACATCGGTCTGCCCCTTGATGACAGCCCGCCGCCGCGGACGCAAGAGCCGGCTCCGGCAGGCCGGCCGGTCAAGCTGTCAACCGGTCGGTTGCCTAATGTTTTATGGGGTTTGCGGGATATTTGGAAACACTGCGTCGGTGAAGAAGGGATTGTTCCCGAAACGAGCACTGTCACCCCATCAAGACCATCGGCATGCCTCAATTTGGCCACGAATGGCACACACAACATTCATAGCGCGTAATGCGTCTGCAGGGGACGGGACATCCTCCGGCAGACCGTTTTTTAAAAGGTTAATGAGATGCTAAAGCAGAATGCCGACTGCCGCATTGAACACCTCGGGAAGGGCCGCGGGCTCACCTGCGCATGGCTGCACCGGTTCGGCCGCGATGAAGGCGGCTCGATGTCGATGTTCGCGGTGTTCATGTTCATTTGCATGCTGATGGTCGCCGGGATCGGTATCGACCTGATGCGCTACGAACGCAATCGCGCAACACTTCAGAACACGCTCGACCGCGCGGTGCTGGCCGCTGCCGACCTGGACCAGACCCGGGACGCGAACGCCGTGGTGACCGATTACTTCAGCAAGGCGGGGATCGCCCAGTACCTGACCAACGTGTCGGTCGATGAAGGGCTTGGATACAAGACCGTCAGCGCCTCGGCGCAATCCACGCTGGGCACCTATTTCCTGTCGTTGCTGGGCATCAACGAATTGACCGCCCCGGCCGTCGGCACCGCCGAGGAACGGATCGGCAACGTGGAAATTTCCCTGGTGCTGGACGTTTCGGGATCGATGGACTGGAACTCGCGGATGGCACGGATGAAACCGGCCGCCATCGAATTCGTCGATGCCATCCTGGATTCCGCATCAGCCAATGCCGCCTCGATTTCGGTGATCCCATACGCGATGCAGGTCAATGCCGGGAAGCCCATCCTCGACGAATACACCACCACGGCGGAACACGATTATTCCCATTGCGTCAATTTCAACGACGACCAGTTCAGCAAATCGGGGTTGAGCCAGACCGAGATTCTGGAACTGACCGCCCATTTCGATCCCTTTACCTGGGACGATGGCGGCGTCTACCGCACGGTTTGCCCTACTTACGGCTATTCGCAAATACTACCCTTCACCAATGACAAAACCGAGCTGCACACCTACATCAACGCGCTGCAGGCTTGGGGTGGGACATCGATCGATATCGGGATGAAATGGGGCACAGTGCTTTTGGACCCCAGCACGCGCCCGGTTGTCAACGCCTTGATAAACAAAGGCGAAGTCGAGGCAAAATTCGCCAACCGGCCGGTGGATTATGGTTCGAGCGAGACTTTAAAAATCATCGTTCTGATGACCGATGGAGAGAACAGCGACCAATATATGCTGAACCCGTCGATGCGCGACGGCCTGTCGGATGTCTGGTACAAACCGATCACTGGTGACACCAATCTCAACGGGATCAAGGATAGCGGCGAAGCGGAATTTGACGCCGCCCACTATTCAGCCATGCTCAGCAATGGCACGACAACTGAATACTGGTGGCCTGATAACGAATTCAATGACTGGTACGACCATCCTTATGGCAACGGAACGCATCAGGAATGCAACATTTTGGGCAATTGCGTCCTGCGCGAAGAACCCGGCAGCGCTGTGCAACTGACCTTCCCCGAACTATTCAACATGACCTCGCTGGCTAATAACGCCGATTTCATCCATTCCTACCAGGGCAATCGGTGGTCGGTCTGGTATTCCAACGCCTACACGAAAAAAGAGGCCTCGGCTAAAGACCAGCGCACCAACCATATCTGCGACGCCGCCAAGGATCAGGGTGTCGTGGTCTTCACAATCGGGTTCGAAGCGCCCCGGTCGGGTCAGCGCCTGTTGTCGCGCTGCGCTAGTTCGCCGAGTCACCATTTCGACGTCAACGGATTGGACATAGCCGATGCATTTGACTCGATCGCCGCGTCGATCACCAAGCTGAGGCTGATCCAATGACGATGTTCAAGCGCTTCCTGAATCGGTTCCGCAAATCCGAACGCGGTTCGGCCACGATGGAATTCGTCATCGTGTTCCCGATCTTCATGGTCCTGATGGGATCGGCCTGGGAACTGGGCGTGATCACCATGCGCACCACCACGATCGAACGGGCGACCGATCTGGTCGTGCGCGATATCCGGCTCGGCACCGGCACCGCCCCGCAGCATGACGAAATCAAGCAGCGGATCTGCGACCGGGCGCCGATCCTGAATGATTGCGACACCAACCTGCGGGTCGAAATGATCCAGCTGGACCCCCGCGCCTGGGTCGATCCGCCGGCGGATGCCGATTGCACCGACACCGCCCAGACGGTTGCGCCCGTGCGCAGCTTCGAAAACGGCCAGGAAAACGACCTGATGCTGCTTCGGGTCTGCTTCAAGGTCGAACCGGTGTTTCCGGCGGTGGGGCTTGGACACAAACTTGTCACCGATGCGGCCGGGAAATACGCCCTGGTGGCCTCGGCCGCCTTCGTACAGGAGCCGTTGTGATGCGTATTCTGGACCGAACCAAACGTTTCCTGCGCCGTTTCGGGACCGACACCGAAGGCAGTGTCGCGCTGGAATCGGTGATCGTCGCGCCGTTCCTGTTCTGGGTGTTCCTGGCCAGCTACGTCTATTTCGACGCCTACCGGCAGACCAGCGTGAACATCAAGGCCAACTACACGATCGGCGATCTGCTGTCGCGCGAAACCGAGGCGGTGAACGACAGCTATATCGACAGCATGCAATCGCTGTTCACCTTCCTGGCCAAGACCAATTCAAGCGCAAGGATCCGCATTTCGGTCGCGATGTGGGACGAAGAAGACGCCGCCTTCAAACTGGACTGGTCCGAGGCGCGCGGCGGCGTGGTGGCGATGACCGACGGCGACATCAACGCGATGGCAAGCGAAATGCCCACGCTTATCGACAATGAACGCATCATCCTGGTGGAAACCTGGTCCCACTACAAACCGCTGTTCGAAGTCGGGCTGAATGAATCGGACATCTACGAAAAGTCCGTCACCAGCCCCCGCTTCGCACCGCAACTGGTCTGGGATCGCTACCCGATCTGACGCGTGTCAGGTGTCGCGCTCGGCGATCAGGCCCTGGATCATTTCGGCCATGATCTTGGTCTGCGCCCCCGGCATCACACCGCCGATCCCGACCCGGCGCCCCAGCCGCCACCAGATCCCCGGATGCCAGGCGCGTGATTGCGGAGCGTTCGTGCGAATCATGAATCCGTTCGACGGCTTGAAGGCGAAGGTGCCGCGTTCGACCGCGACGATATCGTCGATCCGCGCGATCACCCGGCCTTCGCTGTCGATCAGGGCATCGGCGGTCAGCCGCAGCTGTAACCGGGTCGCGGCGTGCATTTTCACCGACAGGGCGATCGCGACCCCGCCCAGGGCGACCAGGAAAAACTGCCACCCCAGCGATGCCGGCGGCTTGAGAAACCCGATATAGACCAGTAGCGCGCCCAGCAGCGCCGTCATGCCGACCCCCAGCCAGCGCCGCGCGGCCGAAGCCTGTGCGGTGGTCAGAATTTCCTGTGTGCTCGATCCGTTCATTGTGGGTCCCCTCATCCTTTGCGCCGCACATAACGGGTCTTGCGTCGCAAGGCGAGAGCCAAGCGGCGCTCAGACCGAAACCGCCTTGCGCACCATGTCCCAGTAGATGCGTTCCACCTCGTCCGCCGACAGCCGGCCTTCGACCCGGTACCAAGTGGTGACCCCGGTCAGCATCGCGATCACCGCCATGGTTTCGATCCGGGTATCGGCAGGGGCGAAAACGCCTTCCTCCTCGCCCTGGCGCAGGATCGCCTCCAGCTCGTTTTCATACTCGCGGCGCAGCGCCTCGATCTCGGCGAAATTTTCCGGCGTCAGGTTGCGCAGTTCCATATAGGCGATGAACACCTCGTCCGACCGGTCGAGGTGATAGCGGATGTGAAACCGGGTGAAATCTTCCAGCTTTTCCAGCGCGCTGCCCGTGCGACGACGCTTGGCGCGGCTGGCCAGCAGGTCATCCATGTGGCGGCGCATCAGGTCGAACAGCAGCGATTGCTTGTCGGGGGTGTAATTGTACAGCGCCCCGGCCTGCACGCCCACCTCCTTGGCGATCTGGCGCATCGACACCGCCGCGTAACCGTGGCGCGCGAAAAGCCTGAGCGCCGCGTCGAGCACGCGCGGGCCGGTGATATCGGAATGGGAACCTGCTGTCCTTGCCATGCCGGCAATTTAACTGAACATTCGTTCAAATCAAAGAGCTATCGTACCCGACCGACCGATCGACCGCACCGGCAGGGCCATCCCCGGCTTTTTCAGGCAGAAACCACGAGCAGGACCAGCGCGACAGCCCCCCAGCCCGCAATCAACGGCAAGACCACCCAGTATTGGCGTTCCTTGGGCAGCTTCCAGCCCGCCGCGCCCCGTGCTTTCCACACCGTCGCCAGGGATGCGACCGGCCAATACACGGTGGCGCCCAGTGCCGCCCCCAAGACGGGACCAACCCAGTCGGCCCCCACCCAGTGCGCGATCAACCCGACCGCGAGAAGCGGCGTGTAGAAAACAAGATCGGCCAACGCCAGGCCCCACCAGAAGGCCACACCGACATCGGTGATTTGTTCCCTTGGTTCCTGCGTGCCCCAACGCACGCCCAATTCGTAGCTCAGCGCCGAAGTACACTGCGCCACCACGAGATAGGCAAACAGCAACCATCCCGGCCCCTGAATGATCCAGAATACGATATCGTCGCCCATACCACCCCCAAGCAGTTCCCGGTTGATCCTAATCGGCAGGTGGCGCGGCGTCTTTGCGGTGTGTCAACAGCGCCGGATCCGGGGCCTGTGGCGTCAGACCCCGCGCATGCTCCCTGCCGCGCCGCTCCAGGTCTCATCGTACAGGCGAAACGGGCTTTCGGCGCATTCCCCCCGCGCCCTGCGGCGGCATTCCCTTGCGGGGCGACCTGTTCTGGTGCAAGAAAAACCATCCCTAGTCCGCGAGACGTCATCATGCACGCGCCTCTTGTCCCGATCCTAATGCTGTCGCTGACCGGCCTTGCCGGCTGTGCGGCGACGCCCGAACTGAACGAACGGATCGAACCGGCCGCACGTACCGCGCCCTATCCCGCGCTGATCCCGCTCGACGATGTGACCGGCGACGGCACGGAACCACGGATCACCGACAGCACCGCCGCGGAACTGCAGGCCCGCGCCCGCGCCCTGCGCGTCAAGGCAGCCAAGCTGCGCGAACTGGCCGGAAGCTGAGACGGGGTCGGCGGCCCGCCAATTGCCGCGTTGCACCGGGCCGAAAGACCCGATACATCGCCTATCCAAGATCAGTCATTTTCAGGAGGGCCAGATGAGCCACCCCTTGCGCCTCGGAATTGCCGGGCTGGGCACCGTCGGTGTCGGCGTTATCAAAATCGTCCGTCAACAGGCCGCCCTTCTGACAGTGCGCACCGGCCGCGAGGTAGTGATCAGCGCCATTTCGGCCCGCTCGCGGCACAAGGATCGCGGCGTGAACCTGTCGCAGTATGACTGGGAAGACGATCCCGTCGTGCTGGCACAGCGCGACGACGTCGATGTCTATGTCGAACTGATGGGCGGCTCGGACGGACCCGCCAAGGCGTCGATCGAGGCGGCGCTTGCCGCCGGTAAGGACGTGGTGACCGCGAACAAGGCGCTGCTGGCCCATCACGGCCAGGAACTGGCCGAACGGGCCGAGGCATCGGGCCGGGTTATCCGCTACGAGGCTGCGGTCGCGGGCGGCATCCCGGTCATCAAGGCGCTGACCGAAGGGTTGGCCGCCAACCAGTTCAGCCGCGTCATGGGGGTGATGAACGGCACCTGCAACTACATCCTGACCCGGATGGAAGAAACCGGTCAGGGCTACAACGTGCTGTTCGAGGAAGCCAACAAGCTGGGCTACCTGGAAGCTGACCCCAATCTCGACGTGGGCGGCATCGATGCCGGTCACAAGCTGTCGATCCTGTCCACCGTCGCCTTCGGCACGAAGATCGATTTCGAAGGGGTGGAACTGGAAGGCATCCAGCGCATCAGCCTCGAAGACATCCGCCAGGCCGCCGACATGGGGTACCGCATCAAGCTGCTGGGCGTGGCGCAGATGACCGGCCGCGGGCTGGAACAGCGCATGTCCCCCTGCCTTGTCCCCGCCGACAGCCCGCTGGGCCAGCTGGAAGGCGGCACCAACATGGTGGTGGTCGAAGGCGACAGAGTCGGCCAGATCGTGCTGCGTGGCGCCGGTGCGGGCGAAGGCCCCACCGCCAGCGCCGTGATGGGCGATGTCTGCGATATCGCACGCGGCATCCGTTACCCGGTCTTCGGTCAGCAGGCCGCCAGCCTGCAACCGGCGCCGCGCGCCCAGTCCACCCTGCCCGCGCCCTATTACCTGCGCATGGCGCTCAAGGACAAACCGGGGGCGCTGGCCAAGGTCGCCTCGATCCTGGGCGAGGCAGGCGTATCGATCAACCGGATGCGGCAGTACGGCCATGCCGATGACAGCGCACCGGTGCTGATCGTGACCCACAAAACCACGCGCGCCGATATCGACACCGCGATGGCCGCGATCGAAACCACCGATGTCGTGACCGAAGCGCCGGTTGCGTTGCGGATCGAAAGCGTTTGAAGCTGAAGCCCGCCGGGGTACCGTCTGGAATCGCCGGATGCCCTTGGCGGGCGTATTTGGGAAATGGTGAAAGGGCTTTGGAGCATACGTGATCGGGGATGAACGGGCATATCTGGGCGTCGAGGCGTCGCTGACCGGGCGGCGCTGGATCGGGCCGGGGGCGGAGGTTGAACGCATGGCCGAGGCGATGCGCCAGCAAACCGACCTGCCCGCCGCCCTGTGCCAGACGCTGGCCCGGCGCGGTGTCGCCCCCGAGGCCGTGCAGTCTTTCCTGGAACCGCAGTTGCGCGAATTGCTTCCCGACCCGCGGTCGCTGAAGGACATGGAAACCGCCGCCGCGCGGTTCCTGCAGGCGGTGAAGCAGCGCGAAAGAATCGCCATTTTCGCCGATTACGATGTCGATGGCGGGTCCTCGGCCGCGCTGCTGATCGACTGGCTGCGCAAGATGGGACGGCAGGCGACGCTCTACGTGCCCGACCGGATCGACGAAGGCTATGGCCCCAACGAACCCGCGATGGCGGCGCTGGCGCGAGATCACGACCTGATCGTCTGCGTCGATTGCGGCACGCTTTCTCATGGTCCCATCGCCGCCGCCAAGGGGGCCGACGTGGTGGTTCTGGATCACCACCTTGGCGGCGAAACACTGCCCAACTGCCTTGCCGTGGTGAATCCCAACCGGCAGGACGAATCCGGCGACCTGGCGCATCTGTGCGCCGCCGCCGTGGTGTTCCTGATGCTGGTCGAGGCCAACCGGCAGATGCGCAGCGATGGCGCGCAGGGCCCCGACCTGATGGCGATGCTGGACCTGGTGGCGCTGGCCACGGTGGCCGATGTGGCGCCGCTCATTGGCGTCAACCGGGCGCTGGTGCGGCAGGGGCTGAAGATAATGGCCCGGCGCGCCCGACCCGGACTGGTGGCCTTGTCCGACGTGGGCCGGATCGATCAGGCCCCGACCTCCTATCATCTGGGCTTCGTGCTGGGACCGCGGGTCAACGCGGGCGGCCGGATCGGCGCGGCCGACCTGGGCGCGCGGCTGTTGTCGACTGACAATGCGGTCGAGGCGCGGGCGATGGCCGAGCGGCTGGATGCGCTGAACACCGAACGGCGCGACATCGAAAATTCGGTGCGCGCGGCAGCGATGGAACAGGCCGAGGAACGCGGGCTGGAGGCGCCGCTGGTCTGGGCGTCGGGCGAAGGCTGGCATCCCGGCGTGGTCGGCATCGTGGCCAGCCGATTGAAGGAAACCACCAACCGCCCCGCCATCGTGATCGGGCTGGACGGCGACGAGGGCAAGGGATCGGGCCGGTCGGTCAGCGGCGTCGACCTGGGCGCCAGCATTCAGCGGCTGGCCGCCGAGGGGCTGCTGATCAAGGGCGGCGGGCACAAGATGGCCGCCGGTCTGACCGTGGCGCGCGACAAGGTCGAGGCGGCGATGGAGCGACTGTCCGAACTGTTGGCGAAACAGGGCGCGGGCGATGCGGGCCCGTCCGATCTGAAGCTCGACGGCGTGCTGATGCCGGGGGCAGCGCAGGTCGAACTGGTCGAACAGATCGAAAAGGCCGGCCCCTTCGGCGCCAGCGCCCCCGCCCCGCGCTATGTCTTTCCCGATGTGGAGATTCGTTTCGCCAAACGTGTCGGGGAATCGCATCTGAAGCTGAGCTTCGGCGACGGCATGGGCGCCCGGATCGACGCGATCTGTTTCGGTGCTTTCGACGGGCCCTTGGGGCCGCGGCTGTCCGATCATGGCGGGGCGCGGTTCCATCTGGCGGGGCGGCTGGAAATCAACAGCTGGGGCGGCCGGCAATCGGTGCAATTGCGTCTGGAAGACGCCGCTGAAGCCGGTTCGAACCCGGTGTGAAATTTCCGTCACAAAATCTGCATTTTCCTCTTGCGGTAACGGCGGGCTTTGCCTAAGTACGCCCCACACTACAGAGTGTCCCGTTCGTCTATCGGTTAGGACGCCAGGTTTTCAACCTGGAAAGAGGGGTTCGATTCCCCTACGGGATGCCACTTTCCCAGAAGTTTTGAATTTATCGCAAGCAGCGACGTCCGGCAGGTCGGGCGTCAATGTGTGTATACGCACATGGGGTTTGCTTGTCTGAGGTGGTGACACCACCACCGTGTCACCTATATCGTTCGGCCGGGCAATGCGCCCTGCTTCTGACTCCGCTTTCAAGGTGACCACATGAATATGCAATACGTCCCTCCCAAGACCTGGACATGGGATTCGGAAAATGGCGGCCAATTCGCCAATATCAACCGTCCCACCGCCGGCGCTACCCATGACGCCGAATTGCCCCGTGGCGACCACGATTTTCAGCTCTATTCGCTGGCCACGCCGAACGGGGTGAAGGTTACGGTGATGTTCGAAGAATTGCTGGAGGCAGGCCATGCGGGCGCGGAATACGACGCCTGGCCGATCCGCATCGCGGAAGGCGCGCAATTCGGATCTGGCTTCGTTGAGGTGAACCCCAATTCCAAGATCCCTGCGCTGCTGGACCTGACCGGCGACGAACCGCTGCGGCTGTTCGAAAGCGGCTCGATGCTGCTGCATCTGGCCGACAAGTTCGGCGCCTTCCTGCCCGCCGAAGGACCGGGGCGGACCGAGACGCTGAACTGGTTGTTCTGGCAGATGGGCAGCGCGCCGTTCCTGGGCGGCGGCTTCGGTCATTTCTTCGCCTATGCACCGGAGAAGTTCGAATATCCGATCAACCGCTACACGATGGAGGTCAAGCGCCAGCTTGACGTGCTGGACCGGCAGCTGGCCGAACGGCCCTATATCGCCGGCGAGGACTACACCATCGCCGACATGGCGATCTGGCCGTGGTATGGCCAGGTGGTCCGCGGCAAGGTCTATCCCGGCGCGGCCGAGTTCCTCGATGCGGGCAGCTATCGCCATGTCCTGGCCTGGGCCGAAAAGATCGCGGAACGCCCGGCAGTCAAGCGCGGGATTCTGGTCAACAGGACCTGGGGAGAAGAAAACGAACAGGTTCCCGAGCGCCATTCGGCACAGGATTTCGCCGGTAAGGCGCTGTAATCGCACCGACCTGCAAACGCCTCGCGGAGCCCTGGGGTTTCGCGGGGCGCCTTCGGAAAATAATTTCCATCACAGGCGCATTTTGGCCCTTGATCTGTAAATGCGCTTTGCATAAAAGCGCCCCACACGAGAGAGTGTCCCGTTCGTCTATCGGTTAGGACGCCAGGTTTTCAACCTGGAAAGAGGGGTTCGATTCCCCTACGGGATGCCACCTTCCATTGGCATTTTAAGACTGATGTGAAGCAACGGCACCGGTGTGTCCGGTCGCAACGACCTTTGACACCGCGATGCCTGCCCTGCATGAAAACGGGAGAACGACCCGCGCATCCTGTCGCAGGATGCGCCAGTTGATGCGCAGCAAACGCACGCCCTTGTCATGGCAATAAAAAAGCCCGGCCTGCGCGGCCGGGCGAATGTCATGACGAAGGCGCGATCGCGCAGCGGCTCGGGACGGTACCTCAGCCCTCCCGATCGTCCTGCGGCGCATCGGGGTCGGCCTGCCCCACTCCCTTGAAGACGAACTTGAACGGCAGCGCCCAGACGATGCCGAGCCCCACGTAGATCAGCAGTTCAAGCCAGAGCGCCGGTCGGTCGAACAGGTTCACGACGCTAATCGCCGCCACGATATAGGCGGGCAGTCCGATCAGCAGGATCACCAGGGACAAGCGACGGCGGGCTTTGTAACTCAGGGCCATAACGGGCACTTAGTCCGCGAAGGGGTCGGTGACAAGGATGGTGTCGTCGCGCTCCGGCGAGGTCGACAGCAGCGCCACCGGGCATTCGATAAGCTCTTCCACCCGCTTGACGTACTTGATCGCGTTGGCGGGCAGGTCGTTCCAGCTGCGCGCGCCTTCGGTCGATTCGCTCCAGCCCGGCATTTCCTCGTAAACGGGTTTGCAGCGCGCCTGCTGATCGGCGGCGGTGGGCAGGTAGTCGAGCGTTTCACCGTCCAGTTCATACCCGACACAGATCTTCAGCGTCTCGAACCCGTCCAGCACATCGAGCTTGGTCAGCGAAATGCCGTTGATGCCCGAGGTCGCACAGGTCTGGCGCACCAGGCAGGCATCGAACCAGCCGCAGCGACGCTGACGACCGGTGGTCGTGCCGAACTCGTGCCCGCGCGTGCCCAGGCGCTCGCCATCCTCATCCGGCTTGCCCTCGGCGTTCAGAAGCTCGGTCGGGAACGGGCCTTCGCCGACCCGGGTGGTATATGCCTTCACGATGCCCAGCACGTAGTCGATCGAGTTCGGGCCGATGCCAACCCCGGTCGCGGCCTGACCGGCAATCACGTTCGACGAGGTCACGAAGGGATAGGTGCCGAAATCGATGTCCAGAAGCGCGCCCTGCGCCCCTTCGAACAGGATGCGTTTTCCCGCCTTGCGCTTCTCGTTCATCACCTTCCACACCGGCGCCGCAAAGGGCAGGATCTGGGGCGCGATTTCCTTCAGCTTGGCGATCAGTGCATCACGGTCGATGGGCTCGACGCCCAGCCCCTTGCGCAACGGATCATGGTGCTGGAGTGCGCGGTCGACACGGGCCTCAAGGGTCGCTTCGTCGGCCAGATCGGCAACGCGAATGGCACGGCGGCCAACCTTGTCCTCATAGGCCGGACCGATGCCGCGGCCAGTGGTGCCGATCTTGGTGCCCTTGCTCGCGGCTTCCTCGCGGGCACGATCCAGTTCGCCGTGGAGCGGCAGGATCAGCGGCGTGTTCTCCGCGATCATCAGGGTCTCCGGCGTGATCTCCACGCCCTGGGCGCGCACCGTTTCGATCTCATTCATCAGATGCCACGGGTCCAGCACCACGCCGTTGCCGATCACGCTGAGCTTGCCGCCGCGCACCACGCCCGAGGGCAGCGCGTGCAGCTTGTAGACCTTGCTGTCGATGACCAGCGTATGGCCGGCATTGTGGCCGCCCTGGAACCGCGCGATCACGTCGGCGCGTTCCGACAGCCAGTCCACGATCTTGCCTTTGCCTTCATCGCCCCATTGGGCGCCGACCACGACGACGTTTGCCATTGCTGGTTCCTTTTGAAATTGGATCAAACCCGCGCCCGTATATATCCCCCGCCGGGGCAGGGAAACCGGAAATTCGCCCCGGCACTGGACCGGCGGCGGCAGATTGCGTAATTCGTGGTTAACACGCGAGGATTCTCATGGGGGACGAAATGGGATTACTGCTGCGTTGGCTTGTGGCTTTCGTATTACTGACGGCCACGTTCAATCCGACGGAATGGAATTATACATCCTGGGCGGTGCAGCATTATGGCGACCAGACACCGCTGGCGGTGCTGCTGGGGCTTTTGCTGCTGATCGGCTACATCATCTACCTGCGCGCCACGCTGCGGTCGATCGGCGGCTTCGGCATGTTCCTGATCATGGCGGTGATCGCCGCGCTGATCTGGGTGCTTTACGATTACGGACTGCTGGACCTGCAGAATCCGACGATGAACACCTGGATCGGGCTGTTTGCCCTGTCGGTGGTGCTGGGCATCGGGCTGAGCTGGAGCCACATAAGGCGGATGCTGTCGGGCCAGTACGATATCGACGATGTGGAAGAATAGATCCACCCTATCAAAATCCCCCTGCCCCCTGCCCTTCGGGGTTGCACCATGCTGGCTTAGCCCTTAAGTAGCCGCATCGAACCAATCCGAAGGCTGCTCCATGGAAAACGTCGTTCTCATCATCCACCTTCTTCTGGCGCTGTCGCTGATCGGCGTCGTGCTGATGCAACGGTCGGAAGGCGGCGGTCTGGGCATGGGCGGCGGTGGCGGCGCGGCGACCGGCCGCGCGGCGGCAACGGCATTGGGCAAAGTGACCTGGGTGCTGGCCATTGGTTTTATCTGCACCTCGATCGCGCTGACGATCATCGCCGCCGAGAAATCGGCAGGCAGCTCGGTCCTGGACCGCGTCGGCGCCGGCAGCACCGCAACCGAAGAAACCGGCGATGCGCCGGAACCGTCTTTGGGCAACAACCTGTTGCCGCCTTCGACGGGTGGCGATGCGCCGCTGGTTCCGCGCGCCGACTGACCACAACCGATTGAGAAACGCAGGAAGGCCGCAACTGCATCTAGCGGTCGTCTTGCTATAAATCTGCGAATCTAGTATTGCTTGAGTCCCGTGGTGCTACGGTTTTTCACGACCGTAGGGGCTTGGTTATTGGCGTATGGACGCCAGTTCGAAATCACGGGGGTTGCCGAAAATATGGCGCGTTTCATCTTCATCACCGGTGGTGTTGTTTCCTCGCTCGGCAAGGGGCTTGCCTCGGCCGCGTTGGGGTCCTTGCTGCAGGCCCGTGGTTATTCCGTGCGGCTGCGCAAGCTCGATCCCTACCTGAACGTCGATCCGGGCACGATGAGCCCGTTTGAGCATGGCGAGGTCTTCGTCACCGATGACGGTGCCGAAACCGACCTGGACCTCGGGCACTACGAACGCTTCACCGGGGTGCCGGCGCGGATGACCGACTCGGTCAGTTCGGGGCGGATATATTCCAATGTTCTGGAACGCGAACGGCGCGGCGATTACCTGGGCAAGACGATCCAGGTGGTTCCGCATGTCACCAACGAGATCAAGGATTTCATTTCGATCGGCGAGGACGAGGTCGATTTCATGCTCTGCGAAATCGGCGGTACTGTCGGCGATATCGAGGGCCTGCCCTTCTTCGAAGCGATCCGCCAGTTCAGCCATGACAAGCCGCGTGGCCAGTGCATCTTCATGCACCTGACCCTTCTGCCCTATCTGGCCGCGTCGGGCGAACTGAAGACCAAGCCGACCCAGCACAGCGTCAAGGAACTGCAATCGATCGGCATCGCGCCCGATATCCTGGTCTGCCGGTCGGAACATCCGATCCCGGAAAAGGAACGCGAAAAGATCGCGCTGTTCTGCAACGTTCGCAAGGAAGCCGTGGTCGCCGCCTATGACCTGAAATCCATCTACGAGGCGCCGCTGGCCTATCACCGCGAAGGGCTGGACCAGGCGGTTCTGGATGCCTTCGGCATCTCCCCCGCCCCGCGCCCCGACCTGACCAAATGGGACGACGTCGTCGACCGCATCCACAACACCGACGGCGAGGTGAAGATCGCCATCGTCGGCAAGTACGTGCAACTGGAAGACGCCTACAAGTCGATCAAGGAAGCGCTGACCCACGGCGGCATGGCCAACCGGGTGAAGGTCAACGTCGAATGGGTCGATGCCGAGATCTTCGACAACGAAGACCCGGCGCCCTATCTCGAAGGGTTCCATGCGATCCTGGTGCCCGGCGGCTTCGGCGAACGCGGCACCGAGGGCAAGATCAAGGCGGCGCAATTCGCCCGCGAACGCAAGGTGCCTTACCTGGGCATCTGTCTCGGCATGCAGATGGCGGTGATCGAAGCGGCCCGCAACGTGGCCGGCATCACCACCGCCGGGTCCGAGGAATTCGACCACGAAGCCGGGAAAAAGCGTTTTGAACCCGTGGTTTACCACCTGAAGGAATGGGTTCAGGGCAACGCCAAGGTGCAGCGCAAGGCGGATGACGACAAGGGCGGCACGATGCGTCTGGGCGCCTATCACGCGGCGCTGGCCGAAGGGTCGAAAGTCGCCCAGGTCTATCACGCCACCGAGATCGACGAACGCCACCGTCACCGTTACGAGGTCGACATCAAGTACCGCGACAAGCTTGAAGCCTGCGGGCTGAACTTCTCGGGCATGTCGCCGGACGGGCGACTGCCGGAGATCGTCGAATGGAAGGATCACCCGTGGTTCATCGGGGTTCAGTTCCACCCGGAACTGAAATCGAAACCCTTCGATCCGCACCCGCTGTTCGCCGATTTCGTCCGCGCCGCGGTGGAAACCTCGCGCCTGGTCTGAGCCAATTCTCTACGCCGCGCTTTACCCGCGCCTGCGCCTGCTCTATCTCTGAAAGCGCAGGCGTGACACGGTAATATTCTCGCGGCCGTAACACGGTCTTCGGATCGGAGTGCTATGCGGGGTTTCCGGGAAACCGGGTTGCGGGGCCCCGCCGCCTGCACCTCATCATACAGTGACGCGCTTGCCGCTGGACGGTCGGGCGCGCACCTATGGGCCGCGCGACAGGCGGCATTTTGCGATGGCAGAACCGCTTTCGGCCAGCCCGTTGACCAAAGCTCAGCCGCGTTTCCAGATCGGTTCGAACAGGGAGCGCCACAGGGCCGGTTTCTGGCCGATTTTCGGCGTCATTATGATGGGGCGCGGGCTGTCGTCGGAAATCGCTTCGAAACGATCCTCGTCGAAATGCCAACGCCCCCGAACGCCGCGCGCGGCATCGGATCGTTGCCGGTCGATCCATTGCTGCGCATCGGCCCGCACCGACGCCAGCCCGAAGTCGGGATGCGGCAGGTAAAATCCGTAGCTGATCTTCATGTGCAGGCAATCCAGGGCGGCGACACGGGCGGTATGTTGCAGCGGCACCTCCTCGCGGTGAAGGTAATTGAACCTTTCGGGCCCGGCATTCAGGAACACCCGCACCGCCGTGGCAAGATCGAGCCCCAGGGTGGACATCAGCCAACCCAGGTCGCGCAGATCGCCGTCATCCCAGTCGAAAGACAGCGCTTCGTCCCGGATCGCATCGATATCCCCGGCGATCCTTTTCACCTTCATCTCCGGCCGTTTCTTCACCGCCGAATTCGTGACCGACCGCAGTGACATCGCCGCACGTTTCTTCACCGCAGGGCGCTTGATTATCGCCGGACGTTTTATGTTCACGATCGCTCCGCGCGCCATGGCTTTCTCCTGCCGATTTTTCACTGCCATCTATTGCCTGCCGCCATTGATACAATCTATCCGGGAAAAACTTGGGAGTAATTATGGCGAATTCGTGAACACCCGTTCGACTTAGAGTAAATTTCGTTTCGCGCTTTCCTTTTCCCCAAAATCGCGCCAACGTTCGACCACCCCGACCCGCAAGCAATCCGCATGGAGGAGAGTAAGAAATGACCAAAGGCTATTGGGTGGCGCATGTCGATGTGAACGACCCGGAGATTTATGAAAACTACCGGCGCGCCAATGCCGCGCCCTTCGCCGAATACGGCGCGCGGTTCATCGTCCGGGGCGGCGATCAGGAAGTGCGCGAAGGCTCGGTCCGGCGCCGCACCGTGGTGATTGAATTCCCCAGCTATGAAGCGGCGGTCGCCTGCTACGAATCGGAAGGCTACCAGGCCGCCAAGGCACTGCGCGATCCGGTGTCGAAGGGTGACCTGGTGATCGTCGCCGGCTACGACGACTGACGGCGCGCGCGATTTCCGGCCTGCGACGATCTCCGCTTCCTGGCGGATGTGATTTTCGTTTCACGGTTTTGCCCGGCTTGGGATAAACTGTGGATATGTTCGCCAACCTTCTCAGCGCCCTCACTGGGCACCGGACCGAAGAAAAGCTGCCCGACCCGGACGCGGCGACGGCGCTTGGCGCGCTTCTTGTCCGGGTGGCGAAGTCCAATCTCAGCTACCAGGTCGAGGAAATCCGGCGCATCGACCGGCTGCTGGCACGGATTCACAATCTTTCACCGGTCGAGGCGGCGAAGATGCGGGCCACCTGCGAAAAGCTGGAACGACGGGCGCCGCCGACGGAAATCTTTGCCGAAATGATCCGCGAAGGTGTCGATTTCGACGACCGCTTGCAGGCGCTGGAAGCGATGTGGCAGGTGGTTCTAGCCGATGGCAAGCAAAGCCCCGAGCAAACCGATATCGTGGCCCGGGCGCAGCATGCTCTTGGGCTGAGCGAAGCCGACAACCTGACCGCCCGGACGCGCGCGCAGGAAGCGCGCTGAATTGTGAATTGGCGCGGCGTTCAATACGTCCTATATGCCTCTCATGTTTGCAGATTTCCTGAAACGGCTGGTGCAACCGGCCCCCGCCCCGCTGAGTGACGGAGACGCCCGGTTGGCACTGACCGCGCTGTTGGTCCGCGTCGCCCGTTCCGATGGCCATTACGCCCCCGAAGAAATCGCCCGGATCGACCGGATCGCCGGCACCCGCTTCGGCCTTGACCTGGCCAGCGCGCAGGGGCTCCGCCGGGACGCCGAGGCGCTGGAAGCCGAGGCGCCCGATACCGTCCGCTTCACCCGCGCGATAAAAGATGCCGTCACCTATGAAGACCGGATCGGCGTGATCGAGGCGCTGTGGTCGGTGGTGCTGGCCGACGGGACACGCGACGCGCACGAAGACTCGCTGTTGCGGATGGTATCAAACCTGCTGGGCATCAATGACCGCGACAGCGCCCTTGCGCGCCAAAGGGTAGAAAAAGCGGGCTGAATTCCGCCCGTCGATTGGTGACGCGAGTGACATTTTGCGGATGACCCAAGGTCAATTTGACCGATTCCCGGCCAAAATTGCCGAATTGCAAGTTGCACAGAATGTTTTTTTCGGTCCTATTCTTTGCTCTGAACAGGGACAAAACGAATAAGGGACGCACTTGTCGGACCAGGCTCCAGTCATTGAAATTCGCGGCCTGCACAAGGCCTACGGCTCGCTCGAGGTGATCAAGGGCGTCGATATCGTCGCGCACAAGGGCGACGTGGTATCGCTGATCGGATCTTCGGGATCCGGCAAATCCACCATCCTGCGCTGCGCCAACCTGCTGGAAGACAGCCAGCAAGGCGACATCCTGTTCAAGGGCGAACCGGTGAAATGGAAAGGTGCGGGGCTGGCGCGGCAGCCGGCCGATCCGAAACAGGTGCTGCGCATCCGCACGAACCTCAGCATGGTGTTCCAGCAGTTCAACCTGTGGGCCCATATGACCATCCTGCAAAACGTGATGGAAGCGCCGATCACCGTTCTGGGCCGCGACCGGGCCGAGGTGGAACAGGCCGCGCGCCGTTATCTCGACAAGGTCGGCATCGGCGACAAATGCGATGCCTACCCGGCGCAGTTGTCCGGCGGGCAGCAGCAGCGCGCGGCAATCGCCCGGGCGCTGTGCATGGAACCCGAGGCGCTTTTGTTCGATGAACCGACCTCGGCGCTGGACCCGGAACTGGAACAGGAAGTGATCAAGGTGATCAAGGACCTGGCCGCCGAAGGGCGCACCATGCTGATCGTGACCCATGACATGAAGATGGCTTCGGACATTTCCAGCCATGTCGTTTTCCTGCATCAGGGCCTGATCGAGGAACAAGGCCCGCCCGCCCGGCTTTTCGGCGCCCCGGAAAGCGAGCGGCTGAAACAGTTCCTTTCGGCCACCGTCCACGCCTGAGGCGGGGACGACGGCCATTCAGAATGAAAATCAAACGGGAGAGTTTAATGAAAAACCTGATTATCAGCACCGCAGCGCTGGCCCTGACCGCCGGTATGGCGATGGCCGACACTGTCCGTCTGGGCACCGAGGGCGCCTACCCTCCGTACAATTTCATCAATGACAGCGGCGAAGTGGACGGGTTCGAACGCGAACTGGGCGACGAGCTGTGCAAGCGCGCCGAACTGCCCTGTGAATGGGTCACCAACGAATGGGATTCGATCATCCCGAACCTGCTGTCGGGCAACTACGACGCCATCATCGCCGGCATGTCGATCACCGCCGAGCGCAAGGAAGTGGTGAACTTCTCGCAGGGCTACACCCGCCCGTCGCCCTCGGCCTATGCAGCCCTGTCTGCCGACGTGGACCTGAAAGGCGGCGTGGTATCGGCCCAGGCCTCGACCATCCAATCCTCTCACGTGGCCTCCTCCGGCGCGACCCTGGTGGAATTCCCCTCGCCGGATGAAACCGTCGCCGCCGTGCAATCCGGTGAAGTCGACGCGGTGATGGCCGACAAGGACTTCCTGCTGCCGATCGTTCAGGAAACCGAACTGGAATTCGTCGGTGACGACGTCTTCCTCGGCGACGGCATCGGCATGGCCTTCCGCCAGTCCGACGACGAACTGCGCGGCAAGTTCGACGCCGCCATCGCCTCGATGAAGGCGGACGGCTCGCTCAACGCGCTGCTCGACAAATGGGAAATCGAAGGCAAGTTCTAAACGCCCTAGGGTGAGGGGGAAGGCGATCTTCCCCCTTTCACCGCTCTCTGATCACTTCCACGAATCCGCACGCCCAAGCGAGGCCCGCCATTTTCAGCTACTGCGCAGATCCCGACACGTTGTCCGGCCTGAGCTGGCTTTCGTGCTATCTCACCACCGGCAAGCACATGTCCTTCTACCTGTCTTTCGGGACGGTGCTGATGCTTCTGGCGATCACCGCACCGGTGGCGCTGGCATTCGGCTTCGGCGGCGCGATGGCGGCGCGGTCGCATTTTCTGCCCGTCAGCTGGATCGGCAAGACCTATATTGCCATCGTCCGCGGCGTGCCCGACATCGCCTTCTTCCTGTTCTTCGTGATCGCCTTCGACCAGGCGATCGAATGGGTCCGGCACAAAACGCTGTGCCCCGACTGGACCGACCCGATCCGGCAGGGCAACGATTTCGTGGTCTGCGACGCGGCCAAGGCGCCGCTGTCGACCGCCGCGCAATGGGTGCATGAGGTCTATGGCTTTTCGCTGGCGGTCTTCACGTTCGCGATCGTATTCGGCGCCTTCGCCGCCAATGTCCTTTATGGCGCGATGCGCGCCGTTCCCCGCGCCCAGATGGAAACCGCCGAAGCCTATGGCATGACCCACCGGCAGGCCTTCTGGCGCATCCTGGTGCCGCAGATGTGGGTCTATGCCCTGCCCGGCCTGTCGAACCTGTGGATGGTTCTGATCAAGGCGACGCCGCTGCTGTTCCTGCTGGGGGTCGAAGACATCGTTTACTGGGCCCGCGAACTGGGCGGGTCCAAGACCGCCAAGTTCACCGATTACCCGCATGGCGACTGGCGGATGTGGTATTTCCTGGCGTTGCTGGTGTTCTACCTGCTGTTCACCAAGGTCTCCGAAGTGGTGCTGGAACGGCTGATGGTCCGTCTCAGCCACGGTCAGGCGACGCAGGCCGGCGAGAAGCAGAGAAAGGCCGAGGCATGAGCTGCTGGATCACCATTCAGGATTATGCCCTGCGGTCGGTCGGCATCGGCGAACGGTTGCTGCCGAAGGAAGACTTCACCCTCTGCCAGCAATTCACCTTGATCGGGTCGGGGATGATCTGGAACGTCTATTTCGGCGCCGTTGCGCTGCTGGCCGGTTTTTTCCTCGCCACCGCCTTGGCCCTTGGCAAGAACGCCGATAACCGGTTGCTGCGCAAACCGGCGGAATGGTTCATTTTCATCTTCCGCGGCTCGCCTCTCTTCATCCAGTTCTTCTTCGCCTATTTCTTGTTTCTCAGCCTGAAGCAGGTCTCGCCCGTCTTCGCTCCGTTCACCGCCGCATGGCTGGGGGCCTTGGTGACGCTCTTCTTCAACACCGCCGCCTATTCGGGCGAGATTTTCTACGGTGCGCTGCGCTCGGTGCCCAAGGGCGATCTGGAAGCCGCCGACGCCTACGGGTTTTCGGGCTGGAAGAAGTTTCGCAAGATCACATGGCCGACCATGCTGCGGCTGGCCTGGCCGGCCTACACGAACGAGGCGATCTTCCTTTTCCACGCCACCACCCTGGTGTTCTTTTCCGGCTTCCCAGCCTGGCGCCAGAAGGGCGATGCGCTCTACTATGCCAACTATTTCGCCGACAAGACCTTCAATCCATTCATCCCCTACCCGATCCTGGCGGGCTACTTCGTCCTGCTGACACTCGTCATCGTGTCGCTATACGGCCTGGTGAACCGGCGACTGAACCGGCACCTGCCGCAGGGAGTGCGGAGAAAAATTCGCTTGCGCCCGAACTTGATCCGGTAGTAAACAACATTTGATCAAAATATTCGGGTGATGGTTTGACTGGAATTCATTCCAAGCGAACTGGCTACAACCCCTCACGTATATTTTGATCAAATAATTAGGACCAAGGGCATGGACCTGACGCGCAAACGCCCCCCAATCCCGGGGCTTGCGTTTCCCGTACGGGCACGGCCTCATCAGGCGTATGACGATGAATATGAAGAACTGGCTTAGAAAGCATCCCGAGGTACGCACCATCCGTGTGGCCGCCGCCGACCTGAACGGGCAGCCGCGCGGCAAGCGCGTCCCGACGCGGTTCGCCGACAAGGTGGTCGAGGATGGGACCCGCTTTCCCTATTCCGTGCTCAACCTCGATATCTGGGGCGAAGACATCGACGACAGCCCGCTGGTGTTCGAAAGCGGCGACCGCGACGGCGTGCTGAAACCGACGGCGCGCGGCTTCGTTCCGATGCCGTGGTTGTCGGCGCCGACCGCGCTGTTGCCGATCTGGATGTTCAAGGAAGACGGCCAGCCCTATGATGCCGACCCGCGCCAGGCGCTGAACACGGTGCTGAAGCGCTACAAGAAACGCGGCCTGACACCGGTGGTCGCGGTGGAGCTGGAATTCTTCCTGATCGACGATTCCGGACGCAACTTGCAGGTGCCGATCAGCCCCCGATCCGGCAAGCGCCGCAAGGCCGCCGAAACCCTGTCGATCCGCGCGCTGGACACTTTCGACAGTTTCTTCACCGACCTCTACGACGCCTGCGAGGAAATGGACATCCCCGCCGACACCGCGATTTCCGAGGCCGGGCTGGGCCAGTTCGAAATCAACCTGATGCATTGCGACGACGCGCTGCGCGCGGCCGACGACGCGTGGCTGTTCAAGATGCTGGTCAAGGGACTGGCACGCAGCCACGGCTTTGCCGCCAGCTTCATGGCCAAGCCCTACGAAGATTACGCCGGGTCGGGTTTGCATACGCATTTCTCGGTGCTGGACGAGGACGGCAACAACGTCTTCGACGATGGCGGCCCGAAAGGCACCGACACGCTGCGCCACGCGGTGGCCGGGTGCCTGAACGCGATGGCCGACAGCACGCTGATCTTCGCGCCGCACTGGAACAGCTATGACCGCATGGTGCCGGGCGCACACGCGCCGACCGGCATCTGCTGGGCCTATGAAAACCGCACCTCGGCGATCCGCATCCCGTCGGGCAGCCACAAGGCGCGGCGGATCGAACACAGGCTGGCGGGCGGCGACGTGAATCCCTACCTGATGCTGGCGGTGATCCTCGGCGCGGCGCTGAACGGCATCGAGGACGGGCTGGAGCCGCCCGAACCGATCACCGGCAACGCCTATGCGCTGGACCTGCCGCAGGTCCCCGACACCTGGGGGGTGGCGATCGACGCCTTCGAGCAGAGCGAGGCGATCAAGCGCATTTTCGCACCCGAACTGATCCAGAATTTCGTCCTGACCAAGCGGCAGGAACTTCATTACATGGGCGACCTGACCCCGGCGGAACGGGTGGAGATCTACCTCGACACGGTCTGAAGGGGCCGTCGCGCCCCCTTGCCGCACTCCCCCGCCCCACTTACGTTTACTTTTCAGCCATCGACAATTTGGTGACCAATGAAAATCGGTATCCTGCAAACCGGCCATGCCCCCGACGAGGTGAAAGACGAGTTGGGCGATTACGCCCGCATGTTCGCCACTCTTCTCGAAGGGCATGGATTTGAATTCGAAACCTTCAACGTGGTGGACAACGAATTCCCCGCCTCGGTGGACGCCGCCGACGGCTGGCTGATCACCGGATCGAAACACGGGGTCTATGAACCCCACGACTGGATTCCGCCGCTGGAAGACTTCATCCGCAAGGTCCGCGATGCCGGCCAGCCGATGGTCGGCGTCTGTTTCGGCCACCAGATCATCGCCCAGGCGCTTGGCGGCAAGGTCGAGAAATTCGAAGGCGGCTGGGCCGCGGGGGCGCAGGAATACGATTTCGACGGCGAACAGATGGTGCTGAACGCCTGGCACCAGGACCAGGTGGTCGAGGCGCCCGAGGGCGCCGAGGTCATCGCCAGCAACGATTTCTGCGCCTACGCCGGGCTGGTCTACGGCGACACGATCCTGACCGTGCAGCCGCATCCCGAATTCACCGCCCGGATGATCGAAGGCCTGTTGCAGCACCGCGCGCCCGGCGTGCTGCCCGAGACGATGATCAACGACCTCAAGACACGGGTCGACCAGCGCCTGAACGACCGGGATTTCGGCGACAGAATGGCAGCTTTTTTCAAAGGAAAATCCGATGAATGATTTAATGCAAAGCCTGCCCGAAGCGGCGCAGGCCTATCTCGATGGCCGCCGTCTGGACGAAGTCGAATGCATCGTTTCCGACCTGCCCGGGATCGCCCGCGGCAAGGCGGTGCCGGCGTCGAAATTCGCCAAGCAGGATTACTTTCACCTGCCGGATTCGATCTTCTTCCAGACCATCACCGGCGACTGGGGCGAAGCCGCGGGCGAGGAAGGCTTCATCGAACGCGACATGATCCTGCGCCCCGACATGAGCACCGCCACCGCCGCTCCCTGGACCGGCGACTGGACGCTGCAGGTGATCCACGACGCCTTCGACCGCAAGGAAGCGCCGATCCCTTACGCCCCGCGCAACGTGCTGAAACGGGTGGTGGACCTGTATCACAAACAGGGCTGGGACCCGGTGGTGGCGCCGGAAATGGAATTCTACCTTGTCGCTAAGAACACCGATCCGGCCCAGACGATCCAGCCGATGATGGGCCGTTCGGGCCGTCCGGCCGCGGCGCGGCAGGCCTATTCGATGACCGCCGTCGACGAATTCGGCCCGGTGATCGACGACATCTACGATTTCGCCGAGGCCCAGGGCTTCGAGATCGACGGCATCACCCAGGAAGGCGGCGCCGGCCAGCTGGAAATCAACCTGCGCCACGGCGACCCGGTGAAGCTGGCCGACGAGGTGTTTTACTTCAAGCGGCTGATCCGCGAGGCGGCCCTGCGCCACGATTGTTTCGCCACGTTCATGGCGAAGCCGATCGCCGAGGAACCGGGCAGCGCCATGCATATCCACCATTCGGTGATCGACATGGAAACCGGGACCAACCTGTTTTCCGGCCCCCAAGGTGGCGAAACGGACGCGTTTTTCCATTTCATCGGCGGCTTGCAGAACTACCTGCCCGCGGCCACCGCGATCCTGGCGCCCTATGTCAATTCCTACCGCCGCTACGTGCGCGACCACGCGGCGCCGATCAACCTGGCCTGGGGCCGCGACAACCGCACCACCGGCATCCGCATTCCCCTGTCGGGCCCCGAGGCGCGGCGTGTGGAAAACCGGCTGGCGGGGATGGATTGCAATCCCTACCTGGGCATCGCGGCCTCGCTGGCCTGCGGGTACCTGGGACTGATGGAGGAGAAGCGCGCCGGTCCCAGCTTCAAGGGCGACGCCTATGAGGACGAGGCCGAACTGCCCCGGGTGATGGGCGAGGCCCTGGACCTGTTCGAGGAGGCCGAAGCGCTGCACCAGGTGCTGCACCCGGATTTCGCCCGGGTCTATTCGATCATCAAGCGGACCGAATACGAGGAATTCCTGCAGGTGATCAGCCCCTGGGAGCGCGAGCATCTGCTGCTGAACGTCTGATGCATGACGAGTGGCGCGCCTCACGGCGCGGCAAGGGGGCGCTGCCCCCGGGATATTTGTGAAAAGAAGAAGGGCCGAGGATGAACCTGCTGTATTCGAACGACCGCAAGGGCGAATATCCCGCGAGTTGGTACGCGGCGACTGCAAATGCGTTGGAACCCTTTCCTGAGCTGACCGGCGAGACGCGGGCGGATGTCTGCGTGGTGGGGGCCGGCTATACCGGGTTGTCAGCGGCGCTGCACCTGGCCGAGGCGGGGCTCGACGTAGTGCTGCTGGAGGCGCACCGGGTGGGTTTCGGCGCCTCGGGGCGCAATGGCGGCCAGCTGGGCAGCGGCCAGCGCCGCGACCAGGAGGAGCTGGAGGCGATGTTCGGGCGCGAGGATGCGCACCGGCTTTGGGACCTGGGCGAAGAGGCCAAGCAGCTGGTGCGCGACCTGGTCGCGAAACACGGCATCGATTGCGATCTGAAACCCGGCATCGCCTGGACCGGGTTCGGCCAGCGCGAGACCCGGCACCTGCATGAATATGCCGAACTGATGCAGCGCGACTATGGCTATGATCAGATTTCGGCGCTTACGCCCGAGGAATGGTCGGGCATCTGTCCCTCGCCCGCCTATGACGGGGCGCTTCTGGACATGGGGGCCGGTCACCTGCATCCGCTGAACTTCGCGCTCGGGCTGGCCCGGGCCGCGGCCAAGGCCGGGGTGCGGATTTTCGAGCGCAGCGAGGTGACCGGGATGCAGGAAGGCGCCAAGCCGGTGGTCAGGACCGCGCAGGGACAGGTCAGTTGCGATCATGTCGTTCTGGCCTGCAACGGCTACCTGGGCGGGCTGAACGACAAGGTGGCGGCGCGGGTGATGCCGATCAACAATTTCGTGGTGGCGACCGAACCTTTGGGCGAGGATGCGGCCAAGGTTCTGAGCCGCGACATCGCGGTCTGCGACAGCAAGTTCGTGGTCAATTACTTCCGCATGTCGGCCGATGGGCGGCTGCTGTTCGGGGGCGGCGAAAGCTATGGCTACCGCTTCCCGCGTGACATCGCCGCGACGGTGCGCAAGCCGATGTGCGAGATCTATCCGCATCTTCGCGACGTGAAGATCGATTACGCCTGGGGCGGCACCCTGGCCATCACCATGAAGCGGCTGCCCTATGTGGCGCGGCTGGCGCCGAATATCCTCAGTGCCTCGGGCTATTCCGGTCATGGCGTCGGCACCGCCACCCATTGCGGCATGCTGATGGCGCGTGCGATCCAAGGCGATGCGGAAGGGTTCGGTACCATGTCGGCGCTGCCCGCGCCGGGCTTCCCCGGCGGGCGAGCGCTGCGCTCGCCCCTGCTGGTGCTGGCGATGAGCTGGTACGCGATGCGCGATCACCTGGGGCTGTAGGGCATCCTCGCAAAACAGCCATAACAAGCGCAAAACCGCCCTGCCGGGGCGGTTTGTCATGGCAATTTCATTTTCCTTGTGGTCAAAATGGCTTTAAGAAAAACCGAAGAAGACATTCAGGAAAGCCGAAAATATGACTTTGCCGCCCAATGTTTACGATGCCGAACCGATCCCGGAATCGGCCCGCGCCGAAATCGAACGCCTGCTGCAAACGGGTGACCTGTTCCGTTACACCGCACCGGAAAACGCGCCGGTGTCCTTGCTGGAACGCGAATTCGCCGACATGCTGGGCAGCAAATACGCGCTGGCGGTGTCGTCCTGTTCGGCGGCCCTGTTCCTGTCGCTGAAGGCGCTTGGCCTGCCGCGCGAGGCGCGGGTGCTGATCCCCGCCTTCACCTTCGCCGCCGTGCCGTCGTCGATCGTGCATGCCGATTGCGTGCCGGTCCTGGCCGAGGTGAGCGAGAATTACCGCATCGACATGGCCGATTTCGACGCCAAGCTGGACGATACGATCAGCGCGGTGATGATCAGCCACATGCGCGGGCATACTTCGGACATGGATGCGATCGTGAAGCTGTGCGAAGAACGCAACGTGCCGCTGATCGAGGACGCGGCGCATTCGCTGGGCACCAAGTGGCACGGGCGAAACATCGGCACCATCGGCAAGATCGGCTGTTTTTCCTTCCAGAGCTACAAGTTGTTGAATTCCGGCGAGGGTGGCATCCTGATCACCGACGATGCCGACATCCTGGCCCAGGCGACGATCATGTCGGGCGCCTATGAACATAACTGGAAAAAGCACCTGGCGCGGAACGCGGAAGATGCCGAGGCGCTGCAGGCCGCCTTTGCCCGCTGGCAGAACAAGCTGCCGCTGTACAACCTGCGCCTTGGCAACCTGTCGGCGGCCATCGTGCGGTCGCAGCTGGCCGAGGTGCCGCGCCGCATCACTGACGGGCGGCGCAACCACGATTACGTCGCCGAAAAACTGAACCTGTCGCCCTGGATCAACGTGCCGGACAAGCTGGGCCCGGAGGAACGCGCGCCGGATTCGATCCAGTTCAACCTTGTCGGCATGGCGGAAAACGAAGTGCGGGCGTTCCAGGATGCCTCGGCGGCGCGCGGTGTGAAGGTGCAGGTTTTCGGGCTGAGCACCGACAATGCGCGCGCCTTCTGGAACTGGGAATTCCTTGGCAAGGCGCCATCGCTGCCGCAGACCAAGGCGATGTTGATGAAGGCCTGCGATGCCCGCCTGCCCGCCCGGCTGACCCTGCCGGAACTGGACGTGATCGCCGAGGCGCTGATCAAGGCGGCGCAGGACGTGATGGGCAACACCCGCGCCTTCGGGACCTGAAGACAGCGGTTTGAATTGACTGTTCGGGGACCGGTGGAGGGCCGCGCCTTTTCATCCTTCCCGAACAACGCCCTGCCCCGTCACGGGCAGACCGGTCACAGGATTTCCAGAACCCCCGCCATGAACGGATAGGCCTTCACCGCCGGTTCAACCACCTGATGCTTAAGCACCGGTTTCAATTCGGCGGCCACCCGTGCGGGCATGTTCTGCAGGGTGCCCTTGCGCGCGACCAGCGATATCCGCCGCGACAGAGGTTCGAACGGCAGTTCGAAGACATCAAGCTGATCGGCGAAGCGCCGCGCCCGCATCAGGGCCAGCGGGGTCAGGATGGTCCAGCCCGTACCCTGCGCCACCAGCGCCAGGATCGCATGATAGCTGTCCAGTTCGAACCGGTGCGCCAGCGTCAGGTTCTGCCGCGCCAGGTGCGCAGACAGGATCCGCCCCATGTGGTGACGGGTGGTGTAGTGCACCAGGGGCAGCGCCTGCAGTTGCGGCAACACCGGCCGCGCCTGATCCACCGCCCCCTTGGGGGCGGCCACGACGAAGCCTTCGGACAGCAGCGGGTGCACCTCCATCCACTCGGCCTCGCCGCCCATGTCGGCCGCGACGATCACGTCCAAGGCCCGCGCGTCGAGTTGATCGTAGAGGTGATGGCTGGCCCCGGTTTCCAGCAGGAACTGGCAGCCCTTCATTTCTCCCGCCAGTTTGGTCAGCAACCGCGGCGTCACGTCGGTTTCGAAATCCTCGATCATGCCCAGGCGGAACCGGGTCAGTGCCGACATGTCGGCCATCGCCAGTTCGGCCCGCGCCAGCGCGGCTTCGTTGAGGATGGCACCGGCGCGGCGGCGGAAAATCTCGCCCGCCGGGGTCAATGCGACCGGCCGTGTGTTGCGGATCAGAAGGGTAGCGCCGACCGCAGCTTCGAGGTTGGTCAATTGCTGGCTGACGGCCGAGGCGCTGGCCCCAAGTCGCCGCGCTGCGGCGGAAATGCTGCCTTCTTCGGCGGTGGCGACGAAAACCTCGACCCCCCAAAGCGTGATCCGGCCGGGGCTGTCCACCATGCGCTTACTTGCTCATCTTGCTCAGCTTGTCCTGCAGTTCGGCCAGCTGTTGCTTGATCGCATCAAGGCCCTCTTCTTCGCCCTCTTTCGCCTTTGCCCGGTCCTCTTCGGGTTCAGGGCTACTCCAGGCGCCGGACAGGCCGCTGGTCATCGCTTTCAGGAACGCTTCCTGCTGTGCCTGCAACGCTTCGAAGCCGGGCATCGGAGGCACCGGGCTGGCCTTGGTCATGTTTTCCATCATCTTGGATTGACCTTCCTGCAGCATCTCGAAGGACATCTGCAGGAATTGCGGCACCATCGAGCCGGCCTGACTGGAATAGGTGCGCACCAGATCGGTCAGCACATTGACCGGCAGCACGTTTTCGCCGCGGCTTTCGTGTTCGGCAATGATCTGCAGCAGGTATTGCCGGGTCAGGTCGTCACCGGATTTCAGATCGACGATCTGCACCTCGCGGCCCTCGCGGATGAAACCCGCGATATCTTCCAGCGTGACATAGTCGCTGGTTTCGGTGTTGTACAAACGGCGACTGGCATAACGCTTTATCAGCAGCGGTTTTTTTTCGTCAGCCACGGGTGGTCCTCCCAAAATGCAGCATTGCGGAAAAAGCTTATGCTAGCGCAGAAAAAAAAGAAAGGGCGGGCTTTGAAAGCCCGCCCTCGCGACGCATCTGATTGGGAGGAGATGATGCGGCGGTCTTAACTGCTTACTTCGCGGCGGCTTTCTTGGCCGCTGCGGTGGCGTCCTTGGCGGCTTTCTGAACCGCGGCCGACGCTTCTTCGGTCATGTCTTTGCCGGCAGCCATCAGCAGTTCGACGGTTTCGGTCTGCAGCTTCTTGGCGATCTCGGCGAAGGCGGCCATGTTTTCGGCGGCGGTTTCGGCCGAAGCGGAGGCGAAATCGCTCAGCGCCTTGGCGTAATCGGCCGGTTCATCCTTGACCTTGGAGACGTCGCTCAGCTTGGTCAGGGTGTCCTTGGTCCACTTGCTGGAGATCTCCGACGATTTCTCAGCGGCCGACAGCGCCGCCGTGGTCAGCTTTTCGTTCAGGGCCGCCTGGGTCTTGAACGCATCTTCAACGGCCTTGGTGTCGACCGGGAACGCGCCCATCATGTCTTTCATGATCGCGGTGAAATCTTGAGTTTTTGCCATTGTTCCAAATCCTTTTTTGCAACCGGGCCCCCCGGTGTCTCTGCATCTGCAAATAATATGCATGCTGCAGCGCAGCAAATCAAGATAATTTGCTGCGCTGCAGAATATTTCTGGGGTTATGCAGGGAATTCAGATGCTTGCCTTGACCTTCACATAGGTCCCCGGGGCCGGGGCAAGCGCAGGATAGCCCGAATCACCGGGGGTCCGGGCCGGCACCATCTTGCCCGACCGCTTGCGCAGCCAGCTTTCCCAACGTGGCCACCAGCTGCCATCGTGGTGGGTGGCGCCGGCCATCCAGCCATCGGCGTCCAGGCTCAGGTCGTCATTGGTGTAATGACCGTATTTGTTCTTCGAAGGCGGGTTCACGATCCCGGCGACATGGCCGGATTCCGACACGATGAAGCTACGGTTCTTCGAACCGGTCTGCTGGAAGCCGCGATAGCAATCCTTCCAGCGCGCGATATGGTCATTTTCGCAAGTGATCGACATGATCGGAAGGTCGACATCGCTGACATGCAGCTTCTCGCCCAGCAGTTCGAAGCCGCCTTCGACGAATTCGTTGCGCTGGCACAATCCGCGCAGATACTGCATCACCATCCGCCCCGGCAGGTTCGACCCGTCGCCGTTCCAGTAAAGCAGATCGAAGGCCGGCGGCGCCTCGCCCAGCATGTAGCTGCGGATCGCGGGACTGTAGATCAGGTCGTTCGAGCGCAGGAAACTCATCGTGCGCCCCATGATGAAGCCGCGCAGGATGCCCTGTTTTTCGACCTCCACCTCGATCCCGTCGATGAAATCGTTCTGCAGGAAGGGGGTGAATTCGCCCTGATCGCTGAAATCGGTCAGCGCAGTGAAGAAGGTGGCGGACTTGATCGACTTGTCACCGCGCTTCTTCAGCAGCGACAGCACCAGGTGCAGGGTGGTACCGGCGATGCAATAGCCCACCGCGTTGACCTGCCTTTCGCCGGTGATGTCCTTGGCGACGCGGATCGCCTCAAGAAATCCTTCCTCTATATAATGCTCCATCCCGATGTCACGGTAGCTGGGATCGGGGTTGAACCAGCTGACAACGAACAGCGTGTAGCCCTGTTCCGTGATCCACTTGATCAGGCTGTTCCGCGCGGTCAGGTCGAGGATGTAGAACTTGTTGATCCAGGGCGGGAAGATCACCAGCGGCGTTGCGTGGACCTGATCCGTGGCGGGCGCGTATTGGATCAGTTCCATCATCCGGTTGCGATACACCACCTGCCCCGGGGTGGTGGCGACGTTGCGGCCCAGTTCAAAAGCGCTGTCGTCGGCCAGCCGGACCAGCATTTCGCCCTGGTTGGCCTCCAGGTCCGCGACCAGGTTTTCCAGCCCCCGCACCAGGCTTTCGCCCTCGGTTTCCACCGCCTTTTCCAAAGCGTCGGGGTTGGTGCCGAGGAAGTTGGTCGGCGCCATCATGTCGATGATCTGCTGCGCGAAATAATTCAGTCGCTTGCGCTCGGTCTCATCGAGGTCCTGTAATTCCCCCACCGCCGTGCGGATCGCATCGGCGTTGCGCATGTATTGCTGCTTGACGAAGTTGAAATAGGGGTGAGTTTTCCAAAGCGGATTGGAAAATCGCCGGTCGTCGCCGGTTTCATCTTGCGGCGCCTCAAAGGTTCCCTTGGCCAGCGCCTGCTGTGCCTCGATGTAATGCTTGACCGACTTGCCCCAGAATTCCAGCTGATTTTCAAACAGCTTCGAGGGGTTTTGCGCCATCTCGGCCCAATAGGCCGTTGCCGCATTCAGGAACACATCCTGGTCGGGGGCATTCAGCGTCGGATTGGCGGGGTTGCGTTGGGAAACCGCATTGAGAAACCGCTTGGAAAGCTCTTCAACCCGGGCAAGGTTTTCGTTGAGCCGATCAAGATTTTCGAGCGCGACGTCCTCTTTTGTTGTCATATTAATAAAACCCCCCTATCTTTGCTGCCGTGCAGCATTGGTAATGTGGTACTCGATGAAGCGTTGTCGCTGACGCAGCGGTGCATGGCGATGGCTGGGTTTGGTGAGGCACCGTAGTATAAAGGAAACGCTCATGCGCTACATGGCCACCTACGATCTTATGGAAACTTTCCGTAACACGAACCAATGGTTGGGTGCCTCCGCCCTGTCGCTTGCATCCTACCCGGTTTTTTCGATGGTGCCAAACCCCGCCTTGCAGTGGATGGCGGCCTGGGGCGAAGTGACCGAACGTACTTTCCAACGCATGGTCGTCAAACCCAGCTGGGGCATCCGGTCGATCACCTGCGAAGACGGCAAGGATCATCTGGTCAGCAAGGAAATCGTGGTCGAGGGCGATTTCGGCGACCTGATTCATTTCAATGTCGCCGGGCGCAAGACCAAGCCGCGCAAGGTGCTTCTGGTTGCGCCGATGTCCGGTCATTATGCCACCTTGCTGCGATCCACCGTGCTCAGCCTGCTGCCCGATTGCGAAATCTACGTGACAGATTGGCATAATGCGCGCGACATCCCCGTGTCGGCCGGCAAGTTCGACGTGGAGGATTACACGCTCTACCTCGTCGACTACATGAAACACCTGGGCCCCGACACTCACGTGATCGCGGTCTGCCAGCCGGCGCCTTTGACGCTGGCCGCCACCGCCTATCTGGCCGGTGAGGAACCCGAGGCACAGCCGAAATCGCTGACCCTTATCGGCGGCCCGATCGATCCCGATGCCACCCCCACCGACGTGACCGATTTCGGCAACCGCGTCACCATGGGCCAGCTGGAAGAGCTGATGATCCAGCGGGTCGGCTACAAGTACAAGGGCGTGGGGCGGCTGGTCTATCCCGGGCTGCTGCAGCTGGCGTCGTTCATGTCGATGAATGCCGACCGCCACAGCCAAGCCTTCACCGATCAGATCCACCGGGTGATGAAGGACGAAGCCGCCGATCACGATGCCCATAACCGGTTCTACGACGAATATCTGGCGGTGATGGACATGACCGCCGAATTCTACCTGTCGACGGTGGAACGAATCTTCAAGAACGGCGAGATCGCCAAGAACGAATTCACCATCAACGGCAAGCATGTCGATATCGGCAAGATCACCACGGTGGCGGTAAAGACGGTCGAAGGCGCGAATGACGACATTTCCGCCCCCGGCCAATGCATCGCGGCGCTGGACCTGTGCACCGGCCTGCCCGACGCCAAGAAGGCCAGCCACGTCGAACCCGGCGCCGGCCATTACGGCATCTTCGCCGGCAAGAGCTGGCGCAACAACATCCGGCCGTTGGTGCTGGATTTCATCGACGCCAACAGCGGCACGGGTAAGTCGAAGCCGGCCAACAAGAACGCCGCCGCGCGCTGAGCGGGGCAGTCGGACGAAACAATCGGCGGGGCCTGGGCCCCGCCGTTTTCGTTTGCGGTTTTGGAAGCCGGGCCAGCGGCCTTGTTCCGGGCCTGAGCAAATTCAGTCCCCTCGCCTGCCCTTCCACCAGTGGTGCAGCGCCCGGCAGACCGGCACGACGTCCAGCGCCGCGATGGCGACGCCCAACGGGAACATCCAGAAACCGATCACCGGCAGGAACCCGAACAGCCCCGCCACCATCAGCAACAGCCCGATCAGCAGCCGCAGCCCCGGCGGAATGTGGCGGCGGGTCCAGATCTGCATCCGCCGGACCTGCCGTATCACCTTTGATTTGCCCTTGCCCTTCATGCCCTTTGGACGGCGGGCCGCGCCATCCAGCGGCGCAGCGCTGCGGTGACCGCGCCGGGCTGTTCCAGCACCGGCAAATGACCGGCGCCGGGAATGATTTCCAGTTCCGCATAGGGGATCAGATCGGCCATGAAACGATGCCGCTTCACCGGGGTCAGCCCGTCCTCTTCACCGCAGAGGACCAGCGCCGGGCATTTGCATTTGCGCAGGGTCGGTTGCTGATCCTGGCGGCGCTGCAGCGCACGGACCTGACGCACGAAAACGTCCGCCCCGATGTCCCGGGCCATGTCGAAGACCGTGTTCAGAATCGCCATCCGCCCCGGCCCCGGGGCCAGGAATTCGGGTTTCATGAAGTCGCGCATCGCTTCGTCCAGTTGGCCCGACCGCGCCTTGCTGATGAAGGGTTCATACATGGTCGCGGATTGCGGCGTTTCGGCCAGCGCGTTGGTATCCATCAGCGCCAACCGGGCGACCCGGTCGGGGGCGCGGCGCAGGATTTCCATCGCCACGATGCCACCCATCGACAGCCCCGCCAGCGCGAATTTTTGGGGCAGCACCTCAAGCAGGCTCGTGGCGATATCCTCGATCGTTTCGCCTTGTGTGATCGGCGCCACCGTCACCGCGTGGTCGCGGCTCAGGTCGGCAAGCTGCGGCGCGAACAGCCGAGCGTCACACATCATGCCGGGAAGGAATACCAAAGGGTCTGTCATCTGCCTGCTCCGCTGCATGCCTTTTGGTCAGAATTCGGCGCGTGGGCACGGCTGTCAATCACTTCTCGCCATACCCCTGCCAGCGGAACGCACCGTCGTCACGCAATGGCGAAAACGGGTTGTGGGCGATTTCCCAGACGTGGCCGTCAGGATCCGCGAAATAGGCGATATAACCGCCCCAGAACACTTCGTGCGGTTCTTTCAGAATGCGCGCGCCCGCCGCGCGCGCGGCCTCGGCCACGGCATCGACCGATGCCTTGTCACGCTGGTTGCAGGCCAGCGTCATCGCGCCGGTGCCCAGGTCTTCGGGCGCAAGCCCCATGTCGCGTGCAAGATCGGCCTTGGGATAGAGCCCCAGCGATTGCCCCAGCAGGTCATAAACGATGATGCCTTCGAGCGTTTCTTCCCGCTGCCATCCCAATGCGTCATAAAATGACGTGGAACGGTCCAGGTCATCAACGGCAAGGGTGATAAGGGAAACGCGCTGCTCCATGAATACTCCAATCCGAACAAGATAATTGCATCAAAACGCGGGCCAACGGCCCAATTTCAAATGCCAGCCATCAACCCCGGCCCCGGGCCAGCACTGTTTCCACCGATTTTTCGATCAGCGACAGGCATTCGGGGTCGGAAAACCGGTGATCGGCCCCTTTGACCAGCGTCAGCCGAATATCGTCGCCATCGACATGATTCAGCAACCGGATCGCGGTCTGCGTCGACACCGCGGTGTCGGCCGTTCCTTGCAGGAAGCGCACCGGGAATTCCATCCGCAGCGGCGTGTGCAGCACCAGCCGTTCGCGCCCTTCCTCTATCAGCCGCTTGGAGATGATGTAATCCTCGTCATAATCCGACGGCATGGTGACAAAGCCCTTTTCCTCCAGCTCAGCCTTTTGCGCGTCGGTGAAGCTGGCCCAATAACCATCCTCGGTGAAATCGGGGGCGGCGGCGATGGTGACCATACCGGCAATCCGGTCGGGGATCGCGCGGGCCAGCAACAACGCCTGCCAGCCGCCCATCGAACTGCCCACCACCACGATTGGGCCTTCGGTCAGCTGATCGACCACCGCCAGCGTGTCTTCGTGCCAGTCGCCGATCGCGCCCTCGGCAAAGCTGCCCGAGCTTTCACCGTGGCCGGAATAGTCGAAACGGACATAGCCCAGCCCCTTCGCCTTGGCCCAGGCTTCCAGATAGACCGCCTTGGTGCCTTCCATGTCCGATTTCAGGCCGGAACAGAACAGAATCGTCGGCCCTTGCCCCAGGGTTTTCCGATAGGCGATCCGGCGCCCCTGCGGCGTGGTCAGAAAATGTGCGTCACTCATCCGTGTTCCTCCTGTCTTGCCGCGACTGTGCCGCAAGACTGCGGCAGGGAAAAGCCCCGCAGCACCAGTTTACCCCGTCCGGCGGGCTGATTTTTCCGCAACGTCACGACGATGAATCCTTGCCCGGAACGGATGCGCGCAATTAACTCTAATAATCAGAGTTACTATGGAGTCGACGATGAGACTGGACGATCACCCCACCGTCAGACGCGCCCGCGAAAAAGCGGTCGCGGCACAACCCGCGCCGCTGCTGTCGGCGGAATGGCTGAAGGAACTGGCGCTGCGCCATGGCGCGGCGGATGCCGGGTTGGTGGAGGTGTCGCGCCCCGCCATCGCCGATCAGCTGGACTACATCCGCGATGTCTTTCCGCAAACCAAGACGCTGCTGGCAATCTGCGCGCGGATGAACCGCGAACCGGTCCGTTCGCCGACCCGGTCGGTGGCGAACCAGGAATTTCACACCGTCTATGACGATGTGAACCACATCGCCCGCGCCATCGTCACCGAACTGTCGGACCTGGGCATCCCCGCCTGCAACGCGGTCGCCGCCTTCCCGATGGAAGCGCAAGCCCCCGGCCGCACCTGGACGGTGGCGCACAAACCCATCGCGGTGGAGGCTGGGCTGGGCAAGATGGGGGTGCATCGCAGCGTGATCCACCCCAAGCACGGATCGTTCATATTGCTCGACACCATACTGATCGGGGCCGAGGTGGAAGCCTATGACCAGCCGCTTGACTACAATCCCTGTCTCGGCTGCAAGCTCTGCGTCGCGGCCTGCCCGGTGGGGGCGCTGAAACCCGACGAAAGCTTCGATTTCCTTACCTGTTTCACCCATAATTACCGCGATTTCCTGGGCAACTTTAACGACTTCGTCGATGCGGTGGTGGAATCGAAGGACATGAACACGTACCGCAAGCGGTTTTCCGATCAGGAAACCACGTCGCTGTGGCAATCGCTGTCGTTCAAACCGGGCTACAAGGCGGCCTATTGCCTGGCTGTCTGCCCGGCGGGCGAGGATGTGATCAATCCGTTCCTCGAAGACCGGCCCGGCTATGTGGAAAAGGTGGTGAAACCGTTCCAGGACAAGGAAGAAACGCTCTACGTGCTGCCCGGGTCGGATGCCGAGGGCTATGCCAGGAACCGCTATCCGCACAAGGACATCAAGCGGGTCAAGCGGGCGGTGCAGACGCGTTCGGTCGCGTCCTTTCTGGCGCAGCTGCCGCTGGCCTTCCAGCGCGGCCGTGCCAAGGGGCTGAACACCACCTATCACTGGACCTTCACCGGCGCCGAAGAAATCGAGGTCACCATCAGGATCGCGGATCGCAAGCTGCAGGTCACCCCGGGCCATCATGGCGATCCCGATGTCAGGATCACCGCGGATGCCAAGACGTGGACACGGGTGATCAATCGGCAATACAGTATGATCAACGCGCTGGTCCTGCGGAAAATCCGAGTCAAGGGCGACATGAAACTGTTCCGCGCTTTCGGGCGCTGTTTTCCGGGCTGAGAGATGGTGAAAGCAAAATCCTTTTCCGGCATGGCCTGTTCGGTCGCCGGCGCGATCGAGGCAATCGTAGACCGCTGGGGCGTGTTGATCCTGCGCGACCTGATGCTGGGGCTCAGGCGCTATGACCAGCTGCAGAAATCCACCGGCATCCCGGCACAAACCTTGTCGAACCGGCTGAAGCAGCTAGAGGCGTCGGGGTTGGTGATCAAGCGCCGCTACCAGGACAAGCCCCCGCGCGACGAATACCGGCTGACCGAAAAGGGCCGCGATCTGTGGCCGGTGCTGACCGCCTTGCGCGAATGGGGCGACCGGTGGGAAGCCCACGGCGCCAAGGGCGTTCCGCTGGAACTGCGCGACAAGACGAGCGGCCACCCGCTGCGTCTGGAACTGTGCGACAGCGTTACCGGGGAACGCGTTGCCCTGGAAAAGGCCGCGCCCTGCCCCGGCCCCGGGGCGGATGACGCGATGCGGTTCCGGCTGGGGCTCACCGACTAGGGGGCAGAGTTCCGCAACGCGGGCCGCGCTGCGACGCGAAGGACAGCCCCGGACTAGGGCGGGGCGGTCTTAGGCTGACCGGTGTGCAACCGGGCGGGTGATCTGATCGATGCCCGCCTTTCACGCCATGGACATTCAGGGCACAACCGAGATTTCGTTCTTGTAGCACCGCAGCGAAAAGCTCGACCTGGACTGACGGATGCCCTTCAGCTTGTAGAGCCGTTCACGCAGGAATTTCTCGTAGCCCCGCGTGCCACTGACCACCACCTTGGCAAAGATGTCGAAATCGCCGGACGTCATCCGCACTTCCAGAACCTCGGGAAACCGCGCCAGCGCTTCGCAGACCGCTTCGACCTCGACCCCTTCATTGCGCTCCATCGCCAGTTCCAACAGCACCGTTTCCGGCACTCCCAGGGCATCATGATCGATGCGGGCGCCATACCCCTTGATAACCCCGGAATTTTCCAGCCGGCGCAGCCGTTGCCAGCACTGACTGGCCGACAAGCCCACCTTTTCGGCAAGCTCGGCATTGGTCTGGCGTCCATCACGGGCCAGTTTGCGCAGGATACGCAGATCGGAGTCGGAGAGCTTCACCACCGCACCTTCAAAATTTTCATCGGCATTTAAATATCATTACAAAATTTTCTTTCAACTATCACGGATTATTTCCCGTATTTGACAGGATATTTTCCCCGCATTTGATAAACTTCGTGCAGACGGCTTACGGAACGCAGCAATCGCGGGAGGATCACATGGCGATTGGCAACGGCAAGATCACAACCTGGTTTGAAGGCGACTGGCACGACGGCAACACGCCGATCATCCGCGCCGCCGATCACGTCGCATGGCTGGGCAGTCAGGTGTTCGACGGCGCGCGCATGTTCGAAGGCGTCCTGCCCGATCTCGACCTGCATTGCGCCCGCCTGCCCCGTTCGGCGCAGGCGCTTGGCATGATCCCCACCATCACCGGCGAAGAAATCGCCGCGCTGGTGCGCGAAAGGGTGAAGACGTTTCCCAAGGACGCGGAGCTGTATATCCGCCCGATGATGTGGTCTCGCGACGGTGGTCCCGGCCTGATCGAGCTCGATCCCGACAGCACCGCCTTCGCGATCTGTATCGAGGAAATGGCGATGCCCTCGATCGAAGGATTTTCGCTGACCGTGGCGCCCTATTGCCGCCCGCGTCAGGACATGGCGCTGACCGAGGCCAAGGCGGGATCGCTTTACGCCAACAACGGCCGCATCATGGCCTATGCCCGCCAGCGCGGATTTTCCAACGCGCTGTCGCTGGATATCGACGGCAACGTAGCCGAAACCGCGTCGACCAACGTGTTCGCGGTGCGCGACGGCGTCGTGTTCACTCCGGTCCCCACGGGCTGTTTCCTCAACGGATTGACCCGGCAGCGGGTGATCAAGCTGCTGCGTGAAGACGGGGTCGAGGTGATCGAAACCTCGATGACGGTCGAAGACTTCCGGCAAGCCGACGAAATTTTCGCCACCGGCAATATCGCCAAGGTGATGCCTGTCTCGCGCCTGGACGAGCGCGAACTGGGCATCGGGCCGGTATCGATGCGAGCGCGCGAGCTGTACTGGGATTTCGCCCACAGCCCGGCGCAAAGCCACAGTGCTGCCTGACAGACCGCCCCTCAGAACAGCAGTTTGTAGCCCACGTGGCTTGGCTGAAATCCCAGGGCGTCATAGAAATCATGCGCGCCCGTTCGGGCTGCGTCCGATGTCAGCTGCACCAGACTGCATCCCTGCGCGCACGCCTTTTCAATCGCCCATTCGAACATGAACCGGCCGATGCCCTGCCCGCGCACTTCGCGTGCAACCCGGACCGCTTCGATCTGGCCGCGCCAGGCGCCGTGACGGGCAAGCCCGGGCAGGAAACTCAGCTGCAGTGTGCCGATCACCTTGCCACCGCGATCCGCGACGGCGAGGAAATGCGAGGGGTCGCGGTCGATGGCCTCGAACGCGCTGCGATAGGTCGCGTCCATCAGCCCGCTTTCCCGCCCCTGCCCCAGCGGATCGTCGGTCAGCATCGCGACGATCCGGGGCAGGTCCGCCGATACGGCCCGGCGCATCACCGTGTCCGCGCCGGTCAATTGGAAATCCCCACGGCACGGCCCAGGTAACGCTTTTCGCGCAACTGGCGGCTCAGGAAACCTGCTAGGTCCGCGCGCGCGATCTTCAGCGACAACCTGCGTTCAGTGGCCGGGAAATCTTCCTTGAACGTCCCCAAAGCGGGACCGTCAGTAAAGGCGCTTGGCCGCACGATGGTCCAGTCCAGACCACTGGCCCGGACCAGTTGTTCCTGCAATTCGTGATCCTTGAACACCGGCTTCAGCAGCATCCCGAACATGATCCGTTTCCAGAAGAAATTCAGGTTGCCCCAGCTTTCATGCGCGCCCAGCGTCGATTGGCAGATCAGCCGCCGAACCCCGTGTTCGTGCATCGCCTGGATCACGTTCATCGTGCCGCGCGACCGGATCACGCTTTTGCGCGATGTGCCCGCGCCCAGCGTCACCACCACCGCATCGTGGCCTTTCACCGCCTCGGATACCGCCTGCGGGTCCATCGCATCGCCCGCCTGCAAGGTCAGGGCATCGGCCCGGATGGCAAGTTTTTCCGGCCAGCGGGCAAAGGCCGTGACCTGATGTCCATCGGCCAGCATCTGCTTGACCGCCAAACGGCCGACGCTTCCGGTCGCCCCGAAGATAATCACTTTCATCTGTCTGTCCTTTCGGATCGTTCAAAACCACACAGCTTGACACGGCGTCAAGTTGACAGCACGTCAAGTAAGCGTAAGTTGACATCATGTCAAGACAGAATCAGAAAACCCGCGATCGCATCCTCACCGCCGCCTGGCAGCTTCTCGAATCCGGCGGCACCGTCCGGATGTCCGATATCGCCAAAAAAGCCGGGATCAGCCGGCAGGCGCTTTACCTGCACTTCCCCACACGGGCCGATCTTCTGGTTGCCACCACCCGGCACCTTGATCTTGTGAAAAACGTAGACGAACGCCTTGCGGCCAGCCGGGCGGCCGCATCGGGCCGCGAAAGGCTGGCCCTGTTCGTCGAGGCATGGGGCAATTACATCCCCGAAATCTATGGCGTGGCACGCGCCCTGATGGCGATGGAAGACAGCGACGAAGAAGCCCGCAACGCCTGGGCCGACCGGATGCGCGCGGTCCGCGAAGGGTGCGCCGCCGCCGTCATGATGATCGAGGCCGACGGGCTGCTCGCACCGCATCTGAGCCGGGATACGGCGACGGATCTGATCTGGACCCTGCTGTCGGTCCCCAACTGGGAACGTCTGCGGCTGAACTGTGGCTGGTCGCAACAGGCCTATATCGCAGAAATGAAACGGCTGACCGAGGCGGCGATCATCGCGCCCGGCGGCTGAGAATTCGCCCCCGTCCCTTCCTTTGGTCAGGTCGTCTTGACTTGCCCTCTCCGCCCGACCATTAAGGGCGCGAGCATATAACCCGCAACCGGGCGTTCCGTGGGCGCCAAACTGACGAGGAGGCCAAGAAATGGCTGAAGTCACCCTTACTTTCCCCGATGGCAATTCGCGCGCATTCGAAGCCGGGATCACCCCCGCCGAAGTCGCTGCCGGTATTTCCAAATCCCTGTCGAAAAAGGCGATCAGCGCGACCGTGAACGGCGCGCATTGGGACCTGCAATGGCCGATCGTTGAGGACGCAAGCATCGCCATCAACACCATGCAGGACGACGAACCGGCGCTGGAACTTATCCGTCACGACCTGGCGCATGTGATGGCCCGCGCGGTGCAGGATATCTGGCCCGACGTGAAGGTCACCATCGGCCCGGTCCGCGATTACGGCTGGTTCTACGATTTCGACCGCGAAGAACCGTTCACCCCCGAAGACCTGGGCCGGATCGAAGCGCGGATGAAGGAAATCATAAACGCCCGCGAGGACGTGAAGACCGAGGTCTGGGATCGTGCCCGCGCGATCGAGCATTACCGTGGCACCGGTGAGCCCTACAAGATCGAGCTGATCGACCGCATCCCCGAAGGCGAAGACATCCGTATGTACTGGCACGGCGAATGGATGGACCTGTGCCGCGGCCCGCACCTGCAAAGCACCGGCCAGCTACCCGCCGACGCCTTCAAGCTGACCCATGTGGCCGGCGCCTACTGGCTGGGCGACAACACCCGCCCGATGCTGCAGCGGATTTATGGCGTGGCCTTCAAGGACCGCAAGGCGCTGAAGGCGCACATGACCATGCTGGAAGAGGCCGCCAAGCGCGACCACCGCAAGCTGGGCCGCGAAATGGACCTGTTCCACATGCAGGAAGAAGCCCCCGGTCAGGTGTTCTGGCACCCGAACGGCTGGCGCATCTATACCACGCTGCAGGATTACATGCGCCGGCAGCAGCAGAAGGGCGGCTATGTCGAGGTCAACACCCCCCAGGTGGTCGACCGCAAGCTGTGGGAAGCGTCGGGCCACTGGGAGAAATACCAGGAAAACATGTTCATCGTCGAAGTGGACGAGGAACACGCCCGCGAAAAGGCGATCAACGCGCTGAAGCCGATGAACTGTCCCTGTCACGTGCAGATCTTCAATCAGGGCCTCAAGTCCTACCGCGATCTGCCCCTGCGCATGGCCGAATTCGGTTCCTGCAACCGTTACGAACCCTCGGGCGCGCTGCACGGGATCATGCGGGTGCGCGGATTTACCCAGGACGATGCGCATATCTTCTGCGCCGAGGATCAGATCGAGGCCGAGACCAAGAAGTTCATCGAATTCCTGTCTGCGATCTATAAGGACCTCGGATTCGAGAAGTTCGCGGTGAAGTTTTCCGACCGCCCCGACACCCGCGCCGGTTCGGACGAAGTGTGGGACAAGGCGGAAACCGCGCTGAAACATGCCACCGTGTCGGCCGGGTACGATTTCGAACTGAATCCGGGCGAAGGCGCGTTCTACGGCCCGAAGCTGGAATTCGTGCTGACCGACGCGATCGGGCGCGACTGGCAATGCGGCACGCTGCAGGTGGATTTCGTGCTGCCCGAACGACTGGACGCGCATTACATCGGATCGGACGGCGAAAAGCACCGCCCCGTGATGCTGCACCGCGCGGTACTGGGATCGTTCGAACGCTTCATCGGCATCCTGATCGAAAGCAACGCCGGCAAGCTACCGTTCTGGATCGCCCCGCGCCAGGTGGTGGTGGCCGCCATCGTGTCGGACGCCGACGATTACTGCCTTGAAGTTGTCGAGGCGCTGAAAGCCGCGGGCATCCGTGCCGAGGCCGACCTGCGCAACGAGAAGATCAATTACAAGGTGCGCGAACACAGCCTCGGCAAGGTGCCGGTGATCCTGGCCTGCGGCATGAAAGAGGTCGAGGACCGCAGCGTGTCGGTCCGCCGCTTGGGCGAGAAGCAAACATCGGTCACAACTCTGGACGAGATCGTGAGCCAGTTGCGGACCGAGGCAACGCCGCCCGACCTTCTGTAACAATCGAAAAAAACTTTCACGGCCCGCGACGGAAATCCCGCCGCGGGCCGTAACATTTCTGGGATTTTCCGCCGATATCGCACCCCCGGCGCTCACACGGGCACACGCACGCGTGAAGCACAGGCTCGTGAGTGGCCTGTTACGCCGCTCATTCCCTAGGTTTTTCGCATCGCCACCGAGCGATCTGGATTTGGAACCGAAAGGGAAGAGAAAATGTCCAATACGATGAAGACCCTCGCCGTCGTCGGCGCCGTTGCCACCGCGCTGTCCGCCCACGCCACCACCGCTAGCGCCGATGGCGCCAAGGAAAAATGCTTCGGCGTCGCGCTGGCCGGTCAGAACGACTGCGCTGCCGGGCCGGGCACCACCTGCGCCGGCACCGCGAAAGTCGATTACCAGGGCAATTCCTGGAAACTGGTCGACGCCGGCACATGCATGGATATCGAACTGCCCGCGATGGCAGACGGCACCATGCGCCACGGATCGCTGGAAGCGCTGGACCGCGACCTTCCGATGGACGGCTAAGGCCATTTTCGGGGCGGGTCATCCCGCCCCGATTTTCAATGCCGGGGGAAAGAGCCATGTTCGACCAAGCCAACACCCTGCCCGCCGCACCGGGCGTCGGGTACAAGCCGCAGCACTACAGCGATATCCTGAACGATGCGGGACCGGTGCGCTGGCTGGAAATCCATGCGGAAAACTACATGGGCGACGGCGGCCGTCCGATCGCGCAACTGCGGTTCCTGGCCGATCGGTTCCCGATCTCGGTCCATGGCGTCGGGCTTTCCATCGGCGGTGAAGGGCCGCTTGATCCGTCGCATCTGGCCCGTTTGAAATATCTCTGCGACTGGCTGGACCCCGCCAGCTTTTCCGAACACCTGGCATGGTCGACCCATGACAGCGCCTTTCTGAACGACCTTCTGCCGCTGCCTTATACGGCTGCCACGCTGGCCCGTGTCTGCGATCATATAGATCAGGTGCAGGAACTGCTGGGCCGCCGGATGCTACTGGAAAACCCGTCCTCCTACCTGGCCTTCGCAGAATCGACCTATGACGAACCCGAGTTTCTGGCCGAAGTGTCCAAACGCACCGGCTGCGGATTGCTTTTGGATGTGAACAACATCTTCGTGTCGGCCACCAACCTCAACTATGACCCGCGCGCCTATGTCGATGCCTTCGCGCTCGATCAGGTCGGCGAAATCCATCTTGGGGGCCATGACGAGGATGAAGACGATCACGGCGCGCCCCTGCTGATCGACAGCCACGGGAGCGAGGTCGCCGATCTGGTCTGGACCCTGCTCGATTACGTGCTCGATCGTTCCGGCCCGCGCCCCACCCTGATCGAATGGGATACCGACGTGCCCGACTGGGCCACGCTGGCCGGAGAGGCCACCCGCGCCGAGACCGCGCTGGAAAAGGTGCCGGCATGACCCAGACGGATTTCAGCCAGGCGATTTTCGACCCTGCCCGCCCGGTCCCCGACAGGTTGACCGACGCGGCCGACCGTCCTGCGGGCAAGCGGTTTTCGGTTTATCGCAACAATGTGACCGTATCGCTGAAAGAGGCGCTGGAAACCGGGTTCCCGGCCACCGCCCGGCTCTTGGGAGAGGCGAATTTCGACGCGGTGGCAAAGGGATACCTGCGCGCCCACCCGCCGCAATCGCCGCTGATGATGCTGTTCGGGGATGGTTTCGCCGAATACATCGCCGCCATTCCGGCGCTGAAATCGCTTGGCTACCTGCCCGATGTGGCGCGGGTGGAATACGCGATGCGGCAATCCTACCACGCCGCCGATGCCGCGCCTTTGGACCCGGCGAAACTTGCCGGACTGACGCCCGAAGCCCTGAACAGGGCGCGGCTGAGCTTTGCCCCTGCGGTGCGGCTGGTCCTCTCGGACTGGCCGGTCCACGCGATCCGGCAAAAGGCGCTGGAGCCAAACGCCCCCAACCCGCCCGGCAGCGCCCAACCGGTGCTGATCACCCGCCCGCAATACGACCCCGACCTGCAACCGTTGTCGCCAGACCAAGCTGCGCTGATCGCCGCGCTGATGTCCGGAATGCCGCTGTCGCGGGCGATGACAGAGGTGCCCAAAGCCGACCTGGGTGCCGTTTTGACCCTGCTTCTGGCGCAATCCGCGCTGACCGATATCGATGTGGAGGACCCCAAATGAACGCCCTGATCACAACCTATGCCGCCCTTGCCGACCGGTTGGACCGGAACGAATGGGTCCTGCCCACGCTGACCCGGTTTCTGTTCGCCGCCACGCTTCTGGGGTATTTCTGGGCCTCGGCCCTGACCAAGCTGGGCGATGGTGTGCTAGGCTTCCTCAACCCCTCGACCGGCGCCTATGCGCAGATTTTCCCCAAGGCATTCGAGGCCGTTGGCTATGACAGTAGCCAGCTGAACCTGTTCCACTGGGCGGTGACCGTGGCCGGGACCTGGGCCGAATTCATCCTGCCCGCGCTGATCGTGCTGGGACTGTTCACCCGCCTGTCGGCGCTTGGCATGATCGGCTTTGTCACCCTGCAATCCCTGACCGACCTCTATGGCCACGGCGGCATTCAACATGCCGAAACGCTGGGCGCTTGGTTCGACCGGATGCCCGACGGGGTAATCCTGGACCAGCGCGGGTTCTGGGTTCTGGCGCTGATCCTGCTGGTGATGAAAGGCGCCGGTCCGCTGTCTCTGGACCGGCTTCTGGTCAGAAATGCGCCTTCGGTTCGTCCGGTTTCCCAGCCGCAATAGCCAAGAGGCCGCCGATCCCGACGAAGCCGATCGGGAACATGGTGAAGGCGTTGAAGCCGAAGGCATAGATCATCCCCGCCGCCGACAGCAGCATCAGGACACCGCCCCACAGCGCCCGCGCCCGCGCCATCGCCCCGCCGGCGATCGCCAGCAGCGGCGAAACGAAGCTGGCCGCGCGGATGATTTCGGGATTGGTGACCTGTTCGAACAGCCCCTCAACCTCGCCGTAGCGGTCGATCATCTCGGTATAGCCGTAGCTGAAAAAGCCCACGATCATGCCGATGATCCCGCCGATGATACCCAGCATCAGGGCCGCGTTGCGCATGTCCGGTCCTCCATTCGTCCGTCACAGCAAATAAGCATGCCGGACCTATTTGCCAAGCAGCGCCGCCTGCACGTCCTTGCCCCAGCCCAGGTGCATCGCGCCCTGGTCATCGACGATCAGCGGCCGCTTCATCAGCGCCGGGTGTTCCGCAAGAAGCTCCAGCGCCGGGCGGGCGCGTTCGACTTCGTCGAGCCCGCGCCAGGTGGTCGAACGGGTATTCACAAGCGCCGCGCCGAATTGCGCGTAAGCCGCCGCCCGCAGGCCCGGGTCCATCGGATCGGCCCGGATATCGACCAGAACGGCGCCGTCCAGCGCCTTGGCCGCCTTGCGGCAGGTATCGCAGTTTTTCAGCCCGTAGAGTCTCATTTCACAGCCTTCCTTTGTCGTTTCATGCATCAATAACGATCATTTCTCAGGCCTTCACCACTCTTTTGCTTGATTTTTACGTTCGCGCTGCAACACTCGAAAGCGTGACATAGGCAATGGCAGGCCCGTACAAGGATCATATTTCAGGAATTGCTGTCATGCCGACGTGACATGGGCCCCGCATTGACAGGGGGAAGAACGGCAAAAAGGAGACACGGAAAATGCCGACGGGCACCGTGAAATGGTTTAACACCACCAAAGGTTATGGATTTATTGCTCCCGATGACGGGGGTAAGGACATATTCGTGCACATCTCGGCCGTGGAACGGTCGGGGCTGACCGGTCTGGCCGACGATCAGAAGGTCGGGTTCGAATTGATCGACGGGCGCGACGGCAGGCAGATGGCCGGCGACCTCAAACTGCTTTGAAGACAGCGGCCGGGGGGCGAAGCATCCCCGGCCGGGATTTCATTCCATGTAGCAGCCCTTTTCGCCCTCGGGGCAGATCGCGCCGGACTTGGCGCGGTAAGGTCTTGTGCTGACAGCGTTTTCGCGCATCCGGGAATAGTAGGTCCCGGTCTGGTTCGGGATGCCGCAGCAGATCACACCGTCGATCTGGATCGGCTGCAGCCCGTCGGGACAGTAGTTCGCGGTGGCGGCGAAGGGATAGATCTTCGGCTCCCCTTGACAGCCGCGGCGGGCACGAGCGCGGCGACGGTCAGGATGGACAGCCTGCGAAACGTGGTCATGGAAATCCCCCGGATCAATGGAAACAAATGATTAATGCGGGTCAGGGAAACGTCTGCCCTGCCCGGCTCAAAGCTCAATTTTGGGAAATACAGAGGCGCCGGAAACGCGCGGCAAAGCACCGTTTCCGGCATGCGGAGCCGCCCTTGGGCAACCCCGCTTTATCGTTTCAGATCAATGATCTGACAGCTTTTCGAATTCGTCCGTGAGGCGCTGCTTCACCTTCTTGGCGGCCTGCCGCACCGCCACCGGAATCTCGGCCGCGTCATGATGGGCGGCATAGGGGCGCAGCCCTTCGGGGCGGGCTTCGACGGTGGCGCGGATGTCTTCGCCGCCCTTGGGGCCACGGGTATCCTTGATATGAACCTCGACCCGGGTCAGCCGACGGGCGATCGGGGCCAGCGCCTCGGTCACGATCTGTTCGCAGACCTCTGCGACCCGTTCGTCGCCGTTGATGTTGTGGTCGGTGTTGACCTGGATTTGCATCGCGCACCCTCCTTTTGGTGTTTTTTTCAAGCTACAGTGATTCAGCTAAGCGCAGATTGATCTGGGACAAGAGTTTAGGGGAATTTGCGCGTTTTGTAGCCGAAAACGGTACGGATGCCCGTAAGGGTTTGTTAACCAGTCGGAATCCCGGTTCGGGGATGGGAGGAGGAGGCGCCTCGGCCCCTACCGACAACTGCGCCACACGCACTGCCCCACCCAAATCACAGCACCCCGCCCGGTGGCACACCGGGCAGCCCCCGACCGCCCCAATGGGCGGGGGCTTCACCCCCACCCGCGGCCGGGGTCTGCCCTTCGCGCTTGGTTGGAATGGGGGAGTTTGGGGGTGGATTGTGGGGGCGTGAGGTCACGCAGCATATTGAGCGGCGGGATCAATGGTGCGTGCGAGCACGAACCCTACGGATTTCTACGTCTAATATTTTTTTATCCCAGATGTTCGTGAATTTCACCGACAACACGGAATGGATTCTCACTCAACTTTGAATCCTTTGCCTTTTTATATGACAGTCCACTTCCTAGGGTCAGGACCCATTGATTTCCGCCGGGTGGCGTGATTCACCGTTCGAAAAACGAGCGGTAAAATGTCTGACCT
>NZ_JADMKU010000009.1 GCF_018219815.1 Thalassovita aquimarina
GGTCAGACATTTTACCGCTCGTTTTTCGAACGGTGAATCACGCCACCCGGCGGAAATCAATGGGTCCTGACCCTAGGGGGAAAGTCCTATTTCTGCAGGGATTATTAATCATCATTCATTCTGTGCCATATCAAACGAGCCTGCGGATAGAAGAATAGAAGATGGAGGGCGCGAAGCGCCCGCAAGCGAGCGCAAGCGAGCGCGCAGGAGTGACGATGAAGGATTTGAATGCACGAACTTTGCTTGAAGCACTTACAGGCTGTTGGCTGCCCCCCTACCGGCGAGAGGTAAGGCGGATGGGTTTGAGGAAACTGCCCCCGGAGCTGATCGCTTTGGCGCAGCGGACGAACACCTTCGACCCGGTGAAAGGTGCTCTCAATGTGAAGGAAAGACTTGATCATTCCTAATTGAGGGTGTTATATTATAACAAATTTGGGCTGGCTTCCAACTTCGCCCATTTTAACCCCGCGCCGGTTCACCGTTGTGATAAGTCATCCGGCGCGGGGTTCTCATTTTAAGCGTAAGTAACCGCTTACTTTCAATAAAATCAAACACTTATGTGACTTTTCCTCTTGATTGCTGGATTCCTCGTGTGCGAGTCTGGCCGTGCAAATCACCTTAAGAGGACCACGACCATGCAGGCACCTGCCGACACTTACCTTGACGACAAGACCTATGCCGCGCTCCGGGCGGAGCTGGCGCACCTGATCGCCCTGCCGCTGGTGCATGACGCCGACACCGAGGTTGTGCGCATCCTGGGCGAAGTGGGCGGTATTTGGCCCCAGAGCGTCATGGATGATGCGAATAACACCGAGAATACGCCGGTTTCTTCGGATGGTGTTTTCCTGGCCCTTTGATTTCAATGGCTTGCGGGCTGAAATTTTCCTACATTTTCCTACGAACTTTTTGTTGACGATATGTTATGCTTTTAACATGGCGCGGCTCAGTGAGTTCGCGTCATTCCTGTCTAAACCACAGTCGGAAACGGCGACAAAACTGGTGTTAGTGCTTCCATGCCTGGCACCGGCCCAGTTGTGCTGTCCGATGAAAACTCAGAGGACCGAAAACTTGACCGAAACCACCACCGCCTACAGCCAGCCGACACCCCCTGAAACCATCCGTGTGGCCTTCGGGCGCAGACAGTTCAACGTCTTTCTTCGCCTCATCCACGATACGCCCGGCGATAGCTGGAAGGCAGCACAGATCGAGTTGAAGGGCAGCGCGTTGGCCAGTTCTAAGTATGATCGCATCGAATTCTTCACTGATACGCTGGTCGGCCCCATCGTCGCGCAGCGCGAGGCGTCAACCGAAGATGTCTATGTGACCTTGCACCGTCCCAGTGACGGCATTTATCGCACAGCAGAAACGCTCATTGATGAGATGATCGAGGCGAAGCGCGTGGGGGCTGCCGCATAGGGCTACACACCATAACCACAATGATGAACCCGCCGGTGCAAGCTGGCGGGTTTCTTCTTTGCAAGCTAACCCTGCGTTAAAGACGATCTGGTAACTGGTGTGAACACGCTATAGGGCAATAGCCGATTGCCTGACGCAACATATTGCGTTACGAATTTATGAAAACATCAATGGGAGCGGTGCGATGGCTGAGCAAGATGCCAATACAGATCTGCGAAATTTTCTGAATGGCGACAAGTTCGGCACCGTGATGGCCGATCCGCCTTGGCGATTCACGAACCGCACGGGCAAGATCGCGCCCGAGCACAAGCGGCTTGCTCGTTACCCCACCATGTCGCTGGATGAGATCTGTGAGCTGCCGGTAGCCGAACACCTGCAAGACACCGCTCATTGTTACCTGTGGGTGCCGAACGCGCTCCTGCCGGACGGGTTGCGCGTGTTGGAGGCATGGGGCTTCGAATACAAGTCGCACATCATCTGGGAGAAGATCCGTAAGGACGGTGGCCCTGATGGGCGCGGTGTTGGGTTTTACTTCCGGAACGTCACTGAAATGCTCTTGTTCGGCACTCGGGGCAAGAACGCCAGGACACTTCAGCCGGGGCGGCGGCAGGTAAACGTCATTCAAGCACCTGAGCCGGACGGCGACATGATCAAGACGAGGAAGCGCGAGCACAGCCGCAAACCCGACGAGCAATACGAGGTGATCGAATCCTGTTCGTGGGGGCCGTATCTTGAGCTGTTCGGTCGCGGGGTTCGCGATGGCTGGACCGTGTGGGGCAATCAAGCCGACCTCGACTACAAGCCGACTTGGAAGACCTATTCTTACAATTCGAGCGTTACGACCGCTGCGGAGTAAGCCTTGTCTGAGAACCACGAGGCCAGCGATGGCGACGAGGATGATGATGGGCTTGTATCCACGGGCAAGATCGCGGACAGCCCGTCGATCATTGCGCGCAATTTCGATTCCGATCTGCGCGACAAGTTTGAGTTCTATAGCTATCGAAACGCCGCCGACATTCTAGCGAGCAGCTTCCCGGAGCAGTTCAGCGATATCCTGTCTGCGCTTCGCAATATGGACATCACCAAGGAGATGATCAGGCGCCCCGGCGGTAGCAAGGGGCCGATTGCCAAACATGTGGACACGCTGTTCAGTGACGACTGGATTGAAACCCGGATCACTGCTGACCTCCATGTGAAGCTGCTGCACGCGAAGCGCACGAAGGATAACCCAATCCTCCGAGAATATTCCCGTGAAGGCTACCTTGACGGGCACCGCATTGATTTCGTCCGAGGTCGGGTTGCTCTTGACTTGGAGTGGAACAGTAAAGATCAAACCTATGATCGCGATCTTTACGCGTTCTCTGCGTTCTATGACGCCGGAGCCATTGACGTGGGGGTGATCATCACCCGTGGCTTTAGTCTCGATAACGGATTTTTCCGCAGTCTAGGCAAGGTGCTCAAGAAGGACGACACCGAAGGCGCTGAGGAAGTCTACAAAAAGTTCGGCGCATCGACCACATGGATGGGGAAATTGCTCTACAGGCTCGACGCTGGGCGCAACGGTGGCTGCCCTGTTCTCGCTATCGGTATTACCCCGAATTGTGTTCGGTAGCTTGCGAGAGCAAGCGCGCTCGATTGCAGACCTTCCGCTTGATCTGGTGATCTGAAGCCCTTCCTCCCGCGCAGTTTTCAGCGGCTTTGAACAGAGCAGCCCGTCAGGATCGACCTGGCGGGCTTTTTCGAGTCGGGCGGCGTGTTGCTGGTCGCGAACTGGTCCGGCAAGGTGCGTCGGAAAAGTGTTCCGGAGGCGAACTTCTCTATTCGCTTAAGTATCTGAAATATAACGGAAAAGAGAAGGTGGCTGGGGTGGCAGGATTCGAACCTGCGGTACGCGGTACCAAAAACCGTTGCCTTACCACTTGGCTACACCCCATCGGTGAGGCGCTATTTACGAAACGGTGTCGGCGGGCGCAAGAGCAGAAATGAGAATTTTTTCACTAATTTTCCGCGCCGTTCCCAAGGTCCAGATTTCATGGGGCCGGGCGCCGCTCAGTCGCGGATTTCGTCGGGTTTCACGCCCCACAGCGTATCCTTGGGAACCCAGCCGCGATAGCCGCCGGCGCGCAGGCGGCACCAGTCGGGGGTGCAGCTTTCCAGCTTGGCGATCACCCCGAGTTCCAGCCGCGCGCTGATCGCGGTGTCGGGTTCGGGGCGCACATGCATGGCCAGCATGTCCTTGTCGACGATCACGTGGCGCACACCGGAAAGCAGCGAATAATGTATCCAGCCGCCGGCGCCGTCACGGTCGCGCACGCGGCGCCAGTGACCGTATTCGGCGGTGATTTCCACCGGCATGTTGCGGCGCTTGAATACCCAGTCGATCCGGTGGGTCAGGCCGGGGCCGCGGCGCACGTTGGCCTCGGCCGCCTTGACCGACACGAAGCGCGGCAGCGGCAGGTTGGTCACCGGGCCGCGATCCTGCGCCGTGACGGGCTGGGCCAGGAAGAGGCCGCACAGCGCGGCCGCGACGATACATAGGGTCCTGTTCATAGACCTGCTCGCTACTCGTGAAATTTTGTTGCGTGGGTTCTTGTGCCCCGGATTGACTTGCTCCACTCTGACATCAACGCGTGCCGTTTGAAAGAAGGGGGAGGCCCGAGATGCCATCTGGACGTCTGAGTGTTGTCGTTACGCGACGCTTGCCCGACGTGGTCGAAACAAGACTGAAGGAATTGTTCGATGTGCGGTTGCGCGACGACGATACCCCGATGACCCGTGAAGAGCTGGCCGCGGCGCTGCGCGAGGCCGATGTGCTGGTGCCGACGCTGAACGATCATATCGATTCCGGCCTGATCGGACAGGCCGGGCCCAACCTGCGGCTGATCGCAAATTACGGGGCAGGGGTGGACCATATCGATGTCGCCACCGCCCGGCAGCGCGGTATCCAGGTGTCCAATACCCCCGGAGTTCTGACCGAAGATACCGCCGACATGACCATGGCGCTGATTCTGGCCGTCACCCGCCGAATCCCGGAAGGACTGGCGGTCATGCAATCGGGCCAGTGGCACGGCTGGTCGCCCACCGCTTTCCTTGGCGGCCGGGTAAGCGGCCGGCGCCTTGGCATTCTCGGCATGGGGCGGATCGGGCAGGCGGTGGCGCGGCGCGCCAATGCCTTCGGCATGCAGGTGCATTACCACAACCGCCGCCGGCTGCGCGAGGAAACCGAGGACGCGCTGCAGGCGACCTATTGGGAAAGCCTCGACCAGATGGTGGCGCGGATGGACGTGCTGTCGATCAACTGCCCGCACACGCCCTCGACCTTCCATCTGATGAACGCGCGGCGCCTGAAGCTGATGAAGCCCTCGGCGGTGATCGTGAACACCTCGCGCGGCGAGGTGATCGACGAAAACGCCCTGACCCGGATGCTGAAGGCGGGCGAACTGGCAGGCGCCGGGCTCGACGTCTATGAACACGGGTCCGAGGCCAACCCGGACCTGCGCGCGATGACAAACGTGGTGATGCTGCCGCATATGGGATCGGCTACCGTGGAGGGCCGGATCGAAATGGGCGAAAAGGTGATCATCAACATCAAGACCTTCGCCGACGGCCACCGTCCGCCGGACCTGGTGTTGCAGACGCTTGACTGATTTTTCGGAGGGGTGCGATGACAGGGCTGAACCGGGTTTTCGCGATTGCGGCGCTGGCGGTTTTGCCCGGCCTGCCGCTGGCCCAGCAGGCCGCCGATGCCGTCGCCCCCGAAGCCGCCACCGAGCAGGAAACGATCTGGCCCGGCCTGTCCGATGCCGCGCGCGCCGCGTTGCGGGCGAAGGCCGAAGGCCGCCCGGTCGAGGCAAACGATTGGATGATCGCCGCCGCCAATCCGCTGGCGGTCGAAGCGGGGGCGAAGGTGCTTGAACAGGGTGGAACTGCCGCCGATGCCATGGTCGCGATCCAGGCAGTGCTGGGGCTGGTGGAGCCGCAATCGTCGGGACTGGGCGGCGGCGCCTTTCTGATCTGGTACGACGCGGCGACCGGGCAGGTGACGACGCTCGACGGGCGCGAAACCGCGCCCTTGGCAGTGACGCCGCGCTTGTTTCAGGACGATGCGGGCGAACCGCTGAAATTCTTCGATGCGGTGGTGGGCGGTCTGTCGGTCGGCACGCCAGGCACCCCCGCGCTGCTGGCCGAGGCGCATGACCGATGGGGCAACCGCCCCTGGCCGGGGCTGTTTGCGGATGCGATCCGGCTAGCCGAGTACGGATTCAAAGTTTCCCCGCGCCTTGCCGGTCTGGTGGCGCAGGACCAGGACAGGCTGACGCGGTTCGACGCGACGGCGGGCTATTTCCTGCCCGGCGGCGCACCGGTCGAGGCCGGGCAGACGCTGCGTAACCCCGCCTATGCTGAAACGCTGAAATCTATTTCAGATCAGGGTGTTGCGGCGTTTTATTCAGGCGATATCGCAAGCGATGTTACCCAGGCAGTACAGACGGCCCCGGGCAATCCCGGCCACTTGTCGCCGCTCGATCTGGCGATCTATCGCGTGGTCGAACGCGCGCCGGTCTGCGTCGACTATCGCGGCTATGACGTGTGCGGCATGGGGCCGCCGTCTTCGGGCGGTCTGGCGGTGGGGCAAATCCTGGGCCTGCTGCGGCCCTATGACCTTGCCGCATTGGGGCCCGAGAGCTCTGAAAGCTGGCGGCTGATCGGCGATTCCAGCCGCCTAGCCTTCGCCGACCGGGGCCGCTACGTCGCCGACAGCGATTTCCTTCCGGTCCCGGCCGAAGGCATGATAGATGGCGAATATCTGAATGATCGCAGTCGGTTGCTTGGCGGAGATGATGCGATTCCCGAGGTCGCGCCGGGCGATCCCAGCTTCGATCACGCGCTGAACTGGGCCGATGACGAGGCGATCGAATTTCCCTCGACCTCGCATATCTCCATCGTAGACGCCTATGGCAACGCGCTGTCGATGACGACCACGATCGAAAACGCCTTCGGCTCGCGGCTGATGGTGCGGGGCTTCCTGCTGAACAACGAACTGACCGATTTTTCCTTCCGCACCCATCGCGACGGCCGCCCCATCGCCAACGCGGTGGCGCCGGGTAAGCGGCCGCGGTCGTCGATGGCGCCGACCATCGTGTTGAAGGACGGCAAGCCGGTGCTGGTGATCGGATCGCCCGGCGGCAGCAGGATCATCGGCTACGTGGCGCAGGCGATCATCGCCCATATAGATTGGGGCATGGATGTGCAGCAGGCGGTCGCGATGGGGCACCTGGTCAACCGTTTCGGCACCTACGATGTCGAGGAAAGCGAACCCGCCGCGGACTTGGCCGCGTCGCTGGAAACCCTGGGCTACGAGGTCAAGTCCCGCGCATTGAATTCCGGTCTGCACGCCATCGCCATCGGCGAGGGTCTGCGCGGCGGGGCCGACCCCCGCCGCGAAGGTATCGCGATCGGGCGCTAGAACGCGGCCTTGTGCTTGATGAAGCTTCCGTTGTTGAGCTCCTCGAAGGCCTTGGCCAGTTCGGCCCGCGTGTTCATCACGATCGGACCATGCCAGGCCACCGGTTCGCGGATCGGCCGCCCGGTCATCAAGAGGAAACGGATGCCCTCGTCGCCGGCCTGTACGGTGATCTCGTCGCCCGACCCGAACCGGACCAGCGTGCGGTTGCCGGTCTGATCGCGGATGTTCAGTTCCTGTCCGGCGAATTCCTTTTCCACCTTGATGCCGACCGGATCGCTGGCGTCGCGGAAGGTGCCCGATCCGGCGAAGACATAGGCCAGCGCGTTGGCACGGGTGTCGACCTTCAGCACCTTGCGCCTGCCGGCGGGGACCGACACGTCCAGCAGCATCGGATCGGCGGCAATGCCGTCGACCGGGCCTTTCTTGCCCCAGAACGACCCGATGATCACCTTGACCACGGTGCCGTCATCTTCCCCTTCAACCGGGATGTCGTTGCCGGTAATGTCCTGGTAGCGCGGCGTGGTCATTTTTAGATCCGACGGCAGGTTGGCCCAGAGCTGAAATCCGTGCATCCGCCCCTGCGCGTCGCCGCTGGGCATTTCCTGGTGCACGATGCCCGATCCGGCGGTCATCCACTGTACCCCGCCGGGGCCCAAAACGCCCTTGTTGCCCAGGCTGTCGGCATGTTCCACCGTGCCTTCGAGCACATAGGTGATGGTTTCGATGCCGCGATGCGGATGCCACGGGAATCCCTTCGAATAAAGCCGCGGGTCGTCATTGCGGAAATCGTCCATCATCAGGAACGGATCGGTCAGGGTGGGATCGCCGAAGCCGAACACGCGGTGCAAATGGACCCCGGCCCCTTCCATCGCGGGCTGGGCTTGGCTGGTGGCGGCGACGGGTCTGAATGTCATCGGTCGGGCTCCTTCCTTCTGGCTCGGTGATAATGTGGAGCGCAGACTGGAAAAAACAAATCCCAACCCTCGAACGGCAGATGTGCGTTTGTGCGCAGAGTTGTCAAATTGAGCGCGCTGATGCGCGCGCATGTTTGTCTTGGCTTTGGCCTGCGGCCTGCGCCTCGGGATTGCCTCCGGCGGGGATATTTACAAACAGGAGAAGACCTGGTTCTTCGCATTTTCTCCTTTTGAGAAATATCCCGGGGGAGGCGCCGCTTGCGGCGGCGGGGGCAGCGCCCCCAACCCGCTTCGCCCAAAGGCGAAGCAAAACCTGTGCGCTCTGCAAGGGCGCACCTTTTGGCCCTCGTTTACTTGTAAACCTGCTCGGGTCCGGGGAAGGTGCGGTTCTTCACCTCTTCGGCATAATCCGACACCGCCTGTTCGATCGCCGGACCGAGGTTGCCGTAGACCTTGACGAATTTCGGTGTCCATTCGTTCAGCCCCAGCATGTCCTCCAGCACAAGGATCTGGCCGTCGCATTCGGCGCTGGCACCGATGCCGATGGTGGGAATGTCGATCTGCTTGGTGATTTTCGCTGCCAAGGGTTCGACCATGCCTTCCAGCACGATGGCGAAGGCGCCGGCCTCGGCCACCGCCTTGGCGTCGGCTTCGTGCAGCGGCCAGCTGTCTTCGTCGCGGCCCTGGGTCTTGAACCCGCCCATCACGTGGCTCGATTGCGGGGTCAGGCCGATATGGGCCATCACCGGGACGCCGCGTTCGGTCAGGAACCGGATCGTTTCCGCCATCCGTGCGCCGCCTTCGAGCTTCACCGCGCCGCAACCGGTTTCCTTCATGATCCGGGCGGCGTTGCGGAAGGCGACGGCGGGGCTTTCCTCGTAGGTGCCGAACGGCATGTCGACCACGATCAGCGCCTTCTGGGTGCCGCGCACCACTGCCTTGCCGTGCATGATCATCAGCTCGAGCGGCACGCCCACGGTGCTTTCCATCCCGTGCATCACCATGCCGAGGCTGTCGCCCACCAGGATGAAATCGGCGTATTTGTCGACGATCGCCGCCGTGTGCGCGTGGTAGGAGGTCAGCGACACGATCGGGTCGCCCCCCTTGCGCGCGGCAATCTGCGGGACGGTGTTGCGGCGGATCTTGCTTTGGACGCTCATGGCTGAATAACCCTTTGATCGATGAGAAGAATGTCTGAAAACTGGACCGAGATCATGATCGCCATCGGCTCATTGAGAGGCCCGTGCAGGTAATCAAGCGTGTCGGCGGCGACGGTATCGAGGCCGCGCAATGTGGCCCGCGGTTCAGCCGCGATGGTATCGGAGATCACGTCGCGGATATCGTCCACCGTGACGTTTGGTTGCTTTGCCTGTTCTTCAGCCGCATCGAGCGCCCGGCTAAGCACCACCGCGGCCACCCGGTCGGCCGGAGTGAGCCGCCGGTTGCGCGACGACATGGCCAGCCCGTCGGATTCGCGCATCGTCGGGCCGCCGATGATGCGGATCGGCATGTGCAGGTCGCGCACCATCTTCTTGATGATCAGGAATTGCTGGTAATCCTTTTCGCCGAACACCGCCACGTCGGGCTGCACGATATTGAAAAGACGGTTCACCACCGAGGTCACGCCGCGGAAATGCCCGGGCCGCACCTTGCCGTGCAGCATATTGGCCAGCCGGGTGGTTTCCACGATGGTCTCATCGCCGGGCGGGTACATCGTATCGACATCGGGCAGGAAAACCACCTCGACGCCGGCCTGTTCCAGTAGCGCCAGATCGCGATCTTCGTCGCGGGGATACTGCTCCAGGTCGGTCGCGTCACCGAACTGGGTCGGGTTGACGAAGATCGACACCACCGTGGCCTCGGCATTGTCCCGTGCCAGGGCGATCAGCGACATATGACCGTCATGCAGCGCGCCCATTGTGGGCACGAAGCCGATGCGCTTGCCCTCTCCGCGAAGCGCGGCGATGGCGGCGCGGCATTGCTCGATGCTGCGGCAGATTTCCATGCGTGTGACTTCCTCCCTCGATACCGTAGTTCTACGGTGTGTGTTGCGGGGCGGCAAGACCATACGCTGCGTTTCGTATTTCTACTTATGTGTCGGTTTCGCGCGCTCATATGTCGGCTGGTTCCCGCGCGATTGGCCGCAATCGTTAAGACTCACAGCCAAACGAAGTTCAACGGAGTCGCCTACGCAATGAAAACCCATGTCAAAGCTCTGGTCGTCGGCGGTGGGGCCGTCGGCGCCTCGATCGCCTATCACCTGGCCCGCGCCGGATGGTCCGACGTGATGCTGCTGGAACGTGACGAACTGACCTCCGGGTCGACCTGGCACGCGGCCGGTTTGCTGCCGCTCTTCAACATGAGCTATGCGACCACCCATATCCACAAATACTCGGTCGATTTCTACAAGACGCTGGAGGAGGAAACCGGGCTGAACGCGGGGTTTTCGGTGGTTGGCAACCTGCGCATGGCGCAGACGCAGGACCGGATGGACGAATACATGCTCTACGCGTCCACCGCTGAAACCTGCGACGTGCCCTACGAATGGATGACGCCGGCGCAGATCAAGGACCGCTGGCCGCTGGTGCGGACCGAGGACCTGAAGGGCGCGATCTATCACCCGACCGACGGCTATATCAACCCGGCCGACGTGACCATGGCGATGGCCAAGGGGGCGCGCCAGCGCGGCGTGATCGTCGAGCGCAAATGGCAGGTCGACGGCTATGAATGGACCGGGTCCGAATGGAAGGTCGCCTGCACCAAGATGGTGGAAAAGGGCGGCAACCTGGTGCCGAGCGAGGAACAGGTCGTGATCACCGCCGAACACGTGGTGACCGCCACCGGCAACCACGCGCAGCGCACCGCGCGGATGCTGGGCATCAAGATCCCGGCGATCCCGGTGGAACACCAGTTCATCGTCACCGAACCCGATCCGGCGCTGGTCGAATACCGCAAGAATGGCGGCGCCGAACACCCGGTTCTGCGCGATGCCGACGCCAAGTGGTACGTGCGCGAGGAACGCGGCGGCTGGATTCTCGGCCCCTACGAGCGCAACGCCCCGGCGCGGTTTGCCTATGGCGTGCCCGACAGTTTCCGCGCCGACCTGTTCCCGCTCGACCTGGAGCGGATCGAAGAAGAATACATGTCGATGATCCACCGGATTCCGTCGAGCGAGGAGGTCGGGCTGAAAGACGACTTCAACGGACCGATCTGCTACACCCCCGATGGCAACCCGCTGGTCGGCCCCGCGCCGGGGCTGCGCAACATGTGGCTGGCCGAGGGCTTCAGCTTCGGCATCACCGCCGCCGGCGGCACCGGGTATTACCTGGCGCAGATGATGGTGGAGGGCGAGGCCGAGATCGACATGGCAAGCCTCGATCCCAAGCGCTACGGCTCTTGGATGACCACGGAATACGCCGCCCGCAAGAACGAGGAGGCCTATGAGCACGTCTTCATCCTGCACCACCCGGACGAGGAACGCGAAGCCTGCCGGCCGTTGCGCACCTCGCCCGCCTATGACCGGCAGGCCGCGCGCGGTGCTCAATTCGGCGCGGTCAATGGCTGGGAACGCCCCAATTACTATGCCCCGGAAGGATTCGACGATCACGCATCGCGCAGTTTCCGCCGCGGCGGCTGGTGGCAACACGCGGTGGAGGAAGCGCGCGCGATCCGCGACGGCGTTGGCCTGATCGACGCTACCGCCTTCACCAAGCACGTGGTCAAGGGACCCGGCGCGACGCAGTTCCTCAACTGGTTCACCTGCAACAAACTGCCCAAGGTGGGCCGGATCAACCTGACCTATGCGCTGACCGATGCCGGCACGACGCGCACCGAATACACGATCGTGCGGTTGGGCGAGGATGAATACTACCTCGTATCCGCCGGGGCCTGGACCGCCTATGACGCCGATTACCTGCGCAAGGCGGCTGCCGACAAGGCGGGCGAATTCGGCTATATCGAAATCCAGGACGTCACCACCCAATGGGGCGTTTTCGCCATCGCGGGACCGAAATCGCGCGACGTGCTGAAAGAGGTGATCAAGGACGCCAACCCGGACACGGCGTTGTCGAACAAGCGGTTCCCCTGGCTGTCGGCGCGGCAGATCGAACTGGGCATGTGCCCGGTGAACGCGATCCGCGTCGCCTATACCGGCGAACTGGGCTGGGAACTGCATCACCCGATCGAGATGCAGAATTACCTGTTCGACCTGCTGGAACAGGCGGGCGAAAAGCACGGGATGAAGCTCGTGGGCGCGCGGGCGCAGAACTGGCTCCGGCAGGAAAAGAGCTACCGTGCCTTCGGTACCGAACTGGGGCGCGACGCGACTCCGCTCGAAGCCGACCTGCCGCGCTTCGTCGACCTCTCGAAGGACTTCCACGGCAAGGCGGCGATGGAGGCCACCGGCATCCGGGCAAAATGCTGCACCCTGCTGATCGACGGTCCCGAGGACGCCGACCCCTGGGGCCGCGAGGCGCTTTACCTGGAAGACGGCACAAGGATCGGGCGTCTGACCTCGGGCGGCTATTCGGTGGCGTTCGAAAAATCCATCGGCATGGGATATGTCCGTCCCGACCTGGCGGTCGAGGGGCAGAAGCTCAAGGTCCGGATGTTCGACCGGCTCTGGGATGCCACGGTGACCTGCGACAGCCCGTACGACCCGAAGAACGAAACGATCCGGAAGGATGGATGACCGACAGGCGCTCTGACTCGCCGGTTGAACATCGCCCCCCGCCTGCGGCTCCGTCCTCCCGATGCCGCAGGCGGGTGCAGGAACAGACGAAGACACGCCTAAGCTTCTTCTTTTCGCAAATATCCCGGGGGAGTCGCGGCTTGCCGCGACGGGGGCAGCGCCCCCAAACCCGAAGACGGGCGCCAGCGGCGCCCGTCGGAGACAGCAATCGCGCGTGCAACGCGCACCATTTGATTATGCCGCGGTCAGTTCGTCATAGCATTCCAGCGCCTTGCCGGCATACATGGTGGCGGGACCGCCGCCCATCTGGATCGTCATCGCCAGAACGTCGGCGATTTCCTCGCGCGTCGCACCGGCCTTGACCAGCATTTCCACATGCAGCGCGATGCAGGCTTCGCAGCGGATCGCCACGGCGATGCCAAGCGCGATATATTCCTTGGTCTTGAGGTCCAGAACGCCTTCTTCCTTCACCGCCTTGGACATCGCGCCGAACCCCTTGGTCACGTTGGGGATGGTCTTGTACAGCGTGCGCAGGCGGTTGCGGGTGTCGGTGAGGGTTTCGGTCCAGGCCATATCTTCAGCTCCTTGAATGTAAGATCGACCCAGCCAAATCATGCCGCAATGCGGCGCGCCTTGATCAAGATCATGTTGACGCCGGGGCGCGTCAGGGGCGGCGGGCGACGAAGGCGAGGTTGTTGGCGGGCATTTCCACCACCTGCACCATTTCCAGCCAGTTTTCCTGCAGCCAGTCGATCACGTCCCAGTCGTCCTTGTAGCCGATATCGGGGTCCTGTGCGCGCAGGCTGGCGTCGAATTTGGCGTCGCCGTCGGAAGTGGTTTCACCATCGCGCAGGAAAGGACCGTAGACGATGAAGAGGCCGCCGGGGGCGAGCGCCTGCGCGGCTTCGGCGATAAGGGTTTTCGCGCTTTTCTCGGGGATCAGGTGCAGCAGGTTGACCAGCAGGATCAGGTCCTGCCCGCCATGGGTTCGCGACCAGCCGGGGGTGGCGGCGTCCAGGTCTATCGCCGGCGCGATATTGTCCAGCCCCGCGGCCTTGGCATGCAGGTCGATCGAACGGCGCCGTCCGGGATCGGGATCGCCGGGTTGCCAGTGCAACCCGGGCAGGCGGTGGGCGAGAGCGCAGACATGTTCGCCGGTGCCCGAAGCGATTTCCAGCGCCTTGCCGCCGGTGGGGGCGTACGCTGCGACCAGATCGCAGATATGGCCCTTGTTGCGTGCTGCCGAGGGCGCGTAAAGCCGCCCGTCCTCGGATTGCTCGGCCAGCGAATGTGTGTCGGGAAGGGTGAGTTTTCCTGTCATGGCGGCTCCTGCATCCGGGCGGGCGTGATGATCCCCACTGCGTGCCGTTTGCCACCCCTTCGGCGCCGGGCGCAACGGTCAGTTGGGAATCGGGATCAGTCTTTGGATTTTCAGGTCGACAAGATCGACTTTCAAGAGCGGCGTGAGCATCGACATCGGGTAATAAAGCGACAGGTTGTGGAAAGCGGCGCCGGAAATGGTCACTTCCTGCGTCTCGACCACCAGCAGAGTGGCATCGAACCCGTCCAGGGATGGCGGCATGTCGATGCTGTCGATGGTGGCATTTGGATCCATCAGCAATTGCCGGGTGATCTTGTCGGCGGCGAATTCCAGTTTGTTATGCAGGTAGAAACCGCGCGCGACATCCAGCAATGCCACCAGCATGAGCATGTAGACGCTGCCCACGATGGCGAAATCCAGCGCCGCGACACCGTCTTCGCCGCGCAGGAACCCACGTATGAAACGGACCGGTTTCATCGTTGACGCAGGAAAACTGTCGGGGTGAATGTGATGTCGGGCAGAACCCAGCCTGCGTGGGAATAGTTACCGGTAAGTTCCATGAAAACGCTGGTGGACGGGCTGCTGCCGGTGCAGATCGTGTCGCAGCTGACATGGCTGTCATAGATGGTGCCGCAGGTACAGAGCCGGGTCACTTCGAATGCCGCTTGGTCTGCGCCCAGTTCGGCATCCGCGGTGGTTTGCATCATCTGCAGGGTTGCATCGACCGACCCGGTGGCCATCGCGACCTGCAATCCGTTGCGCAGCGCCGCGTCCATCGCCATCCGGTCGGACACGGAATTGCCAAGGTCGAAGGTGGCCAGCGTGATCATCAGCATGATCGGTGCCAGCAGCGCGAATTCCACCACCGAGTTGCCTTCGGTGTCTCGGGCAAAGCGGTGCAGGAAGGACAGGCAGCACGCGCGCAAGTCTCGATATGATGCGGCACCACACATGGCTCAGCCCGCTTTCAATCCCTTCAGCCATTTTCCAGGCTTGAAGTTCGCTTTGCCCTGCTTGGACGGCGGGTTGCCGGTCAGCGTATAGGCCAGTTTCTCGAAGGTGTTGCGTTGCGTGCGGTTGCGGCGGTGCTGGGCAACCAGGGTGCCGTTGTTGTCGGCCGCACCGAATTTCGCCGCGTCGAAATTGAGCAGTACCGGTTCGTCGATGTGCAGAGCCTTGACGAAATCGGCGGGCTTGATTTCGGGGCGCTTGGGCTGATTGATCTGGTTCAGCACCAGGTGCGGTTTGGTGTCGCCGACCCGCGTCGCGGACAGCATGTCCATCACGCTGCGCGCATTGCGCAGGCACGCAAGGTCGGGGGTGGCGGTGACGATGACTTCGTCGGCAAGGTGCATCGCCTTGCGGGTCAGCGGGCACAGCGTCGGCGGCAGGTCCAGCACCACGAAGGGCGACAGCATCCGCAGCAGGTCGATGGCATGGCCCAGGGATTCGGGTTCGAGGTTCTGCTTGTGCTTGGGGCAATTGACCCCCGCCAGCAGTTTCAGATTGTCGTCATACGGGATCAGCAGGCGTTCCAGTTTCTGGTCGTCCAGCTTTTCGGTATTGGCGATGGTGCTGATGATATCCTGTTCCGGCGTCCGGTTCAGGCACAGCCCGGCGGTGCCGTATTCGAAATCGAGATCGGCCAGGATGGCATTGCTGCGGGTCTGGTTGCCCATCATCCAGGCGACGTTATGCGCCACGCTGGAGGACCCGGCACCGCCGCGGGCGCCGATGAAGGCGAAAACTCGCCCCAGGTTGACCTTGTCGGGGTCACGGAACAGTTCGAACAGGGCGGTGATCAGCAGCGGCGCGGTCACCGGCGTCTGCAGGTAATCCGCGACGCCCTGACGGGTCAGCGCCCGGTACAGCGTGATGTCGTTCGACGGGCCGATCAGGACCAGTTCGGTTTCGACCCGGCACAGTTCGGCCAGCGCGCCGAGGCTGCCGAACAGGGTGGAGGCGTCTTCGCCGACTTCGACGATCAGCAGGTCGGGGCTGTCGGTGTCTTCATAGGTATCGAGCGCGGCGTCGATCCCGCCGTTGAACACCTGACAGCGCACCCGCGACATGTGTCGCGAGGCCTGCATCTGTTCAACGGCGGCCCGAGTAGGACGGGTTGCGACGAAGACGTCACAAGACATCGAAGGCAGTCGTCCCATTGCCGGCCGCATACCCTGCGCGCCAACCCCGCTTTCAGCATCAAGGTCTGCTGTGAATTTCGAGAAGAATTTCATGGTTCCAACTCCGCCCGTTTGTTAGTTCAGCACAACGATTTCGCTGACGCCGCCGCGGTTCACCTTTACGGTGCGCGGCTGTTGTTCCTGTACCGCGACAGGCGGTTCGAAAACCGGTTCGGCCTGGGCGATTTCCTTGACTTCGTTGTCGTCGACCGAACGCAGCAGCAGCGAGATAGAGCCGCTGGCCTCGGCGGCCACGATGGTTTCGGCATCTTCGGGGGTCAGTTCCAGGGTCGCGGTCTTTCCGATGATCACGGTGCTGTCGGCATTGGGTTGCGACCCGGACTGGTCGATGGCCAGAACGCGCACGTTCTGCAGGATGGTTTCGGTCTTCATCGCGTGTTTACAGGCGATGCCGAAGTTACATTCGGTGGTCAGCAGGATATCGACCCGGTTGTTGGGCAGAATGAAACCGCCCGCAGTTTGAGCCGCGGACACCTCGATCGCGACGGCCCGCATTCCGCTGGTCAGCAGTGCCGAAAGATAGCCTTCGCGGCTGTCGGACAGGCTTTCCTTGCGGATCGGTTGGCCGGGGCCATAGGTGTGGCGCATGATCATGCCGGCATATTGCTTCAGTTCGCCCTTGGTGCCGGTCCTGACGAGGTAGGATTCGGACAGGGCGGTTTCGGGCCACTTGGCCCAGGTCAGGTTTTCGGTCTTTGTTTCCGTGCCCTCGGTGACCTCACCTGCGGCCACGAGGATTTCGACCAGCGGTGTGGCGCCCTCCGCGTTCGCGCTCGATATACCGGCTGGCGCGACCGTTTTTACGAGAATGGCGGCCGTACCGCCGCAGACGAGAGCAAACACGATTATTAAGGATCTGAGCATCGGACACCCCCAACCTGGGTGAATAAAAACAACAAGACTGGATGCGTCTGTGAGGCGATCACATCCAGGGTGACTGAGGAATCACGAAAAGCGCGGCAGCAGAGAGAGCGAACCCGTAGGGGATCGTGATCTGCCGGGATCCGGTTTCGTGACCTCCCGGCGACAGGGGGGACCAGCCGAGCCGGTTGGCCCCCAGCAATGTCATCGTGAAAAGCGCACCGAAAACCGTCGTCAGGAAGAGGAAATCAAGCGCTTGGGTCGCACCGATCCAGAGCGTACAGACGGCGGCGTATTTGCCATCTCCGGCGCCCGCCCAGCCCAGTGCGTGGATCGTCAGTCCGACGAACACGACAATCGAACCAGCCAACAGACTTCCCGTGATTTCGGCCTGTGTCCATCCTGACCCCGGCGCCAGAAGCAGAAATCCGGCAAGCAGGGTCAGGACCAAACCATTTGGGATCGTCTTGCGTTTGAAATCCGAAGTTGCGGCAAGGACCGCAGCGGCGGTGAAACCGGTCATCGACAGCAGTGACAGTGAGGTTGTCAGCATATCGATGGGGTCCTTTCGCGCCTGGAATTCAAACCGAGCTGGTCACGTCAAGACAGACTTAGCTCAACGTGTTCGAGATTGTCGTGAAGGTTGTTTCCAACGAGCCACCGAGCGTGGTCAGGGCGGTGATGACGACGACCGAGATCAGGCCTGCGATCAGGGCGTATTCGATTGCGGTTGCGCCGGATTCTTCTTTTGCGAATTTGGTCAGGAACTTTTTCATGGGACTTTTTCCTTTTTGGTTTGTCGGTGTCGCCACCGTGGAAGGCTTCCGCCTGAGTGAAAGACCGGATCTTGCAACAACGGATGATCGGCCCATGCAAAGAGGATGACTCGTTTTCCGGCGTCCACAAATTCGACCGGATGCCCTAGGACAAAGTGCTGGTGCTGGTGGAGTGGCCTACATACCAAAGCACTTATGACCACGCGTATGAGGTGGGGCATGCATACGATGGTGGGGAAGGGGCTGACGCCGCCAAAAAAGGCCCGGCCGAAGCCGGGCGAGAACGCGAACACGTTCGGGTTTGTTCTTTTGAAACAGTGGCTAAGGGTCGAAGACTTATTCGACCACCGCGATCACTTCACTCGACAGAATCTCTTCGGTTCCGGCGTTTTCGCAGGTCACGGCCAGGTCCGATGTGCCGCTCAGTTCGACCGTGTCCGCGACGATCTGGGTGCAGCCGTTCTGCGCATTGGAATTGCCGTTGAAGGTGACGTTTGATGCCGGCATGTAGATCGCGCCTTGCAGCGTCATGCTCGAGCCGCCGTTGAATTTGTGTGAAATGTCGCCGGTGCCAGTATAGGTGCCGCTGTTATTGTCCTTCGATTCCCAGAACAGCAATCCGGAGGTCGGTCCGCTTGTCGGAGCGGCCAGGTTGATATCTGCACCGCCATTGTATTGCACCGTGGCACCATTGGTCAGGAAGAAGGTCACGCCGCCCGAACTGGTGATATTGGCCTGCGAATTGATGCTGAGCGTACCGCCATCGATGATGTAGAGGCCCGGTTCGAATATGACATCGCCCTTGAGAGACACGCCGTTGCAGAACGTCTTGCTTTTCATCCCGTTGGGATGGTCGTCCGTGGGCGTGACGGTCGTAGTGTATTGCGGGTGGCCGATATTGCCATTTCTGCACTCCCCCCAGAGCACCGGTTCGGCGCGGTCAGCATAGGGATCACGGGATTTCGGTTGCATGACCTTGGGCGCGGGACATCCTGTCAGATGCAAATTGGAAGTGTAAACGACATCACCCACCGCATGGACACATTCGGTCGTCATCAAGGAAGCGCTGTTTTCCATCGCGAAGGCGTCCTGGGCCGCGGAATTGGACGTGACGACGCAATTGTTCAGCTTCACATTGGTCGAGCCGCCGACCGTGATCGCACCCGAGGCGGTGTCTGACAGCGCCAGGATGCAGGTGGGGTTGCCCGCACTGATCAGGCTGACCGAACGGGCGGTCAATTCGACGTTGTCTCCCATGAAAAATGCAGTGAACCAGCGCGGGCGGGTTTCGGTCAGGATGATTTCGACCGCATCATGGTTGCCGGCATTGGGGCCGGTTCGGGGCGGCGAATACATTTTCAACTCGCCGATATCGTAGGAAAATCCAGATTTTTTCGCGATGGCCATAGCATCGACATACATGAACGAACCGTTGTCGCCCGCGCGCAGGCGCGATGCCGCGGCGTGGGAGGTCAGGTCGGAAATGTGCTGAAGCTGTCGCTGTTTCTGGTACCAGTGACCGGTTTCCACGCCCAGGCCCAGCCCCCCTATCACGAGTGGGGAAACAAGAGCCGTCATAACAAGAACAGAGCCCGTGTCTTCACGGGCGAACTGGGAAAGGCGCTTTGGCAAAGGCAGTCTTATAGGCATAGCGCACCCTTTCTGTTTCAGTCGTAGATGATTTGTATGATCGCCGGGGCGATGATGATGACGAAGAGGATCGGCAGGAAGAACAGGATCATCGGCACGGTCAATTTCGGCGGCAGCGCGGCGGCTTTCTGTTTCGCCCGTTCCAGTCGCAGGTCTCGGCTTTCCTTGGCGTGCACCCTGAGCGCGCGGCCCAGGTCGGTGCCGTATTTCTCGGTCTGTTTCAGCGATCCCACAACGTGGCGCACCGGTTCCAGACCGGTCCGTTCGACCAGGTTTTCCAGCGCCTGCGACCGGTCCTGCAGATAGGACAGTTCCAGCGCGGTGAGCGAGATTTCCTCGGCCAGTTCGGGCGATTGCATGCCGATTTCCTCCGACAGCCGGATCAACGCGGCGTCGATGCCATAGCCCGATTCAATGCAGATCAGCAGCAGGTCCAGCGCATCCGGCCACGCCGCCTGAATCGACTGCTGTCGCTTCTGGATGCGGTTGGTGACAATCAGCGGGGGCAGCAAGACGCCAGCCACGCCACCCCCGCCCCCCAGAAACAGCAAATTGAGCAAGGTCGGCGCCTTGCCCAGAACAACCGTGCCGTAGAATGTCGCCAGCCCAGCCAGAACGACTGGGGCGAGAAGCCGGATCGCGATGTAAGTCTGAACCGCCGAGGAACCGCGGATCCCGGCCATTTTCAGCCGCTTGGACAGCTGCGCGGTGTCGCCCGCGGTCTTGTCCATGAACGCCTTGGGAACCAGCCGCTTCAGCAACGACGTGCTGTTCTTGCTGTTCTTGCCTCCCACTGCAGTTGCAATGCGCGATTTCTTCTGCGTCATCGCGCGCATGCCGCCATGTTCGATCGCCACCTTGGCCAGCCGGCGCTGCAGGTTTTCCTTCTGCAGCCTGGGCAGGGTAAGCCCAAGCACCAGAAGGAAGCCCGCAAGCGCCATCAGCGCGGTGGCCAGAAGGACGGGGGAAACATAGTGGAACAGGGACACGGTTGACACCTTACACTTTGAAATTGATCATTTTTTTCATCACCATCACACCGGTGAACATCCAGAACGCGCAACCGGCGAGGATCAGATTGCCGACCGTAGTCGAGGTCAGGATGGTGATGTAATCGGGGCTGAGATAGAACAGCGCGGCGGCCACCAGCAGCGGCATGGCACCGATCAAACGGCCGGACATTTTCGCTTCGGCGCTCATGGTCTGGATCTGGGCATCCAGCATCTTGCGGCCGCGCACCACCGAGGACAGGTTGGTCAGGATTTCCGACAGCGACCCGCCGCTGCGCGACTGCACCGCCAGAACGATGGCGAAGAAAGAGGTTTCCGGCAGCGGTACCCGCACCGCAAGACGGTGGACGGCCTTTTCCAGCGTGATACCGACCGACTGGTCGTTGATCAGCTGATTGAATTCCGACCGTACCGGTTCGCGCGCCTCGTTGGCGATGGTTTTCAGGCATTCGCTGAGCGGCAGCCCGGCGCTGACCCCGCGCACGATGATATCAAGCGCCGAGGGAAATTCATTGGCGAATTGCTTCAACCGTTTCTTGATGGTGCGTAGCACATAGAAGTAGGGCAGCGCGCCGCCGAGCGGGACAGCAACGATAAGCATCAGGAGCGGTTGCTTGCCAAACGACAGCACCAGCCCGCACCAGACCGCCACGATCGTCATGATGGTCACCAGGATGTACTTCGGTTTGCTCCAGTTCAGCCCGGCCTGGCGCAGCTTGGCGGAAATCGAGGGGCCGCTATCCTTGTCCTTGTTCTTCATTGCCGAGCGGATCTGCCGGCGGCGCAGTTCGGCGTCGATCGGGTCATTTCCCGAACTCATCCGCCCCGGTTCCTTGCCGGTGACCCGGTTCAGTCGGCGGCGCAGCAGCGATCCACGGCCCTTTTCCGCATTGCTCTGGAACAGCAATCCGCCGATCAGGATGCTCACCGTCACGAAGATGGCGACGTCGATGGGGTCGATGTGGAGGTTTTGCAGAAGTTCACTCATTCGGCGGCCCACTCATCGACTTCCGAGGCGCGCAAGGCTTCGGTCAGCTTATCCTCGACATTGTAGTAACGGGCGCGTTCCCACATTTTCGGACGGCTGATCCCGGTCGACTTGTGCCGCCCGATCAGGTTGCCGTCTTCGTCTTCGCCCTGGATTTCGTAGACCATCAGGTCCTGAGTGGTCAGAACGTCGCCTTCCATGCCCAGGACTTCGGTGATGTGGGTGATCCGGCGCGATCCGTCCCGCAGGCGTTGTGCCTGCACGATCACATCGACGGAACTTGCGATGATTTCGCGGATCGTGCGCGGCGGCAGGGCGGACCCGCCCATGGTGATCATCGCCTCGAGGCGCGACAACCCATCGCGAGGCGAGTTGGCGTGCACCGTGCCCATCGATCCGTCGTGGCCGGTGTTCATCGCCTGCAGCAGGTCAAAGGCTTCTGAGCCACGCACCTCGCCCACGATGATGCGTTCGGGACGCATCCGCAGACAGTTCTTGACCAGGTCGCGCATGGTGATTTCACCGGTGCCTTCCAGGCTGGGCGGGCGGGTTTCCAGCCGCACCACATGCGGCTGTTGCAGCTGCAGTTCGGCAGCGTCTTCGCAGGTCACGATCCGTTCGGACGTTTCGATATAGCCGGCGAGGCAGTTCAGCAGCGTCGTCTTGCCCGACCCGGTGCCGCCGGACACCAGAACGTTACAGCGCACCCTGCCGATGATCTGCAGGATTTCCGCCCCTTCCGGGGTGATCGACCCGAATTCGACAAGGTTCTGCAAGGTCAGGGAATCCTTGCGGAATTTCCGGATGGTGAGCGAAGTGCCATCGACAGCCAGAGGCGGCGCGATGACGTTCACGCGCGATCCGTCGGGCAGGCGCGCGTCACAGATCGGGCTGGATTCGTCGACCCGGCGACCGACCTGGCTGACGATCCTCTGGCAGACGTTCAAGAGCTGCTGCGCATCGTTGAAGCGGATATTGGTCCGCTGCATCTTGCCGCCGACCTCGATGAAGATCGGGTCGGTGCCGTTGACCATGATGTCGGCGATGTCGTCGCGCGCCAGAAGCGGTTCCAGCGGGCCATAGCCGAGGATGTCGTTGGTGATGTCGGAAATCAGCAACTGCTGTTCTTCTTCCGAAATCACTTCCTTCTTCACGGCCAGGATGTCGGTGACGTAATTCGCGATCTCGGTCCGTTCGGAATCCGCGTCCATCTTGGCCAGCTGGCTGATGTCGAGCATCGACATCAGCGTTTCCATGATCGACCGTTTCAGATCGAAATAGGCGCTGTCGCCTTCTTCCATTGCGTATTTCCGGTTCGCCTCCGACACGGCGGGCTTAGGGGCCGGCTTCGATTTTGCCGGGGCGGGCTTGGCGGCCTTGCGGACCGGGGCAGGGGTTTTATCGACGGGATCTTCCTTCGGGGCCTCGGTGGTGGCCGTAGCCAGTTTCGCGACCTTTGGGGCAGTGTTGATGGGACCGGTTCTTTTGCCGAACATGGGGGGCCTCTGAAACAATGGACGATTTACGCGCAGCTTGGCTGCACACACGCGCAGCGCGACCTGCAATCAGTATTCCGGGCCGTGATCACCCCAACAATTCAGCCGAGTGGCCTAGTTTTTAGCGGCAAGTTCGTCTGGCCAAACCCCACAAAGTATGTAGGCCGAAAACTTTTGAACCCGGCCTTTAGCTTTATGCGCGGCGAAGTTGTCCCCCCCGTTGAGGTTACTATGGATTCAGGGAATCGCGAGGGATCGAAATGGATCGCGGCGGCACGAAAGAGACCTGTCTTGTCGTGTGGCCGGGGCAGAAAAGTAGATGGATTGTTGGCATGAGTGAAAGCACCCTTGTTTTGAATTCGACCGATGCGAAAATCGGGGGTGTGGCGCTGCCCCCGGTAGAAAAGGACCTGCGGGTCCTGGTCCTGTCCTCACCGGATGCAACGACGTTGAGTGTTGACCCGGAAGGGCAGGTCTCGCTGCATGTCGTGGCGGGCTGGGAAGCTCTTCAGACAGCGTTGAGGCGGTACGACTATGACCTGCTGGCGATCGAAGTCGGTCCAGGTGCGACGGGTTTCGAAAGCGAAAAGTTCGCTTTGATCCGCAAGGACTATCCCGGGTTGCATGTCGCCCTGTTCGGGGCGTCCATCGAGGTTGCGATGGCGCGCACCGCGCTCAGGGCCGGGGTGACCGGTGTCTTTCAGACCGGTGGCGGTGTGATGGACACGGCCCTGCATCTTGTCGCCCAGGGCAAGGTTTTCATCGACGGCGCGCTGGCCAATCAGCTTATTGGCGAAAGCGACCAGACCGACGAAAACGACCATCCGCTGATTTCCCTGTCCGATACTGTCGCCTTGGTGGCCGATGACGACGAATATTTCCGCATGGCGGTGGTGACCATCCTGCGGAATGAATTCAACTTTTCCGAGGTGCTGGAAGCCAGCAGCCTCGATCAGGCCAAGCGGTTGATGGACGATCATAAGCAGATCGACCTGGCGCTGTTCGACCTGTCGATGCCGGGCATGTTCGGGGCCTCGTCGCTGCAGGGGTTGCGGCTGGAGCACCCGCAGGTACAGAAAATGGCTGTGGTGTCGGCATCGCGCAATCGCAACGACGTGCTGGAATCGCTTGCCTCGGGCACCTATGGATATGTCGAGAAATCGGAAGGCGTCAGAGAGCTGAAACACGCGCTGACCCAGATCATGATGGGGCGGGTCTATGCGCCGGCGCTGCTGCATGAACCGCCCGAAACCCCGAGCAAGCCTGTCCTGTTCGCGGTCGAGGGCAGCACCCGGTTTGAAAAGCCCCGCAATCCCGAACAGGTGGCCGAAGCCTCGCGCTATGTACCCGAAACCGCCTCCGAGGACATCGACCTGGATGCGATCCCGGAACTTTCGCCGCGCCAGCGCAAGGTGCTGGAACTTCTGGTTCAGGGCATGTCGAACAAGGAAATCGCCCGGGAACTGGATCTGGGGATCGGTACGGTGAAAGTGCACATAACCGCGCTGTTTTCGAAGCTGGGCGTTTCGAACCGGACCTCCGCGGTCGCTGTCGGAGCCCGTTTGTTGTAACGCAGAGGTATCCCTGATGTCATATGACAAGGATATCATGGCACAAGGATGCGAACCGGTTCAGGGCGACCGGATGGACGGGCGCTTGCGCGGCGTCCTGATCAAGCTGAGCCTCGCCGGGGGGCTCGCCGTTGCTGCGCTGTTCCTGATTTTCCATATAGTTCAATACGTTGCCGCAGGGTCGCAAGAGATTAGCAAGGCGACCCTGTCGCTGGAACTGCTGCAGGACATCGAGAATTCGGTGGTCACGACGATGGTGCCCCGGGGGCGCGAAACCGGGCCCGCGGTGCCGCTCGCCAAGGTGGAAGAGGACGTTCTGGCGCGGTTCACGGAATTGCGCGGATTGAACCCGCAGGACGGATCTGCCGCGCTGGCCACGTTGCAGGGCGTGACGATGGGGCTGTTGAACGCGGTCCACGCCATGATCGAGGCACGGCCGAACGGGGCGCTTCTCGAGGCGGTGGCGCCACAGCGGGCCGCGTTCGGGACGGCGTTGCAGGAAGCGACCTCGGAACAGCAGCAGATTGCGCAGGAAGGGCTGTCCGGGCTGGTCAAGCAGACCCGGTTCACCGTCTTTGCCATCGTGTTCGTGTTGGCGGCGACGGTGTTTTTGCTGACCACGGTTCTGGTGACCGGGTTCAAGGATATGAAGCGCCGTGAGGAGGTTGAACGGGAATTGCGCGCGGCGGTGCAGAAGGCGAACGAGGCCAGCCTGGCGAAATCCGCGTTCCTGGCCACGGTGACCCACGAATTGCGTACGCCGCTGAACGCGATCCTCGGCTATTCCGAGTTGCTGAACGACGAACCGCTTGGCAAGGACCAGAAAAAACAGGTGTCACGCCTGAGTGTTGCGGGGCAGACGCTGAGCCGCATCGTCGATGACGTCCTTGATCTGTCGCGGATCGAGGCCGGTGCGATGGAAATGCGCGATGAAACCTTTTGCCCGCGCGAACTGGTCAAGGAAGCGATCGATCTGGTTTCGGTCGATGCCTGCGCCAAGGGCCTGGTCCTGAGCTCCGAAGTCGCGCAAGACGTTCCGAAACTTCTGCGTGGCGACCCGCTGCGCCTGTCGCAGGTCTTGCTGAACCTGCTGAACAACGCCATCAAGTTCACCCCCGAGGGCTTCGTCACGCTGCGGATGACCGCCAGGATGGCCGCAGGCGATGTTTCGCAACTGCGGGTGGAGGTGCAGGACAGCGGCATCGGCATTTCGATCGCCGATCAGGATCACCTGTTCCAACGCTTTTCCCAGATGGAAAACGGTGTCAGCGAATACCAGGGCGGCAGTGGGCTTGGCCTGTCGATTTCGCAAGGGCTGATCGAACAGATGGGCGGCAGGATCAGCGTTTTCAGCCGTCAGGGCGAAGGCACGATCTTCTGGTTTCATGTCGAACTTCCGGTTGTCGAAAGCGACACCGCAGACGAACCGCCGGCGGCGGCTGGCGACGACCCGCAACCGCCGTTGCGCGATGTGTTGGGCAAGGTGATTCTGATCGATGACAGCGATGATACCGCCGACCTGCTGCAACGTATCCTGCAGCGCGAAGGGGTGGCGCTTTTCGCGGTTCCCGACACGGTCAGATCGCTGGAAAATGTGGTCGAACACGCGCCCGACGTCATTCTTTGCGACATGCAGATGCCCAATATCAGCGGCGATGAGTTGATACGCTGCATCCGGGCGCTGCCCAAGCCTTTCGGCGATACGCCGATCATCGCCTTTTCCGCGACGACGATGAAATCCGATATAGAAGACATGCTGATGGCCGGCGCGGACGGGTTCCTGGCCAAGCCGTTCAAGGCAAGCGATGTTACCAGCGCGATCGCGGCGGTCGTGTCCAGTCGCGCGGTAGCGGTTGATGTCGAAGAGGCGCCGAAAATGCGCGTTGCAGAAACCCCCGATGAACTTGACGACATCGTTGACCTCATGGGGCCCGATTGGGCACTGAAATATGTCGAGCGGCTGTCGGATCGGTTGGAGCGGTATTTCGAAGGCATCGGCGACAAGTCGGAACAGATCGGTCTGGCCCACAGCGTGGTGTCCGAGGCCGGCCAGCTTGGCATGCGAGATCTGGCCTGGGCCGCGTCTTCGCTGGAACAGGCGCTGCGCGCGGACGGGCGAACGCTGCGCGAAGAGGCCAAGTTCCGCACCGAGGCGCGCCAGTTCCTGTCGCGGCTGCCGCTTTACACCTCACATATCCGTCAGGCGCAATAACGTCCCGGCGGATGGTGGCTTGCTGCACCGCCCGGATCACCCCGGGCGCTGCCCTTGTCCCTTTGCAGCGTGGCGGCAGGACGACGGATTCGAGGATTTTGCTCGGGATTGGTTCCCGGCCCGCGCAAAACCGCGCGCCGCGCCATGCCACGGGCCGTCGTCAGGTTCGCAGGTTTTTCTGTGCGCGGCGCGTCAGCATGTTGCGCCGCAGGAAGGCGAGGATGAAAAATCCGGTCAGGATCAGGATGATCGTGGGGGCAGGGGCGCTGTCGATGAAAAAGCTCAGATAGGTGCCGCCCAGCATCGCGGCCATGCAGACCGCAACCGCCACCGCCATCATCGCGCCGAACCGGCGCACGGTCAGGAACGCGATGGCGCCCGGTGCGATCAGCAGCCCGATGGCCAGGATCAGACCGGTCGCGGTCAGCGTCGCCACGATGGTCAGCGACAGCATCGTCAGCAGCCCGTAATGCAGCAACCCGACCCGCAATCCCGACACCTGCGCCTGCGCCGGGTCGAAGGCGTGCAGCATCAGCGCCTTCCAGTTGACCAGCAGCAGCACGGCAACGACCAGCGAAATGATCCCAGCGGTCCACAGGTCGCCCGGTCCGACGCCCAGCATGTTGCCGAACAGGATGTGATCGAGATGCGCGTTGGTTTCGATCGAGGTGTAGAGGATGATGCCGATGCCGAACATGCCGGAAAACACCACGCCCATCACCGTGTCCTGCTTCACCCGACTGTTTTCGGACAGGTATCCGGTCGACAGGGCGCAGACCATGCCGGCGCCAAATGCCCCGACGATCAGCGGGATGCCGGCGATATAGGCCAGCACGATCCCGGGCAGAACCGCGTGGGAAATCGCGTCGCCCATCAGCGCCCAGCCTTTGAGCACCAGAAAACAGGACAGAAGCGCGGTCGGTACCGCCACCATCGCGGCGATCCAGAACGCGTTCTGCATGAACGGGAACTGCAGCGGGAAAAGCAGTGTGTCGATCATGGCCTAGGCCCTTTCCAATGCGGCGCGCGCCTTGGCCCGGGCGGCCAGCAGCCCGTGTTTCGGGGCGAAGACGAAGGCGGCGAGGAACAGCAGCGTCTGCAGGGTGACGATCACGCCGCCTGTCGCCCCGTCGAGGAAGTAACTGGCATAGGCGCCGATGAAACCGCTCAGCACACCAATGGAAATCGAAACCAGGATCAGCCGCGGGAACCGGTCGCACAGAAGGTAGGCGGTGGCCCCCGGCGTCACCACCATCGCGATGACCAGGAAGGCGCCCACCGTCTGCATCGCGGCCACCACGCAGGCCGACAACAGGGTGAAGAACACCGCCTTCAGCAGCCCGGTCTTCAGCCCCATCGACCTTGCGTGGTTTTCATCGAAGAAGGTGACCATCAGGTCCTTCCACTTCAGCGTCAGAACCGCGAGCGAGATGAACCCGATGAGCGCCAGCTGCAGCGTGTCCTCGGGGGTGATCGCAAGGATGTTGCCCATGGTGATCGTCTGCACGCTGATCGAGGTCGGGTTGATCGACACCAGAAACAGCCCAAGCCCGAAGAAGGAGGTGAAGATCAGCCCGATGATCACGTCGATCTTCAGTCCCGACCGGTCCGACAGGAACAGCATCGATCCAGCCGCCAGCCCGCCGGCGATGAAAGCGCCAAGCGCGAAGGGCAGGCCAAGTGCATAGGCGCCGACCACGCCCGGCACCACCGAATGGCTGAGAGCGTCGCCGATCAGCGACCAGCCTTTCAGCATCAGGTAGGCCGACAGGAAGGCGCAGACCCCGCCGACCAGCGCGGACACCCACATCGCGTTGGTCATGTAGCCATAGCCGAACGGTTCCAGCAGCAGGCTCATTTGTTCTTCTCCCGTGCACGGGTGTCGTTTCCGTATTGCACGAAGGGCCGCTCATCATCGGTCAGGATGCGGACCTGCCGCGGATCGTCATCGTCGTGCAGGTCGTGGCCGCCAAGGGTGAATTGCCGCAAAACACCGCCGAAGGCTTGTTTCAGGTTCGACGGCGTGAAGGTCGTTTCGGTCGGCCCGTAAGCCAGCACGGTCTGTTTCACCAGAACGGTTCGGTCGCAGAATTCCGGTACCGAACCGAGGTTGTGGGTCGATACCAGCATCACCCGGCCTTCTTCGCGCAGGTCGCGCAAAAGGGCGATGATCTGTTCCTCGGTCTTCACGTCGACCCCGGTGAACGGTTCGTCGAGCAGGATTACCCGGCCTTCCTGCGCCAACGCGCGGGCGAGGAAGACGCGCTTGCGCTGGCCGCCCGACAACTCGCCGATCTGGCGGTGGCGGAATTCGGTCATGTTGACCCGCGCCAGCGCCTGGTCCACCGCGTCGCGGTCGCGCTGCGCCGGGCGGCGCAGCAATCCCATATGGCCATAGCGGCCCATCATCACCACGTCCTCGACCAGCACCGGGAAGGTCCAGTCGACCTCTTCCGATTGCGGCACGTAGGCGACGAGGTTTTCCTTCAGCGCCTGCTTCACCGTGCGCCCCAGCAGCCGGATATCCCCCCGAGCGACCGGCACGAAGCCCATGATCGCCTTGAACAGGGTGGATTTGCCTGCGCCGTTGATGCCGACCAGCGCGGTGACGGTGCCACGCGGTATCTCGAAACTGGCGTCAAGCAGCGCGGTATGCCCGTTGCGGTAAGTCACCGTGACGTCGGAGGCATAGATCCCGCCCGCGGGGCCGTTTTCGGCGATGCGGGCGTCCAGGGGCTGACTGTCTGTCATGGTGTCTTGCATGTTCAAGGCCTAGTTTTCACTGCCGGTCAGGCCGGTGACGATGGTTTCCGAGGTGACGCGCAACAGGTCCAGATAGGTCGGGACCGGTCCGTCGGGGTCGGACAGGCTGTCGACATAGAGTACCCCACCATAGGCCGATCCGGTTTCGCGCGCGACTTGCTTGGCGGGGGCGGTGTTGACCGTGCTTTCGCAGAATACCGCCGGGACCTCATGCGCGCGCACCCCGTCGATCACCGCGCGGACCTGCTGTGGCGTGCCGGTCTGATCGGCATTCATCGGCCAGAGATACAATTCGTTCAACCCGAAATCGCGCGCCAGGTAGCTGAAGGCGCCTTCGCAGGTGACCAGCCAACGTTTACCGTCCGGGATCTCGGAAATCCTGGCGCGCAGCGGTTCCAGCGTCGCGCGCAGCCGGTCCTTGTAGGCGGTCGCATTGGCCCGGTAGGTGTCGGCATTGTCCGGGTCGTGGGTGGCGAAGGCCGCCGCGATGTTGTCGATATAGACGATGGCATTGTCCAGGCCCATCCAGGCATGCGGGTTGGGTTTGCCTTCGTATTCGCCCTTGGCGATCGAAATCGGGTCGATCCCGTCGCTCAGCGTGGCCGAGGGGACATCGCCCAGATTGCGCAGGAACTGTTCGAACCACAGTTCCAGGTTCAGCCCGTTCCACAGGATCAGGTCGGCGTCATGGGCGCGCACGATATCGCGCGGGGTCGGTTCATAGCCGTGGATTTCCGCCCCGGGCTTGGTGACGGACACCACCTCGGCCGCGTCGCCGGCCACGTTCTGCGCCATGTCGGCCAGAACGGTGAAGGTGGTCACGACCTTCATCTGGTCGCCCAGGGCGGGTGCGGCCAGCAGTGCGCAGACAGCGGTGGCGAGGCTTCGCTTGGTGAAAGGGGGCATTGCGTCGGTCCTTTGGTCCTGTGCTCGAATCTTTGATAATGAAAATGAGAACTATTCTCAATAAGAAAGATAACTGAATTCGCCTCATGTAAATGATGATGATTATGAGTTTGTTTCGGGGTTCGTGCTCGCATAGATAACCCTCAACTCTCTTGGCCAAAGAAATGTGATCCCTGACATGTCTTCCCAACTCCGCCGCTCGCCGGCTTTCGACCTTATTCAAACTGCTGCCCGTGACCGCATCCTCGTTCTTGACGGGGCGATGGGCACCCAGATCCAGAAACTCGGACTGGGAGAGGACGATTTCACCGGTCACGGCGCCGGCTGCGCCTGCCATATCCATTCGGATCATCCGCAGAAGGGCAATAACGACCTTCTCAACCTGACCCGGCCCGAAGTGATCGAGGAAATCCATTTCCAATACGCGATGGCGGGGGCGGATATCGCGGAAACCAACACCTTTTCCTCGACCACCATCGCGCAGGCCGATTACGCGCTGCAGGACAAGGTCGATGACCTGAACTTCCACGGAGCGCGGCTGGCCCGCGCCGCGATGGACCGGGCCGAGGCGGCGGATGGCCGCAAACGTTTCGTTGCCGGCGCGATGGGGCCCACCAACCGCACCGCGTCGATCAGCCCGGACGTGAACAATCCCGGCTACCGCGCCGTGACCTTCGACGACCTGCGCGCGGCCTACGCACAGCAGGCGCGTGCGTTGATCCGGGGCGGGGCGGATATTCTGCTGATCGAGACGATCTTCGATACGCTGAACGCCAAGGCGGCGATCTTCGCCTGCGAAGAGGTGTTCGCGGAAAACGGCGAACGGCTGCCGGTGATGATCTCGGGCACCATCACCGACCTGTCGGGCCGGACGCTTTCGGGCCAGACGCCGACCGCCTTCTGGCATTCGGTGCGTCACGCCGCGCCGCTGACCGTGGGTCTGAACTGTGCCCTGGGGGCCGAAGCGATGCGGGCGCATATCGCGGAATTGTCGGGCGCCGCCGACACGATGATCTGCGCCTATCCCAATGCGGGTCTGCCCAACGAGATGGGCGAATATGACGAAAGCCCCGAATACATGGCCGAACAGATCGCCGGTTTCGCCCGCGAGGGGCTGGTCAATATCGTCGGCGGCTGCTGCGGATCGACCTATGACCATATCCGCGCAATTGCCGAGGCGATGAACGGGCTGGCCCCGCGCAAGGTGCCCGACATCGCGCCCAAGATGCGGCTCTCGGGGCTGGAGCCGTTCACGCTGACCGACGACATTCCCTTCGTCAACGTGGGCGAACGCACCAACGTCACCGGTTCGGCCCGGTTCCGCAAACTGATCACCAACGGCGATTATGCCGCGGCGCTGGACGTCGCCCGCAACCAGGTCGAAAACGGCGCCCAGATCATCGACGTGAACATGGATGAGGGGCTGATCGATTCCAAGCAGGCGATGGTGGATTTCCTCAACCTGATCGCCTCGGAACCCGATATCGCCCGTGTCCCGATCATGATCGACAGTTCCAAGTGGGACGTGATCGAGGCCGGCCTGCAATGCGTGCAGGGCAAGTCGGTGGTCAATTCGATCTCGATGAAGGAAGGCGAAGAGGCGTTCCTGAAACAAGCGCAGCTATGCCGGGCCTATGGCGCGGCCGTGGTCGTCATGGCTTTCGACGAGGAAGGCCAGGCCGATACCGAGGACCGCAAGGTCGAAATCTGTACCCGCGCCTACAAGCTGCTGACCGAAGAGGTGGGCTTCCCGCCCGAGGACATCATCTTCGACCCGAACGTGTTCGCCGTCGCCACCGGCATCGAGGAACACGACAATTACGGCGTCGATTTCATCGAGGCCGCGCGCCGCATCACCACGGACCTGCCGCATGTGCACGTATCGGGCGGGGTGTCGAACCTGTCGTTTTCGTTCCGCGGCAACGAACCGGTGCGCGAAGCGATGCACGCGGTGTTCCTTTACCACGGCATTCAGGCCGGGATGGACATGGGCATCGTCAATGCCGGCCAGTTGGCCGTCTATGACCAGATCGACCCGGAACTGCGTAACGCCTGCGAAGACGTGGTGCTGAACCGCAGCCCCGACGCCACCGAACGGATGCTGGAGATCGCCGAGAAATATCGCGGGCAGGGCGGGGCGAAAGGCGTCGAGAAGGACATGAGCTGGCGCGAATGGCCGGTCGAAAAGCGGCTGGAACACGCGCTGGTCAACGGCATCACCGAGTTCATCGAGGAAGATACCGAGGAAGCGCGCCAGGCCGCGGAAAAACCGCTGCACGTGATCGAAGGGCCGCTGATGGCGGGGATGAACGTGGTCGGTGACCTGTTCGGATCGGGCAAGATGTTCCTGCCGCAGGTGGTGAAATCGGCCCGAGTGATGAAGCAGGCGGTGGCGGTTCTGTTGCCCTATCTCGAGGCGGAAAAGGACGGTTCGGCGAAAAGCGCGGGCAAGATCCTGATGGCCACGGTGAAGGGCGATGTGCACGATATCGGCAAGAACATCGTCGGCGTTGTCCTGGCCTGCAACAATTACGAAATCATCGACCTGGGCGTGATGGTGCCGGCGGAAAAGATCCTCGCCACCGCCAAGGAAGAAGGGGTCGACGTGATCGGCTTGTCGGGGCTGATTACCCCGTCCCTGGACGAAATGGTCCACGTGGCCAGCGAAATGGAGCGGCTCGACATGGACCTGCCGCTGCTGATTGGTGGCGCGACCACGTCGAAGGTGCATACGGCGGTTAAGATCCATCCCAACTACCACAAGGGGCAATCGGTCTACGTCACCGATGCATCGCGCGCGGTGGGGGTGGTGTCGTCGCTGTTGTCATCCGATCAAAAGCCCGGTTTCGTCGCCGATATCCGCGAGGAATACGCGAAAGTGGCGGAAAAACACGCCCGGGCGGAGCTCGCCAAGAAACGCATTTCGGTAGCCGAGGCGCGCGCCAACGCGCTGCAGATCGATTGGGGCGCTTACAAACCTGTCGCGCCCTCCTTCCTGGGCACCAAGGTGTTCGACGGCTGGGACCTGGCCGAACTGGCGCGCTATATCGACTGGACCCCGTTCTTCCAGAGCTGGGAAATGAAAGGCGTCTATCCGAAGATCCTCGAGGACGAAAAGCAGGGCGAGGCGGCGCGGCAGCTCTTTGCCGACGCGCAGGACATGCTGAAGCGGATCATCGACGAAAACTGGTTCCACCCGCGCGCCGTGGTGGGCTTCTGGCCGGCCAATGCGGTGGGCGACGATATCCGCCTTTTCACCGACGAAAGCCGGGGCGAGGAACTGGCGACCCTGCACACGCTGCGCCAGCAATCGGCGAAGCGCGCCGGGCGGCCTAACGTGGCGCTGGCAGATTTCGTCGGCCCCGAAGGCGTGGCCGATCATGTCGGCGGTTTCGTGGTGACGACGGGGGCCGAAGAGGAACAGATCGCCAAGGCTTTTGAGGGTAAGAACGACGATTACAGCTCCATCATGGTCAAGGCGCTGGCCGATCGCTTCGCCGAAGCCCTTGCCGAGCGGATGCATGAATATGTCCGCAAGGAACTGTGGGCCTATGCCCCGGACGAGGCGCTGTCGAACGCGGAACTGATCCGCGAATTCTATGACGGCATCCGCCCTGCGCCGGGCTATCCGGCGCAACCGGACCATACAGAAAAAACAACGCTTTTCAATTTGCTGGATGCCGAAGCTGCGACAGGGGTCGAACTGACCGACAGCTTCGCGATGTGGCCCGGTGCATCCGTTTCCGGGCTCTATATCGCCCATCCCGAAGCGTATTACTTCGGCGTTGCCAAGGTCGAGCGCGACCAGGTCGAAGACTACGCCGCCCGCAAGGGAATGCGCGTGGAAGAGGTCGAGCGCTGGCTTGGTCCGGTGCTGAATTACCGGCCTTCCGACATCAAGACAGTGGCGGCAGAGTAATGGTGCGGGCGGGGCAGGAAGGCCCGCCCGTCGCCACGCTGGGGCACTCGTTTCGGTTGCTTAAATTTTGGGCGAACGCGCGGATGCGACGAAATGGAATATGAATTTGGTTTGACAATCCGCGCAAAAATCGTTCTTTAAGAATACAAACGGCGGCCTTGGTCCGCCACAGGCAATCGCGCCCCGCTCACCCGGATACCGGGTGTCGGGGCTTTTTTCGTTTGGCGGGACGTCATGGTGGAATTCGACCTCGGTTTGGTTTTCTCGATCACCGGGCCATACGCGGCACTGGGGCAGGCGGCACGCGCCGGGGCCGAGCTGGCCATCGAGGATTTGGAGCGCACCGGAGTGGCGCGGATCACCCCCAGCATCTGCGATCCCGCCGGGCGGCCCGACGCCTACGAGTCGATGACCCGCGATCTTCTCGAGGGCGGCGTTTCTCATGTCGTGGGCGCCATCACATCGTGGAGCCGCAAGGACATGATCCCGGTTCTGGAACGGCATGGTGCGCTGTTGTGGTATCCCTGCGCCTACGAAGGTTTCGAAAGCAACGATCACGTGGTCTATATGGGGGCCGCCCCCAACCACCACATGATTCCGCTGCTTGACCGGGTGTTGCAGAGCGGCGTGCGGCGCGCCTACCTGCTGGGATCTAATTACGTCTGGGGCTGGGAAACGCTGCGCCTTGCGCGGGAACGCCTGACTGCCGCCGGGGTCGAAATCGTGGGCGAACGCTACGTGCCTCTTGGCGCTTGCGACTGCGATCTGGCGATGTCCGAGATTGCGGACGGGGGCGTCGATATCGTCATGAATTCCCTGATCGGCCCCTCGAACGTTGCCTTCATGACCGGCCTGCCGCGCGCAGGGCGTCCCCTCATCCTGTCCTGCAATCAGACCGAGGCCGATCTCGATGCGATGGGGCTGTGCGGCGACGGATTGATTTCCGCCGGATCGTATTTCGAGGAACTGGGACCGGCGGAGTTTGTCGAACGCGCTGGCAGGGCCGCCCACAACGGGCGCTGTTCGGGCCTGCTCGGCACGACATATGCCAGCGTCTGTATCCTCGCCGCCGCCGTGGCGCGGGCCGGTAGCACGGCGCCGCGCGCGGTTTTCGAAGCCGCGTGCGCCCGGTCGCATGACACGGTGCTGGGCCAGGTGAGCATCGATCCGGTGACGCGCCACGCCGCGCTGACCCCGCATATCGCCAAGGCCGAGGCCGGGCGGTTCCGCATCTTGTCTTCCGGTGCGGCCCCGGTCCCCGCGGACCCCTACCTGATGAACATCCCGCCGGTGCCCCGGCAGGTTCCCCAAACACCGACCCTGAGGATCGTTAAATGACCTACAGTTTTGCCGGAATGAAAGCTCTTGTCCTGCACCCGAGTGCCGAAGTTCGGGACGGGCTGGAACAGCGGCTTGCCACTTTCGGAGTGCGCGCCGAGGGGCGCTGGCCCGAACTGGTCCCCGGTGACGAATCCGCCGACCTGCTGGTGGTCGATATAGACCGGGGCGAGAACGGACAGTTTCCCTGGGGGGGCGGCGCCGCGCCGATGCCCGTCGTGGGGCTGATCGGGTCCGAAACCCCGGGCCGGTTGCAATGGGCGATCGACCAGGGGCTGGATGCGTTCCTGCCGCAGGGGGCGACGGCGAAGCTCTATTCCGCCCTTGTTCTGGGCTTTGCCCGGCATGCCGAACGCGCCGAGATCCGGCGCCGCGAGGCCGAGGCCGGGCGGCGTGCGACGCTCCGGCTCGAGCTGGTTCAGGCGGTTATCGCGCTGATGCGCGACGAAGGCATCGGCGAGGCACAGGCGCTGAAACAGTTGCGCGCCTTTGCCATGGTCGAGCGCGTCGCGCTGGAAGATGCCGCGCGGCTCTACCTGTCGGACGTGACCAAGCGGGGGCAGGCATGAGCATGACCGAGACGACGACCCCCGACGCGTCCGGCCAGACCCGCAGTGCGTGGCGCGCCTTGATCGCGCGGCCGCGGTCGGCCTTCGGGCTGATGATCATCGTGCTGATGGTCGGGGCGGCGATTTTCGCGCCCTGGGTGATGCCGCATGATCCTTTCGAGCAAAGCTTCGACGGTCTCAGCCTTGTCGGCGCGCCATTGCCGCCCGGCGGCGATTTTCCGCTCGGGACGGACCTGCTGGGCCGCGACCTGGCCTCGCGGCTGATCCTCGGCACCCGCACATCGTTGATCATCGGCGTGCTGGCCAACGGGATCGCCATCCTGCTGGGGGCGGGCGTGGGCATCACCGCCGGCTATTTCGGCGGCTGGATCGGCGCTGTCCTGATGCGCTTCACCGACCTGATGATGGCCTTTCCTGCCTTGCTGCTTGCGATCGTTCTGGCGGCGATTTTCCAGCCTTCCCTGCTGATCGTGGCGCTGGTCATTGCGATGGTGAACTGGGTGCAGATGGCGCGGGTGATCTATACCGAAACCCGCAGCCTGGCCGAGCGCGACTTCATTCAGGTGCAACGCGCGCTTGGCGCCGGCCACCTGCGCATCCTTTTCGCGCATCTGCTGCCGCATCTGCTGTCGTCCATCGTTGTGTTCGGGACGCTGGGGATTTCCACCACGGTGCTGCTGGAAGCGACGCTCAGCTTCCTCGGTGTGGGCGTGCAGCCGCCGACGCCGAGCTGGGGCAACATCATCTTCGAAAACCAGACCTATTTCTCCTCGGCGCCCTGGCTCGTCTTCTTTCCCGGCGCGGCCATCCTGTTGCTGGCGCTGGCCTTCAATCTTGTGGGGGATGCGCTGCGCGACATTCTCGATCCGACGCTGAAAGGACGCCACTGATGCCTGCCTATCTTGCAAGACGGCTGATGGAGAGCATCCTGATCCTGCTGGGGATCACGCTGGTGACCTTCATCCTGCTGTACCTCGTTCCGGCCGATCCGGCGCGGCAGATCGCCGGTCGCTCGGCCACCGCCGAAACGGTTCAGAACATCCGCGATCAGCTGGGCCTGAACGACCCGTTCTTCATGCAGTACTGGCGCTACCTGACGGCGCTGTTCCAGGGCGATATGGGGCGCAGCTATCTGCAGCGGGCCGAGGTTTCCGAACTGGTCGCCTCGCGCCTGCCGGCGTCGCTGCTGCTGATGGTGGCGGCCATCGTCACCGAACTGATTTTCGGCCTGACCATCGGCATCGTCGCCGCGCTGCGCCGCAACCGTCCGGCGGATCACGGGCTGATGATTTTCAGCTTCGTGTCGATCTCCGCGCCGCAATTCGTCATCGGCATCCTGCTGCTTTACGTTTTCGCGGTCAAACTGGGCTGGTTCCCGATCGGCGGTTACGGCAGCTTCGCCCATGTCGTTTTGCCGGCCGTGACGCTCGGCTTCCTGGGGGCGGGTTGGTATTCGCGCATGATGCGTTCCAGCATGATCGACGTGCTGGGGCAGGATTTCGTGCGTACGGCGCAAGCCAAGGGGCTGGGCAAGGCCCGCATCATCCTGCGTCACGTCATTCCCAACGCCATCCTGCCGATCATTGCGATGATCGGCATAGATATCGGGCTGTTCATGTCCGGCATCGTGGTGGTGGAAAGCGTGTTCGGCTGGCCCGGGATCGGCCAGCTGGCTTGGCAGGCGATCCAGCGCGTGGACATCCCCGTGATCATGGGCGTGACCATGATTTCGGCCACCGCCATCGTGCTGGGTAACCTTTTGGCCGACCTTGTCGCGCCAATGATCGATCCACGGATAAAGACGAAATAGGACCAACAGAGGACTGAAATACATGAAAAAATTTCTTTTGACCGGTGTCGCCGGACTGGCTTTGTGCGGCCAAATGGCAGCCGCAGAGGTGGACGAGAACGCCCCGATGGGCGGCAACATGATCGTCACCTACAAGGATGACGTCGCCACGCTGGATCCCGCCATCGGCTATGACTGGCAGAACTGGTCGATGATCAAGTCACTGTTCGACGGGCTGATGGGCTATGAACCCGGCACCACCACCCTGCGCAACGAACTGGCTTCGGACTATTCGATTAGCGCCGACGGCCTGGTCCACACCTTCACCCTGAAGGACGGGATCAAGTTCCATAACGGCCGCGACATCGTGGCCGAAGACGTGAAGTATTCGCTCGATCGCGTGACCAACCCGAAAACGCGTTCGCCGGGCGCGGGCTTCTTCGGCATGATCGCCGGCTTCGACGAATGGAGCGCGGGCAAGGGCGACGGGCTGTCCGGCGTCAAGGTCATCGACGACAAGACCGTAGAGATCACGCTCAGCCGTCCCGATGCCACCTTCGGCCATGTCATGGCGCTGAACTTCGCCTCCATCGTGCCGCACGAAGCGGTCGAGGCGTCGGGCGAGGATTTCGGCCGCGAACCGGTCGGGTCGGGCGCGTTCAAGCTGGCCGAATGGTCGCCGGGGCAGCGCGTCGTGTTCGAACGGTTCGAGGAGTACCACCGCGCCAACCTGCCCAAGCTGGACCAGGTGACCTTCGAGATCGGTCTGGAACCGACCGTCGCGCTGCTGCGGCTGCAGCAGGGTCAGGCTGACGTGCCCGGTGACGGCATCCCCCCGGCGCAGTTCCTGCAGGTGCTGAACAACCCCGCGCAGAAGGACAACGTGATCGAAGGTGGTCAGCTGCATACCGGCTACATCACCCTGAACACGCAGATGGCGCCGTTCGACAACGTCAAGGTGCGCAAGGCCGTGAACATGGCGATCAACAAGGACCGCATTGTCAAGCTGATCAACGGCCGTGCCGTGCCGGCGAACCAGCCGCTGCCGCCGACCATGCCCGGTTATGCCGAAGACTACGAAGGCTATCCCTTCGATCCGGCGAAGGCCAAGGAAATGCTGGCCGAGGCCGGTTATCCCGACGGGTTCACCACCGAACTTTACGTGATGAACGTTGATCCCAACCCGCGCATCGCGCAGGCCGTGCAGCAGGACCTGAAGCAGATCGGCATCACCGCCGAAATCCGCAGCCTGGCCCAGGCCAACGTGATTGCCGCCGGCGGCGAGGCGGACCAGGCGCCGATGATCTGGTCGGGCGGCATGGCCTGGATCGCGGACTTCCCCGATCCGTCCAACTTCTATGGTCCGATCCTCGGCTGTGCCGGCGCCGTGCAGGGCGGCTGGAACTGGTCGTGGTACTGCAACAAGGATCTGGACGCGCGCGCGGCCGAGGCTGACGCCATGACCGGCGAGGAAAACGCCGCGGCCCGGATCGAGGCGTGGAAGTCGATCTATCTCGACGTTATGGAAGACGCGCCCTGGGTTCCGGTGTTCAACGAACAGCGTTTCACCCTGACCTCGGACCGTATCGCGGGCGACAGCAGCCTGTTCGTCGATCCGGTTCACATCCCGGTCAACTATGACTACATCTACTCGAAGGATGCTAAGTAACCATGTGTCAGCACTGTGATTATACGATCCACGGTGCGCACCATCACGGGTGGGACAATTCGATCCCACCCGTCGAAACGGTGGCTCCCGGATCGCGCCTGCATTTTCAATGTCTCGACAGTTCGGGCGGTCAGTTCAACAAGAACAGCACCAGCGCCGATGTCCCCGATATGGACTTTGGCAAGATCAACCCGGTGACCGGGCCGATCTATGTCGACGGGGCAAAGCCCGGCGACGTTCTGAAAGTGAAGATCGAGGCGTTCCACCCCTCCGGTTTCGGCTGGACGGCGAACATCCCGGGCTTCGGCCTGCTGGCCGACCAGTTCAAGGACCCGTACCTGAAGGTCTGGGACTACAATCCTGAAACCCTGGCGCCGTCGCTGTTTTCCGACATCGCCAAGGTGCCGCTGAAACCTTTCGCCGGAACGATCGGTCTGGCCCCGGCCGAGGCGGGGCTTCATTCGGTGGTGCCGCCGCGTCGCATGGGCGGCAACCTCGATATCCGCGATCTGGCGGCGGGCACCACGCTCTACCTGCCGGTCGAGGTCGAGGGCGCGCTGTTCTCGATCGGGGATACCCACGCGGCACAGGGCGACGGCGAAGTCTGTGGCACCGCCATCGAAAGCCCGATGGACGTCGAGGTGACGCTTGACGTGGTGAAGGGCGAAACGCTGGCCTTCCCGCGCTTCTCGACCCCGGGTCCGGTCACCCGCCACCTGGATGCCAAGGGCTATGAAGTCACCACCGGTATCGGCACCGACATGATGCAGGCGGCCAAGGACGCGGTCAGCGCCATGGTCGATCTGCTGGGCCGGACCAAGGGCCTGTCGGCCGAGGACGCCTATCTGCTGTGTTCGGTCTGCGGCGATCTGAGGATCTCGGAAATCGTGGACATGCCGAACTGGGTGGTCAGCTTCTACTTCCCGAACGTGGTGTTCGAATGACCGATCCGGTTCTTTCGGTGCGCGACCTGTCTGTGCAGGTCGCCACCCCGGCGGGGGCAAAAACCGTTCTGGACGGGCTGAGTTTCGACCTGATGCCGGGGGAAACCCTGTGCCTTGCCGGCGAAAGCGGGTCGGGCAAGTCGATGACGGCGTTGGCGATCATGGGGCTGCTGCCGAAACCGATGTGCCGAATCGCGGGCGGGTCCGTCCGTTTGGGCGAAACCGAACTGGTGGGCCTGTCCGATGCCGGTTACCGGCAGATCCGCACCGCGCGGGTGGCGATGATCTTCCAGGAACCGATGACATCGCTCAACCCGCTGATGACGGTGCAGCAGCAGTTGACCGAAACGCTGCTGGAACACGGCGTCTGTTCCCGAGCGCAGGCGCCCGGGCGTGCCCTGCAACTGCTGCGCGACGTGCAGCTGACCGAGCCCGAAAGACGGCTGAAACAATACCCGCACGAACTTTCCGGCGGCATGCGCCAGCGGGTGATGATCGCCATCGCGCTGGCCTGCGATCCCGAGGTTCTGATCGCAGACGAACCGACGACGGCGCTTGACGTGACCGTGCAGGCCGAAATCCTCGACCTGATCCGCAACCTGCAGCGCGACCACGGAACCGCCGTTCTGCTGATCACCCATGATATGGGGGTGGTGGCGGAAACCGCCGACCGCGTGGTGATCCTGCGCCACGGGCAAGAGGTGGAGAGCGCCCCGGTGCGCGATCTCTTCGCCGCGCCGCAAAGCGCCTATGCGCAGGAACTTCTGGCCGCCGTGCCGCGCCTCGGCAGCGCCCCGGCCCGGCCGGAGAAACCGCAGGGCGACACGGTGCTGGACGTCGACGAGCTGTCGGTGCGTTTCGACGTGAAGGGCGGCCTGCTGAACCGCGTCAAGGCCCGGGTTCACGCGGTCGAGGACGTGTCCTTCAGCATCCGCGCCGGTGAAACGCTGGCGCTGGTTGGCGAAAGCGGGTGCGGCAAGTCGACCATCGGCAAGGCCCTGCTGGGGCTGGTGCCGTGGGACGGGTCGGTGAGCGTGATGGGGCGGCAAATCCGCGGCCTCGGCCCGGCCGGGCTGAAACCGGTGCGGCGCGACATCCAGATGGTGTTCCAGGATCCCGGCGCATCGCTCGATGCGCGCATGACCGTGGGCGACCAGGTGGCCGAACCGCTGCTGATCCACGGGATCGCCTCGGGCTCCGAACTGAAGGACCGGGCCGAACACCTGTTCCGCCGTGTCGGCCTGTCGGCCGACATGATGACGCGCTATCCGCACGAATTTTCCGGCGGGCAGCGTCAACGCATCAACATCGCCCGCGCCCTGAGCCTGTCGCCCAAGGTGATCGTGGCCGATGAAAGCGTTTCGGCGCTGGACGTGTCGGTGCAGGCGCAGGTGCTCGACCTGCTGCAGGAGCTGCAGGACGAGGACGGGCTGGCCTTCCTGTTCATCAGCCACGACATGGCGGTGATCGAACAGGTCGCCGACCGGGTGATGGTGATGCGCCTTGGTCAGGTGGTCGAAGAGGGCCCGCGCGACGCGGTGCTGCGCGATCCGCGCCATCGCTATACGCGCCGGCTGCTGTCCGCGGTACCGGTGCCCGATCCGACGCGGATCCGGCCCGAACGGATCGAGACAGAAAGCCTCGGCAGCCCGATCTGGCCGGTCGGGCAGGGGCCGGCGAAGCTTGCCCTGCAAGAGATCGCGCAGGGGCACAGGGTCGCATCCTGAAACCGGTCACAGAGAACGGGCATGCGTCCGTTCTCTGCCAAGGCGCTGTGGGGGACGGCGGGGCAACATTCCGGTTTAGGGGCAACAAAATGTTGCACCGAGCCCAAAACGCGGGCAAACGACCCCGAAAACTGGGAAAACGGGAACCATGACCGAAAGTGCCGCGTCAGCCGAACAAGCAAAACCGGACGTCCGCCGGGCGGCCCGCCTGTCCGTCGCGCCCATGATGGACTGGACCGATCGGCATTGCCGCTACCTGCACCGGCTGCTGAGCCGGGAAACGCTGCTTTACACCGAAATGGTGACCTCGCCCGCGCTGGTGCGGGGCGGCGCGCTGCACCTGCTGGATTTCGACCCGGCGGAACATCCCGTCGCGCTGCAGCTCGGCGGGTCGGACCCGGTGGAACTGGCCAAGGCCGCCAAGCTGGGGCAGGACGCCGGGTATGACGAAATCAACCTCAATGTCGGCTGCCCGTCGGACCGGGTCCAGTCGGGCACCTTCGGGGCGGTCCTGATGAAATCCCCCGATCTGGCCGCGGATTGTGTCAGGGCGATGCAGGATGCGGTTTCGGTCGAGGTCACGGTGAAATGCCGCATCGGGGTGGACGATCAGGAACCCGAAACGGTGCTGCCGGATTTCATCGAAAAGGTCAGCGCGGCGGGGTGCGAACGCTTCGCGATCCATGCCCGCAAGGCCTGGCTGCAGGGGCTGAGCCCGAAGGAAAACCGCGATATCCCGCCGCTGGATTACGACCTGGTGCTGCGGATGAAACAGGCGTTCCCGCAGCTGCACATGTCGGTCAATGGCGGCATCGCCTCGTTGGTACAGGCCAAGGACTTCCTGCAGGCGGGCCTCGACGGGGTGATGATCGGGCGCGCGGCCTATCACCAGCCCGCCGATATCCTCTGTGCCGCCGATCCCGAGATTTTTGGCACCGGCCAAGTCAGCGACCCGGTTCAGGCGGTGCATCAGATGCTGCCCTATATCGAGACGCATCTGAGCGCGGGTGGCAAGCTGGGCCAGGTGACGCGCCACATGCTGGGCCTGTTCGCGGGCCGTCCCGGCGCGCGGCAATGGCGGCGCATCCTGTCGGAGGGCGCGCATAAGGACGGCGCGGGCCCCGATCTGGTGCTGGAAGCGCTTTCACACATCCGTCAGGCGGCCTGATCCGCCATATTTTGCGTTGAGGCCGCGGCGAAAGCGGTGTCTAAGAGCCGTGACGCAAGGGAAGGGAAGAGACATGGCTGATATGTCGCTGTTGTTAATGATGCTCGCGCTGCTGTTGGTGATCGGCGCCGTGGCCGGGGTGCTGGCCGGATTGCTGGGGGTCGGTGGCGGCATCGTTCTTGTCCCGGCGTTCTTCTACGCGTTCCAGACGCTGGGCTATGACGGGCCGCAATTGATGCAGATGTGCCTTGCTACCTCGCTGGCCACGATCATCGTGACCTCGGTCCGTTCGGTGCTGAGCCACAACCGCAAGGGGGCGGTCGATTGGGACATCCTGAAGGGCTGGGCGCCCGGGATCGCCATCGGGGCCGTCATCGGGATGCTGACGGTTTCGTCGCTGCGTTCGGCCACGCTGCAGGGCATCTTCGGGGTGCTGGCCTTGGTGATCGGTGCCTATATGGGCTTTGGCCGGTCGGAATGGCGGCTGGGGCAGTCGATGCCGAAAGGGGTGGGCCGTGTGATCACTTCGCCCTTCGTCGGCTTCCTGTCGGTGCTGATGGGGATCGGCGGCGGCAGTTTCGGCGTGCCGCTGATGAGCCTGTTCAACACCCCCATTCACCGTGCGGTCGCGACAGCCGCGGGATTCGGCGTGATCATCGCCGTGCCCTCGGTGATCGGGTTCCTGTTCCTGCCGATCGATCCGGCCTATCGCCCGCCGCTGACCTTCGGCGCGGTGAACCTCGTCGCTTTCGGGGTGGTGATCGCGATGACCCTGCTGACCGCGCCTCTGGGCGTGAAGCTGGCCCATTCGATGGACCCCAAGCCGCTCAAGCGCGTCTTCGCGGTATTCCTGACGCTGGTGGCGCTGAACATGCTGCGCAAGGCGTTGGGGCTGTAAGTACCTGCACCGATAGAAACGAGGGCCACCGCCTGCCGGTGAACCGGCGGGCGTGGCCCGGTTCTCAGTCGCCGCGCCCGATCCGTGCGGCGCGGCCGCCGCGGCGTTTCTTCAGTTGCGGCGCGCGTTCCGGCAACGCGTCCATGATGGCGCGCCGTTCCTCCGCGGACATCTTCGACCAGCGGGTGATTTCCTCGATGCTGCGGTAACAGCCGGTGCAGATTCGTTCCTGCGGGTGGATGACGCAGATGTTGACGCAGGGGCTTTGCACCTCGTCGCGTTTCCACACGTCGCTCATCCCGGGGCCCTCAGATTGCGCAGCCGGTCAAGGAAACCCTGCAGGATGAAGGACGCCGCCACGTTGTCGATCTTCTCGGCCCGCTTGGCGCGCGAGGTATCGGCCTCGATCAGCGCCCGTTCGGCAGCGACGGTGGACAACCGTTCATCCCAGAACCCGATCGGCAGATCGGTCAACCGGCTGAGGTTGCGGGCGAAGGCGCGGGTCGATTGGCAGCGCGGTCCTTCGGACCCATCCATGTTGCGCGGCAGGCCCAGAATGATTCCGCCAACCTGACGATCCGCCACGATCTGCAGCAGGCGTTCGGCATCCAGCCCGAACTTCTTGCGCCGGATGGTTTCCACCGGGCTGGCCACGCCCTGCAGCACGTCCGATATCGCCACGCCGATGGTCTTGTCGCCCAGATCGAGCCCGATCAGCGGGGAATGCGCGGGCAGGGCGGCGGCCAGATCCTCGACGTCGTCACAGATCATTGCAGCAGCCCCGCGCGCTCGGCGCCGGCGCGGACCGTGGCCAACGCATCGGGTTTGCCGGCGAAAACCTGCTGCGCTTCGATCCAGATTTCCCGGGCCTTGTTGACCTCGCCCAGGACGCCATAGGCGCCGATCAGGCGGGACCATTCTTCCGGCGAACCGCCTTCGGTTCCCAGCCGTTCGGCCAGCCCGGCGACCATGTTGCGGATCATGTCCTGGCGGTCTTCCGCGCTCATGTCGCCGGCGGCGGCCATATCGGCGGCCGAGGGGCCCTTGAGCGGCGCGCCGGTGGACGGCATGGTGAACTTGACCCCGGCCAACTGGGCCAGTTCGGTGATCTGGCCGCGGATCGGCGGTATCCAGGGCGCGTTGGCAGGGCCCTCGCGCAACAGCTGGTTCCAGATTCGGAACGCCGCGTCGGGACGGCCCACCTGCGCGAACATCAGCCCCATGTAATACCGTGCCACGCCGTTGCGCGGGTCGCGTTGCAGCGCCTGCCGCAGCGCCGCCTCGGCCTCGGGCGAGACATAGCCGCCAACACCAAGGATCATCAGGTCGGCCAGATCGGCATAGTCGGAGGCTTCCGCCTCCTCGCCAAGGATGGAGATCACCCGCGCCTGTGCTTCGTAAGCGGCCTTGAAGTTGCCCACCACCGCTTCGTTGCGGGCCAGCAGCTTATGCCCCTGCAGGTCGTCGGGCCGGTTTTGAACCGCCTCGCGCAACTGTTCCATCAGCTTCAGGAATTCCGCCGTCGGTTCGTTCGCCGGGGAGCGGGCGGGCATGGTGGTTTCCGCTTCCGCCTGGCTGGGGCGCGAGTTGCGGGTTTCTTCGGCCATCTCGATCCGGCTATTCAGGCCCAGATCGCCATAGCCCGGCACGCCCAGTTGCCGGTAAAGCAGAAGCGACCCGCCGATCAGGCCCAGAACCGCCGCCGCGGCCAGAACCCGGCCCAGCCCCTGCGGCTGACCGCCGGTGTCACCGCCCTTTTGCAGTTGCGCGTCGGCAGCCAGGATGCGGCGGGAAATCTCGGCCCGGGTGCGTTCGGCATCCTCGGCCCCGATCACGCCGCGGGCGAGGTCGCGGTCCACTTCCTTCAGCTGGTCGCGATAGACCCGCAGGTCATAGGCTGCGGGCGGTTCGTCCCCTGGGCGACCGCGCAGCAGCGCCAGCGCGAGAATTCCGGAAACGACCAGGGCGATCGCGGCGGTGATGATCCAAAACAGCATGAAGCCTCCTTCATTTCGTCAAACATGTATATGCGCCGGGCGTTTGGAAAAAGGGTAAACTGCCGCAATGGCACTGCATGTCGCAACCGAGCGCAATTGTGACGCATAGAAACGGGGCCGCGGCGCGCTGCGGGTTCAGTAAAGTAGGGGACAGAAACACCACCGGATTCGGGGCAAGAGACACGCACATGAGACGCTATTCCGCCTTCGCCATCGCCCGGGAAGCCGCCCGTTACCACTCCGGATGGGAACGTGCCTGGGCTTCGCCGGAACCGAAGAAAAAATACGACGTGATCATCGTCGGCGCTGGCGGGCATGGTTTGGCCACTGCCTATTACCTCGGTAAAAACTTCGGCATCACCAACGTGGCGGTGCTGGAAAAGGGTTGGCTGGGCGGCGGCAACACCGGACGCAACACCACCATCATCCGCTCGAACTACCTGCAGGATACTTCCGCCGCGATCTATGAAAAGGCGCGCTCGCTCTATGAAACGATGAGCCAGGACCTGAACTACAACGTCATGTTCAGCCCCCGCGGCGTGATCATGCTGGCCCAGACCGAACACGAGGTCCGCGGCTACCAGCGCACCGCGCATGCCAACGCGCTGCAGGGGGTGAAGACCGAGTTCATCGGGCCGCAGCGGGTCAAGGAACTGGTGCCGATCATCAACATTTCCGGCCCGCGCTACCCGGTTCTGGGCGGGCTGTGGCAGGAACGCGGCGGCACCGCGCGCCACGATGCGGTGGCCTGGGGCTATGCCCGCGCCTGTTCCGACATGGGCATGGATATCATCCAGAAATGCGAAGTGACGGGCGTCCGCCGCGAAGGCGGTAAGGTCGTCGGCGTCGATACAACCAAGGGCGCGATCGATTGCGACAAGCTGGGGCTGGTGGTGGCGGGCCATTCCGGCGTTCTGGCCGACATGGCCGGGTTCCGGCTGCCGATTGAATCGCTGGCGCTGCAGGCGCTGGTGTCAGAGCCGATCAAGCCCTGCATGGATGTGGTGGTCATGGCCAACACGGTGCACGGCTACATGAGCCAGTCCGACAAGGGCGAAATGGTGATCGGCGGCGGCACCGACGGATTCAACAACTACACCCAACGCGGATCGTTCCACCATGTCGAGGAAACCGTGCGGGCGCTGGTGGAAACCTTCCCGATGATTTCACGGCTGAAGATGCTGCGGCAATGGGGCGGCATCGTCGATATGACCGGCGACCGTTCCCCGATCCTGTCGAAAACGCCGGTCGAGGGTGTGTTCGTCAATTGCGGCTGGGGCACCGGCGGATTCAAGTCGATCCCCGGTTCGGGCTGGGCGATGGCGGAACTGATGGCCAAGGGGCATTCGCCGCTGGCGGAGGAATTTGGCCTGAACCGCTTCGCCGAAGGCCGTTTCATCGACGAAAGCGTAGCAGCGGGGGTGGCGCACTGATGTTGTACTCGACACCGCACCGCCCGACCGCCCCCTTTAGCCCTGTCAGGGAGATGCCAAAATGCTGATCCTTCATTGCCCCTATTGCGGCGTCGATGCCGAGGAAACCGAACTGCACGCAGGCGGCGAGGCGCATCTGAAACGTTTCGGCCCCGGTTCCTCCGACGCCGATTTCGAGTCCTACCTGTTCGGCCGCGAAAACCCCAAGGGGGTGCATTTCGAACGCTGGCGCCACGTGAACGGCTGCGGCAAGTGGTTCCACGCCGCCCGCTGCACCGCCACGCTGGAGGTGTTCGGCACCTATTCCGCGCAGGTGCTTGAACCGCCGCAGGACATCAGGGACGCGATCACCGCCAAGCGCCCCGGCTGGTCATGGAGGGATATCCAATGATCCTTCATCTCGGCAACGATACCCGAATTCCAACACTCACCACGGCCAAGGAGGTCTGACAGATGAGCACCCGTCTGGCCACGAAGGCCCGCCTTCTCAACACCGACAAGCAAATCCGTTTCAGCTTCAACGGCAAGCAGATGATCGGCTACGAGGGCGATACGCTCGCCTCGGCGCTGCTGGCCAATGGTCAGATGATGATGGGCCGGTCGTTCAAATACCACCGCCCGCGTGGCGTCATCGCCAGCGGGGCGGAGGAACCCAATGCACTGGTCGGTCTCGGCTCCGGCGCGCGTTTCGAACCGAACCAGCGCGCCACCACGACCGAACTGTTCGACGGGCTGTCGGCCACCTCGCAAAACCACTGGCCCAGCCTGGAATTCGACATCGGCGCGGTGAATAACAAGCTCGCGCGGTTCTTCCCGGCGGGTTTTTATTACAAGACCTTCATGGCGCCGCGGGCGGCGTGGAAATCGGTGTTCGAACCCATCGTCCGGCAATCGGCGGGCCTGGGCAAGGTGCCGAAGGACCGCGACGCCGACCGCTACGAACATTTCTATGCCTTCATGGACGTGGTCGTCGTTGGCGGCGGGGTCGCCGGATTGCAGGCGGCCAAGGCGGCGGCGCAATCGGGTGCTAAGGTGCTGCTGCTGGAGCAGACCGCCCATTGGGGCGGGCGCGCGCCGGTGGACGGCGGCGTGATCGACGGCCAGCCTGTGGATAAGTTCGTGGAGGAATTGGTTTCCGAGCTGGAAACCATGCCGAACGTCACGCTGCGCCTGCGCTGCATGGCATCGGGGGTTTACGACCACGGTTACGTGCTGGGCTATGAGCGGCTGACGGACCACGCGCCCGAGGCATCCGGCCCCCGCCACCGTCTGTGGCGGGTCCGCGCCAAACAGGTGGTGACGGCGACCGGTGCGATCGAACGCCCGCTCAGTTTCGCGGGCAACGACGTGCCCGGCGTCATGTTGGCCTCGGCTATCCGAGACTATGCCGTCGATTACGGCGTGTCGGTGGGCGACCGTACCGTTGTGGTGACCAACAACGACGATGCCTATCGTACTGCAATCACACTGAAAAACCTCGGGCTGGAAGTGCCGGCGGTGATCGATGCGCGGGCCTCGGCCGGCGGGGAGCTGGCCGAGGAGGCCAAGGCGCTTGGCATCCGGGTCGAGACCGGCAAGGGCATCGCCAAGGTGCAGGGCAGCAAGCGCGTCACCGGTGTCGCCATCTGTTCGCAGGCGGGCGAAGGCGCGGTGATCGAGGAAATCCCCTGTGACGCGGTGGCGATGTCGGGCGGCTGGTCGCCGGTCGTGCATCTGTGGTCGCATTGCGGCGGCAAGCTGATCTGGGATGACGTAAGGTCAATGTTCCGCCCGGATGTGGACAAAGCCCCGACCGGGGCCGACGGGCAAGGCTTCGTCGTCGCAGCGGGCAGCGCAAATGGCCTGCTGCATTTGCAAAACATTCTGGCCGACGCCCAGGCCGCGGGTGCCTCGGCTGCGAAAGCGGCCGGGTTCACCCCGAAAAGCGCGGCAGCACCGGAGGCGCAGGCGCGCGAGGAAGCCCCGATCGAACCCGTCTGGCTGATGCCGCAGGGGGCAGGGCCGAAGCTGCGTATGAAGGCGTGGCTTGATTTCCAAAACGACGTGAAGGTCTCCGACGTGATGCTGGCGGCGCAGGAAGGTTATGAAAGTGTCGAACATACCAAGCGTTACACCACGCTGGGCATGGCGACCGATCAGGGCAAGCTTTCCAACATCAACGGGCTGGCGACGCTGGCGCGGTCGCTCAACGCCGATATCCCGCAGGTGGGCACCACCACTTTCCGCCCTCCCTATACGCCGATTTCGATGGGCGCCATTGCGGGCGAGGCGCGCGGCGAGATCTTCCAGCCGCTGCGCAAGACCCCGATGCATGGCTGGCATGAAGAGCACGGCGCGCATTGGGAACCGGTCGGTCACTGGCGGCGGCCCTATTGCTACCCGCGTCAGGGCGAAAGCCACGCCGATGCCGTGGCGCGCGAAATCAACCAGACGCGCAAGTCGGTGGGTATGCTGGATGCCTCGACGCTGGGCAAGATCATCGTCAAGGGGCCGGATGCTGGTAAATTCCTCGACATGCTCTACACCAACATGATGAGCACGCTGAAGCCGGGCAAATGCCGTTACGGGCTGATGTGCAGCGAAAACGGCTTCCTGATCGACGACGGCGTGGTGGCGCGGATCGACGAGGATACCTTCCTGTGCCACACCACCACTGGCGGCGCCGATCGCATCCATGGCCACATGGAGGAATGGCTGCAGACCGAATGGTGGGACTGGAAGGTCTATACCGCCAACGTGACCGAGCAATACGCCCAGATCGCCGTGGTGGGCCCCAATGCCCGCAAACTGCTGGAAAAACTGGGCGGCATGGACGTGTCGAAGGACACGCTGCCCTTCATGCAGTGGCAGGACGGCGAATTGGCCGGGATCGGCGTTCGGGTTTACCGCATCTCCTTCTCGGGGGAACTCAGCTACGAAATCGCCGTGCCCGCCAGCAACGGCCGGGCGCTGTGGGACAAGATCGCCGAAGCAGGGGCCGAGTTCGGCATCATGCCCTACGGCACCGAGGCGCTGCACGTGATGCGGGCCGAAAAGGGCTTCATCATGATCGGCGACGAAACCGACGGCACGGTGATCCCGCAGGACCTCGGCCTTACTTGGGCGATTTCCAAGAAGAAGGAAGATTACTTGGGCAAGCGGGCGCAGGCGCGGTCGCACATGACCGATCCGAAGCGCTGGAAACTGGTCGGGCTGGAAACGATCGACGGCAGCGTGCTGCCCGACGGGGCCTACGCGGTGGCCGAGGGCACCAATGCCAACGGGCAGCGCAACACGCAGGGGCGGGTGACCTCGACCTACCATTCGCCGACCCTGGGCAAGGGGATCGCGATGGGGCTGGTGCTGAACGGCCCCGACAGGATGGGCGAGGTGATCGATTTCCCGGGCACCGACGGCAAGACCTACAAGGCGCGGATCTGCGATCCGGTCTTCTACGACAAGGACGGGGAGAAGCAGAATGTCTGAGCTCAGCGCATTGAACGGCGCCGCGTTCCACGGGACCGTCACGGTCGAGGATGCGGGCCTGCAGGGCATGATCGCGCTGCGTGGCGACCTGGCCTCGGCCAAGCTGGCCAAGGCGGTGAAGGTGGCGACCGGGCTGGCGATCCCGGCAGTGCGCAAGATCAGTTCGGAAGGTGACAAGGCCGTGGCCTGGATGTCACCCGACGAATTGCTGATCCTGGCGCCCTACGAGGATACGGGCGATGTCGTCGCGCAACTGAACGAAGCGCTGGCCGGGGAGCACGTGCTGGTGCAGAACCTGTCGGACGCCCGCGCGACCTTTAGCCTGACCGGCGCGCCCGGGGCACTGCGCGAAGTGCTGGCCAAGCTGGCGCCGGTGGACCTGTCGCCCGATGCGTTCGGTCCGGGAGACTTCCGCCGCACGCGACTTGCGCAGGTGGCTGGTGCCTTCTGGTTCGAAGACACCACCACGGCGCGGGTGATCTGTTTCCGGTCGGTGGCGGAATATGTCTACGGACTTCTGTGCGTTTCGGCGGAAGATGGCGGCGAGGTCGGGATTTTCGGCTGATCCTGACCTCGGAACCACCCGAGGCGGAAATGGGCGCTTTACCAACCACTCAAACGGCTTGCAGAAGATACTGAGGGTTGATATTGATCGGTAAATATCAACTTAAGGTGTTTGAGATGCTTCGTCCTATTGCAACCGCTGCGGCGCTTATTCTTTCGGTCCAATCCGCTGTTTCTTCTGTTTACGAATGCGACATTACAAAACCGTCTAAGGACGGTTGGATGGGCAAGGATATCATCTTCGGGATCAATGAGAAGGACAAGGTTGCGGCGGTTCTCGACGGGGTCATCATGTCGGTTCAGGACAGCCCGCTGATTACAAAGGTGGAGGTGGCGCCAAAGCGCTATACAATTCGTTGGGAGGTTAAAGGGCTTGAGGCGGTGGAACCATCAGGTAGCATCGGTCCTGTTGGTTACAAAGCAATCATATTGCGCAAGACCAACAACTGGTTCTTTCGGTAAACGTGCCTGGTTATGCCAACAACACGCGTGGCGAAGGCGTCTGCCGGCTGCAGAAGAAATAAGGGGTGTCGGGGCGCGATGCGGTCGCGTTGTCGGCGAACCGTGCAAACCCTACTGCTGACAAAACCCGCCCTATTGTGATACCCGCACAGATATCGGCGGAACCGGCCGAAGAATATTGGCGACAGGGCTTGACCTTCCCGCCCAAACCCTACCATTTTCCGCAGGAAACAAACGCTCGAACCGAAAAGGATTTTCCCATGGCTTTCGAACTTCCCGATCTTCCCTATGCGCACGATGCCCTCACCGATCTGGGCATGTCCAAGGAAACGCTGGAATACCACCACGACCTGCACCACAAGGCCTATGTCGATAACGGCAACAAGCTGATCGCCGGCACCGAGTGGGAAGGCAAGTCGCTGGAAGACATCATCACCGGCACCTATGACGCGAACGCTGTCGCCCAGAATGGTATCTTCAACAACATCAGCCAGCTGTGGAACCACAACCAGTTCTGGGAAATGATGGGCCCGGGCGGCAACGCGATGCCGGGTGAACTGGAAAAGGCGCTGGTCGAGAGCTTCGGCTCGGTCGACAAGTTCAAGGAAGAATTCGCCGCCGCGGGCGCCGGACAGTTCGGTTCGGGCTGGGCCTGGCTGGTCAAGGATACCGATGGCGGCCTGAAAGTCACCAAGACCGAAAACGGCGTCAACCCGCTGTGCTTCGGCCAGACAGCGCTGCTGGGCTGCGACGTGTGGGAACATTCCTACTACATCGATTTCCGCAACAAGCGTCCGGCCTATCTGACCAACTTCCTCGACAAACTGGTCAACTGGGAAAACGTCGCGTCGCGCCTGTAACGCCACGCAGACCCGGATCATCCGGACAGATCCCCTTCCCGCCGAGTGCGGGAGGGGGATTTTTTTATACAAAACGGACCTTTGCTGCCGTTATGGGAAGTGCCGGCTTTGCGCCAACTTTTCGGATGGGAAGAAAGCCGCAGAAATAGCGATTGAATTCTTTCAGGGTCAAAAACTTTAAATATGAGCTATTTACCGGAAATCAGGAAAATCTATGCCAGGTCCTGGCCGCTGCTGCTGCTTACCGCATTGATCGGCGGGGTCACGCTCGTGTTCATTTCCTACAGCATGCACCCGACCAGCATCACCCCGCAGAAGGCGCTGGTTCCTTTTGTCGTCGGGCTTGGTCTTGGCAACATGATGAGCCTGACCACCATCTTGTTGCGCGAAATCAAGCAACAGTTCGACCTGCGCCTTGCCGAAAAGGACGAATCCTTCCGGGGCCTGCAGGAAAGCGAAGAGCGGTTCAACCTCGCCCTGAAAGGCGCCAGCGACGGGCTTTGGGACTGGAACATGATCACGGGGCATGTGTTCTACTCTCCCAAATGGGCCAATATTCTGGGCTACGAAGTCGATGAACTCGAACCGAATATCCACACCAGTTCGAACCTGCTGCGCCCGGAGGACAACACCAGGGTGCGGAAAATCATGAAGGCGAAGTTCGCCGCGCAGGCCGAGATCGACGAAGTGGAAGTGGACATGCGCCACAAGGACGGGCATTGGGTTCGGGTGCTGAACCGCGTATTCATCGTCTATGAAAACGGTCGGCCGGTGCGCACCGTGGGCACCATTCTGGATATTTCCGCCCGCCTTGCCTTGCGCCAGCAGAAAGAACAGGCCGAGGCCCAGAACCGCGCCAAGTCGGCCTTTCTGGCCAACATGAGCCACGAAATCCGCACCCCGATGAACGGTGTCATCGGCATGGTCGACCTGATGAAACGGACCCGGCTTGACGAAAACCAGCAGCAGATGCTGCAGACCATCCAGAATTCATCAAGTTCCTTGTTGGGCATCATCGACGACATTCTCGACTTTTCCAAGATCGAGGCCGGCAAGATGACCCTGAGCACGCAGCGGACCGACCTTTGGAACGTGGTCGAAAACGTGGTGGAAACCGTCGCGCCCACCGCGCAGCAAAGCGGTGTCAGGCTGGAACTGGACATCGACGGTGCGATACCGCGCCATGTCGCCACCGATGCGGGGCGGTTGCGGCAGGTGCTTTTGAACCTGGCCAGCAATGCGGTGAAATTCACCGCGCAGAAGAAGGACGAACCCGCACCGCTGGTCGAATTGGCGGTCCGGCCCGGACGCAACGGCGAGATCGTGTTCGAGGTGGCCGATAACGGCATCGGGATCGCTCAGAATATCCAGGACCGGCTGTTCCAACCATTTTATCAGGCCCACGAAGTCGATTCCCGCATGATCAGCGGCACCGGGCTTGGGCTGGCGATCAGCCAGGATCTGGTCAAGATGATGGGTGGGCAGATCACGGTCGCAAGCGAACTGAACTGCGGGTCGCGGTTTGTCGTCACGCTGCCGCTTAAGGCGGAAGAGGCGGACGAGGATGATCTTGAAACCTCTCTGTCGGCGCTGGTGGATCATACGCTGGTGGTGCGCGTCGAAGATCGGAACTGCCGAAAGCAACTGATGCGCTTCGCCAATGACTGGGGCCAGCAGATCCGGTTCTTCGACAGCGATGAAAGAGCGCTGAAATGGGTGGCGGGTCAGGACAAGAAGCCCTTGGTGCTGTTGACGCTTGGCGCACCCGCGAACGGCCGCTGCATCATCGACAAGATGCTGGAAATCGCGCACGAGGCTAAATTCCTTGGACTGACGGACGATCCGGCGATGCGGTTGGGGCGGCATGCCGCCCATACCTACCTGATACGCTATGCGCCGCTGCTGCCATCCCGGTTGACGATGGCATTGGCGGCGTTGCTGGGCGACGATGACGCGTCCGGGGTCGAACCGGAACCGCAGAACACCCCGACATCGCACGGCAGCATCCTGTTGGTTGAGGACAACCGGATCAACCTGGACGTTCTGATGAGGCAACTGGCGCTGCTGGGCTATGGCGCCGAGGCGGCGCAGAATGGCGAAGAAGGATTGCGGATGTGGCGCGAAGGCGCTTTCGACATGATCGTTACCGATTGCCAGATGCCGGTGATGGACGGGTTGGAAATGGTGCGCCATATCCGTCGCGCCGAAAGCGCCAAGGGGATCGCCCCGATTCCGATCGTGGGGATTTCGGCCAACGCGCTGAAGGGCGAGGCCGACCGCTGTCTTTCGGCCGGAATGAACGCATTCCTGACCAAGCCCGCCCGGCTGGACGAATTGCGCGACTGCCTTGGGCAATGGGTCGGGCGCAAGGCCGCCTGAAACGATTTGCGCCGTCACCCCGGTCGCAATTGACGTGAATATTTTTTCACACTTTGACCCGTGTCATGTTTGCCCGCGCGATTTTGTCGTCTTCTGAAGCCCTGATTGCGAAAGGAGATCGCTCATGATCAAGATGCCGAAAGGGCTTTGGATCGTCATTGCCGATGGGGCCAAGGCGCTGTTTGTCCAGAATGTCAGCGACACGGTTGACCCTGACCTGCGGGTGATGCGGGTTGACGAAATAGATAATCCCTCGACCACGGACCAGGGATCGGACGAACCCGGACGGCGTGATGGCCCGGGCGGGGCGGGGCGTTCTGCGGTGGAGCCGACCGACTGGCATGAGCTGGCCAAGGGCGATTTCGCAAACGGTGTCGCGTCGCTGTTGAACAAGTGGGCGCAAGCGGGCGGGATTTCCGATCTGGTGATCGTGGCACCGCCCAACAGCCTGGGCGATCTGCGCGCGGCGATCGATCCGCCGGTGCGATCCGTGCTGCGGGCCGAACTGGCCAAGGACCTGACCAACCACCCGCTGCCGAAGATCGCGGATCTGGTGATGGCCGAACTGGCCGATCTCTGACCGGCTTAGCTGAGCGCGGTGCTTAGCGCCGCGTTAAGCTCTGCCGTGGTGTCCTTGGGCCGGATCAGTTCGCGCAGCGAGGCATCGGCGAAGCCCTGATCGACCACGTGATCGACAAGGGCCAGTAGCGGGTTCCAGAAACCCGCGGTATTGAGCAGGAAAATCGGTTTCTGGTGCAGGTGCAATTGGCGCCATGTCAGCACTTCGAAGAATTCGTCCAGCGACCCGGCGCCGCCGGGCAGCACCACGATGGCGTCGCTGTTCATGAACATGACCTTCTTGCGTTCGTGCATGTTTTCTGTGACCACGAAGGTCGACAGGTCGGTCTTGCCCACCTCGGCCTTCATCAGGTGGGTCGGGATCACGCCGAAGGTTTCGCCGCCTGCCGCCTGCGCCGCGCGCGCAACCGTGCCCATCAACCCGACATCGCCGGCCCCGTAGACCAGCCGCCAGCCATTTTCGGCCAGCATCCTGCCCACCGCTTCGGCTTCGGCGCCATAGGCGGGGTCATTGCCCGGGCGAGACCCGCAAAAGACACAGACTGACCTGCTAATCATCTTGATTTTCCTCGGACAAACATGCTTTTGACCCCTGATAACCTTGTTGCTATGGTCGCTCAACCGCCAATGGGGATATGGGCGGATTGAAAGGGAAAAGATGACGAAGAATTCCGGACTGGCCAGCAGCCAGACCCTGATCTTGGGCGCTGCGGGCATCATTGTGGCGGCATTGGTGGCAGCGTATGGATTGGGAGTTTTCGATACTGGGGAACCGGTCGTGGAGCCGGAGAAAGTCGCATCGGAACCGGTGCCGGAAGCGCCCGCCAGCGGTGAGTTGGAACGCCCGGCAGAGGTCGCCGAGCCGTCGCCGGAGGCCGACGCCGCCGTTGAACCGGAACCAACCGTCACTGCCGAGCCGGAAGCGGTGCCCGCCGAGGAGGCCGCCGTCCCCGCCACCGTCACCGCTGGCGAACCGGCAACCAAGACGGCAGGGGACGACACCGCGCCCCTGGATCAACCTGCGCCGCCCACATTCGACGTGGTGCGGGTCGAACCCGATGGCAACACGCTGATCGCGGGAGTGGCTGCGGGTGGCGATGCGGTGGACATCCTACTGGATCGGGTCGCGGTAGCCCGCGCCGAGCCGGGGCCGGATGGCAAGTTCGCAACCTTCCTGACGCTCGACCCGTCCGAAACCCCGCGCCTTTTGTCGCTGCTGCTGCACGCCGGTGAGGCGCGCATCGCCTCGGAAGATCAGGTGATCGTCGCGCCGGTGGCGCGGGTTGCCACCAAAGCCGCGAAGGAAACGCAGATTGCCGCAGCCGATCCCGAGCCGGCGGAAACGCCGGAGGGCAGGGCCGAAGATACGGCCGCGACCGCGACGGCGGTCACCACCGAAGATGCCGCGCAACCTGCGCAGAGCGCCGGGGAGGCGGAAGGAAGCGCCGAAACCGCCGAAACGACAGCCGCACCCGGCGAGGCCACCGTCGCCGCCGAGCAGGTGGAAACGCCTGCCGAACCTGCCGAACCTGCCGAACCTGCCGCGCCAGCGGTGCTGCTGGCAGGCAAGGCCGGGGTCAGCGTCATCCAGCCGGCGCAGTCCGCAACGGCATCATCCGCGCTGGTTCTGGACGCGATCAGCTACAGCGACGGCGGCGCGGTCGAACTGACCGGGCGTGGGGCAGGCGGGGCGACGATTCGCGCCTATCTGGACAACACCGTACGGGCGACCGTAGTGATCGCCGAGACCGGGCAGTGGACGACCCGGCTGACCGACGTGGCGCCGGGCATCTACACCCTGCGGATCGATCAGGTCGATGCGGCGGGCAAGGTCACTTCGCGCATCGAAACCCCGTTCAAGCGCGAAGCTCCGGAAAACATCGTTGCCGCCGAAGCCGCGCAGGCACAGGCCGACACCGATCAGGGCGGGGCAGCCGCGCCGATCCGCGTGGTGACGATCCAGCCGGGCAACACGCTCTGGGCCATCGCCCGCGAACAATATGGCGAAGGGATCCTCTATGTCCGGCTGTTCGAGGCCAACCGCGACCTGATCCGCAACCCGGACCTGATTTATCCCGGCCAGGTGTTCGAAATCCCCCGCGACTGAGCGGCGCGCGAAAACGACGGAACGTTACGAATTTTACCCCTGCCGGCGACGCCGCCGGCAGGGGTAACGTGTTTCCAGGGACAGGGAGGAAACACCGATATGATCAATCAAGTGCTGGTCGATCAGGCCAAGATCACCGAAGCGGAACTGACCGAGGCGGCGGCGGCGGATTTGCAGGACGGGCAGGTGCGGCTGAAGCTGGAAAGTTTCGCCATCACCACCAATAACGTCACCTATGCCGCCACCGGCTTTGTAATCGGCTATTGGAAGTTCTTTTCCAGCGGGGTCGACGGCAAGGGGATCGTGCCGGTCTGGGGCGTCGCGCGGGTCAGCGAAAGCCGGTGCGAAGCGGTGCCCGAAGGGGCGCGGCTTTACGGCTTCTACCCGATGGCGGAGGAACTGATCATCGCGCCCGAGCAAAGCACCGCGGCCGTCTATGTCGATACCAGTTCCCATCGCGCCGACCTGCCGCTGGTCTACAACACCTACGTCACCGTGCGCGGCGGCTCGGCCGAGGAGGATTACAAGCGCGCCCTGCTTCAGCCCCTGCTGGCGACATCCTACCTGCTGTTCGACTGGCTCATGGATAACGACTGGTTCGGCGCGGAACAGATCATCGTCGGCAGCGCCTCGTCGAAGACCGGGTTGGGCCTGTGCAAATTCCTCGCCGAACCGGACAGCCGGCCTTACCGGATCGTCGGGCTGACTGGGCAGCGCAACCGCGATTTCGTCGAGGCGACCGGCGCCTGCGATCAGGTGCTGAGCTACGAGGAGATAGATACGCTGGCGCAGGTGCCGTCGGTCTATGTCGACATGGCGGGAAACGCGGCGGTCAAGAAACGGCTGCACACCCGCCTGGAGGAGCACCTGCGCCACAGCGCCGCCGTCGGAACCAGCCATTGGGATCAGTTCGCCCCGCCGGCCCCCGACCTTCCGGGGCCGAAACCGCAATTCTTCTTCGCCCCCGAACAGGTGCGCAAGCGGCGCGAAGACTGGGGGCCGGGCGTGATCGAGGCGCAGATTACCGCAGGCTGGAAGCGCATCTCCGCGGATGCGGGCGAATGGCTCGATGTCGTGGTGCATGAAGGGCTGGAGGCCGCGGTCGGAGTTTACCGTGACATCGCGCGAGGCCGGTCCAACCCGCGCGAGGGCCATGTGATCCGGCTGTAGGAGGCAGACGGATCGGAGGTATCATCCTGCCCCTGATCCGCGCGACTTGCCTGTTGCCGGTTTCGACCGGGCTTTCGCGCTGGCAATCCTTCCGCGAGCGTCCTATCTCTAGGCTTCCGATGCGAAAAAGGATCAAGAGATGCGGCGTGCAGGACCCTATACGGATGCCAATCTGAAGAACGAAAGGCTTTCGGGCTGGCGCACGATCCGCCGCGTCGCGCCCTATCTGTGGCCGTCCGATCCGTCGCATTCATGGGTCAAGCGCCGGGTGGTTTTCGCCATGCTGGCGCTGTTGCTGTCCAAGCTGGTGGCGGTGTCGACCCCGCTTCTTTACAAGCAGGCGGTCGATGCGTTGGGCGCCGAGGGGGTGCCAGACCTGGTGCTTGGTGCGGTGGGGCTGACGCTGGCCTACGGCCTGGCGCGGCTGATGGCGAACGGGTTCCAGCAATTGCGCGACGCGATCTTCGCCGCGGTGGGGCAGCGGGCGCTGCGCAAGCTGGCGCTGGAAACCTTCACCCATATCCACCGGCTGTCGATGCGCTATCACATCACCCGTAAAACCGGCGGGCTTTCCCGGATCATCGAACGCGGCGTCAAGGGGGTGGAATTCCTGCTGCGCTTCCTGCTGTTTTCGATCGGGCCGTTGGTTTTGGAACTGCTGCTGATAGCCGGGATCCTGTTTTTCCTGTTCGACGTCTGGTACCTGGCCGTCGTGGCGCTGACCATCGCGCTTTACGTCTGGTTCACTTTCAAGGTGACGGAATGGCGGGTGAAGCTGCGCAAGGAAATGAACGATCAGGATACCGACGCGAACCAGAAAGCGATCGACAGCCTGCTGAATTTCGAGACCGTGAAATATTTCGGCGCCGAAGCGCGCGAGGCGGCGCGCTATGACGGCGCGATGGCGGCCTATTCGCGGGCGGCGCTGAAAACCTCTTATTCGCTGGCCTTTCTGAATTTCGGTCAGGCCTTTCTGATCACCAGCGGCCTGGTCGCGGTGATGGTGATGGCCGCCCTCGGCGTGCAGCGCGGCGATCTGAGTGTGGGCGATTTCGTCATGGTCAACGCCTACATGATCCAGATTACCATGCCGCTGAATTTCCTTGGCTCCGTCTACCGTGAAATCCGCCAGTCGCTGGTCGACATGAGCGAGATGTTCGGCCTTCTGGAACAGCCGGCCGAGGTGACGGACAAATCCGATGCGCCCGCGCTGAAGGTGTCGGGCGGGAAGGTCGATCTGGAAAACGTCGTCTTCGGCTATGATCCCGAACGGCCGATCCTGCACGGCATCAGCCTGACGGTGGAGCCGGGCAAGACCGTGGCCATCGTCGGATCGTCCGGATCGGGCAAATCGACCATCGGGCGGCTGCTGTTCCGGTTCTACGACGTGCTGGGCGGCGCGGTCAGAATCGACGGGCAGGACGTGCGCGACGTGACCCAGGACAGCCTGCACGACATGATCGGCGTGGTGCCGCAGGACACGGTGCTGTTCAACGACAGCATCCGCTACAACATCGCCTATGGGCGCGACGGCGCCAGCCAGGAAGAAATCGAGGCCGCCGCACGGGCGGCGCAGATCCACGATTTCATTGCCGCGCTGCCGCAGGGATATGACACCACGGTGGGCGAACGCGGGCTGAAACTGTCGGGCGGCGAAAAGCAGCGGGTGGGCATCGCCCGCACCCTGCTGAAGAACCCACCGATCCTGCTTTTGGACGAGGCGACATCGGCGCTCGACACCGAGACGGAACAGGAAATCCAGGGCGCGCTGGCACGGGCCGGGCAGGGGCGCACGGTGATCACCATCGCGCACCGGCTCTCCACCATCGCGGACGCCGACCGCATCGTGGTGCTGGAAAAGGGCGTGATCGTGGAAACCGGCACCCATGCCGAGCTGCTGGAACGGAAGGGCCGCTATGCCCAGCTGTGGCAGCGGCAGGCGAGCGAACAGGACGAGGCGGCCTAGGCCTAGCCCTCGATCACCCGCACCGTCAGGTTGTCGAGCGTCATCTGGTCGAAGCTGACGCCTTGCAGCCGCAGGAACTCGATTTCCTCGGCCACCAGGATGATGCCCCCGTTTTCGGTATCCTCCACCGCCGAGATTTCGCCGAAATCGAATTCCAGCCCGCCGATCAGGGTGATGCGGACGCTTTCGGTTTCGGGGTCGAAATCTGTGATGGTGACGGTTTCGGCATCGCTGCTGTCCTGCACCAGCCGCGGGTCCTGACGCACGCAGATGCAGAACCGGTCGCTGCCTTCGCCGCCGGTGATGATGTCGCCGTCATCGCCCCGTATGAAATCGTCGCCGGCCCCGCCGTTGAGCGTATCGAGGGCGTCGGGCAGGGAATTGCGCTCGGTATCGAACTGAAGGTCGCGCGCCACGATCCGGTCGTCGCCATCGCCGCCGTTCACGAGGTCGAATCCCTGATAGGAGGTCAACAGGTCGCTGCCGGCCCCGCCCGATACCGTATCGTTGTCATGTGCCGCGTTCGGGTAATCCAGCAGGTTGTCCAGCCATCTGTCATCGCCCTCGCCAAGGTCGATCAGGTCGTCGCCGCCGCCCGAGGTGACCGTGTCCGAGCCGCCGTCGGTGACGATCCGGTCATCGCCGTCGCCGGTCTTGACCCGGTCGTCGCCGGCACCGCCGTCGATGTCGTTGTCGCCATGACCCGATTGCAGGAGGTCGTTGCCGTCGCCGCCGATGATCGTGTTATCGCCGCCATTGGCGTTCAGGTCGTCATCGCCGGCCCCGCCCAGGATCAGGTCGTTGCCATCGCCGGCATCGACGGAATCGTGCCCGGCCGCGGTGCGGATTTCGTTATTCCCGTCGCCGGTGCGGACCACGTCGTCGCCTTCTTCGGTGAGAATGCGCAGATCGTTGTTATTGCCCATCTCGATGATCCTGTCATCGTCCTGGCTGCCGGCAATCGTTTCGTCGTCGTCAACGTCGTCGGATATTCCGAGGTCAAGCAGAAGAATCCCCAGCAGCAGCGGCAATACGGTCAATGCAAGCATGATGAACGCTCTCTTATATCGAAAATGAAATATAAAATTTGTGATTAATCGGAAATTCTTAAGCGCGCGTGAATCAGGGCCGGGCTTCGAACAGAATGCGAACGAAAGCGGCCCCGCGCGGAGCGGGGCCGTGCAAGGGCATGGCGGAAAAAAAGGGTGCCAGGGGGCAGGCGGGCAGGGGCCGCAACGGCCCCCGCCTTATTCCGCGGCTTTCAGTTTTTGCCCGGGCGCGCCTTTGTCCGTGTCCGCGGTGTCGAACACGTCCGGCGTGTCATCGTCCCAGATGATTTCAGGCGCGTGCAGCCTGCGCGCGGCGCGTTGCAGCGCCAGGTCGCGGGCGGCGCGGCTGGCGCGGCCCATGGACAGCGCCGCCAAGGCCCGCGCGATCCACCGCAGGTAGGTGGTGAACCAAACCCGGATCGCCAGCATCGCGGGGGTGAAGACCAGCGTCAGAACCGTGGCGATGCCCAGCCCGAACACCACCGCCGTGGCCAGCTGCTTCCACCACAGCGCGGTGGGGCTGTCGATGCTGTAGCCGCCCTGGATGAAATCCAGCGACAGGCCGAACATCATCGGCGCCAGGCCGGCCATGGTGGTCACCGTGGTCAGCAGAACCGGACGGATGCGGTCCTCGGCGGTTTTGACGATCGCCTCGATCCGCGGCATGTAGGCGGAATATTCCTGGTAGGTGTCGATCAGGACGATATTGTTGTTCACCACGATCCCGGCCAGCGCCACCACCCCGGTGCCGGTCATGATGATCGAAAAGGTCTGATCCATCACCAGCATGCCGATCAGCACCCCGGTGGTGGACAGCACCACCGCCAGCAGCACCAGCCCCGAATTGTAGAAGCTGTTGAACTGCGCCAGCAGGATGATGAACATCAGCGCAAGCGCCGCGGCGAACGCCTTGCCGAGAAAGGCCTGGCTTTCGGCCTGGTCGTCCTGGTCGCCGGTCCATTCCCATTCGATGCCGGCGGGCAGAGGATCGGTTTTCAGCCACTCGGTCAGAGCCTCGATCCGTTCGTTGGCGTTGATCGGTTCCGAAACCTCGTTGCCGTCTTCGTCGATCACGGTCTTGAACAGATTGCCGGTCACCGCCGCCTTGACGTCGAAATAGCGTTTCTGATCGACCCGGCTGATCGTCGCCAGTTTCGGCACAGGCTGGCGGGTGACGAAATTGGCCAGCGGGACCAATCCGTCGCTGGTGCGCACTTTCAGCGTGTCCAGCGTCGACAGCACCCGGTCGTCATCGGGCAGGCGGACACGGATTTCGATTTCTTCGTCCGAGGTATCGACACGCATCGTGTCCAGCAGGATGCCGCGGGTCACCAGCTGCACCATCGCGCCCACCGTGGCCACGTTGGCGCCATAGCGGCCGGCCTTTTCGACGTCGACGTCGATCTGCCAGTCGATGCCCGGCAGCGGCAGGGTGTCCTCGATCAGTTCCAGCCCCTCGGTCCGTTCGAACCGGGTGCGGACGAGGTCGGTGGCGGTGATCAGATCGTCCCAGTTGTCGCCCTTCAGCCGCAGATGCACCGGTTTGGCCGAGGCCGGGCCGCGCGCCTGGGCGAGGATTTCGATCTTGATGCCGGGGATCTGTTCCAGTTGCGCGGTCAGTTCCTCCAGCACGATGTCACCGTCCAGTTCCGGCCGGTCGGAGCGCTCTTCCCACGGAATGGTTTCCAGCTGGATTTGCCCGATCGTGTCCACCGGCGGCTGCGCCCCGCCGGTATTGCTGTTCAGGCCGCCTTCGCCGGCAAAGGAAAACGCGTTCAGCACGCCGGGATGGGCCAGCACGATGGCTTCGGCCTGCTGCACCAGCCTGTCCTTTTCAGCCAGCGACAGGTTGCCCCGGGCGCGGACATAGACGATCGCCTGTTCCGGTTCGGATTCGACGAAGAATTCGGTGCCCTTGTTGTTCGCGCCGTAGTAGCTGAACACCTGAGACACGAAGAACACCACCGCGACGACGGCGACGAGCGGCATCACCGGGTTGGCGACGATGGCCTTGATGATCCAGCCGAAGGCGGTGCGGCGGTGGCCGGCCTTGATCTTGCGCCGGCCCCAGTGGATTTCCGCGGCCTGCAGCGTGACCGATGCGGCGAAGGCGCCGAGAATGAAGATCACACCGCCCACCAACAGCGATGCCCGGCCAGCATCGCCCAGCCGGAACAGGTAGTTGGGATTGAGGACCTGCATCGCGCCGGTGAACATGACGAGCATCGCCACCGGCACCAGCGCCGCACGCACCACCCAGGGCAGCCTGCGCCGGAGGAATTCCGACATCACGTGGAACTTGCGGCTCAGCCGCCCCGACACGCCGCCCATCACCGGCAGGTAGATCAGCGCCACCACCAGCGACGCCGACAGGACAAAGATCAGCGTCACCGGCAACATGCCCATGAATTCACCCGGTACCCCAGGCCAGAACAGCATCGGCAGGAAGGCGCACAGCGTCGTCGCGGTGGAGCTGACCACCGGCCAGAACATCCGCTTGGCGGCCTCGACATAGGCATGCATCGGGCCGACGCCCTGACTGATGCGCTTGTCGGCATATTCCACCACCACGATGGCGCCGTCGACCAGCATCCCCACCGCGAGGATCAGCCCGAACATCACGATGTTGGAAATCGTCACGCCCATCGCGGCCAGCAACAGGAAGCACAGCAGGAACGACGTCGGGATCGCGAAACCCACCAGCAGCGCGGCGCGGCTGCCCAATGAGGCCAGCACCACGATCATCACCAGCGCGATCGCGGTCAGCACCGATCCCTCGAGCTGACTGACCATAGATCCCACGACCCGGCCCTGGTCGTTCGAGGTGCCAAGCCGAACCGCCGACTTCAGGTCCTCGGGCCAGTTCTCGCGCGCGATGTCGAGTTCTGCCTTCACCGCGTCGATGGTGTCGATCAGGTTGAAGCCTTTGCGCTTGACGACCTGCAGCGCCACCGTTGGCACCCCGTTGAACCGGGCGGTGCCGGCGCGGTCTTCGAAGGTTAGCCGGATATCAGCCAGATCGCCAAGCGTGACCACCCGCTGACCGTTGATCTTGACCGGCAGCGAATAGATGTCGCGCGGTTCGTCGAACGAAGACGGGATCTTGACCGAAAACGTGCCTTGTGCGGTTTCCACCTCGCCGGCGGCGACCAGCATGTTGTTCTGGGTCACCACGTTGATCAGTTCCTGCGCGGTGACGTTATAGGATTCCAGCCGCAGCGGATCGATCACCACCTCGACCATTTCATCGCGATTGCCCGCGATCCCCGCTTCCAGCACCGCGTCGAGCGATTCCAGCTGGTCCTGCAGGTTCTTGGCGACCCGGTACATAGTGCGCTCGGGCACGTCGCCGGTCAGGTTGACGATCAGGATCGGGAATTCCGAGAAGTTGATTTCATTGACTGTGTACTTTTCGAACCCTTGCGGAAACTGGCCTTCTGCTGTCGACATGGCGTCGCGCACATCGGCCATCACCTTGGTCTTGTCCCAGCCGAATTCGAATTCCAGCGCCACCCCGGCATAGCCTTCGGCGGCGGTGGCCGACATCTTCTTCAGCCCGTCCAGTCCGGCCAGCTCGGTTTCCATCGGCTTGACCAGCAGGGTTTCGGAATCCTCGGCCGAAATGCCGGGGAAGGGCACCGACACGAACAGCGCCGGAATTTCGATATCCGGCTCGCCTTCTTTCGGCAGTCCGAAATAGGCATATCCGCCGGCCAGCAGCGACAGCAGGATGAAGGCCAGCACCATGCGGGCGCGGGCGGCGGCCCAGTCGACGATACCGGTCATTGCACCAGTTCCTGATAGCTCGGTTCGACCTTGACACCATCGACCACGTATTCCTGGCCCAGCACGATCACGTCGGCGGTTTCGGCCAATCCGGTGATCCAGACCCCGGCGGCGGTATCGCGGATCAGGGTGACCGGGTTGAAGGCGACGATATCGCCGTCCTCCACGATCCGAACGCCAAGGTGGCCGTCATCGTCCAGCGTCAGCGCGGATTGCGGCAACAGATGCGCCTTGGTCCCGGCCGAGGCGATCAGGATCTCGGCGGTCTGGCCGTCGCGGATGCTCATGTCACCGTTGGCCACTTCGATGTCGACGCGGAAGGTGCGCGTCTGCGGGTCGGCCGAGCGCGACAGGAATGTCACCCGGCCGCGCACCTCGCGCCCGTCGCTCAACCGCGCCCCGGCCAGGCTGCCCAGTGACACCCGGCCGACCTGGGTTTCCGGCACATAACCGACGACCTTGATCGGATCGAGCTGGATCACCGTGGCGCAGAGGGCCCCGGCGCTGAGCAGGCTGCCCAGTTCGGCGGTGTCGCTTTCCAGCAGCCCGGCGAAGGGGGCGGTGATGGTCAGGCGTTCGATTTCCTTTTCCGCGGTGGCGACATTGGCTTCGGCGGCGCGGATGCCGGCCTGGGCGGCTTCAAGCCCGGACCGGGCCGATTCCACCGCCGCTTCGGCCGATTTCACCGCCGCCTGGGTCGAGGCCAGCCGGGTGGTGGACGCAAAACCGTCCTTCGACAGTTCCGATGCGACGGTGTCATTGATCTGTGCTTCTTCCAGCAGGGCCTGCGCTTTCTTCACCTGCGCGTCGGCCTGGGGAACCTGTGCCTGGGCATTGGCAAGCTGCGCCTGCGCATTGGCAAGAACCGAGGGCCGGGTGCCGGGATCGAGTTTGCACAATTCCTGGCCGGTCTCGACGAAACTGCCCTTGCGCAGCGGATCGGAAATCACCTGACCGGTGGTTTCGGCGCGTACCTCGACCTGGCGGGCCGCTTCGGTTTCACCGCGCAGCACCACGGCGCTGTCGATTTCGCGGCTTTGCGACCGCCGGACCAATACCTTCATGACCGGCTTTGCGTCGGCGTCCTCCACGGCGGGGGCGGGGTCTTCCACGGTTTCCACGGTCTGTTCGGCATCGCTGACGGCAAAGGCGATCAGTGCATCGCGCTTCATCACCAGCAGGAACAAAACGACGGTCACGATGATCGCAGTCAGAATCGGTACAATGCGCATTCGAAGTCCTTAAGCTATATCAACGTCTCAGGAGCCGTAGCTGGCGCTTTCACGAAAAATTGCAAGCCCGCCGGGTCCTGTCTAAACAGATCGGTTCAGTTTTTACGCCTCTGATGTTTAAGGTGCAAGCAGATAGACGGTCGTGGTGGCGCGCCTTGCGCTGGCCCTTGGCAGGCCCGGTGCTTCGCGCTAAGAGGGGGAAAATCAAGGGGGCACGGTTGTGAGCGATACCGACAGTTTTATCGAGGAAGTGACCGAAGAGGTGCGCCGGGACCGGCTGTTCGGGCTGATGCGCCGCTATGGCTGGATCGCGGTGCTGGCGGTTGTGCTGCTGGTCGGGGGTGCGGCATGGAACGAATGGCGCAAGGCGCAGGACCTGGCCGCGGCACAGGTGCTTGGCGACGGGATCGTGGCCGCGCTTGATCAGGATGCCCCGGCGGCCCGCGCCGAAGCGCTGGCCGCGATTGACGCGGAAACGCCGCAGGGCGATGTCGTCGTCGCGCTGCTGCGCGCTGCCGAGCTGGAACAGGCCGGCGAGGATGTGGCGGCGGTCGAAATCCTCGACGCGCTGGCCGCCAATGGCGAGGCCGCGCCGATCTATCGCCAGCTGGCCGGGTTCAAATCGGTGCTGCTGCAGGCCGACACGCTGGCCGCCGATCAGCGGCGCCTGCGACTGGAAGGGCTGATCCAGACCGGATCGACCCTGCGGCTTCTGGCCGAGGAGCAGCTAGCGCTGATCGACATTTCCGAGGATGCCCCGCAGTCGGCGATCGAACGGCTGCAGCGGATCGTGGCCGATGCCGAGGCCACGTCGGGCTTGCGTCGCCGCGCCTCGCAGTTGATTGTGGCGCTTGGGGGCGATACCGCCGCGACGACACAGACCAACTGATGCTGCCATTTCCGGCGGTTTCGGGATTATTTGACAGAGGGCAGTATTGGTGAAACGCAGTTCCTTCGTTCTAGGCATGGTGGCGGTTTCGCTGCTGGCGGCCTGTACCGAAAAAGAAGTCATTCTGCCGGGCAAACGTGAAGATATCCGTTCGATTCTGACGGAGAACGCCGCTGAGGATGCCGCGCCGCGCACCGCCGCGATCCGCCGGCTGACGCTGCCCCGGACCCGCAACAACAGCAGCTGGACCCACCGCATCGGCACGCCGAAATACCGCCCTGCGCATCCCGCGCTGGCCGCGGCCCCCGCGCTGGCCTGGAGCGCCGACATCGGTGTCGGCGACGGCAAGCGCAATCGCATCACCGCCGACCCGGTGGTCGATCAGGGCCGCGTCTTCACGCTGGACGCCGAAGCACTGGTCACCGCCACCTCGACCGCCGGCGCCACGCTTTGGCAGACCAACCTGACCCCCGCGCAGGATCAGCCGGGCGATGCATCCGGCGGCGGGCTGGCGCTTGGTGCCGGCAAGCTGTTCGTGGCTTCGGGTTTTGGCACGCTGACCGCGATCGACCCGGCCAGCGGCAAGGTGCTGTGGCAGCAAAAACTGGGCGAAACCGGATCGGGCGCCCCCACTGTTTACGGCGACCTGGTCTATCTGACCGGCGGCGACGATACCGCCTGGGCGCTCGAGGTCGATACCGGCCGCGTGCGCTGGCAATTGTCGCAGGCGCCCGACGTGAACAACGTTCTCGGTGCCTCGGCCCCCGCGGTGAACGACAAGTTCGTGATCTTCGCCTATGGCGACGGCGCGTTGCATGGGGCGTTCCGCAAGGGCGGGCTGCGGCTGTGGTCGAGCTATGTTTCGGGGCAGCGCCGGTTCAAGTCGCTTGCCAAGATCGGCGACATCACCGGCGACCCGGTGATCGACGGCAACACCGTTTATGTCGGGTCCCATTCCGGGCGCCTGGTGGCGCTGGACATCAATACCGGGAAACGAATCTGGACCGCCACCGAGGGCGCGATCAGCCCAGTCTGGCCGGTCGGCGGGTCGGTTTTCGCGCTGACAGATCAGAACGAACTGGTGCGGCTCAACGCCAGCGACGGCAGCCGCATCTGGGGCACGAAACTGCCCAACTTCGTGAAATTCCAACCGCGCAAGGCCGCCGAGGTCTATGCCCATTACGGCCCGGTTCTGGCTGGCGGGCAGCTGGTCGTGGCGTCCAATGACGGGCTGCTGCGGTTCTTCGACCCGGTCACCGGCGATCTGACCCGCACCGTCGAGGTGCCGGGCGGCGCGACCACCGCGCCGGTGGTGGCGGGCGGCACGCTTTACGTCGTCGGCACGAAAGGTCAATTGTTCGCTTTCCGTTGACCGAAACTTGGTGTAACAGGGCGGCTTGATCCGTTTTGGAGCGTTAAATGAGCTTTACCCTCGCCATCGTGGGGCGCCCGAATGTGGGCAAATCCACACTGTTCAACCGCTTGGTTGGTAAACGCCTGGCCCTGGTCGACGACCAGCCGGGCGTGACCCGTGACCTGCGCGAAGGCGATGCCAAGCTGGGCGATCTGCGCTTTACCGTGATCGATACCGCCGGTCTGGAAGACGCCACCGACGACAGCCTGCAGGGCAGGATGCGGCGGCTGACCGAACGGGCGGTGGACATGGCCGATATCTGCCTGTTCATGATCGATGCGCGCGTCGGCGTGACGCCGGTGGACGAAATGTTCGCCGAGATTCTGCGCAAACGGTCCAAGCACGTGATCCTTGCCGCCAACAAGGGCGAAGGCAAGGCCGCCGATGCCGGCGTTCTGGAAGCCTATGCCCTGGGGCTGGGAGAACCGCTGCGCCTGTCGGCCGAACATGGCGAAGGCATGGACGAACTGATGCATGTGCTGCGGCCGCTGGCCGATGAATATGCGGAAAAAGCGGCCGCGCACCTGCCGGAAACCGACGTCGCGCTGGACGAGGATGACGACGAGGACGAGGAAGGCTTCCGCAAGCCGACCTTTGAAAAACCGTTGCAGGTGGCGGTGATCGGACGGCCCAATGCCGGCAAATCGACACTGATCAACAAGATCCTCGGCGAGGACCGGCTGCTGACCGGACCCGAGGCGGGCATCACCCGTGACGCGATTTCGCTGACCATCGACTGGAACGGTCTGCCGGTGCGGATCTGGGACACCGCCGGTATGCGTAAGCGCGCCAAGGTTCAGGACAAGGTGGAGAAGCTGTCGGTGTCTGATGGCCTGCGCGCGGTGAAATTCGCCGAAGTCGTCATCATCCTGCTCGATGCCGCGATTCCCTTCGAACAGCAGGACCTGCGCATCGCCGACCTGGCCGAACGCGAAGGCCGCGCGGTGATCGTGGCAGTGAACAAATGGGACGTGGAAGAGCACAAGCAGGAAAAGCTGCGTGAATTGCGAGAAGCGTTTGAACGGCTGCTGCCGCAACTGCGCGGCGCGCCGCTGGTTACCGTGTCGGCCAAGACCGGACGCGGCTTGGACCGGCTGCAGGCCGCGGTGGAAAAGGCCTACGAGGTCTGGAACCGCCGGATATCCACGGCGAAGCTGAACCGCTGGCTGACCTCGATGCTGGAACAGCACCCGCCGCCCGCGCCGGGCGGACGCCGGATCAAGCTGCGTTACATGACTCAGGCCAAGACGCGGCCGCCGGGCTTCGTGGTGATGTGTTCGCATCCCGACAAGATCCCGGGCAGCTATTCGCGTTACCTGGTCAACGGGCTGCGGGAAGATTTCGACATGCCCGGCACGCCGATCCGGCTGACCATGCGCGGTCAGAGCGACAAGAATCCCTACAAGGCAAAACGGGAAAAGAAACCCGGCGCCTTGGGCAAACACCTGGCGAAAAAGCGCGGACAGCCGCGCGACTGAGACCCCGCACGCGGTTCCGGCCGCGCAAGGGGTTGAGAAAATTTCCGCTCTGCTTACAGTTATTGCAACCGGCGCCGCCCGCGCCGGTTGTTTTGCATTGGTGGCCATCTATTTGGTCAAGAAACTGTTGTCTGCGTGATTTAGGGAAGCAGCAAACCGTGCCGGCGCACGGAAGGCCCCCGGAATACCGAACCTTGAGGAAAGCCATGTCTGTCAGGGATTACACGAAGGATTACATCGAAAAAGACAACCGCATCGCCGCGGTCAGCTATTTCGGAACCTTTCTCGTCTATTTCGCCTCGCTCTGGGCGGCGATCCATTGGGCCACGATCTGGTGGGCGGTGGTGCCGCTGGTGATCCTCAACGCCTTTTCCGGGGTGCGGCTGTACGTGCTGCAGCACGATTGCGGCCACGCTTCGCTGTTCGACACCCGGCGGCAGAACGATCTGGCCGGTTACGGCCTGTCGGTCTTCACCCTGACGCCCTACTGGGCGATGCGGCATAACCACAACCTGCATCACGCCCATGTCGGCAATCTCGACCACCGCGAAGACGGCGAGATCTACACGATGACCCTGGCCGAATGGAACGCGGCGGGCTTTGGCAAGCGGCTCTATTACCGGCTCTACCGCAACCCATTCGTGTTGATGCTTGTTGGCGGTATCTTCGTCTATTTCCTGCGCTACCGCTGGCCCAAGAATACGCTGAAGGCCGGGATCGCCGGGGTTCTGGCGCATAACCTGGCGCTGGCGGCCTGGCTGCTTGCATTGTGGCTGCTGGCGGGTAAGATCGGGCTGGCGGTCTGGGCGGCGACGGCGGTGGTGGCCGGGGCGATCGGCGTCTTCCTAGTCTACCTGCAGCACAATTTCGAAGACACCTACTGGGATCGCCGCCCAGACCTCGATCCCTCGGTCGCGGCGCTGAAAGGATCCTCGGCGCTTGATCTCGGCTGGTGGTGGGATCTGGGGACCGGCAATATCGCCTATCACGACATCCACCATTATGACCCGCGCATCCCGTCCTACCGGCTGCGTAAATGCCACCGCGAGATCGGTCATGCCCTGGCGCCGCAGACCAATATCGTGAAATGGCCTCAGGCGATCGCTTCCTTCCGGTTGAAGCTCTGGGACGAGGAGAAGGGCAAGCTGGTGCCGTTCCCGCGCGCCCGGCAGGCGCGCCTCGCCACCGCCTGAACGGGCTACCGACTGAACAAAAGGTGCGGCCTTTCAGGCCGCGCAGGTTTTGCTTCGCCTTGGGGCGAAGCGGAATGGGGCGCTGCCCCCAAACCCCCGGGATATTTGCAAAAAGGAGAAGCAGAGGCGCCTCTTGTCTTCTCCTGTTTCAAAATATCTTGGGGGATGAATTGGCCGCAGGCCAAGAAGGGGGCAAGGCCCCCTTCAAACGACCCGGTACGGGCTAAACCTGACTGCGCGTCAGCGCAGTCAATCAGATCAGGCTGCCGTCGGCTGCAAGGATCGATTTGCCGCCGAGATAGGGATGCAAGGCCTCGGGCAGGGCGACCGATCCGTCTTCCTGCTGGCCGTTTTCCAGCACCGCGATCAGCGCCCGGCCGACGGCGAGGCCCGAGCCGTTCAGCGTGTGCAGGAATTCCGGCTTGCCGCCGCCCGCCGGCTTGAAGCGGGCATTCATCCGCCGGGCCTGGAAATCGCCGCAGACCGAAACCGAGCTGATTTCGCGATAGGTGTTCTGCCCCGGCAGCCAGACCTCGATATCGTGGGTCTTCTGTGCGCCGAAACCCATGTCGCCGGTGCACAGCACTACGGTGCGGTAGGGCAGGCGCAGATGTTCAAGGATGCCCTCGGCGCAGCGGGTCATGCGCTCGTGTTCTTCCAGCGATTTGTCCGGATGCGTCACCGACACCATTTCAACCTTTTCGAACTGGTGCTGGCGCAGCATGCCGGCGGTATCGCGCCCGGCGCTGCCCGCTTCGGAGCGGAAACATTGGGTATGGGCCACGTAGCGGCGCGGCAGGTAGCTTTCTTCCAGGGTTTCGCCATTGACGATGTTGGTCAGCGACACCTCGGCGGTGGGCACCAGCCACCAGCCATTGGTGGTCTGGTAGCTGTCTTCGCCGAATTTCGGCAACTGCCCGGTGCCCAGCATCATTTCTTCGCGCACCAGGACCGGGGTCCAGGTCTCGGACAGGCCGTTTTCGTCCACGTGGGTGTCGATCATGAACTGCGCCAGCGCCCGGTGCAGGCGGGCCACCGCGCCCGACAGGACCACGAAGCGCGATCCGCTGAGCTTGGCGGCGGTTTCGAAATCCATTCCCGGTTTCACGCCGGCCAGTTCGTAATGTTCCTTCGGCTGGAAATCGAATTCGCGCGGGGTGCCCCAGCGGCGAATCTCGACATTGTCTGCCTCGTCCGCGCCCTCGGGCACATCGGCCAGTGGCGCGTTGGGGATGGTCATCAGCAGCTCGCCCAGCTTCTGGTCGAGTTCCTTCGCTTCGGCCTGCATCGCGGTCACTTCGGCCTTCTTGTCGCCAACTAGCGCGCGCAGGCGTTCGAATTCGGCCTCGTCGCCCTTGGCCTTGGCCGCACCGACTTCCTTGGCGGCCTTCTTCTGGTCGGACTGGGCGGTTTCGGCGGCCAGGATCTTGGCGCGGCGCGCCTCGTCCAGGGCCAGGATTTCGGATGACATCGGCGCGGCCCCACGGCGGGCAAGCGCGGCGTCGAAGGCGCCTGGGTTTTCGCGGATGGCGCGGATGTCATGCATTGGGAAGGCTCCGGTTGGCTGAGTCGATTGTCCGCCGAGGTTATTGCGTATTTTGCGCGGCTTGCAAACCGGTTCGCATTTTGCAACCCGGCCGCGGCTTCGCGTTCGAAAAGGGGAGACGGGGCCGGCGGAGAGGGGCCGGCCCCGGAGTTCGCACAGGCGATCGAGTGGTGCCCGGCGAACTCGACCCGGGCGGTCCTGAGCCGTGGGCAGGCGGGATCGTGCATCAGGACCGGGTTTCGGCAGCGATCGCGCGCCCGGTGCGACCGGGGGCAGGGCATAGGAACTGTCCGGAAACCGGCTGAAACTGCCGTAACGATACGGCATGGGGCGCGGGCGCGATATGCAGGAATTCCGGACCATTGAATTCCTGACTTGACGGAACCCGCGCCGCTGCTTCGCGTCGTGCCTTGCAAAACCCCACAACGCCACATAGTTTCCGGGACGAAAATGCAGGGACTTCCCTGACAACAAAGCAAAGGATGCACTTGATGGAATCCATCGGCCAGTTCGTACCCCTGATCCTGATCTTCGTGATCATGTATTTCCTGCTGATCCGCCCGCAGCAGAAGAAGATGAAAGACCACCAGGCAATGGTGTCGGCGCTGCGCCGGGGCGATCAGGTGGTGACGCAGGGCGGCCTGATCGGCAAGGTATCCAAGGTCAAGGACGAGACCGAGATCGAGGTCGAACTGGCCGAAGGCGTCAAGGTGCGCGTGGTCAAGGCGACCATCGCCCAGGTCGTGAACAAGACCGAACCGGCCGCCGAATCCTGATTTTCCCGGCCCCTGACGGGCCTGAAAAGCGAAAGCTGCACATATGCTACAGATTGATCTGTGGAAGCGCGTGGTGATCTGGGGGCTTTGCGCCCTCGGATTGCTGCTGGCGCTTCCCAATGCCTTTTACACGCGGGTGGAAACCAGCAACGATGCCGTGGCGGCCCTTGAATCGGGGGCGTCCGGCGGCGGGTTGGAAGAACAGGCGGGGCTCTGGCCCGCCTTTTTGCCGTCCGGGCTGGTCAATCTGGGGCTTGATCTGCGCGGCGGGGCGCATCTTCTGGCCGAGGTTCAGGTCGAGGATGTCTACGAGGCCCGGCTGCAGGCGATGTGGCCCGAGGTGCGCGACCTGCTGCGCGAGGAACGCGATGAAATCGGCACCATCCGGTTGCAGAAAACCGACGGTCATGAATTGCGGGTGCGGCTGAACCAGAAACCGGAAATGGCCGCGCGCGCCGCCGAACTGGTGCGCGGACTGGCCCGCCCGGTGGTCAGCCTGACCGGGGCAGGGGCCAGCGATATCGAGGTCAGCGTCGACGGCGCCGACATCGTGGTCACGCTGAGCGAAGCCGAACGCCTTGCCACCGACGAACGCACGGTCAAGCAGGCGCTGGAAATCATTCGCCGCCGGATCGACGAGGTCGGCACCCGCGAACCCACCATCCAGCGCCAAGGTGCCGACCGGATTCTGATCCAGGTGCCCGGCGTCGGATCGGCGGCCGAATTGAAAGACATCATCGGCACCACCGCGCAGCTGTCGTTCCAGCCTGTGGTGACCCGCACCGGCAACGCCGACATGCCGCCCGGCGCGGGCAACGAATTGCTGCCCTCGCTGGATGACGAAGGCGTCTATTACGTGCTGGAACAGGCGCCGGTCGTCACCGGCGAGGAACTGGTCGACGCGCAGCCGTCCTTCGATCAGAACGGCCGCCCGGCCGTGACCTTCCGCTTCAACACCACCGGGGCGCGCAAGTTCGGCGATTACACCGCCGAAAACATCGGCAATCCCTTCGCCATCGTTCTGGATGACGAGGTGATCAGCGCCCCCGTCATCCAGGCCCATATCGCCGGCGGTTCGGGAATCATCACCGGCAATTTCACCGTCGAGGAAAGCACCAACCTGGCCGTTCTGCTGCGCGCCGGCGCATTGCCGGCGGGGCTGAATTTCCTCGAAGAACGCACCATCGGGCCGGAACTGGGCGCCGACAGTATCGAGGCGGGCAAGATCGCCTGTATCGTCGCCTTTGCCGGGGTGCTGGTATTCATGATGCTGAGCTACGGTTTGTTCGGCGTCTTCGCCAATGTAGCGCTTTTGATCAACGTGGCGCTGATCTTCGGCGCGCTTTCGCTGATTGGCGGCACGCTGACCCTGCCGGGGATTGCCGGGATCGTTCTGACCATCGGCATGGCGGTGGACGCCAACGTCCTCGTCTTCGAACGTATCCGCGAGGAAATCCGCACCGCCAAGGGACCGGCCCGCGCGATCGAGCTGGGCTATGACCGGGCGCTGTCGGCGATCATCGATGCCAACATCACCACTTTCATCATCTCGGTGATCCTGTTCACGCTGGGTTCGGGCCCGGTACGGGGCTTCGCCATCACGCTGGGCTTGGGCATCCTGACCTCGGTCTTCACCGCGATCTTCGTGACCCGTCTCCTGATCGTGATGTGGTTCGAACGTCGCCGTCCCAAAACGATTGAGGTCTGACATGCGCCTGAGATTTTTCCGCGAAGTTCCGAAATTCGATTTCTTCCGCTTCCAATGGGCAACGCTGGGCCTGTCGGGCGTTCTGGTGGTGCTGTCGCTGGTCGCCTGGGGGGTGATCGGGCTGAACTTCGGCATCGATTTCCGCGGTGGCACAACGATCCGAACCCAGTCCGAACAAGCTGTGGACGTGGGCGCCTATCGCGACGCGCTGACCCCGCTGGAACTGGGCGACGTGTCGATCGCCGAGGTGTTCGATCCGACCTTTACCGAGGATCAGCACGTTGCGATGATCCGTATCCAGGCCCAGGACGGGCAGGAAAGCGTCAGCCAGCAGACCGTCGCGAAGATCGAGGCGGCGCTTCAGCAGGTGGACGAAACCATCAGTTTCCCGCTGGTCGAATCGGTGGGGCCGAAAGTGTCGGGCGAACTGATCTGGACCGCGGTCCTCGCTGTCGGCGCGTCGCTGGCGGCGATCCTGTTCTATATCTGGCTGCGCTTCGAATGGCAGTTTTCGGTCGGCGCGGTGGCAGCCCTGGCGCATGACGTGATCCTGACGATCGGGATCTTTTCGGTGCTGCAGATCCGTTTCGACCTGGCGACCATCGCGGCGCTGCTGACCATCATCGGCTATTCGATCAACGACACGGTGGTGATCTTCGACCGGCTGCGCGAGAACCTGATCAAGTTCAAATCGACGCCGCTGCGCGACCTGATGAACCTGACCGCCAACGAAACCCTGAGCCGGACCTTGATGACCTCTGGCACCACGCTGCTGGCACTGATCGCCATGCTGATCCTCGGCGGTGACGTGATCCGCGGCTTCATCTTTGCCATTACCTGGGGCGTCGTCGTCGGCACCTATTCGTCGGTCTATGTCGCCAAGAACATCGTTCTGATGCTGGGGGTGAAGCGCGACTGGTCGAAGCCGGACAGCAACCAGGGGAACCAGTTCGCCAACGTGGATGCCTGAGATCCTCGGTGAGCTTCTGGCCTATGAGGGGCTGGGCTGGCTGATTTCAGGGGTGTTTCTGGCCGGCGCCGTGCGCGGGTTTACCGGGTTCGGCGCGGCGCTGGTCTACATGCCCATCGCCGGGCAGTTCATGCCGCCGGTCTGGGCGCTGATCACGCTGGTGCTGATGGAGGTGGTCGGTCCGCTGCCCAACATTCCGGCCGCGATCCGCACCGCCCGCCTTGACGAGGTGCGGCGGTTGGCGACCGGCGCTCTGATCGCGCTGCCGCTGGGGTTGCTGATCCTGTTTGCCATCGACCCCGCGCTGTTCCGCTATGGCGTCTGCATCATGACCCTGACCGTGCCGGTTCTGCTGGCCTGCGGGATCAGGCTGCGGCGCGCGATCGGACCGGGGTTGCAATACGGTACCGGCACCCTGTCGGGGTTCCTGGGCGGGGTGGCAGGCGTGCCCGGGCCGCCGGTGATCCTGCTTTTCATGGCGTCGGAAAGGCCGGCCTGGGTGATCCGCGCCAACGTGATGCTGTACCTGCTGGTTTTCGACCTGGCGACAATCGCGTTGCTGACCGCGCAGGGAAGGATGGAGATGATGCCGGTGCTGCTGGGCGCGGTTCTGGTGCTGCCGAATCTGCTGGGCAATCTGGCCGGGGCCGCTATGTTCCGCCCCGAACGACAGCGGCTTTACCGTTCGGCCGGATACGGCATAACGCTGTTGTCGGGGCTGGCTGGCTTGCCGCTCTGGGATTGAGAGGACACAGGATGCAACTGACCGAGGTGACATTCGACGACGCGGTGCCGGTGGATGGATACGGGCCGGGGTTTTTCCGGATCGGCGGGCAGGTTCTGCACGGCGCGGTGATCGTGACCGCCGACAAGGCCCGTGTCTGGGACGGGTTGGAGGCCGATGGCGCGGCTCTGCTGGCGCTGGCCGGGGACGTCGACGTGGTGTTTGTCGGCATGGGGGCCGAGATCGCCCACCTGCCTGCCGATCTGCGCCAGCGGATGGAGGCGGCGGGGATCGGGGTGGAGGTGATGAATTCGCCCTCGGCCTGCAGGACCTACAACGTGCTGGTGTCGGAAGGTCGGCGCGTGGCGCTGGCCGCGCTGCCGGTGTGAGATTCCGGTCGGGATTTTCGCCGGTCGCAAGGTGCGTGTCAGAGGGGCGCTGCCCCTCTTGGCTTGGGGGCCAATTCACCCCGGAATATTTCTGAACAAAAGAAGCGCCACGGATACGCATGGCGCAGTGCCGCATCCCGTGCGATGGCGCTTTTCGCGGGGCCTTCAATGGGATAGGAGGGATGCATGGAATTGACTGTTTCTGATCTCTCTGTCGCGCGCGGCGGCATCCCGGTTCTGGAAGGGGTGTCGTTTGCCATCGCCAGTGGCGAGGCCCTGGTGCTGCGCGGGCCGAACGGGATCGGCAAGACGACGCTGCTGCGCACCGTGGCCGGGCTGCAGCCGCCGCTGAGTGGATCGGTGGGGCTGGAACGTGACGCGATGGCCTATGCCGGTCATGCCGACGGGATCAAGTCGGTGCTGAGCGTGCGCGAGAACCTGCAGTTCTGGGCCGATGTATTCGAAACCGGTTCGATCGATGCGGCGCTTGAGGCGTTCGACCTTGGGGCGCTGGAAAACCGCGCTTCCGGAGGGCTGTCGGCGGGGCAGAAACGACGGCTTGGGTTGGCGCGGATGGTGGTGACCGGGCGGCCGGTCTGGGTGCTGGACGAACCGACCGTGTCGCTGGATGCGGCCTCGGTCGTGATGTTCGCCGAGGCAGTGCGGGCGCATCTGGCGGGCGGCGGGCTGGCACTGCTGGCGACCCATATCGATCTGGGACTGGCCGAGGCGCGGGTGCTGGACGTGGAGCCTTTCAAGGCCGCGCCACCTGATCTGGACGATTTTGACGGAGCCTTCCTGTGATTGCACTGCTGACAAGGGACCTGCGGTTGGCGGTGCGCGCCGGTGGCGGCTTTGGCCTTGGTCTGGCCTTTTTCCTGATCGTGGTGGTGCTGGTGCCGTTCGGGGTGGGGCCGGAAAGCGGGCTGTTGTCGAAGATCGCGCCGGGCATCCTGTGGCTGGGCGCGTTGCTTGCCTGCCTTTTGTCGCTGGACCGGATTTTCGCGCTGGATTGGGAGGACGGGTCGCTTGACCTGCTGGCCACCGCGCCGCTGCCAATGGAGGCTATCGTCAGCATCAAGGCGCTGGCGCACTGGATCACGACCGGGCTGCCGCTGGTGCTGGCGGCGCCGGTGTTCGGGCTGCTGTTGAACCTGCCCGACGCGGGGTATGTGCCGCTGGTCATTTCGCTGCTGCTTGGCACGCCGGCGCTGTCGGTGATCGGTACCTTCGGGGCGGCGCTGACCGTTGGATTGAAACGTGGCGGGTTGCTTCTGAGCCTGCTGGTACTGCCGCTTTACGTGCCGACGCTGATCTTCGGCGCGGAAATGGCGCGCCGGTCGATCGAGGGGCTGGACGCCACGACGCCGTTGCTGATGCTGGCGGGGATCACCTGCGGCACAATCGCGCTTTTGCCTTTTGCATCTGCTGCGGTACTCAGGGTGAACCTGCGCTGACGCGGATGTGACTTGCACCGGGCGCGGGAGGAGATAGGAAAAGCATATGGGCTCGATCTGGGAATACGCCAATCCGAAGAAGTTCATTACCACCACGGACAGGTTGCTGCCGTGGGTGTCGGCGCTTGCGCTTGTGGCGCTGGTCGGCGGGCTGGTCTGGGGGTTCTTTTTCACCCCCGATGATTACAAGCAGGGATCGACGGTCAAGATCATCTATCTGCACGTTCCAAGCGCGCTGATGGCGATCAACGCTTGGATGATGATGCTGGTGGCGTCGCTGATCTGGATCGTGCGGCGGCACCACGTGTCGGCGCTGGCGGCCCGCGCGGCGGCGCCGGTGGGCGCGGTGATGACGCTGATCGCGCTGATCACCGGGGCGATCTGGGGCCAACCGATGTGGGGCACCTGGTGGGAATGGGATCCGCGGCTGACCTCGTTCCTGATCCTGTTCCTGTTCTACCTGGGCTACATGGCGCTGTGGGCGGCGATCGAGGATGACGATACCGCGGCGGACCTGACCTCGATCCTGTGCCTGGTGGGATCGGTCTTTGCGCTTCTCAGCCGCTACGCGGTGAATTTTTGGAACCAGGGGCTGCATCAGGGCGCGTCGCTGTCGATGGACAAGGAAGAAAACGTCGCCGACGTGTTCTATTATCCGCTACTTGTCAGCATCGCGGGCTTCATCCTGCTGTTCATTGCGTTGGTCTTCCTGCGCACCCAGACCGAAATTCGTGCCCGCCGGATGCGGGCGCTGCTGGCCCGTGAAAGGATGAAGTGATGCCCGATCTTGGAAAATACGCCGAGGCGGTGCTGTCGTCCTACGTGTTGTCGATCCTGCTGGTCGTAGCCTTGGTCGCGGTCAGCATCCGCCGTGCGCGAAAGATGAAGAACGCGCTGGAAGAAGTTGAAAAACGGGGCAAATCAAATGGCTAGGATCAATCCGATGATGATCGCGCCGCCGGTGATCTTCGCCGGTCTGGCGGCGATGTTCTGGATCGGCATGGGGCGGGAAAACCCCGACGAATTGCCCTCGGCCCTGGCCGGGAAACAGGCTCCGGCGGTGCAGGTCGTGCCGTTGGGGGATGCGCCCGTGTTCGACGATGCCAGCCTGCGCGACGGCAAGGTTAAGCTGGTGAATTTCTGGGCGTCCTGGTGCGCGCCGTGCCGGGTCGAACACCCCAATCTGGAAAAGCTCGCCGAACAGGGCGTGACAATCTACGGGGTCAATTACAAGGACGAAGCGCCCAAGGCGCTTGGCTTCCTTGCCGAACTGGGCAATCCCTATGCCGCCCTGGGGGCGGACGAAAGCGGTCGCATGGCGCTGAACTGGGGCGTCTACGGCGTGCCGGAAACCTATGTGATCGACGGCGAGGGCAACATCCTTATGCGCCATGCCGGACCGATCACCCAGCGGACGCTGGAAGGTGAACTGGGCAAGGCCATCGCCGAGGCGGCAGGCGACTAGGTCCGCCAGAAGGCCGGGGTGAACAGCACGAAGACCGACAGGATTTCCAGACGCCCCACCAGCATCCCGAAGATCATCAGCCACTTGGCGGTGGCCGGGAAGGCGTTCAGCGCGCCCGAGCCGCCGACCTCGGGCCCGTAGGCGGGGCCGACATTGGCGATCGCCGTCCAGGCGGCGGTGAGCGCGGTGGCATTGTGAAGTCCGGTCAGTTCCAGCGCCACGGTCAGCAGCCCGAAGGTCAGCAGGAAGAAGGCGAAGAAGGCGATCACCGAGTTGAAGACGTCCTCACCGATCGGCTGTTTCCCCAGCTTGGGCGTGACAACCGAATGCGGGGTCTGGATGCGCCGGAACTGTGCCTTGAGCGCTTCGATCACCACCAGCCAGCGGAAGATCTTGATCGAACAGCCGGTCGAGGCGGTGCAGCCGCCGACCAGCCCGGCCGCAAGGATGACGGTCAGCGGGAAGGGCCCCCAGCCGGTGACATCGGCGCTGGAATAGCCGGTGCCGGAAAACAGCGTGACGATATTGAAGGTGGTTTCGCGCAGCACCACCCAGAAATCGCCGGATTCGTGGATCAGCCGCCAGATCACCACCGCGGCGATGCAATAGGCCGTCCAGCGCAGATAGGTGCGCACCTGCACGTCTTCCCACAGTGGGCGGCTGTGGCCCTGGCTCAGCTGCACGAAGCGGATGAACGGCATCGAGGCCAGCAGCATGAACACCGCGGACACGTATTCCAGCGGTCCGGAAAAGGCCGCGAAGGAGGCGTCGGAATTGGCGAAGCCACCCGTGGACATCGTCGACATCGACACCACCGTCGCGTCCAGCGTAGACATGCCCAGAATGCGATAGCAGAGCCAGCAGATCACCGTCAGCAAGATATAGGTGCTCAGTAGTGCGCGGGCGATATCGGGCGCGCGCGGCAGAATCTTGCCCAGCGTGTCGAATCCCTCGGAGCGGAAAAACTGCATCCCGCCCAACCCCATCACCGGCAGGAAGATCATCGCCACCACGACAATCCCGAGGCCGCCGAGCCATTGCAGGATGCCGCGCCACAGCAGGGTTCCCTGCGGCAGGGATTCGATATTTTCGAACACTGTCGATCCGGTGGTCGTCATGCCCGAAACCGCTTCGAAATAGGCATCGGTCAGCCCCACATTCGGTTCGCCGAGGATGAAGGGCAGGGCCCCGACCAGCGGCAGGTAGGCCCATGTGCCGGTGGTCAGCAGGAACGCTTCGCGGGTGCTGATATCGCGCGACCGCCGGTTATTGGTCGCCAGCACGACCAGAACGCCGACCAGCAGAGCGAATCCGGCGGTTTCGCCGAAGACAAAGGGGCTTTGATCTCCGCTGGCCCAGTCGAGGATCATGCACGGCAACATCGCCAGGCCCATTGCGACGGTGAGATAGCCGTTTATGCGCGTGACCTGACTGTAGTGCATCGCCCGTTTCCCGGTTGTTCGGGCTGAGTTAACGCCTGCCTGTTGGTAAGGTCCAGAGGGAATAAGAGGTGTCGGGGCGTCCGGTTAGACTGTCGTGTCGACAGCGGCCAGAGAAAGGTCCCGGCGCGTGGCCGGGACCGCGGTGTTCTTTCGCACGCCTGGCGACGCAACCTGTCGCGCATCACGCCGTCGCGAATGCCGCCATTGTCGATGGTTTCAGCCGCAGCACCGGGGCCGGTCCTGCGTATCGAGATCTTACCGGCTTGGGATCATTCGGCCGTCAAGAACTGGCTTGTGAAAAACAGACGGAGCGCATCCGCATCCTGTTGGATCATGCCCGGGATCAGGAACGCGTCCAGCGCGAGCCAGATTCCCGAAGGAACGAGCGTAAAGGTCCCGGCATAGAGCACCAATGTGGTTAGCCCCAACAGCGTCATCGCCAGCATGACAATAGCGCTGTTCGTCTTCCCAAGGTAGAAACGATGAACGCCAAGAGTGCCGAGAAACAGCCAAAGCAGATAAGTCCGCCCGGTGGATTTCCGTCCGTTGGTAACACGTTGCTCAACCAACATTTTCTGTTCCGTCGACAACACCATCTAGTCCTCCCGAATAAATTGTCGAAAACAATCATAGATAGTTACCAAACTTAATCGAAACTTTAGGGGATGATTTTGCCGCGCTCAATGATTTGCGCATGCTGATTCCGCAAAAAAACGAAAAAGCCCCGGCCAGAGGCCGGGGCTTTCCCAAGAGTGAGGAAGAGAAGTCTTACGACTTCGCCAGATTGCGCAGCACATAGTGCAGAACGCCGCCGTTTTCGATGTACTCGATCTCGACTTCGGTATCGATCCGGCACTTCAGCTGGATGGTCTTGGTCGATCCGTCACCGAAGGTGATGGTGCAGGGCACTTCCTGCAGCGGCTGGATGCTGTCCAGACCCGAAATCGACACGGTTTCGTTGCCGGTCAGGCCCAGCGTCTTGCGGGTGTCGCCGCCGGTGAATTCGAACGGGATGACGCCCATGCCGACCAGGTTCGAGCGGTGGATACGCTCGAAGCTTTCGGCGATCACGGCCTTGACGCCCAGCAGCGCGGTGCCCTTCGCGGCCCAGTCGCGCGACGAACCCGCACCGTACTGTTCGCCACCGAAGACGACCAGCGGTGTGCCCGCTTCCTGGTAAGCCATCGAGGCGTCGTAAACGCTGGTCTGCTGCCCGTCGGGGCCCTTGGTATAGCCGCCTTCGACACCGTCCAGCATTTCGTTCTTGATGCGGATATTGGCGAAGGTGCCGCGCATCATGATTTCGTGGTTGCCGCGGCGCGATCCGTAGGAGTTGAATTCGCGCGGCTGCACCTGACGATCGATCAGGTACTGACCGGCCGGGGTGGTGGTGGCGAACGACCCTGCGGGCGAAATGTGGTCGGTCGTGACCATGTCGCCGAGGATCAGCAGCGGCTTGGCGCCCTCGATGTTCGAAATGGTGCCGGGTTCCATGCCCATGCCCTGGAAGTAGGGCGGGTTCTGGATGTAGGTCGACGCGGCCGGCCAGTCGTAGGTTTCACCACCGGTGACATCCACGCCCTGCCATTTTTCGTCACCTTTGAACACGTCGGCATATTTCGACATGAAGGCTTCGCGGGTCACGGTCTTTTCGACCAGTTCCGCGATTTCGGCGTTCGAGGGCCAGATATCCTTCAGATAGACATCGTTGCCGTCCTTGTCCTGGCCCAGCGGTTCGTTGGTCAGGTCGATGTTCATGTCGCCTGCCAGGGCATAGGCCACGACCAGCGGCGGCGAGGCCAGGTAGTTGGCGCGCACGTCGGGGCTGATCCGGCCTTCGAAGTTGCGGTTGCCCGACAGGACGGCGGTGGCAACCAGGTCGCCCTCGGCGATGGCTTCGGAAATTTCCGGCTGCAGCGGGCCCGAGTTGCCGATGCAGGTGGTGCAGCCATAACCCACCAGGTTGAAGCCGATCGCGTCCAGATCTTCCTGCAGGCCCGCAGCCTCCAGGTATTCGGTCACGACCTGCGAACCCGGCGCCAGCGAGGTTTTCACCCAGGGTTTACGGTTCAGGCCAAGCGCCCGCGCCTTGCGCGCCACTAGACCCGCGCCGATCAGCACGTAGGGATTCGAGGTGTTGGTGCACGACGTGATCGAGGCGATGACGACGGAGCCGTCGTTCAGCTTGTAGTCTTCGCCCTTTACGGCCTGCGACTTGATCACGTTGTTGGCGGTGTTGTGGTCGCCTTCCGACGCCATGTCACGCGCTGCGGCCGACACGTCGATGCCGCGATATTCGCCGACCACGTCGTAGAAGGCGTTCGCCGCGGTATCGAGCGGCAGGTAATCCTGCGGCCGTTTCGGACCCGAGATCGCCGGCACGATGGTGCCCATGTCCAGTTCCAAGGTGTCGGTGTAGACGGGGTTGTAATCGGCGTCGCGCCAGAACCCGTTTTCCTTCGCATAGGCTTCGACCAGCGCGATGCGGTCTTCGTCGCGGCCGGTCTGGCGCAGGTAGCGCAGGGTTTCGTCGTCGATCGGGAAGAAGCCGCAGGTGGCGCCGTATTCGGGGGCCATGTTGGCGATGGTCGCCCGGTCCGGCAGCGGCAGGCGGTCAAGCCCTTCGCCGTAGAATTCCACGAACTTGCCGACAACGCCCTTTTCGCGCAGCATCGCGACCACTTTCAGCACCAGGTCGGTGGCGGTGGTGCCCTCGACCATTTCCCCGGTCAGCTTGAAGCCGACGACTTCGGGGATCAGCATCGAAATCGGCTGACCCAGCATTGCCGCCTCGGCCTCGATGCCGCCGACGCCCCAGCCCAGAACGGCCAGGCCGTTGACCATGGTGGTGTGGCTGTCGGTGCCGACCAGCGTGTCGGGATAGGCCACGGTTTCGCCGTTCTGATCCTCGTCGGTCCAAACGGTCTGGGCCAGGTATTCAACGTTCACCTGGTGGCAGATGCCGGTTCCCGGCGGCACGACGCGGAAGTTGTTGAAGGCCGACTGCCCCCATTTCAGGAACTGGTAGCGTTCCATGTTGCGTTCGTATTCGCGGTCGACGTTCATCTGGAACGCGCGCGGGTTGCCGAATTCGTCGATCATCACCGAGTGGTCGATGACGAGGTCAACGGGGTTCAGCGGGTTGATCTTCTGGGCGTCGCCACCAAGGCCGACGATCCCGTCGCGCATCGCGGCCAGGTCGACGACGGCGGGAACGCCGGTGAAGTCCTGCATCAGAACGCGGGCCGGGCGATAGGCGATTTCGCGCGGGTTCTTGCCGCCCTTGGCGCCCCATTCGGCGAAGGCCTTAATATCGTCAACCGAAACGGTGCGGCCGCCGTCTTCGAAGCGCAGCATGTTTTCCAGCACCACTTTCAAAGCGGCGGGCAGTTTGGAGAAATCGCCAAGCCCGGCAGCTTCGGCGGCGGGAATGGAGTAATAGGAAACGGACTTACCGCCCGCAGACAAAGTCTTGCGAGTTTTTGCGGTATCTTGTCCAACGACGATGGGCATAAGATGGCCTCCCTCAGAGCAGGTGAAAGGGGTGTTGCTGGCGCTGCTTCTGCCCGATAACGCGGCGGCTATCAAGGGGTAGAAGCGGAAAATGTATACCAATGTACACTAAATTCCGCATTCTTGCCGCGCTCCCCGTACACTCACCGGGGCCTGACGAAACCTTGATTGGTTATTTCAATTGCAAATGCCTAGAACAAGGGTAGCTCAAACGAAGAAAGAAGTCCCCGCTTATGCGTCGTTTCGTCACTTGGCTTGCCGCTGCTCTGATTTCGTTTTCGTCGCCGGTTCTGGCTGATGATCACCCTGTTGTTGTCGAGCTCTATACTTCGCAAGGCTGTTCGTCCTGCCCGCCCGCCGATGCCTATCTTTCCACGCTGGCCGGACGCGAAGACGTGATCGCATTGGCGCTGCATGTGGATTACTGGGATTACATCGGCTGGAAGGACGATTTTGCCGATCCGAAATTCACAAAACGGCAGAAAGCCTATGCGATGGCCGCGAATCGCAGGTCGGTCTATACCCCGCAGATGATCGTGAACGGGGCCGAACACGTGATCGGCAACCATCCGGTCGATGTCGAAGAACTGATCGCCAAACATGCCAAGATGCCGGACCGTGTGTCGTTGGCGCTGTCGAAACGGGGCGGAGTGCTGTCGATTTCGGCGCATGCAGACCGGGTGATGCCGACGCCTCTCGTGGTGCATCTGGTGCGCTATGAACCGATGCAGAAGGTGAAAATCCGGGGCGGCGAAAACGCCGGGCGGGATTTGATTTATTCCAATATCGTGACCGAATGGAACCGGTTGGGAGACTGGGATACCCGGTCGCCGCTGAACCTGCAGGCGCAGGTGCGTGGGGATGACCCGGTGGTGGTGATCCTGCAGGCGCCGGGGCCGGGGCCGATCGTTGCCGCGTCGCGGTTGCGTTAGGGCATTCCGTCAGGGTTTCGCCTTCCAGCGGCGGTGAATCCAGAACCATTGATCCGGATGTTGCCGTATCATCGCTTCCAGCCGGTCGTTGAATTGCTGCGTCATTTCCTCGGCGCTGCTATGGGGGATCGGTGTGTCGATATAGGCGGTGAAGCTGATCCCGTCCTCGTTGCGGATGCCGAATGCGGGCAGGAACAGCGCATCGTATTTCAACGCCAGTTCAGCGGCAGAAAGCGAAGTCATGGCGGGATGGCCGAAGAAGGTCAGCCGCGCGCCCTCGGCGACGTGCTGATCCATCAGGAAGGCCACGATATTCCCCTGGCGCAGGAATTTGACCAGTTCGGCCAGGCCGCGCCTTGTGCGGGGATAGACAGGGCTGGAAATGGCGTTCAGCGCGCGCACCCAGTGGCGGTCGAAATAGATGTTGTCGAGCGGCCGGTACAGGCCCGAGATATTGCCGTATTTCTGCGCCAGCATGGCGCGCACTGCGTCGTGATTGCCGAAATGACCCGACACCATCATCACCGGGCGCCCCGCCTTGCATGCCTCTTCCAGCGCCGCTGCACCGGGGCCTTCCAGCTTTGTCCCGGCCACGTGGCGCCTGAGCGCCTCGCCGGAATAGACTTCGATCAGGGTGCGGCCGAAATTGTCCGGCACCGCGCGGGCCAGGCGATCGACCTCGGATTGAGGAAGGTCGGGCCAGACCAGTGCCAGGTTCTGGCGCACCCGTTTGTCATAGCCCGCCAGCGGCGCGATCACGCGGGCGAGCAGCCACCCCATCATCGGCACCCGCCAGCGATAGGGCAGGGCGAGGGTCAGGAACAGCGGCGCGCTCATCACCAGGTTCAGCGCGTACTGCCCGGCGCGGGCCGCGAAAGACAGCTTTTGAGTGCTCATCGGAAAGGTCAGTCCCGCGCTTGTGAGGTTTCGCGATGCCACACATAGATGCCCGACAGCACGATCACAAGCGCGCCGACCACGGTCCAGAAATCGGGGTATTCACCGAAGAAGATCATGCCCCAGATGGTGGCGAAGATCAGCCCGACATAGGCGAATGGCGCCAGCATCCCGGCCTCGCCGATCGACAGGGCGCGGATCAGCAGCAGTTGCGACACGGTGCCGAAAACCGCCAGCATCCCCATCAGGGCGGCGGTGGTCAGGTCGATCGGTTCCCAATGGAACGGCACGATGCAGCTCAGAAGCACCGCGCCAAAGAGCGTGGTGTACAGCAGCGAGGTCCAGGGGCTTTCGTTCAGTCCGACGTAGCGGGTGACGAGGTTGTAGGCGGAATAGCTGAAGGCGGCGCCAAGCGGGAACAGCGCGTAGGGCGAAAACACCCCGCTGCCGGGGCGGATGATGATCAGCGCCCCGATCAGCGACGCGGCGATGCCGAAGGCCCGGCGCGGTCCGATCTTTTCGCCCAGGAACAGCGCGGCGCCCAAGGTGATGATCACCGGGTTGGTGTCCATGATCGCGGTGGCCTCGGCCAGGCCGATATTGGCGATGCCAAAGAAGAAGAACCCGGTTCCGAACATCAGGAAGACCGACCGCGCCAGTTGCAGGAACGGGTAGCGGGTGCGCGCCACGGTGCCGAGCCGGGGCAGCACGATCAGGAACACCATCGTCGCCGCGCCGGCATAGCGGGCCCAGACCGCCTGCACCGTGCTGACCCTCTGGCTGATTTCCTTTGCCGTGGCGTCCATCGCCGCGAAAAAGAAAATCGCCCCGATCATCAGGGCGATGGCTTTGGCGGTTTGCGACATGGTTTACTCCGGGTGGCGCGGCAGGCCGGTGCCGATCATCGAATCGCGGGTGACCAGCGCGGCCAGTTCCGCCGCGCTCATTCCTTCGCTGCCCGGGGGCTGTGCGGGCAGTACGATGTAGCGCATGTCGGCGGTGCTGTCATGTACCCGGACGGTGGTTTTTTCCGGCAGGGTCAGGCCGAATTCTTCCAGCACCTTGCGCGGTTCGCGCACCGCCCGCGACCGATAGGCCCGGGTCTTGTACCAATCGGGCGGCAGGCCCAGCAGGTTGCGCGGATAGCACGAACACAGGGTGCAGACGATCAGGTTGTGCACCTCGTCGGTGTTCTCCACCGCCACCAGGTGCAGCGGCCCGATATCGAAACCCATTTCGCGTGCCGCGTCGCCGGCATTGGCCAACAGCCGCGCCTTGAAACCGGGATCGGTCCAGGCCCTTGCCACCACCGCCGCGCCATTGATGGGGCTGCGGCTGTCCATCAGGTCAATCTGGGCGGCGATTTCGGCCGGCGTGGTCACGCCCTTTTCGACCAGCAATTCGCGCACCGCGATTTCCATCCGCTGCCAATAGGTCAGCGGCGTGTCGTTGTCCTGCCGGTAGGGGTGGCCCGAGGGGCTCATGCCTTCGTGGTGGAAATGGTCGGGATGATCATGGGGCATCGGGGGCCTCCTCCAGCCAGTGGGCGTAAGCCTCGGCATCGACGGTATCTTCGGGGTTTTCGGCCTCGGCCCCCCAGAGTTCGGCCATGGTGAAACGGACGCGGTACAGCGGTTTCTTTTCCGCCTTGAGCCCGTATGCCAGTTGTTCGGGATTGCCGAATTCGCCGAGCGCACGTTCGATCACGCCGGTCTTGCCGCGCAGATAGGCCGGCGCCCGCACGTGACCCGGCGGCATCATCGATTTGACGCGGACACGCTCAGCCACCGGTCGCCTCGCCATAGGTCGGGCCGCGCTTGGCGATGTCATCCATCCGCTGGCCGAGTTCCTCCAGCGTGTAGACGCCACCCTCGATCAGGTTCTGGTTCACCGCGGCGACCCAGCGTTCGTAGTATGTGTGCTTTTCGAAAGCATCCTCGCCCATGTCCTCCAGCGCGCGGCGCAGACCGTCGACGGTGAACAGGCCCTTGGAGGAACAGATAACCATCAACGCATCGACACGCTTTTCCCAAAGCGCGAAGTCGTGTTGATCCATGGGGACAGGTCCGGCCTGATCCCCGCCCATGTCATGCCAGCGGCGTCCGGTAATATCGCTCATGATGGCGAGGTTAGGGCGCGCGCCAGACGCTGTCCAGCCTTGACGGGCGGATCAGGAAATGACGGGCGGTTGGCGGTGCGGCCTCAGCCGGTGACCTTGGTGCAGCTTTTGCTTTCCGCGTCCCATACCGTGCCATCGGCGCAGGACATCACCTGCTGATGATCTCTGCTGCATTGGGCAAATGCGGCCAGCGGGGCGGCGGTCAGGACCACGGCGGTCAGAACGATCTTGATCATGAAAAAACTCCCTGCCAAGCGGTGAACCTTGGCAGGGAGCATATCACAGGTCGCGGTTTTCGCGAAATCAGGCTTCGCCGAACACCCGCTTGAAGATCGTGTCGACATGCTTGGTGTGGTAGCCCATGTCGAATTTTTCGTTGATCCCGTCCACGCCGAGCGCCTCGACGACGTCCTTGTCGGCCAGAAGCTGTTCGCGGAAATCGACGCGGTCTTCCCAGACCTTCAAAGCGTTGCGCTGCACCATCGTGTAGGCGTCTTCGCGCGATACGCCGGCCTGGGTCAGGGCCAGCAGCACGCGCTGCGACATCACCAGACCCGGGAACTTGTTCATGTTGTCCAGCATGTTGTCGGGGAAGATGAGCATCTTTTCGACGACGCCGGCCAGACGGTTCAGCGCGAAATCCAGCGTCACGGTGGCGTCCGGGCCGATGCCGCGCTCGACCGAGCTGTGCGAGATGTCGCGTTCGTGCCAGAGTGCCACGTTTTCCATCGCCGGCACCACGGTCATGCGGACCAGGCGGGCCAGACCGGTCAGGTTTTCGGTCAGAACGGGGTTCTTCTTGTGCGGCATCGCCGACGACCCCTTCTGGCCCATCGAGAAGAATTCCGCGCCTTCCAGAACCTCGGTGCGCTGCATGTGGCGAATCTCAATGGCGACGTTTTCGATCGAGCTGGCGATCACGCCCAGCGTGGCAAAGAACATCGCGTGGCGGTCGCGCGGGATCACCTGGGTGGAAATCGGTTCCGGCTTCAGGCCCAGCATCTTGCAGACATGTTCTTCGACCGCCGGATCGATATTGGCGAAGGTGCCGACGGCGCCGGAAATCGCGCCGGTGGCGACTTCGTCGCGGGCAGCCTGCAGGCGGGCCTTGTTGCGGTCCATCTCGGCGTAGAAGCGGGCGAAGGTCAGGCCCATGGTGGTGGGTTCGGCATGGATGCCGTGGCTGCGGCCCACGCGCACGGTGTTCTTGTGCTCGAAGGCGCGTTTCTTCAGCGCGGCCAGCACCTTGTCCAGATCGGTCAGCAGGATGTCGGCGGCGCGCACCAGTTGCACGTTCAGGCAGGTGTCGAGAACGTCCGAAGAGGTCATGCCCTGGTGCACGAAACGGGCTTCTTCGCTACCCACATGTTCGGCCAGGTGGGTCAGGAAGGCGATGACGTCATGCTTGGTGACCGCTTCGATTTCGTCGATCCGGTCGACGTCGAATTCCACGTCCTTGGCTTTCCAGACGGCTTCGGCGTTTTCCTTCGGGATCACCCCCAGCTCGGCCTGCGCGTCGCAGGCATGCGCTTCGATTTCGTACCAGATCTTGAACTTGGTTTCGGGCGACCAGATGGCGACCATTTCAGGACGGGAATAGCGAGGGATCATCGTCAATTTCCTTGGAAAGCGGGAGTTCGGGGCAGTCTTTAGCGGCGCGGAGGCATTACAGCAAGGGCAGGGGCCAAGATATGTCGTCGCATCGGTACCGTTCGTGCCGGCCGAATGTGTGTCCGCAATGTGGGGTGTGCCGGTCGTGCCGCAGGAAAGCTCCTGTCAATACCTTCGTCCGTTTCCGGGCAGTTCCGGGCGCCGCGGGGGGAGCGCGATTGTCCTCGCACTTGAGCGGCGTGTGGCCGCCGGGATCATTGGCGCGCGAAAAAGCGGGATCAAAAACCGCCCAACAGGGCCAGGAAGGGCAGGATGGCCAATGCCATCCCGATGCCGCCCGATGCGCCGCCGTCGCTGTCGCCGGCTGCCGCCATGCCGTCTGCTTCTTCGGGTTCATCATCCTCGACAACATGTTCTTCGCCGGAGGTATCGGGAATGTCGTCGGGATCGATCACGATCTCGCCATCATCGTCCGAACCGTCCTCGGGCAGGACGATATTCTTGAACTCGTCGGTGTATTGCGGATTGTCGATCACGACGCGGACGATTTCATATCCGTCCATCTCGGCCGTCAGGATGCCGTCTTCGTACGCCTGCCCGGCATCGAGGGCGGTCACTTCGGCAATCGCTTCCGGCGAGGTGGGATTGTTGCCGTCCTCAACCCCCAGAACATCGATATGCATGCTTCCTACGCCATCCACGATCTGCGACAGGTCGACCACCGCGTCCTGGGTTTCCTCGGTGTTCGACGCGATGAACAGAACAAGCCGGTCATCGGAATAGAAGCCGTGCACGCTGGCTCCGTCGTCGGTTGCTTCGTGTTCGCGACTGTCGTCCGACACGAAGTCGATCGGGCTGGTTCCCACCAGAGATTCATTCATCATGCGGAACATTTCGCCGGGAACGGTCAGTTGTCCGTCACCGCCTTCGTTACCGGCGAGGTTGGTCAGGTTGTTCTGCTGAATGGCCCAGATATGGGCTGTATCCACTTCGTGCTCGACGAAAACCTCGGACATGTTGAGGATTTCATGCGCCTGCTTCAGGCCGTATTCCTGTGCCGGGTCCCAGCTGCTGCGGCTCGCCTTGAGGTTCCATTCGGTGATGTAGGTGTCCAGTTCACCCAGTTCATCGTGCCAAGTGTCCTCGACGGTGTTCAGGTCGTATTCGCGACTGTTCGGTTTGTCCGCACCCTTGGAATAGACATGAAGAGCAATCCCGTCGACCGCGTCGCGCTCGGCCTCGGTGTCGAATTCGCTGATGATGATTTCATTGGCGACGCGGGCCCAAGACACTTCACCGGAATTCATGATGTAGCTGTCATCAAGGTCCAGCCCGTAATCTTCGTTGATGGCCGCGATCTGATCTGCGCCGCTCTGAAGATCGCCGTAATCGTCGCTCAGCCGGTCGGCGCCGTAGTTCTGGCCGTTCTGCACCAGGATATCGATGTCGGAAAAGGCGGTGTCGGCTTCGGGATGGCTGTCGATCTCATCGTTCAGGATCTCGGCCATGCGGCTGGCAACGCGACCGTATTCCAGCGTGTCCATTTCGCCGCTGCCCCAGTATTCGTTGCCGATCTCAAAGGCGCGGATCGTCGGTTCGCCGTATTCGCCGTTCAGCGTGTCCTGAATGAAGCCGCGCAGCGCGTCTTCGTCGATATCGGCATACCGGTGGCCGTCTGCGTCGGTTTCTTCGCTGAGGAAGTTTCGCGTGGGGAGAACGATCGTCACATCGATGTCGTTCGCCTCGGCATATTCCATGAATTCGGAATAGGGCAGCAGTTCGACTTCCTTGCCGGTATCGGGATCGACAGCGACGGTTTTGTCGGGATCGGAAATGTCGAAGAAATCTTCGGTCAGCGATCCGCCGGGGTAACGGATATGGGTGACGCCCAGAGCGTCCGCTGCTTCGTCATAGGTGCCATCTTCGCCGAGCTGATCACGGTTGGCAAGGATGTTGGCGCCGAACAGGTCCTGGTCATACTCGTTGTCACTGACACTTCTTGTCTCGAGGTAAATCATCACTGTTCCCTCTTTTCCGCAGAAAAGGTGGTTGCTCGTTACATGCTCGTTTTCGGGTGGCGCCGATCCTGCCGCGTTGATGAGGCAGGGCGGTGGATTGCCTGATGAAGATGATGCTGCGAGCGTTGAACAGAGAGGTCCACGCCATCGCCGGAAGGCCGACTTATTCGCCCTGAAACCCCTCCGAAAGGGGGGGGGGATTGTCCGAAATTTCCAGCTGCCGGCGTATAAAACAGGGCGCGGGCATTTGCATATGCCTGCGCTCGCGCGGATTGAAATCGGTCGGGCCGATTTGTTCCGCGACGGTGCGTACAGGTGATTCTGACGCCCTTGTAAATAAGGGCTAATCCCTGTCTTCGGGGGCTAATCCCTATGGTCTAGGCCGGTTCGTCGCGGACTATGCCGGATGGATGAACCCGTGGTGCCTGTCACATAGGCCATACGCCATAAGTCGAAAACTGTTTAGAAAGAATTGTGATTGTTTTCGGATTAGGTCAAATTTCCGGGCAATGACCGAGATTGTTCAAAATACCCTGCCTTATGACATCGCCAAACCGCGTCCCTTGCCCGGGATCGCGCCGCTGGATTCGGCTGATTGGCTGATCGTGGACGAAGCCTATGCGGGACAGATGGCGGAACGGGAAAGGCTGTTGAAGGGCCGGCGCGACGCGGTGATCGCGATGGAGTCCGGCGCCGCCCCGGCGGTGGCGGAATTGCTCGACCGGGTGCTTGGCTTCCTGCGCGGGCAGACCGGTTTCTGCATCGCTGCCGATCACGTGATCCGGCCCGATGGTGCCCGGGTGGCGATCGATCGCGACGATCCGCTGGGCACGCTTGGAATGCTGGTGCAGGAAGACCTCTGCGTGATGGAAAAACGCGGCGACGAACATGTGCTGACCGCAGCCCTGTTGTGCTTCCCGTCGAACTGGACGCTGCGGGAAAAGTTCCTCAGGCCGCTGATCGGTATTCATGTCCCGGTCGATGCCTATGACGACAATATCGCCAAGCGGGTGCAGCGGTTGTTCGACGGGATCGGGGTGGACCGGCCGCTATGGCGGTTCAATCTGCTGTGGTATGACAATAACACGCTGCACAATCCACGAAGCGAAACCTGCGCGCACCACACGGTGGACCGCGACGCCGCGACCCATCTACGCAGTGAAAGGCAGGTATTGATGCGGCTGCCGGAAACGCAGGCGGTGGTGTTTTCGATCCACACGTACATGATCCCGGGCGAAATCGCCCGCTCATGGCTCTAGCGATCGATCCGGTCGGCCATGATCGCGATCGCTTTCTGGTAGACGCCTGCGGCGTTCCACTGTCGGATCACCTTGAAATTGGGTTGATCCAGCAGATATCCGCGGCCGCGTTTCCAGCCCTTCTTGCGCAGGTAGTTTGCGGTCGATGCCATCGCGTCGGCCTCGTCGGTCAGATCGATCCGGCCGTCGCCATTGCCGTCCACCCCGTATTTCAGGACATTACCGGGCAGGAATTGCGTATGGCCCAGTTCGCCATGTTTGGCGCCGATGGAACCGGGCGATATCGCGCCCCGGTCGACCAGCTTCAGTGCTGCCAGGGCATGCGGGGTGAAGAAATCCGACCGGCGGCAATCATAGGCCAGTGTGGTGATTGCCGACACCACGTTGCTGTCCCCCATGAAATTTCCGAACGCGGTTTCCATCCCGTGGATCGCCAGCAGCACCCCGGCGGGAACGCCATAGCGTTTTTCGAGGCTGGAATAGAAGGCCGGATTGCGCGCCTTGCGCTTGCGGCCAAGTGCGACGATGGTGTCGGCGCCACGGACCTGCATGAATTTTTCCAGCGAATACTTGAAGGATTTCTGGTTGCGGTCGGCCCAGATCGTTTTGCTGGCATATTGCGCGCCGGCTAGAGCGGTGAGCCCCTTTCGGCCGACCCCGGCAGCGCTGGCTTCCTTGGCGAAAGCGGTTTTCCAGTGGGTAAATCCGGCGGAGTCGTTGCCGCAAGCGGCAGCCCGAACATCGCCTGGCATGGTGCCGGCAAGGACAATCAGAAAGCTGCAGAGAACGAAAAACGGAGATCTGAAAAGTGCTGAAGCCATTGGCCTGTTCCGATTGGTTGAAATGAAATCAGGCTAACGCACGGCAAAAACGCCGCCAAATGCTTTTGACGGCGCATTTTAAAAGATAGTTGCCGGTTGGATCAGAGGCCGATCATGTTCATCGTTTGGGCCAGCGCGCCGGAAGCGTTCAGCGCCATCATCATCCCGGTCAGGGCCATCGAATGGGCGGCGAGGCGGAAATCTTCGCCCCGCACCACGTTGGCAAAAGTCAGTAGCACCGCCACCGGCAGGAAGAACATCCCCACGGTCGTCACCATGACCCAGCTGGCCATGCGCATCGCAAAGGTGTTTTCCTGTGCGGCGGTCTGTTCGGTCGGGGGATAGATCGCCGAGCGCAGGTCCGCCGCGTCGATCTGGTTGTCGGAGACATGGGTGCGGCGTTCGTATTCGTTTTCAAGGCTGCGCGAGGCGACCTTGATCTCGGGGAAGCGGTTGGCGGCGTCGCAAGCCGCGCCCGCGGCCCGTGCGGTGCCACCGCTCATGAGGACCGGCTTCGGGCGGGCATGGCGCGATTTGACGTTTTCGGCGGACCGACGGATCTTGCGCGGCATGATATGGGTTGCCGCGTTTATGAATTCCTCGGTTTCCAGCAGGGCGGAGGGGCGCAGCCACAGCACGAAGTCGGGTTCGGTCATCTTTGCCAGCCGGGTGGTCATTTCGGCGAGATAGGATTTCAGGCTGCGTTCGATTTCGGCCGGGTCGGTTTCCTCCGGCTCCACGTCGTTGCGCAGCGCCAGCGACAGGCCGATGAGCATTTCGGCATGCGGCAGGATCGCGTCGCCCTCATCCTCGTCCATCATCGCCAGCCTGCTATCGGGGTGCAGCGGCGGGGTGAGATCCAGGATCATGGTATCGGTGTAGATACGCATCTGGTCGTTTTCCAGCACGTTTACCGACTGTATGCGCTGACCGCGCGCTTCCAGAACGGACTGAAGCGCGGTGCTCAGCTGTGCTTCTTCGGCATGTGCTTCTTCGAGAAACACCAAACCTGCCGAATACCGGTGCGAGTCCTTTTCCATAGCAGATCTCCAGCTCGATACGACTGGTCCTTTTTTGGCGGTGAAAATGGAACTTTCTGTGGCGCAATTCCGACGGAAAAAGGCAATGTTGTGAATTTTTCTAAAAATTTCCCGGCCTAATTGTGTGGTCAGGAGTGGAAGAAATCAAAAAATCTATTTTTTTCAGGTATTTAGTTGAGGTGCAAAGAAAAAGGGCGCCCGCAGGCGCCCTTTCCATACTCTTCCCAAGCGGGAAAATCAGCAGCTGTAGTACAGCGCGAATTCCACCGGGTGAGGAGTGTGTTCGTACTGCTGGATCTCTTCCATCTTCAGATTGATGTAGCCCTCGATCTGGTCCTTGGTGAACACATCGCCAGCGATCAGGAAGTCGTGGTCCGCTGCCAGCGCATCGACGGCTTCACGCAAGCTGCCGCAGACGGTCGGGATACCGGCCAGTTCCTCGGCGGGCAGATCGTACAGGTTCTTGTCCATCGCTTCGCCCGGATCGATCTTGTTCTTGATGCCGTCGATACCGGCCATCAGCAGGGCTGCGAAGCACAGGTAGGGGTTGGCCGCCGGGTCGGGGAAACGGGCCTCGACGCGCTTTGCCTTCGGGCTTTCGGCCCACGGGATACGGACGCATCCCGACCGGTTGCGGGCCGAGTAGGCGCGCAGAACGGGGGCTTCGAAGCCCGGGATCAGACGCTTGTAGGAGTTGGTCGACGGGTTGGTGAAGGCGTTCAGCGTCTTGGCGTGCTTCAGGATGCCGCCGATGAAGTACAGCGCTTCCTGGCTCAGGTCGGCGTATTTGTCGCCGGCAAAGAGCGGCTTGCCGTCTTTCCAGATCGACATGTTCACGTGCATGCCGGTGCCGTTGTCGCCGGCGATCGGTTTCGGCATGAAGGTGGCCGACTTGCCATAGGCCTGTGCCACGTTGTGGATGATGTACTTGTACTTCTGCAGCTCGTCGGCCTGCTTGGTCAGGGTGCCGAAGATCAGGCCCAGTTCGTGCTGGCACGACGCCACTTCGTGGTGGTGCTTGTCGACCTTCATGCCGATGCGCTTCATCGTCGACAGCATTTCCGACCGCAGGTCCTGCGCGTCGTCAACCGGGTTGACCGGGAAATAGCCGCCCTTGACGCCCGGACGGTGGCCCGAGTTGCCCATTTCGTAATCGGTGTCGGTGTTCCACGAGGCGTCGATGGCGTCGACTTCGTAGGACACTTTGTTGATCGCGGTCGAATACTTGACGTTGTCGAACAGGAAGAATTCGGCTTCCGGGCCCATGTAGGCGGTGTCGCCGATACCGGTCGATTTCAGGTAAGCCTCGGCCTTTTCGGCGGTGCCGCGCGGGTCGCGTTCGTAGGGTTCGCCGGTGTCGGGTTCAACGACCGAGCAGTGAATGCACAGGGTTTTTTCGGCATAGAACGGATCGATATAGGCCGAGTCGGTGTCGGGCATCAGTTTCATGTCCGAGGCTTCGATCGATTTCCAGCCGGCGATGGACGAGCCGTCGAACATGAAGCCTTCTTCGAGGAAGTCTTCGTCGACCTCGTCGGCAATCACGGTAACGTGCTGCAGCGTGCCGCGCGGATCAGTGAAGCGGATATCGACATATTCGACGTCTTCATCCGCGATGGTCTTGAGAACTGCGTCCTTGCTCATTCCCTTAATCCCTTTCGTTTATGGGGTAATTACAGCGCGTCCGAACCGGTTTCGCCGGTGCGGATGCGAATGGCTTGTTCGACGGGGCTGACGAAGATCTTGCCGTCGCCGATCTTGTCGGTCTTGGCGGCGTCGATGATCGCCTCGATCGCGCCATCGACGAGATCGTCGTCCAGCACGACCTCGATTTTCACTTTCGGCAGGAAGTCGACGACATATTCCGCGCCGCGATAAAGCTCGGTATGGCCCTTCTGACGACCGAAGCCCTTGACCTCGATCACGCTGAGGCCTTGGATGCCGGCCTCCTGCAAGGCTTCTTTCACCTCATCAAGCTTGAACGGCTTGATGATCGCTTCGATCTTTTTCATCGCTGGGTCTCCTCGCCAGATGCTTCGTTGATGGCACAGATCACTTTCATTGGGCGGCCTCAATTGACTACAGTCATTCCCGGGGATCGGCCAGTCCGGATTCTTGGGGCGAGATTAAAAAAGCATCGAAAAGATTAAAATATGTGCGAAATGAAAACTCTGGTGCCGATGTCATGACGGAACTGCTGACCTCTGCGCAAATGCGCGCGATCGAACGTGCGGCCATCGAGTCGGGCGAGGTGACCGGGCTGGAGCTGATGGAACGCGCCGGGCGGGGCGTCGTCGAGGCGATTTTCGAGGAATGGCCGGAGCTTGCCGGGACGGATGCGGATAGCGGGGCGGGGGGTGTTGATCGTCTGGCGGAGGAGGGGGGCGTTGCCCCCCGGCCTGCGGCCTCCCCCCAGGATATTTGTGAACAGAAGAAGTTCAGGGCGGTGGTGCTTTGCGGGCCGGGGAATAATGGCGGCGATGGGTTTGTCGTTGCTCGGCTGTTGAAAGAGCGCGGCTGGGAGGTGGAGGTTTTTCTCTACGGCGATCCCGAGAAACTGCCGCCGGATGCGCTGGAGAATTACGAGCGGTGGGTAGGGAACCGGAGCATCCACAAGTGGGATGACAATTTGATTGAGGACACCCTCGATGAGTGTGAGCATGATCTGGTTGTCGACGCGGTTTTCGGAACCGGCCTGACCCGCCTGATGCCGGACGATACAGAACGCACGTGGCATGGTTTCGTGCCCCGGGTCTTCAGCTGGCACCAAAAGGATCGGCCCAAATACGTCGCTGTCGATATTCCCAGCGGCATATGCAGTGACTCGGGCCGCAATTTGGAAGGGGCATTCCCTACCGATCTGACAGTATCGTTCCATCGCGCGAAAATCGGGCACTACTTGTTGCCCAAAGGTCCGCCGCAGGGCGGAGCGGTTTGGTGTGGTAAAGTGGTCGTCAAGGATATCGGGCTCAAAGCTTCCTATGTCGCCGGCGCTGTGCGCTTGTGCGATCCGACGAAATCAACTTTGACCAAGTTCAGCGATACTCACAAATATTCCCACGGCCACGCCTTGATTCTTTCCGGCGGTCCTGGCCGGACCGGCGCGGCGCGGATGGCGGCGCGGGGGGCGCTTCGTGTCGGGGCCGGGCTGGTGACGCTGGCGGTGCCGCCGGCGGCGCAAGCGGAGGTGGCGGCGCAGGTCACCGCCATCATGCTGCGGCGGGTGGGCGATGCTACCGCCTTGGCCAAGGTGCTGGAGGATGCGCGGTTCAACGCGATCGGGCTGGGCCCGGCGCTTGGGCTGGACGAGGAGGCGGCGGCGCTGGTTGCCACCGCGCTGGAGGCCGGGCGGGCGACGGTGCTGGATGCCGATGCGCTGACCCTTTTGACGCAGGACGCGGCGCTGTTTGCCAAGCTGCATCAGAATTGCGTGCTGACGCCACATGCGGGCGAATTCAAGCGGCTGTTCCCGGACATTGCGGCGAAGCTGGAGGCCGCGCCGCTAAAGGGACCGGCCTATTCCAAGGTGGATGCGACGCGGGAGGCGGCGAAGCGGGCGGGCTGCGTGGTTCTATTCAAGGGGCCCGACACGGTGATCGCGGCACCGGACGGGCGCTGCAGCATCAATTCGGCGCAATACGAGCGCGCGGCTACCTGGCTGGCGACGGCGGGGTCGGGGGATGTTCTGACCGGGTTCATCGCCGGATTGCTGGCGCGTGGCTTCGACCCGATGCAGGCGGCGGAAACGGCGGCCTGGTTGCATGTAGAATGCGCGTTGGAATTCGGTCCCGGCTTGATTGCCGAAGACCTGCCCGAACAATTGCCGAACGTGCTGAAACGTCTGCTCAGCCGGCCATGACCGGCGCGGTGGCGCATTCCAGTTCCAGACCGTCGGCATAGATCACCTGCGGGCTGTCGAACGAGAGGCGGAACACCATGTGCTGGCCGCGCGGCTGCAGCCGGACATATTCGCCGTCGATCAGGCGACGGGCGTCGACGAGGGCCTGATCGGCGTCATAAAGCGCCCTGGCGCGCCAGTCGCGGATCAGGATTTTTTGCCGCGAGGGCAGGATGGTGTCCGCGTCGGGGCGGTCATGGCCCAGCGATCCTGCGCGGATGCGCACGGTTTCGCAAATCTCGAAGTCGTGGTCGATCGCTTTCAGGGTCACCAGCCCGGTGTTGCGGGTGATGATCCTGTCGCCCGGAGCAAGGGTTTCGACCGGCAACGCGCCGTCTTCGGTCAACACCAGCGTGCCAGGCATGAGCCCGTTGACAAGTTCCACGCGGCGCGTCGCGGGGTTTTGCCCGCTCGTGCGCCCGGAAGTTTTGAGTTCCATGGGCGATTATCCTACTGCTCTGCCTGCTTTTTTGCAGTCAGACTAATCATCTTAACGGCGCTTGTCCCGCTCTTTTTAGCGATTTATTCGTTGCAATAGGGCTGAATTTTCTTCTCGCATCCGCCCGAACTGTTTGCTAGATAGCGCCGGAACTGCAGGCAGTCGCGTCTTTGACGGGGCTGCCTGCCCGATTTTTTGCGGGTGTGGCGAAATTGGTAGACGCACCAGATTTAGGTTCTGGCGCCGCAAGGCGTGGGGGTTCAAGTCCCTCCACCCGCACCAAGGTTGAAAAGAAGGACGAGAACATGCAGGTCACCGAGACCCTGAATGAAGGCCTCAAGCGCGCTTACGAGATGATGCTGACCGCGCAGGAGCTTGACGACAAGGTAAACGCCAAGCTGGCCGAGGCGCAGCCGGAAGTCGAAATGAAAGGTTTCCGCAAGGGCAAGGTGCCGATGGCGCTGCTGAAGAAGCAGTTCGGTCAGCGCCTGCTGGGCGAGGCGATGCAGGAAGCCGTCGACGAGGCGATGAACAAGCACTTCGAAGACTCCGGTGAGCGCCCGGCGCTGCAGCCCGACGTTCAGATGGTCGGCGCTGAAGACTGGAAAGAAGGCGACGACATGAAGGTCACCATGACCTACGAAGCGCTGCCCGAAATTCCCGAAGTCGATTTCTCGGGAGTCGAGCTGGAACGCCTGGTGGTCAAGGCCGACGACGCGGCCGTTGACGAAGCGCTGGCATCGCTGGCCGAAACCGCTCAGGATTTCGAGGACCGCAAGAAGGGCTCGAAAGCCAAGGACGGCGACCAGATCGTGTTCGATTTCGTCGGCAAGGTCGACGGCGAAGCCTTCGAAGGCGGTTCTGCCGAGGATTATCCGCTTGTGCTCGGATCGGGATCGTTCATCCCCGGTTTCGAAGAGCAGCTGCTCGGCGTGAAGGCCGATGAGGAAAAAGCCGTCACCGTGACCTTCCCGGAAGATTACGGCGCGGAAAACCTGGCCGGCAAGGAAGCCGTGTTCGACTGCACCATCAAGGCGGTCAAGGCCCCGAAAGCCGCTGAGATCGACGACGAGCTGGCGAAGAAATTCGGCGCAGAGGATCTGGCCGCACTGAAGGCACAGGTCACCGAACGTCTGGAAGCCGAGTACCAAGGCGCCGCGCGTCAGGTTCTGAAGCGCAACCTGCTGGACAAGCTGGACGGCATGGTGGCGTTCGATCTGCCGCCGTCGCTGGTCGAGGCCGAAGCACAGCAGATCGCGCATCAGCTGTGGCATGAAGAAAACCCCGAGGTGCACGATCACAACCACGACAAGATTGAGCCGACCGAGGAGCATAACAAGCTGGCCGAACGCCGCGTGCGTCTGGGCCTGCTGCTGGCCGAACTGGGCCAGAAGGCCGAGGTCGAGGTCACCGATGCCGAAATGACCCAGGCGATCATGAACCAGGCCCGCCAGTACCCGGGTCAGGAACGCCAGTTCTTCGAGTTCATCCAGCAGAACCAGCAGATGCAGCAGCAGCTGCGGGCGCCGATCTTCGAAGACAAGGTTATCGATCACGTGGTCGCACAGGCCAAGGTGACCGACAAGGAAGTCGGCAAGGACGATCTGCAGAAAGCCGTGGAAGCGTTGGAAGACGAATAAGTCCGACCCAGAATCGATTTCGCCAAAGGCCGCCCCTCGGGGGCGGCCTTTTCGGTTTCGCAGGATGATTTCCGGCTGTGTGTTGACCGCGTGCGGCTGCTGGCGTTTTCTGTCTGCGACCACAGGGAGGACAAGATGGAGCACACCAGCTTTTCAAAGGATGATTTCGACGCGTTTCGCGCCAATGACCGGCCCGGGCCGATACATATGCTCAACCTGGTCAAACTGCGCGACAGGGCGGACTATCCTGATGGTCGCAATGCAACCGGGGCCGAAGCCTATGCCGCCTATGGCAAGGGCAGCGAACCGGTTTTCAAGCGGTTGGGCGGGCGTATCGTCTGGCGCGGCAAGATGGAGCAGATGGTCATCGGGCCCAAGGACAAGGAATGGGACCTGTGTTTCATCGCCGAATACCCCAGTCCGCAGGCTTTCGTCGACATGCTGAAGGATCCGGAATACCGCGAAGCCATGCTGCACCGCCAGGCGGGGGTGGCGGATTCCCGTCTGATCCGGATGGCGCCGCTGCAGGTCGGTGACAATTTCGGAACGTAAAATGGCTGGCCCCGGTAATCAGTACGGGGACCAGCCATTTTGGTTATGCGTGGGTGGGTGCGCAGCAGTTACGCGTCGCACCGGTTTTGCACGTCCCCGCGCAGGATTTCGGCCAGTTCGAGCTTGAGCGCGAGCGCCGCGACCTTTTCTTCGTCATTTGCCGCGCTGGCAACCTGGGCTTCGCAATATTCGCGCAGGTCTTTCCGGGTCGGCTTGCGCACCGCCTCCGGTTCCGGGGCGAAGTCATAGGCCGATTCCAGCGTGATCTCCCGGCTGCCATTGCCGGCGCTGCCGTTGTTTTCCTTGAACAAGCTCAGCACCTCATCGTCAGAGCCAAAGACATCGTGGTTGATACCCGCGAAATCGCGAATACCGGCGATCCGTTCCTCGGAACAATCCATCAGCGCCGCCATCGCCTTGACCTTGCCCATCTGCTTGGGTGTTCCAAGGTAATCGTAGGGCGCGTTGCGCGAGCGCTGCATCACCCGGTTCATCACCGGATCGATCACCGCCACCGCGTCCAGAACACCGGCGTCGCGGGCATATTCGAAGGCCCCGATCATGACTTCGCTAGTGACATAGGAAATCGAATTGCGGGTCGTGCGGCCCTTCAGTTTCTCGGTATCGACACAGAACCGCGTGGCTTCCCAGATACGCGAACTGCGCAGCGGCGGTTCGCCGTCAAGGATGTCATAGAACACGTCGGCCAGCATGTGCGGGCCGGTCGTCTGCAGCAGGCGCATGCACCCTACGACATCCCCATCGTCGTCCAGGCAAATCACATGGGCGGGATTGAGAGCATCGAATTCATCGATCTCCATTCCGTTCTTCACGGTGACTTCCCATCCCAGGCGGTCAGCGAAGACGCGGGCCCGCAGGGCATGCATTTCGGCCAAGATATCGGAAAATAAGTGTCTGTTCAGTGCGTCTACAACAATAATCATGAGTGGTTCCCCTACCATCGGTTATTTTTATCAAATGTGAACCGAATAGTAGGGGAATGGCCATTAGGGGTTTCCCGTATAAACCCAAAATTAGCTTAAAGATTGCGGAAAATCTTTTATCCGGGGTGGATCATGCCCAGCGTGATCGCGCGCCCGACAGCCTGCGCAGTCGTAAGCGCCCCCAGTTTTTCACGGCTGGACCTGATATGGACTTCGACCGTTCGATGCGAAATCGACAGGATGTCGCCGATATCCTGCTGGGATTTTCCGGCGGCGACCCACTGCAGGATTTCCTTTTCGCGGGTCGACAGAGCAGGGATCGCAAGCGCCTTGGGCAGCAATCCGGACTTCATGACGTTATCATGCATGTGTACAGCGGCAAATTGCAGTTCACCGATGACTTCGGCTTTATATTTCTTCCATTCGGAATCGGAACATTTGCGGGTCACGCTGAGCAGCCCGCAATCGCCATAAGGGCCACGGACCGGTACGCTTATGCCGCGATCGGTGATGCCGAAATCATAGGCATCGGAAAACACCGCGTGGAACTTTTCATCATGCTGGAAACGAGCCCAGTCGACCGGTGCGATGCTTTGCATGGAGACAGACAGCGTCGGGTCCAGCCGGTGCAGGCCCCGCTTGGTATAGTGATCCTTCCAATCCTCGGAATAGTTGGCGAAACCCTGAACGTCGCCGGTGACCATGTTCGTGGTGGCATAGGACGCGTAATCGAAGCCCAGCTCTTTGCAGAGGCTTTCGATGAAGTTCAGAAACCTGTCGTCATCGTTAACCGAACTTAGGTCGATCAGATTCATTGTTGTATTCTTACTGTGCCTGACAACTACCAGTTTCCGTGAGCCTCGTTCCGCGGAGTGAATGCGTCACATCCGGCTCATTTTCGTTCAACGTGCGGTGGCCTGCTGAGTTCTGGCATCGCCCTTTTTGTTTGTGGTGACGCTACGATAAAGAGCGCAACAACTAAAGGTTACGTAACGCAGCATGGCCCAAATAGTGGCTCAACGCAATTGTCTGGTTAAAAAAAGAACTGCGCGGAATTTCCGCGCAGTTCCAACAGTCATCCTGAGAAGGTGACTTATTCTTCTTCGGTTTCTTCCGCTTCGCCAGCGTCCGAGGCCGGAACCACATCCAGTTCTTCGTCTGCCGCGGCCGATCCGATATCGTCGAACAGTTCGGCGATTTCGAATTCCGCTTCCGCTTCGGCTTCGGCGGCCAGTTCCTGGATCGACTTGCCCGACGCCTGAAGTTCGGCTTCTTCTTCCGAACGGGCGACGTTCAGTTCGATCTGAACCTGAACTTCGGGGTGCAGGGTGATGTCAACCTTGTGCAGACCCAGTTCCTTGATCGGGGTCGGGATGACGATCTGCTTGCGGTCGACCGAGTAACCGCCTGCGGTGGCAACGTCGGCTGCGTCACGCGGGGTGACCGAACCGTAGAGGTTGCCGCCGTCCGAGGCCTGGCGAATCACGACGAACTGCTGGCCGTCTAGCTTTTCGCCGAGCGCTTCGGCTTCTTTGCGGGTTTCCAGGTTGCGGGCTTCCAGTTGCGCTTTCTGGGCTTCGAAGCTGGCCTTGTTGGCCTCCGAAGCGGTCAGGGCCTTGCCCTGGGGCAGCAGGAAGTTGCGGGCGTAGCCGGACTTGACGTCGACGACGTCGCCCATCTGACCCAGCTTGGCCACGCGTTCGAGAAGGATAACTTGCATCTGTTCGTCTCCTTACTTCACGGCGTAGGGCAGCAGGGCGAGGAAGCGGGCGCGCTTGATGGCGCGAGCCAGTTCACGCTGCTTCTTGGCCGACACTGCGGTGATGCGCGAGGGCACGATCTTGCCGCGCTCGGAAATGTAGCGCTGCAGCAGTTTGGTGTCTTTGTAGTCGATCTTCGGCGCGTTGTCCCCGGAGAAGGGGCAAACTTTGCGGCGGCGGAAAAACGGTTTAGCTGCCATTGTTTAGCTTCCTTATCTTGGGGTTACGAACGGCGCTCGCGGCGATCGCCACGGTCGTCACGTTTCTGCATCTGGACGGAGGGGCCGTCTTCGTGGCCTTCGACCTTGATGGTCAGAACGCGCATGACGTCGTCATGCAGGCGCATCAGGCGTTCCATTTCCTGCACCGCCGGCGCCGGGGCGTCGGTTTTCAGGAAGGCGTAGTGGCCCTTGCGGTTCTTGTTGATCTTGTAGGCCATCGTCTTGACGCCCCAGTACTCGCTGTCAACGACTTTGCCGCCGTTGTCCGCCAGTACGGTGCCGAAATGTTCGATAAGGCCTTCAGCTTGCGTGTTGGACAGGTCCTGACGCGAGATGAATACATGCTCGTAAAGCGGCATGTGCACTCCTGTTCATTTTCAGGCGCATTTCATAGGAGGGTCAATTCCTTCCGCGACCCATCCACGAGAGACTGCGCGGTTCAACATAAATATGCGGAAGGATGCGGGCGTATACGATGGATCAGGTGATGTTGCAACCCAAAGAAACGGATTGTGCGCCTGTTGCGCCTCCGGTCGGCCCCCGGGGCCGGGTTCGTCCAGACTTTGCCGCATTTTTGCCAGAAAGCGAAGCCTACATTTGAAAAGCGAAACCTGCACTTGACCGGTGCCCAAGAGAAAGGGGATGCCATGGACTGCGAGGCAAGCAAACAGGAACAGGCGCTGATGGCAGTCGTGGCCAACCCGGCGCGAAATTTCGCGGGGGACGTTCTGACCTTCTGCGGGTTGGTGATGTGCCTGTCCTCACTCGGCCTGTGGGTGCAGCCCGAAAACCTGGCCGAGCCGGGGGCGATGACGATGCGCGCCCTGCTGACCTGTTTCCTGAGCGGGATAGGATACATGCTGTTCAAAACGGGCCGGACCGGTGGCGACGAATTCGCCATCGACATCGAAAGCGGCAGGCTTTTTCAGCTTCCCGGCAGAAACGGCGGATTCGCCGGGCTGCAGCGCCACCGCACCCTGAAAGAGCTGGAGGTTCTGGAGTTCGCCGAAGACACGCTGTTGGCGCGGACCAAGGGCGGCAGCGACATCCTGCGTGTCGCGTTTGCAAATCCCTTGCCGCAGGCCGCTCTTGACCGTTTCGCAGCACGGCGGAAACCGTCCATCGCGATCTGATCGCGATCCACGAACTGGGAACGTCCCGCCATGCTGCCCGACCCGGGCAAGAGTGGCGTTTGTCTTGTTATCGGCGACCGGGGCGTTTACATCACGTCAAAACAAAACGTGATGAGGGGCGTCATGACAAAAGCATTCGTTTTCCCCGGACAGGGGGCGCAGACCATCGGGATGGGCAAGGCACTGGCCGATGCCTATCCGGCGGCGAAGGCCGTGTTCGATGAAGTTGACAACGCTTTGGGCGAAAAACTGAGCGCGCTGATCTGGGAAGGGGAGCAGGACCAGCTGACCCTGACGCAGAACGCTCAGCCCGCGCTGATGGCGACATCGCTGGCCGCCTTGAAGGCGCTGGAATCCGAAGGTGTGGTTCTGGCCGATCAGGCGGCCTTCGTCGCCGGTCATTCGCTGGGCGAATATTCGGCGCTGGCGGCGGCTGGCGCGCTGAGCATTTCCGATGCCGCGCGGCTGCTGCGCACCCGCGGCAAGGCGATGCAGGAAGCGGTCCCGGTTGGCGAAGGCGCGATGGCGGCCTTGCTGGGGCTGGATTTCGCCGCCGCCAAGGCCGTCGCGGAAGAAGCCGCGATGGGCGAGGTCTGTCAGGCGGCGAATGACAACGATCCCGGTCAGGTGGTGGTGTCGGGCCACAAGGACGCGGTCGAACGCGCCGTGGAACTGGCCAAGGAAAAGGGCGCCAAGCGCGCGGTCCTGCTGCCCGTCAGCGCCCCGTTTCATTGCGCGCTGATGGAACCGGCGGCCCGGGTGATGGCCGAGGCGCTGGAAGACGTCGATATCAACGAACCCTCCGTGCCGCTGGTCGCCAACGTGGTGGCCGAAGCGGTCAGCGATCCGGCGACGATCCGGTCGCTGCTGGTCGATCAGGTCACCGGGTCGGTGCGCTGGCGCGAAAGCGTGATGTGGATGGCGAAAAACGGCGTGACCGAGGTCTGGGAAATCGGTGCGGGCAAGGCGCTGTCGGGCATGATCCGTCGGATCGAACGGTCAATCGCCTGCACCGCAATCGGCACGCCCGAGGATATCTCGAAAGCTCTGGCCAATCTGGGCTGAGCCGGAAACGGAATTTCCGGTCCGGCGCTGCGCGACGGGCCGAAGCGATGAAAAGGAACAATCGAAATGTTTGATCTGACCGGAAAATGCGCCTTGGTGACCGGGGCGTCGGGCGGTATCGGCGGTGCCATCGCCAAGGCGCTGCACGATGCGGGCGCCACCGTGGGGCTGAGCGGCACGCGGGTGGAACCGCTGGAGGCGCTGGCCGCCGAACTGGGCGAGCGCGCCCATGTTCTGCCCTGCAATCTGAGCGATGCCGAGGCTGTCGACGCGCTGCCGAAACTGGCGATCGCGGCGATGGGGGGGCTGGATATCCTGGTCAACAATGCCGGGATCACCCGCGACCAGATCTTCATGCGGATGTCGGACGACGAATGGCAATCGGTGCTGGATGTGAACCTGACCTCCGCCATGCGGCTGTGCCGCGGCGTCATGCGCCCGATGATGAAGGCGCGTTGGGGCCGGATCATCAACATTTCCTCGATCGTGGGGGCCACCGGCAACCCGGGTCAGGTCAACTATGCCGCCGCCAAGGCCGGCATGGTGGGGATGACCAAATCCATTGCCTACGAGGTCGCCAGCCGCGGAATCACCGCCAACGCGGTGGCGCCGGGCTTCATCGCCACCGCGATGACCGAGAAGCTGACCGATGATCAGAAGGAAAAGATCAACGCGCAGATTCCGGCCGCCCGGATGGGCACGCCGGAAGAAATCGCCGCGGCCGTTCTGTACCTGGCCAGCCCCGAAGCGGGCTATGTCACCGGCACGACGCTGCACGTGAACGGCGGCATGGCGATGCTGTAAACAGGCAGCGCCCGTGCGAATGCGGATTCGCGCGGGGCTGTAAAAAATCCTTAGCAATCCCTGCAGGGGGTTGCGAAAGCGTTTGCCTACGCCGCACCATGTGCTATAGGCCACGCAGATTTTTCCGGGGGAGGGCGTGCCAGCCCGCGGGACATCCCGTTTTTTCGCGGGAAAGGAGCCGCCCGTTCGTTGGGCACATATCAAGCCTGCCCGCGGGCAAGGGCGACAATTCGGGCACTATGCCCTAAAGATGAGGACATAAAATGAGCGATATCGCAGACCGCGTCAAAAAGATCGTTGTTGAGCACCTGGGTGTTGAAGAAGACAAAGTCACCGAGAACGCATCGTTCATCGATGACCTGGGCGCGGACAGCCTGGACACCGTTGAACTGGTCATGGCGTTCGAAGAAGAATTCGGCATCGAGATCCCCGATGACGCCGCTGAAACCATTCAGACCTTCGGCGACGCGGTGAAATTCATCAGCCAGGCTTCGTGATAGCTCAATATCACTGATTTCCATGAGCCCTCGCCGAAAGGCGGGGGCTTTTCTTTTCGGTCATGGTTTCTATATGCGCTGCGGGGTTAGGCGGTGCGGTTTTGTCGCTCCGGTCCAAGCCGTCGCTAAGCCGTTTTCCGCTGGCGGTGACCGGTCGCTGCCGCCTATAAACCCCGCCATCCACTTGCGCCGCTGGCGCGATCCAAGCTATTGAGAACCTCGAACCGTCGAGGCAGAGGAGAGCAGAATATGCGTCGAGTTGTTGTAACCGGACTGGGCATGGTGACACCGCTGGCATGCGGTGTCGAGGAAACCTGGTCACGGCTTCTGGACGGGAAATCGGGCGCCGGTACCATCACGCGTTTCGATGCAAGCCACCTGGCCACCGACTATGCCTGCGAAGTGCCGATGGGCGATGGCTCCGACGGCACCTTCAACCCCGACGACTGGATGCTACCGAAAGAGCGCCGCAAGGTCGACGATTTCATCCTCTACGGCATCGCCGCCGCGACCCAGGCCGTTGAAGACGCCGGCTGGAAACCGGAAGACGACGAAAGCCTCGAACGCACCGGCGTGTTGATCGGATCGGGTATCGGCGGGCTGCAGTCGATTGCCGACACCGCCGTTCTGATCAAGGAAAAGGGCCCGCGCCGGGTGTCGCCGTTCTTTATCCCCGGTGCGCTGATCAACCTGATTTCCGGTCAGGTCAGTATCAAGTACGGCTTCAAGGGGCCGAACCACGCGGTCGTGACCGCCTGTTCGACCGGCGCCCACGCCATCGGTGACGCGTCGCGACTGATCCGCTATGGCGACGCCGACGTGATGGTCGCGGGCGGCGCCGAGGCGGCGATCTGCGAAATCGGCATCGCGGGCTTCAACGCCTGCAAGGCGCTGTCGACCAAGCGCAAGGACGACCCTCAGGCGGCCAGCCGCCCCTATGACAACGATCGTGACGGTTTCGTCATGGGCGAAGGGGCCGGCGTTGTCGTTTTGGAAGAATACGAACACGCCAAGGCGCGCGGCGCCAAGATCTATGCCGAGGTTCTGGGTTACGGTCTGTCGGGCGACGCCTATCACATCACCGCGCCGTCGGAAGATGGCGAAGGCGGCGAACGGGCGATGCGCGCGGCGCTGAAGGATGCCAAGATCGACGCGTCGAGCATCGATTACATCAACGCGCACGGCACCTCGACCATGGCCGACACGATCGAGTTGGGCGCGGTGGAACGGCTGCTGGGCGATGCGGCGGGCAAGGCGACGATGACCTCGACCAAATCGGCGACCGGGCACCTGCTGGGCGCGGCCGGCGCGATCGAGGCGATCTTCTCGATCCTGGCGATCCGCGACCAGGTGGCACCGCCGACCATCAACCTGGACAATCCGGCGGTGGAAAGCTCGATCGATCTCGCCCCGAACAAGAAGCGTGAACGCGACATCAACGTGGCGCTGTCCAACAGCTTCGGCTTTGGCGGCACCAATGCCAGCGTGCTGTTCGGAAAGGCCGGCTGATGTGGCGGGCAGTTGCCTCTAACGCGCTGACCCTGCTGATTGTTTTCCTGTTCCTCGGCGGTGGCCTGATCCTCTGGGGCAAGCGCAGCTATGAAACCACCGGGCCGCTGGAGCAGGCGATCTGCGTGCGGGTGGAGCCCGGGTCGAACATGACCAAGATCAGCCGCAAGCTGGAAACGGACGGCGCGATTTCCAATGGCACGATCTTCCGGCTGGGCGCGGATTATTCCGACAAATCCGACCAGCTGAAGGCGGGCAGCTTCCTGGTGCCCGAGGGCGCGTCGATGCGGGACATCGTCGACATCCTGACCCGTGGCGGCGCCAGCACCTGCGGCACCGAGATCGTGTACCGGATCGGCGTGACCCGCAGCGAATTCGTGCTGCGCGAACTGGACCCGGCCACCAATCGTTATGTCGAACAGGCGGCTTATGATCCTGCCGGCGACGAAGCGCCCGAAGCCTTTGCCGAGCCGCTGTCGCGGGCCGATACCCGTCACCGCATCGCGTTGGCCGAAGGCGTGACCAGTTGGCAGGTCGTCGAGGGGCTGAAACAGGTTTCGGTCCTGACCGGCGATGTCGTCGAACTGCCCGCGGAAGGAACCCTGGCGCCGCACAGCTACGAGGTGCGTTCGGGCGATACCCGTGGATCGGTCATCGGGCGGATGGCGGCGGAGCAGGATGCCATTCTGGAAGAGGCCTGGAAGAACCGGGTCGATGGGTTGCCGCTGGCCAGCAAGGAAGAGGCGCTGATACTGGCCTCGATCATCGAGAAGGAAACCGGGGTGCCGGAAGAACGCCGCCAGGTGGCGAGCGTTTTCGTCAACCGGTTGAAGCAGGGGATGCGGCTGCAGACCGACCCGGCGGTGATCTATGGCATCACCAAGGGGCAGGGCGTTCTGGGCCGCGGGTTGCGGCAGAGCGAACTGCGCCGCGAAACGCCGTGGAACACCTATGTAATCGCGGGGCTGCCGCCGACGCCGATCGCCAATCCGGGTCGTGCCAGCATCGAGGCGGCGCTGAACCCGGCGGAGACCGATTACGTGTTCTTCGTGGCGGACGGATCGGGTGGCCACGCCTTTGCCGAAACCCTGGCCGAGCATAACGCCAACGTCGCCAAGTGGCGGCGGATCGAGGCGGAACAGGATAATCAGTGATCAAAAGCACCCGCTTCGGCGGGTGTTTTTTTGGTTCGATGGCCGGATTTATGCGCCTCGCGGATCATGGCGGTGACGCGTGGCGGTGGTTTGCAGTTTCAGAAGGGCGAGCAACTGTCGCGGTGCGTGAAGAACGCAACGCTGTGCGGGCCGACGCCAAGACACCCGTCGATCCAGTTGCCCGCGTATGTCTGCCCATCCCGTTCCAGGGTGCCGAAACCGTTGGGCAGGTTGTCCTTGAAGCTGCCCTCGAAGCGGGTCTTTTCCTCGTAGTCTTTTCCGACGAGGATTGTCGCCGCGCCGTTGAGTTTCCCGCCTTCAAACTCCCCTTCGTCGGTCTCGTAGAGAGATCCATAGTGGTCGGACCATGATGCGATGCCGGCACCGGTTGCCAGTCCATCTGCGTCGCAGGCGCCATTCCATTGCACGGCCTCGTTTCCACCTTGGGGGAAATTGTTCCACAATCTGCAACCGGTTTTGGCGTCTGCCAGCCAGTCGGCGTTTGTCGTCTTCCATGCGGCCGAGGCTTCGAGCGCGACCTCGGTGAGCGCGGTAAACGCGACGCTAGAACTGTGGGCGCGCAACCGGTCAATATCTGTCGCGGAGGTAAGCCGGCCTTCCTCGGTAACTGCGTGGTCTTCGGTCAGGATGACGCCGGATATTGCGTGCGAAAAGGCATGCGAAGGACCGCCTTTGTGGTTCCAGCGGATATCAAGCCTGCTGCGTTCCCGTTTGTCGAATTGGGTTGCGGGCCAATCCTTCCAGACCATCGTTTCGGGTGATCCGACCGAACCAACGGTAACGCCAATTTCGGATTGTAAAATGGAAATGGCCTCTGCAACCGGTGTTTCCTTGCCTTGAAAGGTCCGCTTCGCTGTCAGGGTGTAGAGACGTTTCCTGCCGCTTGGGAACCTGACGAAACCCAAGTCAACTTGGCTGTCTCCATCGCGCGCGGAAATATGAAAGGCATATTGTTCAAAATCGAATGCGCCGCCCCAAGGGAGAATGCGCTGCAACAGGCGCTCCAGGCGATTGTGGTCAACTCTGAAATCCATGTCGCGAAGGGCACGGGTGACATCCTTGATCGGCATGCCCGCACATATTTGCCGCCAGCAGGGTTCGGCGACAACGCCCGCGAAAGCCGGGCCTGCCAAGCCTGTCAGGAGTACGATCTGCGCGATTGCCTTGCGAACCATGAGGATCTTTATCATCCGGGCCTTGATCAGAAAATGACGCAGGTCAAACCCGTCAGGTGGCCAGATGTTGGGGCCTGCTTTCGGATCATGCCCGCCCAGATGAAAAAAGCCCGCCGGATGGCGGGCTCTTCTGCTTTCATACGAAAGGCTTATTCGTTCCAGGCCTTGTCTTCGCCGCCCAGGCCGCCGATCTGCACCCGGGTCGGCAGGCCGATCCGGTCGAGGATGGTGAAGAAGGGTTTCGGATCCAGTTCCTCGACATTCTTCATGGTCTTCGCGTCCCATTCACCGGAGGCCACCAGCATGGCGGCAGCGACGGGCGGAACCCCGGCGGTGTAGGAAATGCCCTGGCTGCCGACCTCGTTATAGGCGTCCTTGTGGTCGGCGACGTTGTAGACGAAGACTTCGAAGTCCTTGCCGTCCTTCACGCCCTTGACCAGATCGCCGATGCAGGTCTTGCCGGTGTAATTGGGCGCCAGAGAGGCGGGGTCGGGCAGGCAGGCCTTGACCACTTTCAGCGGCACCACTTCCAGACCTTCGGCGGTTTTCACCGGCTGTTCGGACAGCAGGCCGAGGTTCTTCAGCACGGTGAAGACGTTGATGTAGTGATCGCCGAAGCCCATCCAGAACCGCACGTCGGCCTGCGGGTAATTGGTGGCGAGGCTGTGCACCTCGTCATGGCCCGACTGGTAGGCCTTCGAGGGGCCGACCACCGGCAGGTCCCAGGCCTTGCCGCTTTCGAACATCGACAGTTCCTTCCATTGCTGGTCTTCCCAGTAGTAGACGGTGCCGGTGAATTCGCGGAAGTTGATTTCCGGGTCGAAATTGGTGGCGAAATACTTGCCGTGGTTGCCCGCGTTGATGTCGACGATGTCGATCGATTTGACCTCGTCCATCATGTCGATGGCGAAGCGGGCATATGCGTTGACGACGCCCGGATCGAACCCGGCGCCGAGGATGGCGGTGACGCCCTTTTCGGCACACAGGTCACGCTTCTTCCATTCGTAATTAGCGTACCAGGGCGGGGTTTCGCAGATCTTTTCGGGGTCTTCATGGATCGCGGTATCGATATAGGCCGCGCCGGTTTCGATGCAGGCGTCGAGCACGGTCATGTTGACGAAGGCGGTGCCGACATTGATGACGATCTGCGCGCCGGTGTCCCGGATCAGGGCGGCTACCGCCGCCGAATCCATCGCGTCGACCGCATGCGCCTTGAGAACGCCCTCTTGCTTCATTGCGCCCTTTTCGCGGACGGACTCAAGGATCGCTTCGCATTTGGAAAGCGTCCGGCTGGCGATATGTATATCGCCAAGCACATCGTTGTTCTGCGCGCATTTATGCGCCACGACCTGAGCGACGCCACCGGCGCCGATGATGAGAACGTTCTGTTTCAACTCAGGAAACCCCCTTTGGTGTTCGGGTGGTGGATTTTGCGGGCCGGTTATCCGAGCGCCGCGACGAAATCTTCGTAACCGAAGTCACGGACCAGCGTGACCGTACCGTCCAGGTCGCGCACGGCGATGCCCGGCATCTTCACGCCATTGAACCAGTTTTTCTTGACCATCGTGTAACCGGCGGCGTCCTGAATGGAGATACGGTCGCCGATTTTCAGCGGTTTGTCGAATCTGGCCTCGCCGAAGATGTCGCCGGCGAGGCAGGTTTTGCCTGCGATCTGGTATTCGTGGGTCCCGTTCTGCGGCAGTTTCGCGGTTTCGCGGTAGATCAGCAGGTCGAGCATATGCGCCTCGATCGAGCTGTCGACGATGGCGACGTTCTTGCCGGTATCGAGGATGTCGAGAACCGAGACCTCGAGCGTTGCCGCGTTGGTGATCGAGGCCTCGCCGGGTTCGAGATAGACCTGCACGCCCATCGCATCGCTGAAGGCCTTCAGCCGGTCGGCGAGTTTTTCCAGCGGGTAACCTTCGCCGGTGAAATGGATGCCGCCGCCCAGCGACACCCAGTCGAGCCGCTTCAGGAAGGTGCCGAATTCGTTTTCGATCCGGGTGAGCTGTTGCGAAAAGAGATCGAAATCGTCGTTTTCGCAGTTGTAGTGGATCATGACGCCGCTGATACGTCCCTCGGCCTGTTCCAGCCGCGCCATGTCCCATTCGCCCAGGCGCGAAAACGGCCGGGCGGGATCGGCCAGATCGAAGCCGGAGGTGGAAAACCGCGGGTTCAGCCGCAGGCCGGTGGCCAGTCCCTGGGTGCGGTCGCCGAACCGGTCGAGCTGCCCCAGCGAGTTGAAGATGATCTTGTCGGCGTAGGACACCGCCTCGTCGATTTCGTGATCGGCCCAGCCGACCGAATAGGCATGGGTTTCCTTGCCGAATTGTTCCCGGCCCAGCCGCAGTTCGAAGAGCGACGACGAGGTGGTGCCGTCCATGTATTGCGACATGAAATCGAAGACCGGCCAGGTCGAGAAGCATTTCAACGCCAAAAGCGCCTTGGCGCCGGAGTTTTCTCGCAGCCAGGCGATTTTTTCCATGTTCGGCAAAAGCCGGGATTTGTCGATCAGGTAATAGGGTGTCTGGAGCATCTGGCGGCGGTCCTTGAACAGAAGCGACGCACGGGAATCACGCGCGGCCCCCACTTAGCGGTGGAACGGCGGTGTGGCAAAGAAAAACTGATCCCGGGCGCGGTGGTGCCCGGAGGGGAAGGGGGCTGTCTGCCCCCTCTGCCTGCGGCATTCACCCCCGAGGATATTTTCGAACAGAAGAAACGGAACGGGGCGTTAAGGCTTTGGTACGGCGGACCGGGGCAGGGTTGGCTCATGCTGGAGGGTGCGGGGAAAACGCATGAAGCAGAGCGAGCAGATATGACAGTGATCAGACCCGACAAGGACGCATTCCCGCTGGCCGAGCGGCTGACCGAGATCGAGGAGGTGTTCCTGGACCTGAAGGCTGAGGTGAAGCGGCTTCAGACCAGGATCCGCGAGGGCGAGTTGGGGGCCGTCAAGGATGGCGCGCGGCTGAGCGCGGATATCCGGGGCTGGTTGAAGATCGCCTATGAGATGGAGGCCACTTTTCATGACAGAAAACGCAAGCAAGCCGGGATCGAGCGGCAATATGCCGTCGACTTCGACCAGGCAAGGGATCAGATCCGGTGCCGGCTGGATCGCCTCCGCCGATGCTGCCACGAGGGACGCGTTCCTGGACGGGCTGAGTGAGGGGGAGCTTCTGGCGCTGCCTTACCTATTCGAGTTCTGGGCACTGGATCATCAGTTGCCGCCCGACGGAAACTGGCGCACCTGGGTGATTATGGGCGGGCGCGGCGCGGGCAAGACGCGGGCGGGCGCGGAATGGGTGCGGTCCATGGTCGAGGGGGCGCGGCCGGGCGATCCGGGCCGGGCGCGTCGGGTAGCGATCGTGGGCGAGACGATCGACCAGGCGCGAGGTGATGGTGTTCGGCGAAAGCGGCATCCTGGCCACGTCGCCGCCGGACCGGCGGCCCGACTGGGTGGCCGGTCGCCGGATGCTGTGCTGGCCCAACGGGGCCACGGCGCAGATTTTTTCGGCGCATGATCCGGAAAGTTTGCGCGGGCCGCAATTCGACGCGGCCTGGGTCGATGAATTGGGATGCGCATCCATCGACAAGGGGACCAACCAGCCGAACAAATTCGTCGATCCCAAGTCGTCGGAATCCGTCTTGCCGCATTATTCCGACGGACGCCGTGACGAACTGATCCAGATGCAATATTTGCGCGCCTTGCTCGGATACTGGGGGGAGGCGGCGAATAACCCGGTCTCCGGGCAATACGGGGGGCGGATGCTGGACATGTCCCGTGCCTATGTCTGGGCCTGGGATGCGCGGCCTTACCCGGCCTTCCCGCGCAATACCGAGCTGTGGAGCGATGCGGAGAATTACGCCAGAGGCCACTGGATCAACGGGCGCGGATCGGCGCGGTCGCTGGCCTCTGTGGTGACGGAAATCTGCCGCCGGGCCGGAGTGAGCGAGATTGATACCTCGGCGCTTCACGGTCATGTGCGCGGATATCACCAGAAAGATGCCGCTGAAGCGCGTTCGGCCCTGCAACCCCTGATGCTGCGCTATGGGTTCGATGCGATCGAACGGGACGGGGTTCTGGTCTTTCGCAGCCGTACCGGAATGACGGATTGGGCGCTGGGCCAGAATGCATTGGCCGTGAACGATGAACTGCCATATTCCACCGAAGCGCACTGCGCGGCGCAAAGTGAAATGGCAGGCCGGGTGCGGTTGCGTTTTGTCGAGGCGGATGCCGATTTCGAAACCGTTGCGGAAGAGAGTGTGTTGCCGGACGTGGAAACCCACGCGGTCGCGGCGAGCGAGATCCCGCTGGCGATGACCCGCGCCGAGGGACGGCAGGTGGTGGAACGCTGGCTGAGCGAAGCACGACTGGCGCGTGACAGCGTGAGGCTTGCATTGCCGCCCTCGGCGCTGGGGATCGGGGCGGGCGATGTGATCGAACTACCCGGTGACGGGCCCGCCGGCACCTATCGGGTGGACCGGGTCGAATATCGCGCCTCACAGATCGTCGAGGCGGTGCGGATCGATCCGGAAAGCTATCGCCCGGCCGAGTTCACCGAGGAGACGAGCCCGGTCACGCCCTTTTTCGCGCCCGCGCCTGTGCTGCCTTTGTTCCTCGATCTGCCCTTGCTCAGGGGGGACGAACCGCCCCATGCGCCGCACATGGCGGTCACGGCCACGCCATGGCCCGGCAGCGTGGCGGTGTATCATGCCGCCGCCGACAGCGACTATGACCTGCTCTCCACGCAGGAGGCGCGGGCGATCATCGGGATGACGGAAACCGCGCTGGTCCGGGCGCGGCCGGGGCTGTGGGATCGCGGCAGCAGGTTGCAGGTCCGGTTGGCGAGCGGCAGCCTGGAAAGCCGGCCGAGGCAGCAGATCCTTGCCGGTTCCAACCTCGCCGCTATCGGTGACGGGACGGTGGAGAACTGGGAACTGGTGCAGTTCCGCGATGCCCGGTTGGTGGATGATAACACCTACCTGCTGACCAATCTGCTGCGCGGGCAGCTGGGCAGCGACGCGGCGATGCCCGAAAGCTGGCCCGAAGGGTCCTATTTCGTGCTGCTCGACAATGCGGTGACGCAACTGGGTCTGGCCTCGGCCAGCCGCAACCTCGCGCGGCATTACCGGATCGGCCCGGCGCGGCGCGGCTACGACGATCCCTCCTATCGGCATTACCAACTGGCATTCGCGGGGATCGGGCTGCGCCCCTACGCGCCGGTTCATCTGCGGGCTGAGCCGGCCGGGACAGGGGATGTGACGCTGCGCTGGATCCGGCGGACAAGGGTCGGGGGCGACAGCTGGGACGGGCTGGAGGTACCTCTGGGCGAGGAACAGGAGCTGTACCTGGTCCGCATCCTGGCCGGAGCTCAGGTGCTGCGCGAGGAAACGGTTGCGTCGGCCGAATGGACCTATGCGTCGGCGGCGATTGCCGAGGATGGCGGGCTGTCTGGGCTGGTGGCGGAGGTGGCGCAGGTTTCTGCAACATATGGCGCCGGGGCGCCGGCCAAGCTGTCTCTGAACGGGTAGCGGGCGGAGAAAGGCACAACGGAATCCGCCGGCAGAATGCCGTCACGGGAGGGCATCAGCTTTGCGGACGGCATCGCCGTCGGCTACTCCGATCAACGTAATGTGGCCGCGCTTTTTTTCTGTGTTATATTCTTGTTGAGGGGCGTGACCTGATGGATGACGACGACAATGAAACTCGATCCGAAACACGTCGAGATTCGGTTTCGATGGTTGCGCCCTACGCGCGAATCCGCGTCATCGTAGCGGTAATCGTGTTCTTGTTCGTCATCGCCGTGATGGTTTTTCGCGCGTTTTCCGGGTGACGCGTATAGCAAGCGCCCCTTTTTGCGAAAAGACACCGAAGCCAGGAAACCCGGTTCGCTGGAGGTCGTGACAGGCCTGGCCACGGACCGTGTCGTCAGGCGCGCCGGTTCTGGCCCGGTGCGGCCAAGATGTGTGGATACGCTGTCAGCGCCGCGTTTAGCGACGCTTGCGGGGCGCACCGGTTGTTGGCCTGATATCCCTTTTCGGCCCGTCGAGGCGCTGGCTGGTCCGAGGGTTCGCTTTTGCGATGCAATCCAGGTCAGCGGGGAGTGGCGCGGGTGCGGATCATTCCGAAACGAAATATACTCCTTCACAGCTTTGCGTTTTGCCATGCGGCCCTATCTGGTATAGTGACACCGACCGGAGGACCCCATCCATGGCCAAGACCAAGACACAATTTGCAGAACTCGATCCGGTCTGGAGCCGGATCAGGACCGAAGCGGAAGACGCCGTTGCGCAGGAACCGCTGCTCGGCGGGCTGATCCATTCCAGCATCCTGCATCACGAATCGATCGAAAACGCGCTGGCCTACCGGACCTCGCTGAAACTGGCCTCGGGCGAGATGTCGGAGCAGCTGATCCGCGAGATTTGCGATGCCGCCTATGCCGATGATCCGGCGCTGTCGCTGGCGGCAAGGGCCGATATCGCCGCCGTGCACGACCGCGACCCGGCCTGCCACCGGTTCCTGCAACCGCTGATGTTCTTCAAGGGCTTCCAGGCGCTGCAGGCGTACCGCGTGGCACATTGGCTGTGGGAGAACGGCCGCCGCGACATGGCCTATTTCTTCCAGATGCGGGTATCGGAACAGTTCGGTGTCGATATCCACCCGGCCGCCAAGATCGGCAAGGGCATCATGATCGACCACGCCCATTCCATCGTCATCGGCGAAACCGCCGTGGTGGGCGACAACGTGTCGATGCTGCATTCGGTGACGCTGGGCGGCACCGGCAAGGAAGAGGAAGACCGCCACCCCAAGATCGGCGATGGCGTGCTGATCGGCGCCGGGGCCAAGGTTCTGGGCAATATCCATGTCGGTCATTGTTCCCGCATCGCCGCCGGGTCTGTGGTGCTGCACGAGGTGCCGCCGAAAACCACTGTGGCGGGCGTGCCGGCCAAGGTGGTGGGCGAAGCGGGCTGCTCGACGCCCTCGATCACCATGGATCAGCTGCTGGGCACCAAGTGATCAGCGGCTGAGCATCCCCGCGATCATCGATCCAAGGGCGGCCACGTGGTCAGAATGATCGCGCGGTCGTTCCACAGCACGCCGACGAAAAACCACCCCACAAGGCCGATCAGGAACATGTAGATGTTCCACGGCACGATGTCGAAGGCGATGAAGGCGTATCCGAAAATCTGCGCGACCGAGGCTGTCCATTTGACGGACTGGATGAGGTTTGCGTGTCTGGGCAGGGCCTGTTGCATCCGGTTTCTCCTGAAGCTGGGGAGGCCCCGAATGGCATTCGGACCCGGATTTGACTATTCATGCTTTCAGGACTTACCCTGTAGAAAACTTACAGGAATGACATGCGCTGCCTGCGCCTTTCACCGATCCGTGCCTTCGATGCTGCCGCCCGTCACGGGAATTTCCGGCTGGCGGCGGAGGAACTGCACCTGACACATGGCGCGGTGGCGCAACAGATCCGCGCGCTGGAGGATCAGCTTGGCCAGTCCCTGTTCGAACGGTTGCCGCGCGGAGTGGCGCTGACCGCCGCGGGGGCGCATCTGGCCAAGGCGTCGCGGGCGGCGCTGGAATTGATGGATCAGGCGGTGGATGCGCTGGAAACCGGGCAGAAAACCCTGCAAATCAGCGTCCCGCCCAGTTTTGCAGCGCGCTGGCTGGTGGCGGCGATTCCCGAATTCGAGGCGGCGCATCCCGAATTGCGGCTGGCGATCAGCGCCGATGCAAACATCCAACCCCTGCGGCGCGGCATCGTCGATGCGGCGGTCCGCATGGGGCCGCGTCCGGGGGTGGAAGGCGTGGTGGTCACGCGGCTCTGCCCGGTCGAGTTCGTGGCGGTGGCAACGCCAGACTATGCCGAACGGATCGGAGCGCCCCCAGAATTTGAGGGTGCAATTTTGTTGCAGGATGCGCATGAATACCGGGTCCGGTTCCTGCCCGGGCGGGGCCGTGACATCTGGCGCTACAACTACACCGTTCTGGCGATCGACGCGGCAATGGAGGGGCAGGGCATGGCGATTGCACCGCGGCTGCTGGTGGAAAAACCGCTGCGCCGGGGCGATTTTCGGGAACTGTCCTTGCCGGAAACCGGCAAGGATATCGGTTATTACCTAGTACATCCGGCGGGGCTGCACCGGTCCGATCCGGTGCTGCGCTTTGCCGACTGGATCAAGGGCGCGTTGTCGTGACGAGAAGGATCGTTCCAAGGCGCCGTTGCAAAATGGAACGGCTTTCCAACAGTTGATATTGTCGCCTTGCGGTTCCGGACGTAGCCTGTCGGGGTATTTGCCACAAAGGGGAGAGGCGCAATGACACGCCAAACCGAAGGCCGCGGGCGGCTGTATGACACGGTGCTGGACACCGTCGGCAACACGCCGGCGATCAGGATCAACCGGTTGGCGCCGGATCACGTGACCGTGTACGTGAAGGCCGAGGCCTTCAATCCCGGCGGGTCGGTCAAGGACCGGCTGGCGCTGAACATCATCGAGGCGGCGGAGGCGTCGGGCGCATTGAAGCCGGGGCAAACGGTGGTGGAGGCGACCAGCGGCAATACCGGCATCGGGCTGGCCATGGTCTGTGCCGCCAAGGGTTACCCGCTGGTCATTACGATGGTCGAGACGTTTTCGGTGGAGCGGCGCCGGCTGATGCGGTTTCTGGGCGCCAAGGTGGTACTGACCCCGAAGGAACAGAAGGGCACCGGCATGTACCAGAAGGCCAAGGAACTGGCCGAGAAGAACGGCTGGTTCTTTGCCCGCCAGTTCGAGACGGAGGCCAATGCAGATATCCACGAACACACCACCGGGCGCGAAATCATGGCAGATTTCGACGGCCAACGGCTGGATTACTTCGTCAGCGGCTTCGGAACCGGTGGCACGGTGACCGGCGTGTCCCGGGTGCTGCGTCGGGAACGGCCCGAAACGAAAATCATCCTGTCGGAACCCGACAACGCGGCGATGGTGCAAAGCGGTGTCGCGCAGGAACGGACCGAGGACGGCGAACCGGCCGCCAGCCACCCGGCCTTCAATCCGCATCCGATCCAGGGCTGGACGCCGGATTTCATCCCTCTGGTTCTGCAGGAAGCGCTGGACAAGGGCGGCTATGACGACCTGCTTCTGGTGGGCGGCCCCGAAAGCATCGCGGCATCGCGCGATCTGGCGCTGAAAGAAGGCATCTTTACCGGCATTTCCGGCGGCGCGACCTTCGCCACGGCGCTGAAGGTGGCGGAAAAGGCCCCCAAGGGGGCGGTGATCCTGGCGATGCTGCCCGATACCGGCGAACGCTACCTGTCGACGCCGCTGTTCGACGGGATCGAGGCGGAGATGAGCGAGGAGGAAATCGCCCTGATGCGGTCGACCCCCGGGTACCAGATGGGGGGATGAACGCGCAGCGCTATCGTCAGAAGGACAAAACGCCGGGGATAACCCCGGCGTTTTCATTTATGCGGCAGAAAAAAACGCCGCGCTTCGAGCGGCCGGGATCGAGCGCGGGAAATCGTAATTCTTGACATCGTGTAAAGTTGTGTTAGGTCTGTCGTCGCTTGACATCGTGTAAAGCTGTGAGGGCGTCAACGCTCTCGCCTTGATTTGAGGAGGAACATCAATGTTCACTGATTGGATCTTGTGGGGCATCGTCGTTCAGGCCCTGGCGGCAGGGCTTGTCGCCGGGGTCTTCCTGGCGTTTTCCGATTTCATCATGATCTCGCTTTCCGCGTCGAAGCCCGCTGCCGGGACCGAGGCGATGCAGGTCATCAACCGCGAGGTCTATCGCTCGGTCTTCATGGTGCTGCTGGTCGGGCTTGCGCCGGCTTCGGCGGCGATGGCGCTGTACGGATACCTGTATCTGCCGGGATCCGCGGCGGGGTGGCTTATCGCGGGCGCCGGAATCTATTTCGTTGGTGTCATGCTGGCCACGCGGTTCGGCAATGTCCCTATGAACATGCGGTTGGAGGCGATGCCGCAGGCCGGGGCGGCGGCGCAGGGATACTGGCCCGATTACGTCAGGGGCTGGGTTGCGTGGAACCATCTGCGCACGCTGGCATCCTTCGGGACCATGGCCTGTTATGTCATCGCGGCAGTGCAACTGGCCAAGGCGGGTTGAGGGGGAAAGACACGGCTTGGTCCCGAAGGCGGGCAAAAAAGAAAACGCCGGAGAAACCTCCGGCGTTCTTTTGGTTGTCAGATCGGCCGACCTCAGGCCAGCATGACCATCGGGTTTTCCAGATTGTCGACGATCGCCTGCAGCAGGTTGGCGCCAAGCGCCCCGTCGATGACCCGGTGATCAACCGACATGGTGACCGACATCACGGTCGCCACGGTCAGTTCGCCGTCGTCGCCCACCACCGGTTTCTTCACTCCGGCCCCGACCGCCAGGATGCCCGCATGCGGCGGGTTCACGATGGCGTCGAAATTGTCGATGCCGAACATGCCGAGGTTGGAAATCGCGAAGCTGCCGCCCTGGTATTCGTGCGGCGCGAGCTTGCGGTCGCGGGCGCGCGCGGCCAGGTCCTTCATCTCGGTCGACAGCGCCGACAGCGATTTCGTGTCCGCGTCCTGCAGGACGGGGGTGAAAAGCCCGCCCTCGATCGCCACGGCCACCGCCACGTCCGACGGTTTCAGCTTCAGCACCCGGTCGCCGGCCCAGACCGCGTTGGCCTCGGGCACCTGTTGCAGCGAATTAGCCACGGCCTTGATGATGAAGTCGTTGACGCTGAGCTTCACCCCGCGCGCTTCCAGCTGCTTGTTCAGCTGCGAGCGGAACTTCAGCAGCGCGTCGAGCTTGATGTCGCGGCGCAGGTAGAAATGCGGGATGGTCTGCTTGGCCTCGGTCAGGCGCGCGGCGATGGTCTTGCGCATCCCGTCGAGCTTGACCTCTTCATACTCGCGGCCGTCGTACATCTTGGCCACCGCATCGGCCGAGGGGCCGGCAGGGGCGGGCGCTGCCGCCTCGGCCGGGCGCGCGCCCGGCTGTGCCGTTTCGACGTCGGCCTTGATGATCCGGCCGCGCGGGCCGGAGCCTTGGATCTGGCTCAGGTCCAGCCCCTTGTCGGCGGCGATGCGGCGCGCCAGTGGCGAGGCGAAGATGCGCGAACCGTCGGCGGCGGCAGGCGCGGCGGGCGCGGGCGCTGCTGCGGCGGGTGCCGGTGTGGCGGCTGCTTCTGCGGGGGCCGTTTCTGCCGGAGCAGCTTTGGCCACCGGAGCGGCAGCAGGCGCTGCGATGTCACCCACGCTTTCGCCTTCCTCGACCAGCACCGCGATGGGGGTGTTGACCTTCACCCCTTCGGTGCCCTCGGCCACCAGGATCTTGCCGACGATGCCTTCATCGACGGCTTCGAATTCCATCGTCGCCTTGTCGGTTTCGATCTCGGCCAGCAAGTCGCCCGAACTGACGGTGTCGCCTTCCTTGACCAGCCATTTGGCCAGCGTGCCTTCCTCCATCGTGGGGGACAGGGCGGGCATCAGGATTTCAGTTGCCATTGTTCCGTCTCCTCAGCGATAGGTCACTTGCTTGACCGCTGCGATCACCTCGTCGGTGGTCACCAGCGCGTGCTTTTCCAGGTTGGCGGCATAGGGCATCGGCACGTCCTTGCCGGTACAGTTGATCACCGGCGCGTCGAGGTAATCGAAGGCGCGCTCCATGATCGTGGCCGACAGGTGGTTGCCGATGGAGGCGACCGGGAAACCTTCCTCCACGGTGACGCAGCGGTTGGTCTTCATCACCGAATTCAGCACCGTGTCGTAATCGATCGGGCGCAGGGTGCGCAGGTCGATGACTTCGGCCGAAATCCCTTCCTCGGCCAGCTTGTCGGCGGCTTCCAGCGCGTATTGCATGCCGATGCCGAAGCTGACGATGGTGACGTCGCTGCCTTCACGCCAGACACGGGCCTTGCCGAAGGGGATGGTGAAATCGTCCATCACCGGCACGTCGAAGGACCGGCCGTAGAGGATTTCGTTTTCTAGGAAGATCACCGGGTTGGGATCGCGGATCGCGGTTTTCATCAGGCCTTTGTAGTCCGATGCCGAATAGGGCATCACCACCTTCAGGCCGGGGATCTGCGCGTACCATGCGGCGTAATCCTGGCTGTGCTGGGCGCCGACGCGGGCCGCCGCGCCGTTGGGGCCGCGGAATACCATCGGCGCGCCCATCTGGCCGCCCGACATGTACAGCGTTTTCGCCGCCGAGTTGATGATCTGGTCGATTGCCTGCATGGCGAAGTTGAAGGTCATGAATTCGACGATTGGGCGCAGCGATCCGAAGGCGGCGCCGACGGCGATGCCGGCGAACCCGTGTTCGGTGATCGGGGTGTCGATGACGCGCTTGGATCCGAATTCGTCCAGCAAGCCCTGGGAAATCTTGTAAGCGCCCTGGTATTCGGCGACTTCCTCGCCCATCAGGAACACGGTGTCGTCGCGGCGCATTTCCTCGGCCATCGCGTCGCGCAGCGCTTCGCGGACGGTCTGTTTCTTCATCTCGGTGCCTTCCGGCCAATCCGGGGTCAGATCGGCGGGGGCGGCGGCCGGTGCCGGTGCCGCTGCGGGTGCGGGCGCGGCGGGGGCTGCCGGGCCAGGGGCCTCGGCCGCCGGGGCCGATACGGCCACGTCTTCGGCGCTTTCGCCTTCTTCCACCAGCACGGCGATCGGGGTGTTCACCTTCACACCTTCGGTGCCCTCGGCGATCAGGATCTTGCCGACGATGCCTTCATCGACGGCTTCGAATTCCATCGTCGCCTTGTCCGTTTCGATCTCCGCGATGATGTCGCCGGAGGAAACGGTATCGCCCTCTTTCACCAGCCATTTTGCGAGCGTGCCTTCCTCCATCGTCGGAGACAACGCGGGCATGAGAATTTCGGTAGCCATAGTCTTCAGTCCCCCTTACGCGTCCGTTTCGGCATAGATGTCGGTCCACAGCTCTTCGAGAGCGGGTTCCGGGCTTTCCTTGGCGAAATCGGCGGATTTGTTCACGATATCCTTGATTTCCTTGTCGATGGCCTTGAGGTCATCTTCGGTCGCGTGCTTGCCGGTCAGCAGCAATTCGCGCACATGTTCGATCGGGTCGCGTTCCTCGCGCATCTTCTGCACTTCCTCGCGGGTCCGGTACTTGGCGGGGTCCGACATCGAGTGGCCGCGATAGCGGTAGGTCTTTACTTCCAGAATGTATGGCCCCTTGCCGGAGCGGCAGTGCTTGACCGCCTTTTCGCTGGCCGCCTTGACCGCCAGAACGTCCATGCCGTCGACGATTTCGCCGGGGATGCCGAAGGGTTCGCCGCGGGTGTAGATATCCTGCGTCGAGGTCGAGCGCGCTTGCGCCGTGCCCATCGCATACTGGTTGTTTTCGATCACGAAGATCACCGGCAGTTTCCACAGCGCTGCCATGTTGAAGGTTTCGTAGACCTGGCCCTGGTTCGCCGCGCCGTCACCGAAATAGGTGAAGGTGACGCGCTTGTTGTCGAGGTACTTGTCGGCAAAGGCCAACCCGGCGCCCAGCGGCACCTGAGCGCCGACGATGCCGTGACCGCCGTAGAAATGCTTTTCCTTGGAGAACATGTGCATCGAACCGCCCTTGCCCTTGGAATAGCCTCCTTCGCGCCCGGTCAGTTCGGCCATCACGCCGTTCGGGTCCATGCCGCAGGCCAGCATATGGCCGTGATCGCGGTAGGACGTGATGCGCTTGTCGCCCTCTTCGGCCGCGGCTTCGAGCCCCACGACAACCGCTTCCTGGCCGATATAGAGGTGGCAGAAGCCACCGATCAGGCCCATGCCGTAAAGCTGACCGGCCTTTTCCTCGAATCGCCGGATCAGCAGCATATCGCGGTAATAGGTTTTCAGCTCTTCAGCGGAAACGTTTGTTTTGGCTTGGGTTTTTCTGGCAGCCATGTGGCGTCCCCCTCCCGTATCCAATAATAGTTTAGCGTTAAACTATCTTATAAAGCATTTTTCTGCGCAGGGCGAGCGTAAATTGGCCGCGGTTTGGGAACGAGGGCGCGCCATCACGTCCGAAGCGGTTTGGCGGTCGCCTCGGATGCCGTTTCGATACGGCTTGCCGCATGTCGGGGGGGCGGGTTGCGCGTTTAACGGATGACGATTTCGTCGCTGCGGATCAGGCCCAGCACCGATCGCGCCTGTTCGTCGAGAAGATCGAGATCCAGATAGCTGTCCGACAACCGCCGCGTCAGGTTTTCCATCCGCGCGACCTGCGCGTTGAGCTGATCGAGGTCCTGTTGCAGGATTTCGGCTTCGGCCTGGATTTCGGCACGGCGAAACAGCCCGTAACCGCCCTGAACGGCGGCAAAGGTGAAATAGGCGCCAAGCATGAAGGCCACTGCGAAATAGGCCCATGCGCCCAAGGCGGGTCGTTTCCTGCGTTGCATTTTTCTGCCTCTTTTTCCGCCTCTTAGGGGGGCGGTGAACCGGAGTGTGCCACACCTGATTCTCTTTGTGAATCCCCCAAGGGGAAGTATTTTCCTTTTCTTGAAATCGTTGCCGCGCCGCAGACGAAAGCGGGGGCGTCGTGGCGTCATGCTGGATCGCGACGCCGTTACGGCCCATCCTGCGCGGGTCAGCCGAGGGAGGAACGGGATGACGCAGGGCCATAGCGTATTTTCAACCCATGAAGTGACCAACCAGCCACAACCGCGGGGGGCGCGTGATCTGTGGGCTGAGGATGCGCCGCTGAGGGAGTGGGCCAAAGCGGCCGGCGCCGATGACGCAGCCTTGGCCGCCGCCGGGGCCGCGTTTGGCAGCGAAGACATGTTGCAGGCCGCCGAAGACGCGCGCCGCGATCCACCGCGGCTGAAGCTGTTCGACCGCTCGGGGCGGCGTTTGGACGAGGTCGAATTTCACCCCGGCTATCATCAGGTGATGGATTTGGGCATCCGCCACGGGTATGCGGCAAGCGCCTGGGAGGGCAAAGAGGGCGGCCATGTCACCCATGCGGCGCTGTGTTACTACATGGCGCAGCTGGAACCGGGCGTGTCCTGCCCGCTGACCATGACCTATGCCGCGGTGCCGGCGTTGCAAAATGACAGGGCGCTGGCCGAGGCCTGGGTGCCAAAGCTGACGGCAAGGCATTACGATCCCTCGGTCAGGCCGCTTTCGGCCAAGCAGGGCGTCACCATGGGCATGGCGATGACCGAAAAACAGGGGGGATCGGATGTGCGCGCCAATTCCACCACCGCGATCCGGTCGGGGGATCATTACCTGCTGAAGGGCCATAAATGGTTCTGTTCCGCGCCGATGTGCGACGGGTTCCTGACCCTGGCGCAGGCGCCCGAGGGATTGACCTGCTTCCTGGTCCCGCGCTGGTTGGAGGACGGCAGCCGCAACCGGATGCATCTGCAGCGGCTGAAGGACAAGCTGGGCAACCGCGCCAACGCGTCCTCGGAAATCGAATATCACGACGCGATCGGCTACCGGCTGGGCGATGAGGGTGCGGGCGTCAAGACGATCATAGAAATGGTGCACCACACCCGGCTCGACACTGCGATTGCCCCCGCCGGGCTGATGCGCGCCGCGCTGGCGGAGGCGAAATGGTGGGTCAGCCATCGCAGCGCCTTTCAACGCCGGCTGATCGACCAGCCTCTGATGCAGTCGGTGATCGCCGATCTGGCGCTGGATTGGGAAGGGGCCTTGGCGCTGGCGATGGGCTGCGCGCGCGCCTTCGACGGCAGGACCGAGGAAGACCGCGCCTTTGCCCGTATCGCGGTGGCCTTGGCCAAGTACCTTTCCAACAAGCGCGCGCCGGGGGTGATCTACGAGGCGATGGAGACGCTTGGCGGCATGGGCTATATCGAGGAAACGCCGATGCCGATGCTCTATCGCGAGGCGCCGCTGAATTCGATCTGGGAAGGGTCGGGCAACGTGATCTGCCTCGATATCCTGCGCACGCTGGCGCGGGCGCCGCAAGCGGGCGAAGCGCTGCGGGCGCAGTTGCAGCGCGTGGCGGGGACGGATGCCCGGTACGACGCGGCGTTGCAGGCGCATCTGGCGCGCTGGCCAGCCTTGCCCACGGAAGCCGAGGCGCGCTGGTTCACCGAAAGCCTTGCCTCGCTGCTGGCCGCGTCCTTCCTGATCGAAGGGGCGCCCGGTGCGATGGCGGACGGCTACGTCGCGACGCGGCTTGCCGGGCAGCGCGGTGCGACGGCGGGCGCGGTGTCGGGGATCGACGTGGCGGCGATCCTGGAACGGATTTAACGGGCTGCGACCGGCCGCGGGTGGGCGTACAAACGTACGTGGTTGGCACTTTATCGTGCCGCCTCCTTCCGCCGTTCCAGTGTCGCGTAGTCAGTGAAGAAGCGCCCGCCCGTGTGGGCGGTCGGGCGCTGCCCGGCGGCGCGGAGCGCCGCTATTCGGGCTGGGGCTTCAATTCGTTGGGGGGGCTCTGTTGTCCAGCCTCAGTTGCAGCATCGCCAGGTCAAGCCAGCGACCGAATTTCTGCCCAACCTGCGGCATCAGCCCGGTCTGTTCGAAGCCAAGGCTTTCATGCAGCCGGATCGACCCCGCGTTGCGGGCCTCCACCGCCGCCACCATGACGTGGAACCCATCGCCGCGCGCCCGTTCGATCAGCGCCTGCAGCAGCGCCCGCCCGATGCCGCCGCCGCGCCGTGTCGCATCGACATAAACCGAATGTTCCACCGTCAGCCGGTAACCGTCGAAGGCGCGGAACGGGCCATAGCTGGCATAGCCAAGAACATCCGCCCCGTCGCAGGCGACCAGCACCGGGAAACCCTGCGCCTGCCGGTCGTCGATCCACCGCGCCCGGTTGGCCGCATCCACGGTCACGTCGTTCCAGATCGCCGTCGAATGCAGCACCGCGTCGTTGTAGATCGCGGCGATCGCGTCGGCGTCGGCGGCGGTGGCGTTTCTGATCTGCATGTCGGTCCCCCCCAACGAAAAGGGGCGGAGAAATCCGCCCCTTTGCCAAAACCTGCTGTCGCCGGGGCGGATCAGCCCGCGACCGAGGCGTCGAAGATGCTCTGTACGCTGCTGTCGAGCGTCTTGTCGAATTCATCGTCGCTCTGCTGCGCCGACAGACCTTCGGTCAGGGCGCGCGAGAAGCTGGCGATCATGCCGGTGTTCTGCGCCAGACGGTTGTTGGCCTCTTCCCGGCTGTAGCCGCCCGACAGTGCCACAACGCGCAGCACGTTGGGATGATCGACCAGCGGTTTGTAGGTGTTGGCCGCTTCCGGCAGGGTCAGCTTCAGCATCACCTTCTGATCGGGATCGAGCGCGTCGAGCTGTTTCTTGATCTCGCCCAACAGGATGGTTTCGGCCTCTGCCTTGTCGGCGATGGAAATGGTGACTTCGGGTTCGATGATCGGGACCAGGCCGTGCGACAGGATCTGCTTGCCGACCTCAAACTGCTGCTCAACCACCTTGGCGATGCCGGTGGCCGAGGCGGCGTTGATGACCGAGCGCATCTTGGTGCCGAAAATGCCCTTGGACACGGCCTTTTCCAGCAGCGCGTCGAGGTCGGGCATCGGTTTCAGGACCCGCACGCCGTCTTCTTCGTCGGCCAGACCCTTGTCGACCTTCAGGAACGGCACCACCTGGCAGTCTTCCCACAGGTAGGTGGCGGTGGGTTTGCCGTCGACGTCGCTGTCCATGGTGCGCTCGAACAGGATCGCGCCGAGGATGCGGTTGCCGTTGAAGCCGTTCGACTTGATGATCCGCGCCCGCATGTTGTGGATCATCTCGAACATTTCCGCGTCCGAGCCGTAGGCATCCTCTTCGACGCCATAGAGCTTCAGTGCCTTCGGGGTGGAGCCGCCGCTTTGGTCAAGCGCGGCGATGAAGCCGTTTCCCGATCTGATCTGTTCTGTTTGTTTCTGGTCGGTCATGATCAAGTTCCACCTGTTGCAATAACTTTGGGCCGCCTGCGCCCGGCTCGGCATAGCCAATAGGCGACAGCGAAGGGGGATACAATTCGGTTGCGCTAACAAGGCGGAATTTTTTCGCCCTTGCACGTTCTTAAGGCTCGGGCGCGCCGCGGCGACCGGCGAATTCCGGCATCGGGACAGGGAAGGGCGGGAGGCCCCTTGCGGGCGCTCCCGGTCGAAGTGGTTTCAGGCGCCGCTCAGGCGGCGGCGACCGCGCTGGCTTCGAGCGCCGCGACGCCGGGCAGGGTCTTGCCTTCCATCCATTCCAGGAAGGCGCCGCCGGCGGTGGAAATATAGGTGAAGTCGTCCGCCGCGTTGGCCTGGTTCAGCGCTGCCACCGTGTCACCGCCGCCGGCGACCGAAATCAGCGATCCGGCGCGGCTCAGCTCGGCCGCCTTGCGGGCGGCGGTATTGGTGCCGGTGTCGAACGGGGTGATTTCGAACGCGCCCAGCGGACCGTTCCAGATCAGCGTCCTGGAGGCCTCGAAAACCGCGGCGATGCGTTCCACCGCCTGCGGGCCGGCATCGAGGATCATCTTCTCGGCCGGGCAGGCGTCGGCGGCTACCACCTTGTTTTCCGCACCGGCCTTGAATTCGCAGGCCACCACCACGTCGGCGGGCAGCACGATGTCGCAGCCAGCGGCCTTGGCCTTCTCGAGGATCTCGACGGCAGTGCCGGTCATGTCGTGTTCGCACAGCGATTTGCCCACGTCGATGCCCTGCGCAGCAAGGAAGGTGTTGGCCATGCCGCCGCCGATCACCAGATGATCGACCTTTTCCACCAGGTTGCCCAGCAGTTCCAGCTTGGTCGACACCTTGGCGCCGCCGACCACGGCCACGACGGGGCGCTGCGGCTTGCCCAGGGCACTTTCCAGCGCTTCCAGTTCCGCCTGCATCAGCCGGCCGGCGCAGGAGGGTAGGTAATGCGTCACGCCCTCGGTCGAGGCATGCGCCCGGTGAGCGGCGGAAAACGCGTCGTTGCAATAGACATCCGCCAGCTTCGCCAGCCGCGCGGCGAAATCGGGATCGTTCTTTTCCTCGCCTGGATGGAAGCGGATGTTTTCCAGCAGCACTACATCGGCGGCCTTGACCTCGCCGGTGGGCGCTTCGGCAGCGTCGAGCGTTTCGATGAAGGCGACCGGACGGCCAAGCGCGGTTTCAAGCGCCTTCAGGGTGACCCGCAGGCTCATATTCAGCACGACCTTGCCCTTGGGGCGGCCGAAATGGGCAACCAGCAGCGGCTTGCCGCCCTTGGCGAGGATGTCGTTGATCGTCGGCACGATGCGTTCGATCCGGGTTGCGTCAGTCACATGGCCATCCTTGACCGGCACGTTGATATCGACACGCACCATCACGCGCTTGCCGTTCAGATTCATGTCGTCAAGAGTTTTCCAGGCCATGTTTTACCTCCTTGCGGTTTTGCGGTTGTCATGGCCCGAAGCGGGCTTTGCGTCAAGCTGATGCTTGGCAATCGCGCTGCGGAAGATTAGGTAATATCCAACGCAGAACCCAAGGAGCCCGACATGGCCGAAATCAAAGACCCGGAAAACACCATCCTGATCGAATTGAAGGACGGAACGGTTGTCATCGAACTGCTGCCCGACGTGGCGCCGAAGCATTGCGAGCGGATCAAGGAACTGGCTCGTTCGGGTCAGTATGACAACGTCGCTTTCCACCGCGTGATCGACGGTTTCATGGCGCAGACCGGTGACGTTCAGAACGCCAACATGGAAAAGGATTACAATCCGGGCCGTGCCGGCACCGGTGGGTCCGATCTGCCTGATTTGCCTGCGGAGTTTTCCAAACTGCCGCATGACCGGGGGACGCTCGGCGCGGCTCGTTCGATGAACCCGAACTCGGCCAATTCGCAGTTCTTCATCAACTTCAAAGACAACCATTTCCTGAACGGCCAGTACACCGTTTACGGCCGGGTGACGTCGGGGATGGAATTCGTCGACAACATCACCCGCGGCGAGCCGCCCGCGAATCCCGACCGGATGATCAGCATGAAGGTGGCGGCCGATGTCGAAGCGTAACAAATCGCCGCTTCTGGCGGGCGTTTTGATGGCCGCGCTGGCCAGCCCGGCTGCGGCGACAGGTCTCAGCATCGAGGTTGAGGGCGAGGGCGCCAACGGCACCATCACCATCGACCTGCTCGAAGATGTGGCCCCCGGCCACGCCGCGCAGATCGCCGCCCTGGCCGAGGAAGGCGCCTATGACAACGTGGCGTTTCACCGTGTGATCGACGGCTTCATGGCGCAAACCGGCGACGTGAAGTTCGGCAAGCTCGGCGGCGACATGCGCATGGCCGGGCGCGGCGGGTCGGACCGGCCCGACCTGAAGGCGGAGTTTTCCGATATCGCCTTCGATCGCGGCGTCGTCGGCATGGCGCGGTCGCAAGACCCGAATTCGGCCAATTCGCAATTCTTCATCATGTTCGCGCCGGGGCATTTCCTGAACGGCCAGTACACGGTGGTCGGCAAGGTGACCAGCGGCATGGATGTGGTCGACCAGATCAAGCGCGGCGAAGGTCGCAACGGCGAGGTCATGGGCCGGCCCGATGTGATGAAAAAGGTCATCGTGACCGAGTGACCGGTCCGGAAAATCCGTCAGAGCAACAGAAAGCCCGGCCTCGCGCCGGGCTTTTTCATGGCACCTGAGTTGGGCGGGGAAAAGGCATCGCCCCGCGCTGGAAGCTGGGGGCACGGGGCACTTCCCATCACAACCGCGTCACCGGGGCTGTGCAGGTCGCCGTGTTCCCGTCATGCTGAGATCAGTTGGGAGGTGACGCGATGAAACATCTGATCCTTGTTGCCGGGTGGGTTCTGGCGCTGGTTTTGCCCGCCGCCGCCGATCCGAATTTCTGGCGCCATGAATGGCCCAATACCGATTTTTCGCAGACCAGCGTGGAAAACTGGGTCGAAATCATGTCGGGCGGACCGCCGAAGGACGGCATACCGGCGATCCACGGCCCCGCGATGGTCGCGCAGACCGACGAGGCCGGGCTGGACCCGCGCGAACCGGTGATCACCGTGGCGCTGGACGGGCAACCGGCGCGCGCCTATCCGCTGCGCTACCTGCTCTGGCACGAGATCGTGAATGACCGGATCGGCGGTCTGCCGGTCGCCGTCACCTACTGTCCATTGTGCAATTCTGCGCTGGTCTTCGATCGCCGGGTGCAGGGGCGGGAACTGAGCTTCGGCGTGACCGGCAAGCTGCGCAATTCGGACATGGTGATGTATGATCGCGAAACCGAAAGCTGGTGGCAGCAGGCCCTGGGTGTTGGCATCGTCGGTCATTTCAACGGGGCGCGGCTGACGCAATTACCGGTCTGGATGGAAAGCTGGGCCAGTTTCCGCGCGTCGCATCCGGGCGGGATGGTGATGGTCGAACCGGATCATGCCCGCCCCTATGGCACCAATCCCTATCGCGGCTACGACAGTTCGCGCCGGCCGTTCCTTTACAACGGTGAAAACCCACCCCACGGCGTGCCGCCGCTGATGCGGGTGATCCGGGTCGGCGACAGGGCCTGGACGATGGAGCGGCTGAGGCAGGAACGCGAAATCCGCGAAGCCGGGCTGGTGCTGAGCTGGCAGGCCGAACAGGCCTCGGCTCTGGACACGGGCGCGATTTCCCAGGGGAAGCCGGTGGGCGCGATCCGGGTGCGCGACGGGCAGGGGCGCGACGTGGCCCATGACGTGTTGTTCGCCTTTGCCTTCCACGCGTTCTGGCCCGACGGGACGTGGATGCTGGCGCAATAGGAAAAGCGCGGATATCACGTTATCCGGCGTTCGCCATGTTATCCCGCGCCAGTTCCCCGGCGAATGCGACCAGCGTTTCCAGCGCCTCGCAGAACAGGTCGTCAGCGACCGTCATTGCGACGCGGACATGGCCCGCCGCGGCGCAGCCGAAGCTTTCGCCGGGCATCACCGCGATCCGGCGCGCGTCGAGAAGGGCGTTGGCGAAGCCTTCGCCGCTCAGTCCCGTCGCGCGGATGTCCAGCAGCACGTACATCGCGCCGTCGGGATGCACCGCTTTGACCGCGTTCTGCCCGGCAAGGATGTTCAGCGCCTTGTCGCGGCGGCGGCGGAACGGGGCGGCCACGGCGTCCTCGGCTTCGCGGCCCTGGTTCAGCGCGTAAAGCGCGGCGTCCTGGATGAACCCGGCGACGCCGTAATTGGTGTTGGTCGACAGGTCGTCGAAATGCGCGATCGCCTCGCGCGGCCCGATGATCCAGCCCAGCCGGCTGCCGGTCATGGCGTGCGATTTGGACATCGATCCGATCACCAGCGTCCGGTCTTCCATGCCGGGCAGGGCGCGCGGGCTCAGGTGGTCGCCGCGCCAGACCTGGCTGTCGTACACCTCGTCCGAGATCAGCCACATGTCATGCGCCTCCACCACCCCGGCGATGCCGTTCAGCGTGTCGCGCGAATAGACCACGCCGGCGGGATTGTTCGGCGTGTTGATCAGCAGGGATCGGGCACCGCCGGCCACTGCCTCGATATCGCGGGCGAGCGGCTGAAACCCGTTTTCGGGGCGCGCCTGCACGGCCACCGGCACCGCGCCGCCCGATCGGATCGTGCCGGGGTAGGTGACGTAGTGCGGGTCGATGAAAAGCGCCCGGTCGCCGGGATCGCAGCAGGCCAGATGCGTCGCGAACAACCCCGCCTGGCCACCTGCGGTGATCACCACGTTGTCGCGGGTGGTTGCAACCCCGGTTCGGGCCTGGGTGCGTTCCGCCACCTTGTCGCGCAGGGCCGGGATGCCCGGAACCTCGGCATAGCCGGTATGGCCGCTCCGCGCCGAACGGTGCATCGCGTCGAGGATGTCTGGCGCGGTGCCGATATCATGTTCGCCGATGGTCAGTTCGATCACCGGCTCCCCGGCGGCCTTCATCTTGCGGGCGCGGTAAAACACGTCCCAGCCATCCGAGCCGCCGTCATGCAGCGTGGCGATCCGTTTCGAGAGTTGCATGATGGTTCCCCGCGTGTTCCGGCCCGTGCGTGTTTCGGCCAATGACAGGCCAGAGGCGTGCGGGTTTGTCAATCGTCACCTCGGGGCAGGGCGATCCATGTCGCCAGCGCCACGCAGGCCCCCGCCAAGGCGCCCGAAACCGCCCCGAGAGCGGCCACCCGGAACAGCGGCCAACCTTGCTCGGCCAGTCCGGCCGCCAGCATGATCGCCGCCATGGCCGGGATCCAGCCGACCACGTTCGCCGCCACCCAGTGCCGGCGCGCAATGTTGCGCGGCAGGGCGGGTGACTGCACCAGCCCCATCACCGCGCCCATGCCAAGCCCGACCCCCGCGCCTGCCAGCGCCATCAGCCACGGCGGCGGATCAAAGGCGGTATCCGCGCCCGCGCCGCCGCCGATCTGGCCAAGCATCGAAAGCCCGTACCCGGTCACCGCCGCCAGCACTGTCAGGATGATCCACGGCGCCGGTCGCACGCCCAGCCGCCGCAGCCCGAGGGCTTGCGCGCTGCCCAGGCAAAGCCCTTCGACGCCGCCCGCCAGCAACACCGCAGCGGTGCCCGCGCCGATCTGGTCCCGGTCGATCGCGGCATATGTCGCGGCGACGACCGCGATCCCCGCCGCTTCGGCCAGCGCCAGCGTGGTCAGCCAGTATGTCAGTCCCGGGCGTCGCATGAAGAAAGGTTAGCGTCATTCCCGCTTGGCAGCTATGGGGATATGGCATAAGCTCGGCCGCATGAACGCAATGACCTGCATCATCTGCTGCATTATTACCCGCTGAGCACTTCAGGCGGGCCGTTCTGTACTTCCAAAGATATGACGAAGTTGATAAGCCCGCCGCGAGCCCGGCTGCGCGTGTGAGGACTTATGACGACGATCAAGCTGCACAATACCAGGACCCGCAAGAAAGAGGTCTTTACCCCGATCGATCCCGACAATGTGCGGATGTATGTCTGCGGGCCCACGGTCTACGACCGCGCCCATATCGGCAATGCGCGCCCGGTGGTCGTCTTCGACACGCTGTTCCGGCTGCTGCGCCATGTTTATGGCCCCGACCACGTGACCTACGTGCGTAATTTCACCGACGTGGATGACAAGATCAACGCGCGCGCCGCCGAAAGCGGCCGGGAGATCGGCGAGATCACGGCGCAAACCACGCAATGGTATCTCGACGACATGGCGGCGCTCGGCGCGCTGGAACCCACCCACATGCCGCGCGCCACCGCCTATATCGACGCGATGATCGCGATGATCGAGGACCTGATCGCCAAGGGGCATGCTTATGCGGCCGATGGCCATGTGCTGTTTTCGGTGGAATCTTACAAGGATTACGGCGCTTTGTCGGGCCGGTCGGTCGATGACATGATCGCCGGCGCCCGGGTCGAGGTCGCGCCTTACAAGCGCAACCCGATGGACTTCGTGCTGTGGAAACCGTCCAGCGACGACCTGCCGGGCTGGGACAGCCCCTGGGGCCGGGGGCGTCCGGGCTGGCATATCGAATGCTCGGCGATGTCTTACGAATTGCTGGGTGCGAGTTTCGACATCCATGGCGGCGGCAACGACCTGATGTTCCCGCATCACGAAAATGAAATCGCACAAAGCTGCTGCGCCCATCCCGAGGGCCATTTTGCGAATTACTGGCTGCACAACGAGATGCTGCAGGTCGAGGGCAAGAAGATGTCCAAGTCGCTGGGCAATTTCTTTACCGTGCGCGACCTGCTGGACGGGCATGACGACATGCCGCCGGTGCCGGGCGAGGTGATCCGTTTCGTGTTCCTGTCGACCCATTACGGCAAGCCGATGGATTGGACCGCCAAGAAGGCCGCCGAGGCCGAGGCGACCCTGCGCAAATGGCGCAAGCTGGTCGACGGCGTGGAGCCCGGGATCGTCAGTGAGGCGGTGCTGAATGCGCTGGCCGACGATCTGAACACTGCAGGCGCGATTGCCGAACTGCACAGAATGGAGAGAATGATTTCCCGTCAAAAGACGGCGCAAAATCAACCTGTAGATATTCACGCTGGTTTGCTCCAAAACTTTCTCGCCTCGGCGCAGTTGCTGGGCCTGCTGACCGAAGGCTTGGGCGAGTGGGCGGCGGAACCCGACGTGGACCTGAGCGGGCTGGCCGGGAAACTGGCCGGGGTGCGCGCCGCGGCGATGGAGAGCAAGGATTTCTCCGAGGTCGACCGGATGAAGGCGGCGCTGCTGGAGGCGGGCGTCGAGGTTCGGATGAGCAAGGCCGGGGTTGAATTGCTGCCCGGGCCGGGCTTCGATGCCGCCAAGCTGGAGGGGCTGTGATGGCACGGTTTCGCCTGCGGCGGGCGGGTAAAGGGGGGCTGTCTGCCCCCCTCACCGTTGAAAATCATGCGATTTTCAACGTCTTCCCCCCCCGAGGATATTTCAAAACAGAAGAAGATGGGGGCCGGGGATGAGCGGCGAGCGTCTTTACATCTATGACACCACGCTGCGCGACGGGCAGCAGACCCAGGGGGTGCAGTTTTCCACCCCGGAAAAGCAGCAGATCGCGGCCGTGCTGGACGAGCTGGGTGTCGACTATATCGAGGGCGGCTGGCCCGGGGCGAACCCGACCGACAGTGAGTTTTTCGAAGCCCGGCCGCAACTCGGGGCGCGGTTCACCGCGTTCGGCATGACCAAGCGGGCCGGACGGTCGGCGGAAAACGACGATGTGCTGGCGGCGGTGATGAATGCCGGGACCGGGGCCGTCTGCCTGGTCGGCAAGACCCACGATTTCCATGTCGAAACGGCGCTTGGGATCACTCTGGCGGAGAATACCGAGAATATCTCGCGCTCGGTCGAATATCTGGTGGCGCAGGGGCGTGAGGCGCTGTTCGATGCCGAACACTTCTTCGACGGTTACAAGGCCAACCCCGCTTATGCGCTGGAAGCCGTGCGGGCGGCCTATGAGGCCGGGGCGCGGTGGATCGTGTTGTGCGACACCAATGGCGGCACCCTGCCGGGCGAGATCGGCGAGATCACCCGGGCGGTGATCGAAGCCGGTATCCCGGGCAGCCATCTGGGCATTCACACCCATAATGACACCGAAAGCGCGGTGGCCGGATCGCTGGCCGCCATCGATGCGGGCGCGCGGCAGATCCAGGGCACGCTGAACGGGCTGGGCGAGCGTTGCGGCAACGCCAACCTGACCACGCTGATCCCGACGCTTCTGCTGAAGGAACCCTATGCCAGCCGCTATGAGACGGGGATTTCGTGCGACGCCCTGACCGGGCTGGTGCGGGCGAGCCGTCAGCTTGACGATATCCTCAACCGGGTGCCGTTCCGGCAGGCGCCCTATGTCGGGGCCTCGGCCTTTGCGCACAAGGCGGGACTGCATGCCAGCGCGATCCTGAAGGATCCCAGCACTTACGAACATATCGACCCGGGGCTTGTCGGCAACGAACGGATCATCCCGATGTCGAACCAGGCCGGGCAGTCGAACCTGCGCCGCCGCCTGTCCGAGGCCGGTCTGACGGTCGACAAGGGCGATCCGGCGCTGGCCCGGATTCTCGACATCATCAAGCAGCGCGAAGCCGAGGGCTATACCTATGACAGCGCGCAGGCCAGCTTCGAGCTACTGGCGCGCAAGGAACTGGGGCAGATGCCCGAATTCTTCGAGGTCAAGCGCTACAAGGTCACGGTGGAGCGGCGCAAGAACAAGTACGACAGGATGATCAGCCTGTCCGAGGCGGTCGTGGTGGTGAAGGTCGATGGCGAAAAGAAGCTGTCGGTGTCGGAATCGCTCGACGAGACCGGTAATGACCGTGGCCCGGTGAACGCGCTGGCCAAGGCGCTGTCGAAGGATCTGGGGCGCTATTCCGAACCGCTGGCCGACATGAGACTGGTCGATTTCAAGGTGCGGATCACGCAGGGCGGCACCGAGGCCGTCACCCGCGTCATCATCGACAGCGAAGACGGGCAGGGGCGGCGCTGGTCGACCGTGGGGGTATCGCCGAACATAGTGGATGCCTCTTTCGAGGCGCTGCTGGACGCGATCAACTGGAAGCTGTTGCGCGAAGGGCGGCATTAGGATGATCGGAAAGATCGGCGGAATCCTCGCGGGTGTCCTGGCGGTGCCGCTGGCCGTTGCCCTGGGGCTGATCGCGTCGCAGCGTCCGGCCGAGATGGCGGGCGACGACGAAGCGTTTTTCGCCGACCGGTACGAGCCGGTGATGTCGCGATATAACGATCGGGGGCGTTACCGTCTGGTCGAGGGTGTGTCCCATCTCGGTATCGTCGATGCGCCGGAAACGCGGCAGGCGATCGCGGAGTTACTCGATGAGCTTTGACAATCCCGATATCATCGCCTGCGCCCAGTTGGTGGAACGCGCTGATCCCGACCGGTTCCGGGCCACCATGGCCGCCCCGGTTGCGGCGCGCGCCGTGCTGTTCCCGCTGTTTGCCGCCAATGTCGAAATCGCCCGTGCGCCCTGGGTGACGCAGGAAGCGATGATCGCCGAGATGCGGCTGCAATGGTGGCGCGACGCGATGGATGAAATCGCCGGCGGCCAGCCGCCCCGCCGCCACGAGGTGGTGACGCCGCTGGCGCAGGTTCTCGACGCCGCAGGCGCAGCGCTTATCGGCGATCTGGTCGAGGCGCGGCGATGGGACATCTACCGCGATCCGTTCGAGGATGCGGCGGCGTTCGAGGCTTATCTGCAAAACACCTCGTCCAACCTGCTGCTGGCGGCGGTCCGCGCGCTTGGCGGCGGGGACGAAGCGGTGATCCGCGACCTGGGCTACGCCGTCGGGCTGGCCAATTACCTGTGTGCGATCCCGGCGCTGGAAAAGGCCGGGCGCGTGCCGCTTGTCGATGGCCGGGACGAGGCGGTCGCGGCGCTGGCCCGGGACGGGCTCAAGCGGCTGAAAAAGGCCCGGGCGCAGCGCGGCAAGGTTTCCTCCGGCGCCGCCTCGGCGCTGCTGTCTGCCTGGCAGGCGGGGCCGGTGCTTGCTCACGCCGCGAAGGAACCGCAGCGGGTCAAGGCGGGCGCGCTCGGCCCCTCGGAATTCCTCAGATCGCTGGGGCTTCTCTGGCGGGCCCAGACCCTCCGCTGGTAAGCGCCGCTTCTTCTTTTCAGAAATATCCCGGGGGAGTCGCTGAAAATCGGAAGGATTTTCAACGACGGGGGCAGCGCGCCCTTCTTCCCTGCCTCAGTCTTCCTTCGGCTGGAAGATCAGCCAGATCAGCGCACCACCGGCCAGCATCAGGAACGGTGCCATCGCCAGGTTGACGCTGGTCCAGCCGGCCTGCGCGGTGCCGCCCGAACAGTTCATCAAGCCACCCGATGCCAGCGAGGCCACGGTGACGCCGCCGAACACCATCAGGTCGTTCAGTCCCTGCATGCGGCCGCGCTCATGCGGTTCGTGCGCGCCCGCCAGCATGCTGGTGGCGCCGATGAAACCGAAATTCCATCCCACGCCCAGCAGGATCAGCGCGACGAAGAAGTTTTCCAGCTCGACCCCCTGCAAGGCGACCGCCCCGGCGCCGGCCAGGATCACAAGACCGGTGGCGACGATCTTTTCCACCCCGAAGCGGGCGATCAGGTGGCCGGTGAAAAAAGACGGGATATACATCGCCAGGACGTGGGCGCTGACCACGTCGGCGGCGGTGTTCTTTTCAAATCCGCAGCCGACGACGGCCAGCGGGGTCGATGTCATCACCAGGTTCATCAACGCATAGGATACCATCGCGCAGATCACCGCGACCGCGATGCGCGGGGTTTTCAGCAGCTCCATCCGGCTGCGCCCGCGCGGCGCATCGGCGCTGGCGGCGACGGGGTTCGGGATGTCGAGCATGAGGAACAGGAACGAACCGAGGATATTCACCCCGATCACCGCCAGGTAGGTGCCCATGAACGGCACCACCATCGCGTCCGCCGTCACCTTCACCAGCTGCGGCCCGATGATTGCCGAGGCCAGCCCGCCGGCCATCACGTAGGAAATCGCCTTGGGGCGGAACGCGTCGCTGGCGGTGTCGGCGGCCGCGAAGCGATAGAACCCCTGCGCCGACATGTAGACGCCGGTGATCAGGCTGCCCAGCAGGAAGACCGGGAACGAAGCAAGGTAAAGCCCATAGGCCCCCACCGCGCCGCCAAGGGCACCGGCGCCGGCGCCAAGGTAGAACCCGGTGCGGCGGCCATATTTCTGCATGATATGCGACACCGGCGTCGCCGCCATCATGCTGCCCAGAACGATCAGCGAAATCGGCAACGTGGCGAAGCACAGGTTCGAGGCCAGAGCCTGCCCTGCCAGCCCGCCGATGGTGAAGATCATCGGCATCTGCGCGCCTAGGATGGCCTGTGCCAGCACCAGGATGACAACATTGCGCTTGGCGCGGTGATCGTCGGAGACATATTCAGCTTGGGTCATGTGAGAAGTGCTAGTGCCTTGCTCGGGCAGGCGCAAGACGTGAATTGTGACGGGGACAATCGGGGCGGAAGCCCCGGCGGCCCGGAGCATTTCAGGACCCCGGCAAGGGATTAGAACGCGCAGTCGATGACATGGGCGAAGGAGCCGCTGACCCGGCCCAGGATCAGCCCCATGTCGGGGAGCTTCGCGCCCGCCGCGTCGGTTGCAGCGAAAAGCGGCGGGCCCTCTGCCGCGACCGTGGTGGCGTAGTGGAATTCATGCGCCGTCAGTCGCGTTCGGAAGGGGCCGCCGAGCGGGGTCAGGTGGCGGTACCCCAGATGCAGTTTCCGGTTGGCGAACGAGGTTGCCAGCGGCAGCAGTCCGGCCATCTGGTGGCGCGTGCCTTCCGCATCTGTCAGGCCCTTCCCGAGTACCATGTATCCGCCGCATTCTCCAAATATTTCAGTATTCTGAGAGGCATTCCGCAGGCTTGTAATGAAGGTGCTGCTGGCGGCTAGGCGGCCGGCGTGAAGTTCGGGGTAGCCGCCGGGAAGGTAGATGAGGTCGGCCGCCGGTATCGGGTCGTCGGCCAGCGGCGAAAAGAATGTCAGCTCGGCCCCCTGGGCCCGCCAATCGGCCAGCAGATGCGGGTAGCAGAAGGCAAAGGCGCGGTCGCGGGCGACCGCGATCACCTGCGCCGGGGGCGGCAGCCGCGGCTGATCCGGTGCGGCGGGCAACGGGCGGGAGAGCGCCAGCAGGATTTCGCGGTCCAGCGTATCGGCCAGCGCGTCGGCAGCGCGGTCGAGGAAGGTGTCGAGATCGCCGCGTTCTTCTGCCTGCACCAGCCCGAGGTGACGTGACGGCAGCGCCAGTCTGGGGGCGCGTCGCAGCGCTGCCAGCACCGGCAGGTTCAGCGGCGCCAGGGCGCGCCGCAGCATCGTTTCGTGCCGGTCGCTGCCGACATTGTTCAGGATCACCCCGGCGATGCGCACTTGCGGATCGTGGGCCGCGAAACCGGCGACCAGCGGGGCCACGGATTGCGCCATGCGCCCGGCGTCGACGACCAGGATGACGGGCAGGTCCAGGATCCGCGCCAGGTCGGCCACGGCGCCCTGGCCGTCGGGCGGTGCACCGTCGAAAAGGCCCATCGCGCCCTCGATCACCAGCGTTTCGGGGCCGCTGGCCAATGCCTTGATCCGCGCGGGCGACATCGCCCAGGCATCAAGGTTGACGCAGGGCGCGCCGCAGGCGGCTTCGTGAAAGCGCGGGTCGATGTAATCGGGGCCGGACTTGGCGCCCCTCACGGTGATCCCTTCGCGCGCCAGCAGCCGCAGCAGCGCCAGCGTCACCGTTGTCTTGCCAGCCCCGGAGGAGGGCGCGGCAAGTATCAGCCCGTTCACGAGGTTTCGGCCGGGCGGCCACGGCCCAGCGGGTCGAGGTTGCGCGGGGCTTCGCCCCGCATCAGCGCCTGCCAGTCCAGCACCTGCCGCATCAGGACCGAACGGCCGACGCACAGGATCGCGGGCGGTTCCAGCCCGCTTTCGGCGATATCCGCCGCCATGTTTCCAAGGGTGGTTTCGAGCACCTGCTGGTCCTCGGTGGTGGCCGAAGAAACCACGGCACAGGGTTCGTCCGCCGGCCGGCCCGCGTCGAGCAGCGCGCCGGCGATCCGTTCGACATGTTTCATTCCCATGTAGATCACCAGCACCTGCGCGCCCTCGGCGATCGCCTTCCAGTTCAGTGATGTGGGCGTTTCGCCGGTCTGATCGTGGCCGGTGACGAAGGTGACCGACTGGTTCACGTCGCGATGGGTGACCGGGATGCCGGCATAGGCCAGCCCGCCGATCCCGGCACTGATACCGGGGATGATCCGCACCGGCACGCCGTGCTGTATCAGCGTCTGCGCCTCTTCGCCGCCACGGCCGAACACGAAGGGATCGCCGCCCTTCAGCCGCAGCACCCGCTTGCCCGCTTTCGCCAGTTCCACCAGCCGCAGCGAGATATCGCGCTGCTTCGCCGACGGTTTGCCACCGCGCTTGCCGGCATAGATATGTTCCGCCTGTGGCGCCCAGTCGAGGATCGCCTTTTGCACCAGCGCGTCATAGATAACCACGTCGGCCTGCTGCAGCCCGTTGATCGCGTGCAGCGTCAAGAGGCCCGGATCACCCGGGCCCGCGCCGCAAAGCCAGACCCAGCCGGGTTCGAGTTGCGGCCAGTTGCCGGAAGGAAGGGAAAGCGAGTCGGTCATGTACTTCTTATGCCGCGCTTGCGGCGCGCGTTGAAGTCCGGAAACGACATATTGGCGCGGCTTTGCCGCGCGCCTATAGTCGCGACGATGAGCCGGAAACCGGATACCGAATTGCGCCGTGGCTGGACCACGGGCGCCTGCGCCACCGCCGCGACGCGGGCGGCATTGATGATGCTGTGGGGCGAAGCCCGTCCCGACAAGGTGCGGATCACCCTGCCACGCGGCGAGAGGCCCGAATTCGCCATTGCCGAGGCCCGTCAGGGAAGTGACTGGGCCGAGGCAGGCGTCATCAAGGATGCCGGCGACGATCCCGACGTGACCCATGGCGCGCTGATCCGGGTGCGGGTTGACGCCTCGGGCGGCGGGGTGGAATTCGCCGCCGGTGACGGCGTCGGCACGGTGACCAAGCCCGGCCTGCCGATCCCGCCGGGCGAACCGGCAATCAATCCGGTGCCGCGCCAGATGATGCGGCAAACGGTCGAGGAAATGGCAAAGCGACTGGGGCAGGGGCCGGATGTGCGTATCACCGTGTCGGTGCCCGGCGGCGCGGAGATCGCACAGAAGACATGGAACCCGCGGCTGGGGATCAAGGGCGGGTTGTCGATCCTTGGCACCACCGGCATCGTGCGGCCGTTTTCCTGTGCGGCCTGGATCGCCTCGATCCATCGCGGGGTCGACGTGGCGCGGGCCGAGGGGCTGTCGCACTTTGCCGGCTGCACCGGCGCGACCTCGGAAAAGGTGGTGCGGCGGCTGCACGGATTGCCCGAAGCGGCGATGATCGACATGGGCGATTTCGCCGGCGGGATGTTGAAGTATATCGCCCGACACCCGGTCGGCCGGGTCACGGTGGGCGGTGGAATCGGCAAGATCACCAAGCTGGCGCAGGGCGCGCGCGATCTGCATTCAGGGCGCAGCCAGGTGGATTTCGGTCTGCTGGCCGATTGGCTGGGAGATGCGCGGATGGAGGGTTGCAATACCGCCTTGCAAGCCTATGAAATCGTGGGTGAAAAGTTGGCGGATGTAGTGGCGAAAAAGGCGCTGGAACAGGTGCGGACGATGCTGCCCGAGAACGTTGTGGCCGATATCGTCGTCATCGATCGCGCCGGCACCATCCTGGCCCATGCGGGGGCGGCATGACCCTGCTGTTGCTGGCTGGCACTTTTGAGGCGCGGCAGGTGGCGCGGGGGCTGGCGGAACGCGGCGTGGATACCATCGCGTCGCTTGCGGGCGAAACCCGGGCACCGGAACCGCTTGCGATCCCGACCCGGACCGGGGGCTTCGGCGGGCGCGCGGGATTCGAAACGTTTCTGGAGCAGGGCAACATTTCCGCGATCCTGGATGCGACCCATCCTTTCGCCGCAAAGATCAGCCATCGCACGGCGCAAGTGGCGCGGCAAAGGGGGCTGCCCTATTGCCAGTTGCTGCGCCCCGCGTGGCGGGCCGGGCCGGGCGACGATTGGACCCATGTCGCCGACGAATCCGAGGCGGCAAAGCATATCCCCGCCGGGGCGCGCGTGTTGCTGGCGACCGGGCGCAAGTCGCTGGAGCGTTTTGCGCAGCTTTCGGATTGCGACGTGATCCTGCGTGTGGTCGATCCGCCGGCAGAGCCGTTTCCCTATCCGAACGGGCGCTACCGGGTGGCGCGGCCGCCGTATCGTCTCGACGACGAAAGGGCGCTGTTGGCGGAACTGAGGGTGGATTTTGTCGTTACGAAAAATTCTGGTGGAACAGTGGCTTACGCAAAACTCCTCGCGTCGCGGGAACTGGGTGTTCGAGTGCTGATGATCGACCGGCCACCGCAGCCGGAGGGCTGCCGGGTGGCGACTGTAAAAGAGGCTTTGAACTGGATGGATCAGCTATGACCGGGCGTATCATCGAAACCCCCGACTGCGTGGCCGAAGGGGTGGACTGGCTTTGCGCCAACGACCCGAAGATGGCCGAGGCCCATGCCGCCACCGGGCCGCTGCCGCTGCGCCGCAATCCCGACGGGTTTGCGCAATTGCTGAGCGCCATCGTGTCGCAACAGGTCAGCGTGGCGTCGGCCAATGCGATCTGGGGGCGGTTGGAAGATGCCGGGCTGCTGAGCGCCGAGGCGATCGCCGCCAATACGACGGAGCAATTGCGCGAGGTGGGGCTGAGCCGTCAGAAGGCGCGTTACGCTCTGGCGCTGGCCGAGGCGGGGATCGATTACGACGCGCTGCGTCAGGCCCCGAACGACGAGGTGATCGAGGTGCTGACCGCCGTCACCGGAATCGGCGTCTGGACCGCGGAGATCTATGCGATGTTTTCGCTGGGCCGGGCCGATGTGTTTGCGCCGGGCGACCTGGCACTGCAGGAAGCGGCGCGCATCCTTTATGGATTGGAGGAACGGCCGAAGGAACGGGTGCTGCGGCAAATGGCCGAACGCTGGAGCCCGTGGCGCGCGGTTGCAGCGCGGCAGCTCTGGACCTATTACCACGTGGCAAAGGACAGGGAAGGGATCAGATGACACGGGTTTTGCAGGCAGGACGGAAAGAGCCCAAATCGGGCGTGACTCGGTCGGTGGTGGTGTTTCTGCACGGCTATGGCGCCAACGGGGCGGACCTTCTGGGGCTGGCCGATCCGTTGGGTGACCATCTGCCCGACACGCTGTTCGTCGCGCCCGACGCGCCGGAAAACTGTGCCGGGGCGCCGTTCGGATACCAATGGTTCCCGATCCCCTGGATCGACGGGTCTTCCGAGGAAGAGGCCGAACGCGGCATGATGCAGGCGGTCGACGATCTAAACGCGTTTCTCGACGCGGTACTGATCGACGAGGATCTGTTGCCGGAACAGATGGTTCTGTTCGGGTTTTCCCAGGGCACCATGATGTCGCTGCACGTGGCGCCCCGGCGCGAAGACGAAGTGGCCGGGATCGTCGCGTTTTCGGGCCGGTTGATGTCGCCGGACCTGCTGGGGGACGAGGCGGTGTCGAAGCCGCCGGTACTGCTGGTGCATGGCGATCAGGACGACGTGGTGCCGGTGCAGTCGCTGCCCGAAGCGGCCGAGGCGCTGCAGGAGGCCGGGTTCAGGGAAGTCTATGCCCATATCATGAAGGGCACCGCGCATGGCATCGCACCGGACGGGTTGTCGGTTGCGCTGGCCTTCATGCGCGACAAGCTGGGGCTTTGAGGCGCGGGCTGTAAGGGAGGAGCTTTGCCCCTCTTGGCCCTGCGGGCCAATTCACCCCAGGATGTTTTTTAAAGAAGAAGCGGGGGCTGTTTGGGGGGAACCGCCCATCGGCATCGGTGTGTCGCGGTCGCTGCGGGCGGCGTGGGCTGGATTTTGCGCAAATATGCGTCACCTTACTGTCACCAAGCTGCGTTAGGTCTTTGGGAGACGATACTGTATGTCGTGGGGCTTGCCCGAAAAGACACAGGATATATAGTTGAGTTATAGCTGGGGCGGGATGTCCCGCCTTGGTGCCACGTTTGGGCAGACAGGGCAGGGAGCATTTGATCGCCATGGACGGAGATTTCAGGCACGAATTTGTCAGGGAAAGGGGGGTGTTGAAACATCACCCGGCGCTTGTGTTGAACGCGGATTACCGGCCGCTGTCCTATTATCCGCTATCGCTGTGGCCCTGGCAGGAGGCGATCAAGGCGGTCTGGCTCGACCGGGTTGATATCGTCGCCGAGTACGATTTCGAGGTCCGAAGCCCGAGCACCCGGATCAAGATACCCTCGGTCGTAGTTCTGAAAGATTACGTCAAACCCCAAAAGCGCGTGGCCTTCACGCGCTTTAATTTATTTCTGAGGGACGAATTCCGCTGCCAGTATTGCGGCGGCAGGGGGGACCTGACTTTCGACCACGTGGTGCCGCGCGCCGCGGGGGGCATCACCTCTTGGGAAAACGTGGTGGCGGCCTGTTCGCCCTGCAACCTGAAGAAAGGGTCGAAAAGCCTGTGCCGGGCGGGGATGCATCTGCGCAAGCCGCCGCGCCGCCCAACGGCGGACGAGTTGCGCAATGTGGGGCGGAAGTTCCCGCCCAACCATTTGCACGACAGCTGGCTTGACTTCCTCTACTGGGATGCCGAGCTGGAGGCGTGAGCGACTGGTTAAAGTTCGCCGGTTGGCCAAGGCTTCCGTTTCAGCCTTGATCCAGACGGTGTAATGGCGGCTACCTATCGAAGCGAAAAACATAAAGCTTTCCAAGTGCGTAAAGACGCTTTCGTAAAGGCTGGTGCTTTTACCTTCTCTGAACGAATAAAGTTTTGCAGAGTGTTGATTGTTGAATTGGTAATTTCGAGTTGTTTTGGAGCGGGAGCATGTCTTCTAGACGCATTGCAGTTTTCGTCGATGGCGACAACATAAGAGCGCAGCATTCCGATCAGGTTCTTTTTGAAGCATGTCAGTTGGGCCAAGTGAGCATCGCACGTGTCTATGCCGATTTGAACCAACGATCAGATTGGCTCAACAAGCCCGGTTATCGATTGATGCATGCCGGCACGGGCAAGAACGCGGCAGATTTTCTGTTGAGTATAGATGCGATGGAACTTGCTCTCGAAGGTGGCGTCGGAACTTTCGTGATTGCTACGTCAGACGGCGACTTCACGCATTTGGGGCAACGCATGCTCGAGCGTGGATTGCATGTGCTTGGACTTGGCACTGAAAAAACGCCGGAGAGATTTCGGCTGGCGTGCACTAAATTCATTCCTCTAACCAATCGAAATGATTTTGATTCCATGGAGACGACGGAAGGCGGTTGCTCGGCGTTTGACGTGAAAATCCGAAGCATGATTGCCCAGCACAGCATGAACGGTCAGGGCATGCGTGTCGCGGAACTCGGGCCTAAGATGCATAAAGCACATGGCATAAAGATCAGCACCTATCCCGAAAAAACATGGCGCGCCTATTTGGCCGCGCGACCGTTGCTTTACGAGCTTGAACCACGTGGCCCCGAGGCAAAGGTACGGTTTCGGCCTGAAGGTTTTGCGCTGCAATGACGCCTGAGGCTTGGGCGAATAGAAGACCGATATAACGTGTTTCGGCAGATGTCGTTGAGGAGGTCTGAACCGCCGTCCCGATCTTCCACGCTCAATAAAAAAGCGCCCCGTGGGGCGCCTTTCCAATTCTAGACCTGGGCGAAAGTTCAGCCTTCGGCCTTCGGGGCCGGGCCGGCAGCGGCAGGCTTGGCGCCGCCCTTGCCGCTGGTCAGCGGATCGTCCTGGCGTTGCACCGAGCCTTCGAAATGGGCGCCGGATTCGATCGCGATGGTCTTGTGGATGATGTCGCCTTCGACCCGTGCGGTCGAGGTCAGGCGGACCTTCAGCCCGCGCACGCGGCCGACGATGCGGCCGTTGATCACCACGTCATCGGCGACGATTTCGCCCTTGATGGTGGCGGTTTCGCCGACGGTCAGCAGGTGGGCGCGGATGTCGCCTTCGACGGTGCCTTCGACCTGGATGTCACCGGTGGTCTTCAGGTTGCCGGTGATGTGCAGGTCCGAGGACAGAACCGATGCCGGCGGCTTGGCCTTGGCCGGGGGGGCCTTGTAATCGCCCTTGGGCGCCGCGGGTGTTTCAGGGGCTGCGGGTTTTGCAGCGTCTGCGGTCTTGGGACCGGGTTCGTTGATTTTGCTTTTAGAAAACATCGTTTGCAGCCTTGATATAGATCATCGGATTGACGGCCTTGCCGCCGGAGCGCACCTCATAATGCAGATGGGTGCCGGTGGAACGTCCAGAGTTTCCCATATCACCGATACGTTCCCCGCGCGAGACCCTTTGACCGACCTTCACGCGAATTTTTGACAGATGGGCATAACGGGTTTCGATCCCGAATGCATGTTTGATCTTGATCAGCCGGCCATAGCCGCTGCCCCAGCCGGCATGGATCACCACGCCGTCGGCGGTGGCAAAGATCGGCGTCCCGGTGGGACCGGCGAAATCCGATCCCTTGTGCAGCCGGCGGCCGCCGGTCTTGGGATCGCGGCGATAACCGAAGCCGCTGGTATAGCGCACGGCGGTGTGCACCGGCTTGGCGAACGGCGCCTTTGTGGCGGCGATGCGGTAGAGGTTCAGCGCATCAAGCTGGTTCAGGATGCGGTTGGCGCGCAATTCGTCGTCGCTGGGATCCTCGCCCCGGGTCGAGAAGGACAGCGGTGTCATCGGACCGCCCTGTCCCGAATAGGTCTTGCGCACCTGGCTGATCAGGCTTTCGGTATTCAGCCCGGCGGCGCGGAACATCTTGTCCAGCGGTTCGACCGAAATGGTCATCGCGTCCTCGATCTGGCTGAAAATCTGTTCGTTCTGATCGCGCATCAGCTTGATTTCGAATTCAAGCTCGTCGGCGGTGTTCAGCGCTTGCTGCGCATCGGCCAGGATCTTGTCGCGCTCGGCGGCGGTGTCGGACAGCGCCCCGACAAGGAAATCGACGGTTTCGCTGACGGTTCCGCCGGCGTCGGCAAGCCCGGTGCCTTCGTGGGCTTCGGCGTTTTCGGCCTGCAGCACAGCCAGTTCGCGCCGTGCCGCGTCACGCTGTTTCATCGTCTTGCGCAGGTTTGCCTGGATCACCTCGATCCCGGTTTCCAGTTCGCGTCGCGCGGTTTCCGAGGCCAGAAGCTCGGTCTGCATGTCCGAAATCTGGTCCAGCGCCAGGTTGAACCGGGCCTGAGCGGCCTGCGCTTCGTCGGCGCGGGTGTCGCGTTCGCTGGCCAGCAGGTTCAATCGGGTTTCATAAGTGTGCTGATCGCGCTTGGCCTGTTCGCGGAAATTGCCCGACCCGATGCTGTCCATGAGCAGGATGGCGGTTGCCACGATCGCCCAGGCCACTACGGCGGCGCCGCCCGCGAATGCGAAAAGCTGCGTCGAGGGATGCAGGCGAATGAAACGCGTTTCGCTGTCGGATTTCAGGAACAGCCGCCGCTCGGGGAACCAGGGTTCCAGCATGGCGTCGATACGTGCCTTGAGACGTGTTTTCACCCGTCCGTCCTTCTGTTGTCCATCCCCAATTGCAGCAACATGCTCTGCCGGCATATCTGCTGTGGCGAATGTTTACCAAAGCCTGACCTGTGGGCAACCAAATTAGCGGGGCGCGTCGCGCAGGGCGGTCAAAAATCGCCCAACAGGCGAAATCTCGCCTATTGGGGAAGGGATTAGCGCCCCTTCGCTGGCGTTTGGTCAGCCAGCGGCCAGTAGAAATCGGGCGGCAATCCGGCGTCGGCGCGCTTTTCCTCGTTGAAGGGCGGTTTCAGCGCGCCGTGGAAATATTTCCGCACCAGTTCGTGGAACACATCCTTGGGGTCCTTATCAAAGCGCCCGCACAGGAAGTGGAACCATTTCGACCCATAGGCGACATGGCCGACCTCTTCGGCATAGATCACCTTCAAAGCCTCGATGGTGTCGGTTTCGCCGGCTTTCTCGAAGATCTCGATCATCCCCGGGGTGACGTCCAGTCCCCGCGCTTCCAGCACCATCGGCACCACGGCCAGCCGGCCCAGGATGTCCTCCGCGGTGTCTTCGGCGGCCCGCCACATGCCGGTATGGGCGGGCAGGGCGCCGTAGAAACTGCCCATGTTTTCAAGGCAATCGCAGATCAGGTTGAAGTGCTTTGATTCCTCGTCGGCCGATTTCACCCAGTCGTCGTAGAATCCTGGCGGCATCGGCACATCCCCGAACCGCGCGATGATGTCCCAATGCAGGTCCACGGCGTTCAGCTCGATATGCGCCACCGCGTGCAGGATGGCGATCCGGCCCGCCGGGCTGCCGGGGCGGCGGCGCGGAACATCGCGCGGATCCAGAAGTTCGGGTTTTTCCGGCCGCGCCGGGCGCAGCGGCGGGTTGGCGGTGCCGACCGGGATCGTTTCGCCCGCCTCGCGCGCGGCAAACCAGGTGGCGGCGTGTCGATGCGACAGCGCGGTTTTCGCGCGCCCGTCGGCGGTGGTCAGAACCTCCACCGCCATTTCGGTCAGGGTCTTGGTCACAGTGCCTTCACCGCGTCCAGAACTTCCTCGGCATGGCCGTCAACCTTCACCTTGCGCCATTCGCGCGCGATATTGCCGTCGCCGTCGATCAGGAAGGTCGAACGAACAATGCCCCAGAACATCTTGCCGTACATGGACTTTTCCTTCCAGACGCCGTAATCTTCGCAGGTCGTGCCCTCGGCGTCGGACAGAAGCGGGATGCCCAGCTCCTGCTTGGCGCGGAATTTCCCATGCGCCGCGATGTCATCCTTGGATATGCCGAACACCTTGGCGCCCGCGGCTTCGAAGTCCGCCTGCAGCGCGGTAAAGGCCTTGGCCTCCTTGGTGCATCCCGACGTGTTGTCGCGCGGATAGAAGAACAGCACCACCGGTGACGGGCGCAGCGCCGACAGGGTTACGGGATCGCCGCCATCCTGCGGCAGGGTGAAATCGGGGGCGGTTTGACGATCGGTCACGGCATGTCCTCATTCGGTGGATTATTCTGTGCGGTAGGTATAGCGTTACGGACGCAAGAATAAAGACCGCGCACCGACGGGCCGGGCAGCAGGAGACCGGGGCATGCCCCCCAAGCACGACAATCAACAGCAAAAGCGGCCAATCAGCCGTGCCGGCCGGATCGCCCTTTGGAGCGGTGGCGGAATCGTTGCTGTTCTGTTGCTGCTCACCTGGCTGATCTATTCCTCCATCGGTCGCCCGATCCAGGCGCCCGCCTGGCTGCACAACCGGATCGAGGCGCGGCTGGCGCAACTTTTACCCGACATGGATGTGAGCTTCGGCGCGCTCAGCGTCGTGATCACCGCCAATGGACGACCCAGGGTACAGCTGCGCGACGTGGAAATATCGCAACCCGACGGCCCGGTGATTCTGGCGATGTCGGATCTGGAAACCGGGTTGGCGCTGAAGCCGTTGCTGAAGGGCGATGCGCAGCTGGGCCGGGTGCGGCTGTCGGGCGGGGCGATCCACGTCACGCGGCGCAAGGACGGGTCTTTTGACCTGTCCTTCGGGTCGACGCTGCCGCAGGTGGAACAGGCCGCCAGCATACAGGAACTCAAAGCGGGGCTCGATGCGCTGCTGCTGAGCCCGCAGTTGCGCAACCTGACCCGGATCGACGCCGACGCGCTGATCGTGCGTTACGAAGACCTGCGTTCGGGCCGGGCCTGGACCATCGACGGCGGCCGGCTGCGGTTGACCCGCGAGGGCGACGACCTGCGCATCGGCGGCGATCTGGCGCTGTTATCGGGGCTCGACTACGCCACCACGGTCGAACTGAATTTCGAAAGCACGATTGGGATGCCCGAGGCGCATTTCGGCATGATCTTCGAGGACATGCCGGCGCAGGACATCGCGGTGCAGAGCGCGGCGGTGGCCTGGCTCGACGTGGTGCGGGCGCCGATTTCGGGTGCGCTGCGTGGGTCTGTGAACGAAACCGGGTTCGGTGAAATAAGCGGCACGGTCCAGATCGCGGACGGGGTGATCCAGCCCACCGATCAGACCCGCCCCATCCCGTTCAACACGGCGCGAACCTATTTCACCTATTTTCCCGATGCCCAGACATTGGTGTTCGACGAGGTGTCGATCGCCAGCGAATGGATCACCGCGCGCGCCGAGGGCAAGGCAATCCTGCAGGGGCTGGAAACCGGCATGCCCGAGGAATTTCTGGGTCAGTTCACCCTGACCGGGCTGTCGGCGAATCCCGACGACCTGCTGGACGCGCCCCTGTCGTTGGACGCGGCGCAGATGAGTTTCCGGATGGAGCTGAATCCCTTCGTGCTGCACATGGGCGAATTGATGCTGGAGGAGCAGGGTCAGGTTGTCGTGCTGAGCGGCGAGGCGGCGGCGGAACCCGACGGCTGGCGAATGGCGGTGCTGGGGCAAGCATCAAAGCTCGATCCCGACGTGGTGCTGAAGCTCTGGCCCGACAGCCTGAAGACCAAGACGCGGACCTGGGTGGCGGAAAACATCCTCGGCGCTACCCTGTCGCGCGGGCAACTGGCCTATCGCAAGCTGCCGAACCAGCCGCACGATCTTTATGCCGGGTTCGAATTCGATGATGCCAAGGTCCGGTTTTCCCGCCACATGCCCCCGATCGAAGGCGGATCGGGTCATGCCGAGATCCGTGGCAATAGGTTCACCGCCTCTGCCGACCGGGGGCATATCCGCGCCGCGCAGGGCGGTATGATCGATATCGCAGGCAGTTCCATCATAATTCCCGACACCACGATCCGGCCGACCCCTGCACGGATCGTGTTGGACACGTCCAGCACCGTGACTGCGGCGCTGTCGCTGTTGGACAGCAAGCCGCTGCACCTGATGACGAAGGCGGAGCGCCCAGTCGACCTGGCCGATGGTCGCGCCGAGGCGCACGGGACGCTGGAGCTGTTGCTGAAAAAGAAACTGAAGCCGGAAGAGGTCAATTTCGACATTACCGCCGATCTGCGCAACCTGCGCAGCGACAAGATCGTGCCGGGCAGGGAACTGCGGGCGGCGCGGTTGGACCTGTCGGCGCAAAACGACCTGCTGACGATTTCCGGCAAAGGCCGGATCGGGCAGGTGCCGTTCGACGCGGTATTCGAAGACGATCTGCGCCCGGAGGACAAGGGCCGGTCGCGCGTCTATGGGGTGGCCGAGCTGTCGAGCGCGTTTCTGGACGAATTTTCCATTGCCCTGCCGCGAAATACCCTGTCGGGGCGCGGCGACGGGGTATTCGAACTTGACCTGCGAAAGGGCGAACCTGCGCGGTTCACCCTGTCGAGCGACCTGAAGGGGATCGGGCTGAGGGTGCCCGAACTCGGCTGGGCCCTGGCGCAAGACACCGGCGGCAGTTTCGAAGTCGGCGGGTTGCTGTCGAAACCGCTGAGCGTTGACCGGATGTCGCTGCAGGCGCCCGGACTGATCGCGGCCGGGACGCTTAGCCTGACCGAGGCGGGAACGCTGGACCGGCTGCAACTGGACCAGGTGGTTGCGGGCGCGTGGCTGAACGCGCCGCTGGCCTTGGTCGGGCGCGGCAAGGGAATGGCGCCGGCGGTCGAGGTGAACGGCGGCTCGATCGACCTGACCAAGAGGCCGGTTACCGCCAGCAGCGGCGGCGGTTCGGGCGGAAGCCCGATCAGCGCTGCGCTGGACCGGGTGCAGGTGACCAAATCCATCGCTCTCACCGGTGTCCGGGGCGATTTCACCACCGAGGGCGGTTTCTCCGGCACCTTCGCAGGGCGGATCAATGGCAAGGCACCGGTGACCGGTCGGGCCTTCCCGGTCGGCGGGCGCAGCGGTTTCGACCTCAGCGCCAGCGATGCCGGGGCCGCCGTCGCGGCGGCGGGGCTGCTGAACAAGGGCCACAAGGGCACGCTTGCGCTGCGGCTGGTCCCGGTGGCGGAAGAAGGGAACTATGACGGCCGGCTGAAGATCGAAAACATCCGCATCCGCGAGGTGCCCGCGCTGGCCGCCTTGCTGCACGCGATCAGCGTGGTGGGATTGCTGGAACAGATGGGCGGCGCCGGTATCCTGTTCGGCGAGGTCGAAGCGCAATTCCGCGTCACCCCGGATCAGGTGATCCTGAGCAAAAGCAGCGCGGTCGGTGCCTCGATGGGATTGTCGATGGACGGAATCTTCGACCTCAAGAAGAACCGGATGGATTTTCAGGGGGTGCTTTCGCCGATCTATGCGCTCAACGCGATCGGTTCGATCCTGACCCGCAAGGGCGAGGGGCTGATCGGGTTCAATTACACGCTGCGCGGCAGCCCTGACAAACCCTCGGTTCAGGTCAATCCATTGTCGATCTTTACACCCGGCATGTTCCGCGAGATATTCCGCCGCCCATCGCCAAAGGTCAGCCAATGAAACTCAGCGATTTCGATTTCGAACTGCCGGAGCACCTGATTGCCACCCGGCCCGCAAAGCCGCGCTCCTCGGCCCGCCTTCTGGTGGCCCAGGGTGACGCGATCACCGACGCCCATGTCTTCGACCTGCCGGGCTGGCTGCGCCCCGGTGACCGGCTGGTGCTGAACGACACCAAGGTGATCCCGGCGCGGCTGTCCGGCGAACGGGTGCGCATGGGCCCCGAGGGCGAAACCCGTGCCCGGATGGAAGCGACCCTGCTGGAACCGCGCGCCGACGGCACCTGGGCGGCGCTGCTGAAACCGCTGAAGAAGATCCGCGAGGGCGAGGAGATCGTGTTTTCCGACGCCCTGTCGGCGCGGCTGGAGGCCAAGGAAGAAGGCCAGGGCCTACTGCGTTTCAACCTGACCGGCGACGATTTCGACGCCGCGCTGGCCGAGGCGGGCGCGATGCCGCTGCCGCCCTATATCGCGGCCAAGCGCGCCGCCGACGATCAGGACAAGCAGGATTATCAAACGGTCTGGGCCGCCAACCTGGGCGCGGTGGCCGCGCCCACCGCATCGCTGCATTTCGACGAACCGCTGCTGCAGGCGCTGCGCGACAGGGGTGTGGATTTCACCCATGTCACGCTGCATGTGGGGGCGGGGACCTTCCTGCCGGTCAAGGTCGAGGATGTGACCACCCACAAGATGCACGCCGAATGGGGCGAGGTGTCGGAACGGGCCGCCGCCGAGATTGCCGCGACCAAGGCGGCGGGCGGCCGGGTGATCCCTGTGGGTACCACCGCGCTCAGGCTGATCGAAAGCGCCGCGCGGTCAGGCCAGATCGAACCCTGGCGCGGCGAAACCGACATTTTCATTTATCCCGGTTTCGAATTCCACGTGGCCGACGCGCTGATGACCAATTTCCACCTGCCCAAATCGACCCTGATGATGCTGGTGTCGGCGCTGATCGGGCAGGAACGGATCAAGCGGATCTATGACCACGCGGTAAGTGAGGGATATCGTTTCTTTTCCTATGGCGACGCTTCGCTGCTGATCCCGGAAAACGGCCCCGCCTGATTGGCGCTTTCCGACAAGTCTTTGTCGTTTTCACGATACATCCGAAGGTTAAGTTGCAGATAAGCCTCGGGTCTGTTTTCGTGAGGGTGATATGATTCAGATTCTGTCCAGCGCCTGGCCCCTGTTTTTGGGATTGATGCTGCTGATGGTCGGCAACGGCCTTCAGGGCACGCTGCTTGGCGTGCGCGGTCAGATCGAAGGGTTTTCCACCTTCGAGATGTCGATCGTGATGTCGGCCTATTTCGTCGGCTTCCTGGGCGGATCGCGGATGGCGCCGGAAATGATCCGGCGGGTCGGCCATGTGCGGGTCTTCGCGGCGCTGGCCTCGCTGATCTCCGCTGTGCTGATCCTGTACCCGACCTTTGCCGACCCGTGGATCTGGACCGTCGGGCGGGTATTGATCGGGTTCTGTTTTTCCGGCGTGTATGTCACCGCGGAAAGCTGGCTCAACAATGCCGCGACCAATGAAAACCGGGGCAAGGCGCTGTCGCTCTACATGATCGTGCAGATGATCGGCATCATCACGGCTCAGGCGCTGTTGCTGACCGCCGATCCGTCGGGTTTCGTGCTGTTCGTGATCCCGTCGGTATTGGTTTCGATTTCCTTCGCGCCGATCCTGTTGTCAGTCAATCCGACACCCGCCTTCGACACCACCGCCCCGATGAGCCTGAAGCAACTGATGGACATTTCTCCCTTGGGCTGCGTCGGCATGTTCCTGATGGGCGGGGTGTTTGCCGCGCAATTCGGCATGGCGGCGGTTTACGGCACCGAGGCCGGGCTGAGCCTGGGCGAGATTTCCACCTTCGTGGCGACCTTCTATGTCGGCGCCGTGTTGCTTCAATATCCGCTGGGGCTGATGTCGGACCGGATGGACCGGCGCTTGCTGATCGGCATCGTCGCGGCGATCGGCGGCGCCGGCGGGGTGCTGGGAATGATGCTGGGCGGCAATTTCACTCTGCTGCTGGTATCTGCCTTCGTGATCGGCGGCGCCTCGAATCCGCTCTATTCGCTGTTGGTGGCCTATACCAACGATTTCCTGGATGCCGATGACATGGCCGCGGCCTCGGGCGGGTTGGTCTTCATCAACGGGGTGGGGGCGATTTCGGGGCCGCTGATCACCGGTTACGTCATGGGCGCGGTTGGGCCGCAGGGTTATTTCGCGATCATCGCCATCCTGCTGGTCGCGGTGGCGCTGTACGCGGGTTACAGGATGACGCAACGGCCGGCGATTCCGTCCGAAGACACGACGGCCTATACCCCCGTCATGCAGTCCGCGACCTCGGTCGCGGTGGAGTTTGCGCGGGAATACGCCATTGATAGCGCTAGCGATGATGAAGAAGAGGGCAGCGCGAGCTAATACTACGTGATTGTTGCAATTATTTACTGTTATTCTGTCTGAATCTGACTGTAACATTTTCATGTAAGTGTTTGCCAAAGGCGTTAGGAGGCAGCCAATGGTGAGAGCAGAGGAAGTATTGTCTTTCTGGCTGGACGAAGTTGGGCCGTCCGGGTGGTATGCGACCGACGAGAAGATCGATAACACGATCCGGGATCGGTTCGGGGCGGCTTGGAAAGCGGCCTGCGACGGCGCCTATTCGCTGTGGCTGACCTATCCTTCCGGCGCGCTGGCCTACATCATCCTGATGGATCAGTTCCCGCGTAATATGTTTCGTGGTCAGGCCGAGGCCTTTGCCAGCGATGCCGCCGCGATGGCGGCAGCGAAGAACGCGATCGATCACAAGTGGGACATGAAGATCGACGAACCGGCGCGGCAGTTTTTCTACATGCCGCTGATGCACTCGGAAAACCTGTGCGATCAGGAACGATGCGTGCGGCTGATGTGCGAACGGATGCCGGAAACCGGGGCAGCGAACCTTATCCATGCCAAGGCGCATCGCGATGTGATCCGTGAATTCGGCCGCTTCCCGTACCGGAATCAGGCGCTGCACCGTCACGACACGGCGCATGAAACCGAATTCCTGGCCGCGGGCGGTTATGGCAGCAAGGTCCGGCAATTGCAAAACGGCTGAACCTGTGCGGTTACCGGAATTTTAAACCACTGTATTCCAGTGGCTTATCTCTGTTTGGCCTGTGAAAGCGCGCAGAAGCGCGCGGTACTCGTTGATGTCGATTCCGGAATAGTTTAATATCAAACTAATTTTGGAATCGGAGGGCTGACTGTGTCCAAAGCATTTGATGTCGTCGTGATCGGGGCTGGTCCCGGTGGGTATGTTGCCGCGATCCGGGCCGCGCAGCTGGGGCTGAAGGT